>DAOTGE010000029.1:0-32440 GCA_035446965.1 Eubacteriales bacterium
TTGAGTCCGAACGCCATGTTTTCGTACACGGTCATGTGCGGATAGAGCGCGTAGTTCTGGAAGACCATCGCGATGTCGCGGTCTTTCGGCGCAACATCGTTGACGAGACGGTCGCCGATGTAGAGTTCACCTTCGGTGATCTCTTCAAGCCCGGCGATCATGCGCAGAGTCGTCGATTTGCCGCAGCCCGAAGGGCCGACAAGCACGATAAACTCTTTGTCCGCGATATCAAGATTGAACTCCTGCACCGCGACTACGTTTTTGTCGTAGATTTTCTTGATGTTTTTCAGGGTGACGTTTGCCATGTGTTTTCGGCTCTGGTGGGCGCAACATTCGTTAACCGCCCATCTCGCATCCGCCCGCAAAAAGTGACGGACGCATTACGGCAGGTCTCCACACTGCCGCACCGCAAGCCATGCGGTATGGGTATCCCTCCTTTTATACAGCGTCGCGGTGAATAAGAAGTGGAGTAAACGCCGCGCGCCTGAATACAAGAATGGTCTTATATATTATTGCAGATATAATCTTAAATAGCAAGAAAGAATCCGCTGTTTTTTCGCCTTCTGCCGGGCAGACAGCCGTTTGCCAGCGTTTTGCCGCGTATGGTAAAATTATAAAAAAGCCGGCGTTCTGCCCGCCGGTCCCGGCATCCGTCTTTTTAATCAGGCACCGCACAAAAATCCAAAAACAAAAAAGGAGAGCGCATGCGCGCGTCGCCGCGCCGCCAACCGTCCGCCATATGAGTCTGATTTTATTTCTGATTTTGTTCGTCGCATTGTGGCTTTTAATCGAAATCCTTTCGGTCGTGATGAAGCTGACCGGTCTGGAGATCGGCAAGGCGCGCTTTCAGATCATCTCCATCCTCACGCACACGGGCTTCACCACGCGTGAATCGGAGCTGATCGTTCAGCACCCGGTGCGCAGGCGGATTGCCAGCATCCTCATGATCATCAGCTACGTTGCGCAGGTGACGTTGATCACCCTGCTGTTCGATATGCTCGGCAACGCTTCCGTAAGCGCGGTAAACACGGTCGTCGCGCTGGCCGCCGTGCTGCTTTTCATCGTGCTGGTTACAAAAAGCAAATATCTCTCGTCGCATTTCGCCCGGTTTACCGAAAAGCTGCTGAAAAACAAGATCAAAAAGGCAAATTCCGCGGGGCGGATCGACCAGCTTCTGAACCTGAGCCCCGATTTCGGGATCTATGAAATCATCGTCGACCCGGACAGTTTCATCTGCGGCAAAACACTCCGGGAAGTCCACCTGAAAGAACATTTCATACAAATCCTGAAGATCGACCGCGGTTCGGAGGTGCTGGACTTCCCGACGGCGGACACGCAGGTGCACGCGGGCGACCGGATGATCGCATACGGCAAAATCGATGCGCTCTCAAAGATGATCGTCGGCTGAGGCGGTTGTTCCTGCCTGATATAGGCTGTCGTTCAAAGCGCCCGCCGTCTGTTTTCAGTCCGGCTGGGTCAGATAGCAGATACTCCCTTCGGTGATCACCGCCGCGCACGTTCCCGGGCCGTGCCGTTCTTTGAGCAGCCGCAGGGCCTCTTCCCAGGTGTCCACATAGATTTGTTTTTCGAGTTCGCCGATCCAGTGCGCCGCGCCGAGGTCCGGATACGGCATCCAGCAGATATAGCGGTCCACTTCCGCCCGCGCGGTCGGCATGCCGCCGAACATCCGTCCGCCCACGCCGTGCCCGAACGCGCCGAAGAGATAGTGCGTCGCCTGTCCGAGCCGCGTGTGATCGACAATCACGACGTCCCCGCCGCTCTTTTTGAGTTCAAGCGCCGCAAGGCCGGAGGCGACGGTCGCTTCCGTCGCCTTGGCGTTCACGTTGACGATCACAACATCCATGTCCGAAAGACGCGGCACGGCGTAGACTTCCTTTGCCGCGGGAATCGCCGCATAATACGCTTCGACCGGGTCGCCCGCATACAGGCCGACCGGCTCCAGGCGGCTGTTGTAGAGACAGTCCGCAACGAACGTTTGCCCGATCATCCTTGTCATTTCTTCAATTTCCAGCCGCATATCGCATACGCTGAGCTCGCCCATCATGGACGAGCTGTTCAGCCCGTTCCGCTGGAAAAACTCCACGGCGGTCTGGTGATTCTGCCGCACGGTCTCAATCGACGCAATCCCCGGGAAAAACAGCTTCCCGCCGCCGCCAAACGCGTTCATGGTGTGCGGCGTGATCGCGCCAAGGCCGATTTTGAGGTCGCAGCGCATAAATTCGCTGTTGATGCAGACGTCGAATCCGCGTTTGGTCTTTCCGATGCGCACGGTGTTTTCATAGCAGTTGTGGTTATAGACGGTGTAGTCGTGAACGATCTCTTCGCCAAGTTTGTTTGCAAAATCGACGCGGTTGTTCGCGCCGTGCGTGCCGAGTGCGCAGATGAAGCGAATCTGCTCCCGCCTGATCCCCGCCGCGTGCAGTTCATCCAGCACGCATTGCGCCATCACCTTCGTCGGCGTGCCGCGGGAAATATCGTCAAACACGATGCAAACTTCATGTGCCTGTTTCGCCAGCTCCGCCAGCTTCGGCGTTCCGTAAGGCCTGTTGATTCGCTCGCGGACCTGTTCCTTCGTCAGCGCGGGCATGCCGTCGGCGGGCATACGCTGCACGGCGACCCGCCAGTCGTCCGGCAGTTCGATGGAAACGGGCGCGTTCCCCTGAAACGCATTCTGCGGCAGTTCGAGTTTCATTGATGAAAACCCTCCTTCAGAGAGAGATTCGGCAGGTCCATCCCTTCCGATTTGAACCTGCCGTTTTTTTCGTTATGTCCCGCCGCAGACGAAGTCCCGGCTGGAATAATTTTTACTGTGCGAGCCCGAACGCGCGCGGCAGCGCCAGCACAAGATCGGGCACCAGCGTGATCACCGCAAGCATCACGAGGTCGACGAGTAAAAACGGAACAACGTTTTTAATCAGCCCTCCCAGCGAACACTTGCCGACGGACTGCGTTGCATAGAGCGCCATGCCGAACGGCGGCGTTAAAAGGCCGATCATCAGGTTGACGATAACGAGCACGCCAAAGTGGATCGGGTGCACGCCCGCCGCCGTCGCCACCGGCAGCAGAATCGGCACCAGCACCAGAATCGACGGCGCCGTGTCCATAAACATGCCCCAGATCAGCAGTACGATATTCAAAACAAGCAGCACGCCCAGCTTTGAATGCGCAAACGACGTGATGAATGTGGAAAGATAGCTCGGCACGTTTTCGAGCGCCAGCGCCCAGGCAAACGCGGACGCGCAGCCGATGATCAGGTAGATCGTGCCGGTCTGGACGATGACCGACTTGCCGATGTCCACCATTTCCCTGAACTTGATGGGCTTATACATAATGGAAGTAACGACCAGCGAATACACCAGCGCAACGGCGGCGGCTTCGGTCGGTGTAAACAGCCCGGAGGTCATGCCGACCAGGATGATCACGACCGTCATCAGCGGCAGCAGCGAATGCAGGGTGATGTTGATCGCTTCGCGGAACGGTATTTTCTCCGTGCGCTTCGGGTATTTATGGAACCGCGAGGAAATCGCGATCACGAACGCCGCGCCGAGGCCGATCAAAAGCCCCGGGACCGCACCGCCCCAGAACAGCGCGCCGGTGGAGAGCCCCGTGGCGGACGCGACCAGAACGGCCGGGATGCTCGGCGGGATCAGCGGCCCCTGTATGGCCGTCGCCGCCGTAACGGCACAGGAAAAGTCCTTTGAATACCCCTGCTCTTCCATGGTCGGAATCAGGATTGAACCGATGGAAGCAACGTCCGAAAGCGCCGAGCCTGTGATGCCCGCAAAAAACGTGCTGGCAAGCGTGTTGACATACGCCAGCCCGCCGCGGATCCGGCCGACCAGCAGGTCTGCAAAACGCACCAGCGTGCGCGTGATTCCGCCGCGGTTCATAATCTCGCCGCAGAGGATAAACATCGGGATGGCCAGCAGCACGAAGCTGTCCATGCCGCGGAAAATCTTTTCCGTTGCAATGAGCATCAGCAGCAGCTTGCCCGTGGAAATACAGTACGCCATCGCGGCGATCCCCATGCAGTAGATAATCGGCATGCCGAGGAACAGCAGCACGGCAAAGGTAACTAAAATTACGACCAATGGGTCCATTCGACCGGCACCTCCTTATATCTGGCTGGGCTGCGCTCCGGCCGCCTTGTTTTGGCCGAGTTCTTTCAGCGCAATATGATTTTGGTAAACCTTCGCGGGGATCTGCAGCAGCATGTTGATGCTGCCGACCGCGAGCGACGCAAACGGCACGGCCCAAGGGATATGGATCGACGCACACCAGGTCGTGAGGTTGTTCGCCGTACACCGATATCCGTAATACCCCATAATCACCAGAAACGCAGTAATCAGCAGATAAAAAACATAGTTCAGATACAGCTGCACGCGTTTGGGGAAAAGGTTGTAGATGATTTCCACTTTTGCGTTTGCATCGATATAAAAAATCTGGCCCGAGGCAAAGAAAACGCCGAATATAATGATATAGCGCACGCCTTCTTCCGCCCACTTGAACGAATAATTGATCACGTTTCTTGTGACGACCTGCACAAAACAGATAATGGCCGCGGCAAAGAGACAACCAACGCCGACGGTCAGCATTACCTTGTTGAACTTTTCACAGAAACGCACATAGTTTTTCATGGCGGCAATCCTTCCTTCCCAAAAAGGAAAATCGGTTGACTTTGGGATTGCCGGCGGCCGGACGCTGTCCGCCCGGCCACCGGCTCCGGTCGGTCCCTGTTAGTTCTGTCCCACGATTTCGAGTACCTGGTCGATGAGCTCGGGCGTGTCCATGACGGTCCTCAGGTATTCGATGACCTGCGGCTGACAGGCCTGACGGAACGCGTCCTTCTCCTCCGCGGTCAGTTCGGTCACGATCATGCCGTTGTCCTTGAGAATCTGCAGGTTGGCGGCTTCGTTTGTGAGGAACATCGAATATTCCGCGTCAAGCGCTGCATTTGCCGCTTCGTCCACAACGGCCTGCATCTCGGCGCTGAGGCTCTGATAGAAGTCGTCGTTCATGCAGAAGAGGCCGCAGAGGCAGACATGGCCGTCCAGCGTGATGTACTTCTGCACTTCCCAGGCGGAAATATAGACGCAGTTGGCGATCGGGTTCTCCTGCGCGTCGACAACGCCGGTCTGCAGCGCGGTGTAGAGTTCGCCCCAGGAGATGTTCGTCGGGGATGCGCCGAGCGCTTCAAACATCTTCATGTGCGCGGCGACGGACATGGTGCGAATCTTCAGTCCGGCAACGTCCTCGGGCGTTTTGATCTCATGCTTGCTGTTGGTGATGTGGCGCAGGCCTTCGTTGAAGAACACCAGCGGGCGGATGCCGGTTTTTTCCGCGATGTCGCTCTGCAGCGACTGGAAGAAATCGGTGTCCGGCGCGAGCAGATCATACGCTTCCTGCGAATCTTCGAACAGATACGGGATGTCCAGGAAGCCAAGGTCCGGGTAGTAGGACGTTGCAAACTGTCCGTTGGAAACGCTCATGCAGCATTCCAGCGTACCGGCTTCCACCTGGGTGAGCATCGACGCGGCGTCGCCCAGCTGGGCCGCCGGATAGAGATTGACGACCAGTTGGCCGCCGCTGAGCGCTTCCACCTGCTCGGCAAAGGTATACGCCGCTTCGGAAAGGGCATGTCCGGAACGTTCCGCCGTCTCGGCCCAGCCCAGGCTGAACTCGATGACTTCCTGCGGTTCCTCGGCCACTTCCTCGGCGGGCGCTTCCGTCGCTTCGGCAACCGCGGTTTCCGTTGTCGCGTCGGTCTCCGTTTCCGCGGCGGGGGTGCTCTGCGCACACGCCACGGTACCAAGGGCCATCACGAGCGCCAGCATCAGCGCCATCACTTTAAAGATTTTCATGTTCTCCTCCTGTTGTTTTTTCTGCCGCTTTGGCAGTAATGCTCAGCCGCGCGTTTTGTGCGGATGTTTGACCGGTTCAGTTTTCCGCATCGCTGCGGTATCCGATTTCGCGGGAAATCGCGTCCGCCGTCGCCTTGAGCAGCGCAACGTATTTCGGCCTGTCTTCCCCTTCGATTACGTCCTGCATGCCGCAGAGGCTGATGCCTGCGATCATCGTGCCGGTGTTGTCGAAAATCGGACAGCAGATGCTGTGGATGTAAACCTCGTTTTCGCCCATGTTGTAGGCGATGTCCTCTTCTCCCGCGCGCCGGATGATCTCGAGCAGTTCGGCCTTGTCCACAATCGTCGTAGATGTAAACGACTGCAGGCTGATCTGCCGGAAATACGCCTCCAGTTCTTCCTCCGTGTACCGGCTCAAAAACAGCCTTCCAATGCCGGTGGAATACATTTCGGACGTGCCGCCGGTCTGCACCATCAGCTGTGCCCAGGTCGGCGTCGTAATCGGGAATATCTTTTCGAGCATAACGATCTTCTGCTCCTCGCGCACGCCGAGATAGCAGATCATCCCGGTGTCGTTGGAGAGTTTGCGGAGCTTCTTTGCCGCAATCTTCCGCCAGCTGATGGAGTTGAAACGCGCGTTGCCCAGCTCAAAGAGCTCCAGCCCGAGCGTGTATTTCTTCTTGTCCGGGTCGTAGGAAACGAACCCTTCCTTTTCAAGCGTAAACAGGTTTCTCAGCGTCATGCTCTTGCTCAGCCCCGCCGCCGTGCTGATATCGGTCAGCGTCAGCCCCGTCGGGTCCGTTTTAAACGCTTTGAGGACGCGCAGTGCATTCTGTACGGCATGGATGGTGTAATCCGGTTTGCCCGAACCCTGTGTGCGTTCTTTCGCTTGTTCCGCCATATAAAATCCCCTTACTGATATTTTTCGATTTAAAAGAGCACGACGCCCTTGAACGCGGAGCCGCTTTTTGCCCAGTCCAGAATCGCGTCCCCGGCGTCTGCAAACGCGGCCGTGTCGGTCACCAGCCGGGCCGGATCGATCGTTCCCTGCCGCCAGAGATCGAGCACCCGCCTATAATCCGCCGCGGTGGAGTTGCGGGATGCCGCCAGCGTCGGTTCGACCATATGAAACGCCGCCTCGTCAAGCTCCAGCTTCCCGTTCAGCACGCCGACGTAAACGAGCCGCCCGCCCTGACCGAGATATCGGTACGCCTGCTCCATGGAGCCCTTGTTCGCCGTCGTGTCGATCACGCCGTGGAACCCTTCGCCGTCCGTAAACGCATCGAACTGCGCCGCGCCGTCCGCTTCGCGCGGGTCGACCGCGCGGAGTGCAAACCGCTCCGCCGCGAATTCCCGCCGTGCTTCGCTGATCTCCGCGAGCATCACGTCCGCGCCGTAGCTCTGCGCCATGAGCGCGCAGCTCACGCCAATCGGTCCCGCACCGAGCACGAGCACGCGCTCGCCCGGCTCCGTCTCCAGTTTGGCCGCGGCGTGTGCGCCGATGGTATGCGGCTCGACGGCGGCAATCGCGACCGGGTCGCCGGAAAACGAAATCTTGAGCAGCGCGCTTTCCGGAAGCGAAAGGTATTCCTGCAAACCGCCGTCTTCATGCACACCGTAGAGCCGGAGCGACTTGCAGCAGTTCGTTTTGCCCTTGCGGCAGGCGATGCACGCGCCGCAGGAAATGCAGGGGAGCAGGCAAGCCAGATCTCCCGCGGCAAACCCGCTTTCCGGCGCAGCCTCCAGAACTTCTACGCAGACTTCGTGCCCGATGACGCGCGGAAAGGAAAACATCTTCTGATTCCCGCGGATTGCGTGAATGTCCGACCCGCAGATGCAGACCGCGCGCGTTCTGACCAGCACCTCGCCGTCTGCACGTACCGGCCGTTCACGCTGGGTATATTCAAAGTCCCCCGGACCGTTGAGCACCAAAGTCTTCATCTTCATTTTCCCCGACCTCTTCATAAAACCCTGAAACCGAACTCTGCCGGACTGTCTATTTTGTGAGATACCCGCCGTCGACCGGAATGGTCACGCCGTTGATATACCGCCCGGCGGCGCTTGCCAGCAGCACGGCGGCTCCTTTGAAGTCGCTCGGCTCGCCCCAGTCGCCCATCGGAATCCGCGCCTTCACGCTTGCGTCGCGGACGGGATCGTTACGGAGCGGCTCGGAAAGATTCGTCTTGATCCAGCCGGGCGCAAGCGCGTTTACGTTGATGCCCAGGCTGCCCCATTCGCTGGCCAGCACGCGCGTAATACCCATCACCGCATGCTTGCTTGCGGTGTAACCCGCCGTGTTGAATCCGCCGAGGTATGACAGCATCGACGCAATGTTGATGATCCTGCCGCCGGTCCCCTGGCGGACAAACTGCTTTGCCGCAAGCTGTGACAAAAAGAAAACCGTCTTTTGATTGATCTGGATGATGTCGTCCCACATGCGTTCGGTATACTCCAGCGCGCTTGCACGCGGGCAGATGCCGGAGTTGTTGACAAGAATGTTCAGCTTACCGAATTTTGCAAGCGTTTGTTCCAGTACGAACGAGAGTTTCTCCATTTCGCTCAAATCGGCCTGGATCGCCAGGAACCCGACGCCGAGCTCTTCTGCGTATGCCGCAAGCTCGTCCGGCTCGTGCCGGTTATACACGCAGGCAATCGACGCACCCGCTTCCGCAAGCCCCTGCGCAATCCCGCGGCCAATCCCCGTGCCGCCGCCGGTTACCAAAGCAACCTGACCTTTCAGGCTGAATTCATCCAGAACCATTGTTCATTCTCCTAACGCACCGAAAAAAATAGAGAGACAGATTTGTAATGCGAAATTGTTTTACTGTGTGAAACCGTGTTTTATTTCAGCTACATTTTACCCCGGGATTTTTCTAAAGTCAATCATTTTTTGGGAAATCTGTTAATTATTCAACCCCTTCCATTCCGGCTACTTTAATTTATTTACGGGTGTTTTTTCCGCGTCTTTGCGTGTTGACAAAGCAAAATATCGTGCCTATAATTAAAAAATGAAAACAGTTTTTACTGTATAAAAATGGTGGTGACGACATGGATCGTGATAATCCAATGAACACGACGCGGGACTATACCATCGCGTCCGTGCAAAAGGCGCTTCGCATTCTCAAGCTGTTCGACAGCCGCGAGGGCGAGCGGAAAACGGAGCTTTCGCTGATGGAAATCTGCGACCGGCTGCAGCTTACGGCAAGTTCCGTCATGCGCCTTCTCTACACGCTCAATCAGGAAGGATTTATCGATTTTAACAAGCAAACCAAGAAATACAGCCTGAACGCGCTGATGTTCCGTTTGGGCATGAACATGTATAATTCCATGGACCTCATCAAGGTCGGCCACGATTACATCAAGCCGCTTTCCAACGAAACGGGGCTCGCCGTCTACTTCGCAAGCGTGAGCAATAATGAAATCCTCGTGATCGACAAGGCGTTCCCGGACCGGATTTCAACCTGGCCCGCAATGTCCGCCGTCGCCGGCAGCATCCTGCCGATGCACGCTTCCGGCATCGCAAGGCTCTATCTTTCACAGTTGAGCGACGAGGAAATCCGAAGCTATTTTCAAACGCATCCCATGAAGCGCTTCACCGAGCACACCGTTACCGACGTGGAGGAGCTCCTTCGCCGCGTCGAGGTCGTCCGGCGGGAAGGCGTTGCCTACATTGAATGCGAACACGAGGACTATATCGCCGCAATCTGCATGCCGATCTTAGGCTACGACGGAAAAGTCGCCGGAGGCATCAGCGTAAGCGGCATCAGCAACGTCGTCCTCGACCCGGAAAAACGCGGCGGATATCTTGAAAAGCTGACGCATACCGTGCATGAAATAACGCGCCGCATGGGTGGATAACCCATCCGGCCGCAATTTTACCATACTATATCCAGGAGGTTTGGCATGAACAAACGCAAGGTAGTCATCACCGATTATTGGTATGAAACGCTGGACGAAGAAAAGACGGTTTTCGCGCGGCTCGAGGGGCTCGAACTGGAAGCGTACCACTGCAAGGACGAAGACCGCCTGCCGGAACTGGTGCGGGACGCGGACGCCGTGATCGTGCAGTTTGCACCCATCACGCGCAAAGTCATCGAGAGCATGCAGCGCTGCAAAGTGATCGTCCGCTATGCAATTGGAGTGGACAATATCGATATCGCAGCAGCGACTGAACGCGGCATTTACGTCGTAAACGTGCCCGATTACTGCATCGACGAAGTGTCCGATCATGCCATCGCGCTGCTGATGGCGCTCAATAAAAAGCTCTTCGTGCTCAACCGTTCCGTCCACGAGGGAAAGTGGGACTACACCGTTTCCAAACCGCTGTTTGCCCTGCGCGGCAGGACGCTCGGTCTGGTCGGTTTTGGCAGGATTCCGATGATGGTGGCCGAAAAAATGCGTGCCTTCGGCATGGAAATCCTCTGCTACGATCCGTACATCAAGCCGGAAACCGCCTCCGAATGCGGCGTTGAAAAAGTCGAACTGGACGCGCTGATGCAGCGCTCCGATTTTATTTCCGTCCACTGCCCGCTCAACGACGAAACGCGCCATCTGATCGGCGGACACGAACTTTCGCTGATGAAACGCACCGCGTTTTTAATCAACACCGCCCGCGGCGCGGTCGTCGACGAAGCGGCGCTGGCCGCCGCGCTGCAAAGCGGCGCGATCGCCGGCGCGGGGCTGGACGTGCTCGAACACGAGCCAATCTCCAAGGGCAGTCCGCTGCTCGGGCTGGACAACGTGATATTAACGCCGCATAACGGCTGGTACAGCGAGGACGCAACCCTTGCGCTCCAGCGTAAAGTCGCCGAAGAAGCCGCCCGCGTGCTCGAAGGCGGCGTTCCGAAAAACCTCGTCAACAAATCTCTTTTGAAATAGCGGAGGTAGTGAATATGTTTGCGGTCATAGACTGCGGTACGACCAACACGCGCATCTACATGGTGTCCGACGAAGGCGCGCTGATTACGCAGGGCGTTAAAAAGGTCGGCGTGCGGGACACGTCCATCACGGGCTCCCGCAAAGCGCTGAAGTCCGGCGTGGAGGAACTGTTCCGTTCCATCCTTTCCGAACACAAAATCGACCCGAAAGATGTTCGTTTCGCCATCGCCTCCGGCATGATCACCTCCGAAATCGGACTGATCGAAATCCCCCATCTCGTCGCGCCGGTCGGCCTGAAAGAGCTCTCCGAACAGATTAAAATCGTAACGGACCCGGACGTGGTCGATCTTGGCGTGCCCGTCTACTTTGTGCGCGGCATCCGCAACGATTACGGGGACGGCGCAACCGCGCACGCCCTGCGCCGGGTGGACTTCATGCGCGGCGAAGAGGTGCAGTGCATGGGCATCCTGAAGCAGCTCGATCCGAAACTGCCGGTAAACATCGTCGTGCTCAGCTCGCATACCAAGCTCATCCATATCGACGAAAAAGGACGCATCGCCGCGAGCATCACGACCATGAGCGGACAGATCTTCGAGGCTCTGAAAAACTCGACCAACGTCGGTAAAAGCATCGTCGCGTGCGGCGGCGAAGACGCGGGCGGATATACCTTTGAAGAACTCGTTTCCATCGCAAAAGACTGCGTGGAAAACGCGGGATTTGTGCGCACCATGCTCATGCCGCGCTTTATGCAGGTGCTTTTAAAGACCAACAGCGACGAGCGGCAGCTCTTTGTGGACGCCGCCATCGCCGTGGACGACATCAAGGCCTTCCGGGAGTTCAACCAAATGGGGTTTGCGTCGGAGCGGTTCATCCTCTTCGGCCACGAATCCCGCTGCAAGCTCTATACCTATCTGATTCACGAGACGTTTGGCGCGGGTGTGGACGTTTCCAGCATTTTCGACCCGGAAGCGATCGCCGATCTCACCATTAAGGGTGCGATTGCAACAGCCAGTCACGTGCTCGGCTCCGGCCGCGCAGACAAATAAGCAGAATTCAATAAACAGACAGGAGGTTTATTTATCATGTACAGAATGAAAGGCGTTATCCCGCCGATGATTACCCCGTTTAAGGAAAACGGGGACGTGGACTACGAAGGGCTGGTCACGCTCGTTACATTCCTCAAAGACAAGGTGGACGGCCTGTTCATCACCGGCTCCTACGGCGCGGGCGCGCTGATGAGCGAAGAAGAGCGCATGAAGGTCGCCGAGACCGTCGTGAATACGGTCGGCGGAAAAATCGCCGTCATCGCGCACATCGGCAGCACCAATACCCGCACGTCCGTGCGGCTCGCAGAGCACGCGGCAAAGATCGGCGTGGATGCCGTCTCCGCCGTCGGTCCGTTTTATTACAAGCACAACGCGGACAGCATCTGCCTGTTTTACGGCGAAATCGTAAAGGCCGTCAACGCGGTCAATCCGGAAATCCCGGTCTATGTTTACAACAACACGAGTTTTCAGGGCTACACGATGGACCTCAAGCTCATTCGCCGCCTCAAAGAGGAAGCGGGCGTGCGCGGCGTGAAGGACGCAACCTTCGACATCATGACGCACGCCAACTACACGCGGCTGCTCAAGGACGACACGTTCGACGTCGCCTCCGGCACGGAGGCCATGTGGCTCCAGTCCTGCGTCACCGGCACGCAGGCGTTCATCCCCGGCATCGGCAACGTATTCCCCGAGCTCTGCAAGAAGATGTGGACGGAGGGCATGGAAGGCCGCTATGAAGACTGCCGCAAGACGCAGTTCATGGTCAACGAAGTACGCGACATCATGTATCTCGCAAAATCCACGCAGCTGGCCATCTACGCCATGCTCGAAATCCGCGGCGTGCTCAAGTGCTACCCGCGCTCGCCGTTCATCGCCGCCTCCGAGGAGGAGAAGGCCAATATCCGCGCGCGTCTGAAAACGCTCGGTCTGATCTGACAAAACAGCATTCTTCCACACACTGTGTTTCCCCCAGGCAAAACCCGGAACGGAATTCGTTCCGGGTTTTGTCGTCCCGCACAGGCGGCTTTCCGCGTATCCGTCCGCGCTAAAAAGTGCGTGGCGCGCTTGACGGGTATTGCACGTTTGTTTACAATCTTTATTAATAGGAAGCATAAGCGTCGGCAGTCCGCCGGACAGCCTGTCGCTATAAGATGAGGAAGCCCGAATGGATCTGTATTTTCAAGTTGCAATCTGCTTTGCCGCAATCGCCGCCGCCGCGCTGATCGCCGAAAAAACGCGCCTGTTCTTTGCGCCGTTTTATATTCTGGCGGGACTGCTGCTCGGCCCGAACGTGCTGAATCTGGTAAGCGATTCCGAAATCATCTCGCTGCTGGGTGAAATCGGCGTCGTTTTCCTGCTGTTTTTCCTTGGGCTGGAGTTTTCCATCCATACGCTGCTCAAGCAGAAACGCCCGATCCTCATCGCCGGAACGATCGATTTTGCGGTGAACTTCTCGCTCGGTTTCGGCCTTGGCCTGCTGCTCGGATTGAACATCATATACAGCCTGCTGATTGCGGGCGCAATCTACATGAGCAGTTCCGGCATCATCACAAAAAGCCTGATCGAACTGCAGATCAACAAAAACCGCGAAGGCCACCTGATCATGGGCATCATGGTGTTTGAAGACCTCGTTATGATTTTGCTTCTGGTGCTCGTCACGTCCGGCCTGCAGGAAGGCGGTGCAAGCACCGGCGAAACGCTGCTGCAGCTTGGCGTTTCGCTCGCATTCTGCGCGCTTCTGGTGCTTGCCGCAAAAAAAGGCGCGCGCCTGCTGGAAAAAATCGTCAGTATTCAAAAGAAAGAACTGTTGCTGCTCGTCTTTTTCGGCGTCGTTCTGCTGGTGACCTCGCTGGGCAAGTTCCTCGGCGTTTCGGAAGCGCTGACGGCGTTCTTCCTCGGCGCGGCGTTCTCCGGCGTGAAAAACGTAAAGAACATCGAACATACCGCGGTCACGTTCCGCGATCTGTTCGGAAGCGTCTTCTTTTTCTCCTTCGGCATGGCGCTGCGCCCCGCCGACCTCGTTTCGTACTGGCAGATCGTCGTTTATGCGCTCGCCGTGGCCGTCGCCGGAAAACTGCTCTCCAGCTTTCTCATCACGCGGGTGCTCAGGTGCCAGAAAGACATGGGGATGTTCATCGGGTTTATCACGATTCCGCGCGGCGAATTTTCCCTGTTCCTTTCCAAGCTATCCGCCGCCAGCGTCCCGTTCATCGGCCCGGTCATGGTCGTGCTTGCGTTCCTCACGACGGTGATCAGTTCGCTGGTGCTGAAGTTTTCCAAACTGCTCTGCAAAACCTACAATATCTGCATCGCGTTTCCGCGCAGCCGGATTCGGGACGAAAATCCCGACTGGGGTGAAATGGACTGACGTGACGCCAAAGCAAAGGCCGCTCCAGGACAGGAGCGGCCTTTGCTTTGCTTGCCGGTAACGGTATAGAGATACGTTGGAGGCTCCGCCTCCAAACCACCGCTTAGGACCAAGCCCTAAGAACCCATTTTGAACAAGTATTTTGTGCGTAAATCAGGGATTACCGGGGGACTTGTCCCCTGCTCCCCAGGCGAAAGCCGTTCGTCGTCAGTCCGGCTCGCCGAGCTCGTCAAGCGCCCAGGCGGTCAGCTCGTTGAGCGAAGGGTGGATGACCATCGAGTCGGCGATCGGCTCGTATGTGCCCAGCGACGGGCACATCATGCGCAGCCCCTCGATGACGGCGGAACGCTCCTGTCCAGTCTGCGCGCCTTTGGGGCACTTGCCGCCCGCGTTCATCAGGTAGACGAACGGCTGCACCAGAATTGCGGCGTGCGGGCCGACCACATGCGCGCCAAGAAGACGCTTTTCATCGTCCGCAATGATCTTGACGAACCCGTCGTCCGGGTCTCGTTTGGAGTAGCCCATCTTCCGGCCGCCGATCACGTCCGAATAACGGTTCGTCCCGACGCGGTAACGCAGCCCCGCCTGTTTGGCTTCGCGCTCGGTCATGCCGACGTGCCCGACCTGCGGATTGGTAAAAATCGCCCAGGGAACGGCGCGGTAGCAGGCCTTTCGCCGTTCTTCGCCGGGATGGAAGAGGTTGTGCGCGATGATTTCCGCCTCGTAGTTGGCTTTGTGCCGAAACTGGAACTTTCCGTTGATATCGCCCAGCGCCCAGATGTTTTTCTGCGACGTTTCAAGGTATTCGTTGGTGACGATCCAGCCCTTTGCGTCGGTTGCAACGCCCGCGCGCTCGAGCGCGAGCGAGTCCCCGTTGGAGCGCACGCCGGACGCAAGGAAAATTTCCTCGGCCTCCACCGTAAACGTCCGCTTCGTTGCCGTGTCCTGCACGGTTACGATTTTTTTGCCGTCTTTTTTTTCCGCGGACGTCGCCATTGCGCCGGTTAAAACACGGATGCCGTTGCGTTCGAACTGCGCTTTGACGAATTCACTGATCTCCTCTTCCTCGGTCATCAGAATCCGGTCGGTCAGCTGAATCAGCGTCACCCGCGTGCCCATTGCGGAGAAAATATGCGCAAACTCGGCCCCGATCGGCCCGCCGCCGATCAGGATGAGACTTTCCCATGGCTTTTTCGGGAATTTCCCGCCAAAGAACGTTTCGGAAACGACATATCCGGTCTCCTCGATGCCCTTGATCGGCGGCGTAACCGAACGCGCGCCCGCGGCGATGACGAACCGCTCCGCTTCAAACGTCTCTTCCGTTCCGTCCGCGCCGGTCACACGCATCGTTTTAGGCCCGGTAAACGCGCCTGTGCCTTTATAGACCGTCAGATTTTCCGTTTGGGACAGCTGCGCCTCGATCGAGCGGTTCGCTCCGATCTGCCGCCACATGCGCTCCGAAATTACGTCCCAGTCCGCTTGGGTGGACGCAAAGTCCACGCCGACACGCTTTGCGTGAAGCGCTTCGCGCAGGACGTCCGCAGGGTACGCGAGCATCTTGGTCGGAATGCAACCCTTGTTGAGGCATGTGCCGCCGAACTTCGCCTTTTCCACGATTGCACAGCTGACTTTCGCGTTGAGCGCCGCTTCCAGCACGACCAGCCCGGCGCCGCTGCCGACGATTGCAAGATCATAATGTTTCATGCCGTCCCTCCATGCGTCCGTCATTTCTTCTTGCTATTCGCTTTTCCGCACAAACCCGCCGTGCGTTTGCACGGCTTGCGCGTGTGGTTTTTCCAGATGGTTTCATTGTAGTATCGCGCCGTGTACCCCGTCAACAAGCGTGCGGCGTTCCCGCCTTTTTTCACCGCAAATAAAGAGCGCGGCCCTCTTTATTGTGGCCGCGCTTTTTTGCTTATTCACCTTTTTCGCCGTTTACCGGGTGCCGTCCGCCTGCTTCAAAGCGGGCTCCATGCCGCCCTGCGCGCAGTTTTTCAGCGCGTGATGAATCGTACCTTTCAACAGCTGCACGTATTTTTCGATGACCGCCTGCGGCTCTTCCTTCATGCCGCTGCGGATCCAGTCGAGCGAAAGCCCGACGACCGCGCTGGTATAGAACGCGGCGAGCATGTCGACCGCCTCCTGCGTGCAGCCGGAGCCTTCCGCCTGTTTGGCGATGTAGTCCGTAAGCGTCCGGTCGGCAACGCTGAAAATGTACCGCTCGAGGTACTCGCGCCGGACCGAGTGATAAATATGGGAAATCGCCCTCTTGTTTTTGAACGCGAATCCCATCATCCGTACGAACCAGTCCTCCCAGGAGCGGAAATCCGTTTTGTCCTTCAGGATTTTCGTCGTCTCCGCAAGGAATATTTCCTCCGGAAGCTGATAGATATCCTGATAATAATGATAATACGTCCTGCGGCTGATGCCGCATTTCCGGGCGATGTCCGTCACGGTAATCTGGTCCAGCGGACGCGTATTCAAAAGCTCGATGAATGCGCTGATAATCGCCTGCTTGGTTAACTCTGCCATACTGCTTGTTTCAACATCCTTTTCCAGCCATTAAAACGACATTATAGCGCAATGCCTTTCATTTAGCAACACAGCCGGCCGATAAGGTTGTTGTTCGCAAGGTTCCGCCGCGGTGCGGCGGGCGTCAGCTCTGCGTCTGGTCCGCCGAAATTGCCGGGACATCGTCATGCTTGTAGGCACTCTGCAGGGAAATCGGCGTAATGAAGCTCGTGATGATGATCAGCAACACGATGAACGGCATGATCGAGGTGTCGATGATGCCGTACTCAACGCCTTTCTGCGCGGTGACAAGCGCAACTTCCGCGCGCGCCATCATGCCTACGCCAACTTTGAAGGAGTCCTTGAAGGAATACCGGCAAAGCAGCGCAGCGCCGCCGCAGCCGACGACCTTGCCGATCATACCGGCAATGATGAACAGCACGCCGAACAGCAGCATACCGGCATTAAAGTTGCTGAACTGCGTGGAAAGACCGATGTTGCCGAAAAACAGCGGCACAAAGATCATGTACCCCAATATTTCGGCCTTGCGGTCGATATAGTGGCAGTCCGGGTTCGTCGAGAGGATCAGACCAACGATGTACGCGCCCGTGATGTCCGCAATCCCGAAATACCGCTCGCTGACATACGCGATGATGAAGCACAGCGCAAGACTCAAAACGGGGATGAGCCTGTGATGCGGATATTTGCGGTCCAGCATGCGGAAAAACTTTGAAATTGCGGAGGCAATCAGCGCAATCACAACGAAAAACGCAAGCATTTTGATAATCACAAGCCAGGGATTCACCGCGTTCGACGTGCCGTTGTTCTTCATCGCCAGCACGACCGAAAGCACGATGATGCCGACGATGTCGTCCATGATGGCCGCCGCGACAATCGTGTTGCCGACTTTGGAATTCAGTTTGCCCAGTTCGCGCAGGGTCGCAACGCTGACGCTCACCGACGTAGCCGTCAGAATCGTGCCGTAGAACAGGTTCGTGAGGATCGTGTCGCTGTTAAGCGCCGAGAAGCCGCCGTTGAAGAGCACCGACACCAAAAACCCAAGTCCCATCGGGACGATCACGCCCGCCAGCGTAATGATGACGGCGGGCCCACCGATCTTTTTGATCTGCCCGAGGTTCGTTTCCAGCCCCGCGGAGAACATGATCAGGATGACGCCGACCTGTGCGAAAAAACCGATGCCCGTCGTGCTCGTGTCGTTCAGGATGGTCTGCCCGGGGATATAGTTGATCAGGCCGACCAGCACGCCGGCGAGCAGCATCCCTACGACGGACGGCAGGTTAATCCGCTCGCAAAGCTTCATAAATATCTTTGATGTAAGCAGCACCAGCGCCGCAGGCAAGAGTACGAGATAATATTCCATAACAATCACATTCCTTAACTTGTTTTATTCCCTTAGTTTGTTCTGTTCCCTGGTTTTATTATTACCAACTTCTGTATTTGTTGCAATAGTATTCATAGTAGATATACGCATCGATATCGCCGATCGTCTTAAAATCCGGATTCAGGCTGGAGCCTTCGCCATACCGGCTGCGGATATATGCCGTGAGCAGCCGGACCGACATTTCGTTCATCTTCAGGTCCTCGATCAGACGTGTATCGTCCTTTACCCGCGGCGTGTCCTCTGGGAACATCAGCTTCAGGTATGACCTGTCGTGCCTTTCGTACATTTCCCGAACCTCAAAAAAATAAACCCTCATAAGCGGGGGGAAATCCGGAGGGGTCCGAATTTCTATTGCCAAGTATAGCGGCGCGGGTCGGAATTTCAATTCTCGAATCGCGCCGACCGGGAACGGATTTCACACTCACCGCTCATTGTGACCATTCGCAGAGCGGCCGCGGTGCTATAATCCATTCTTGGAAAAAATACGGCAGGTGGCAAAAATTGAAACAACGGCACAAGACAAAAGTTTTTGAAATTCTATCGGGCCTGAACCGTGCAAAATGGCGCACTGCGCTCAAAGGGGTGCTTTCCGGCCTTGTCGCCGGTCTGCTGGTCGCGCTGTTTCGCTGGGGCATGGAATTCGGCACGGACCAGGCGATCCGGCTTTACGCGCTGCTGCGGCAGCATCCCTGGGCAATCGCCGTCTGGCTGCCCGCCGCCGTCGCTGCCGGGCTTATAATCGCCAGACTGATTCGTTACGAACCGATGGCCTCCGGCAGCGGCATTCCGCAGGTCGAAGGCATGGTCGTCCACGGACTGAAAATCAAAAGCTTCAGCGTGCTCGCGGTCCGTTTCGCCGCCGGTATCCTCTCTTCCTTTTTCGGGCTTTCGCTCGGGCGGGAAGGCCCCTGCATCCAGATCGGCGCGGCGGGCAGCCAGGCGATTGCAAAAAAGACAAGCAATAATAAGATTGAAGAAAATTATCTGATTACGGCGGGCGCCGCCGCGGGACTTTCCGCGGCGTTCAGCGCACCGCTCTCCGGCGTTATGTTCGCGCTGGAGGAAGTGCACCGGAGTTTTTCCGGCCTGCTGCTGATTACTGCGACCACAGCCTCGCTGACGTCCGACGTCGTCGCTACGCTCGTTTTCGGCCTCACGCCGATCCTCAGCTTCACCCAAACGCCCCAGCTGCCGGCCAGCCTGTATTTCTGGCTGCTTCCGCTCGGCGTCGTCTCCGGTGTGTTCGGCTCGCTGATGAATAAATCCCTGCTTGGTTTTTTAAAGCTCTACAACAAGCTCCCGGAAAAACTCCGGCCTGTGACCGCACTGCTGATTGCGCTGCTGTTCGGCCTGTTCCTGCCGCAGGTGCTCGGCGGCGGGCGCGAGCTGATTCAGTCGGCGGAGGTCGTGCAGAGCGGCGTCCTTCTTCTGACGGCGCTGCTCTTTGGCAAACTGCTTTTTACCTGCACCAGTTTCGGCAGCGGTATCCCCGGCGGCATCTTTCTTCCGATTCTCTCCGTCGGCGCGCTCTCCGGCAGTGTATTCGGGCTGATTGCGTCAAAATTCGGCCTGCCCGCCGAGTATATCTCCGACTTCGCCGTCTGCGGCATGGCGGGCGCGCTCTCCAGTTCCGTAAAAGCGCCGGTAACAAGCATCCTGCTGACCGCCGAAATGACCGGTTCGCTGGTCCATCTTTTCCCCGTAGCCGCGTGCTCGTTTATCGCGCTGTTCGTTTCCGACCTCCTCAAGGTTTCGCCGATTTATGAAGAACTCCTTGCGATCATGATGAACGAATCGGACGCGTCGGTAAAAAACAGCAAGCCTGGCGGTATCCTGGAAATCCCGGTCGAACTCGGCAGCAGCATTGCGGGCAAACGGATCGGGGAAATCGAGCTGCCGCAGGGAATTTTGATCGCCGGAATCCACAGAGGCGAAAGCGATATCGTCCCCAACGGCACAACGCTGATCAAAACGGGCGATTATCTGGTCGTAATATCGTCGGAATATTCCTTTAAGCACGTCAACCAAAAAATGCGCGACCTTTGCCGCGGCGGCTGAACGCCGCCGCGCCCTTGCGCCCGCCTGTCATTCTCATTTCTTTTCTTCCTCTTCCCCTGCACCCACGCCGCCGTTTCGCGCGCGCTGCGTTTGGGGGCCGTATCCCGCACAAGGTTTTTCGTTGGCATACGCCGCTCTTTGGTGGTATAATACAAAAGCAATATGTGTTATTTCTTTTCCCTTTTCAAACGATAACACGAATCACAATTTTTCTATAAATACACAAAAAGAGTTCATTCTTACCCTGAATTTTTCGCTTGATCCGATTTCAGCAAACGGGAGTTGCCATGCCTGAGAGCAAGTTGTATTCCGAAATAATCGCACGCCTGCCGATTGGGATTGTCCGCGCCGAAATTGTCCGCGCCGGCGGCAAACCGGCCGATTTAATCATCCGTGACGTTAACCCGCAGGCGGCGCACCTGCTGGAACTGCCGGAAAATATGCTCCTTGGGAAAAGTGTCCGTTCCGACCTTCCCTCCGTTTCGCAGGAATCGCTCAAGTGGCTTTGCGGCGTCGGTTCCGGGACTTCGGACAAAAGCGAATACGCGTTTGACCTTGCGGCTCCGTCGCGGCGCAAGCCGCTTCGCGTCAAAATCTGGCCATACGGCAAGGACATGCTGTGTCTCGCGTTTTCCGAGGCCGCCCCTCCGCTGAAAAAGGATGACCGGGCAAGCGTCATGGCGATCCACCGGGTAAACCAGGATCAGGAAATCCTCATTCATATTTCAGCGATGCTGCTGCGCGCCGTCCCGGATAATCTGGAAGAAATCGTGCATCAAACCATGGCGGAGGCCGCAAAAATCGCCACGGCGGACCGCGTATATGTGTTTGCATACGATTTTGTACGCGAAATCAGCATCAACACATACGAATGGTGTGCCGAAGGGATTTCCCCGCAGATAGACCGGCTTCAAAACGTCCCGTTCGAGCAGATACGCGAATGGATTGCCGCGCACAAGCTGGGCAAAACGATCGCAATCGACGACATCGCCGCGCTCCCGAAGGAAAACCCCACAAGGGCGGCGCTTGAACCGCAGGAAATTCAGAGCGTCATCGCCGTACCGCTGTTCCTTGAAACAGAGTTATATGGGTTTATCGGCTTCGACTCTGTCCGCCGCAGACACATCTACACGCCCAAGGAAGAACAAATCCTTCTGCAGTACGGCAACAACCTGCTCTCCACCATTGTCCGGGTTCAGTTCGAGCAGGCGCTGCGCAAAAGCGAGGCGCGCTACCGCTTCGAAAAGGACCTCTATCAAACGACGCTCCTTTCCGTCGGCGACAGCGTCGTTTCAACGGATATTCTAGGGAACATCATCTTTGCAAACCGTGCGTTCGAGCAGCTCACAGGGCTTTGTTCAAAGGTCGTCGAGGGTAAGCCGCTGGCGGACGTTTTTCTGCCCATAGACGAACAAACCAAAGAAAAACTCGAATGTCCGGTGCGCCGCGTTCTGGAAACGGGGTGTTCGGTCGATCCGGCGGACAATACGGCGCTGGTCACGGGCAGCGGGCGCGAACGTTCGATCGAGTATGTCATCTCACCCGTTTTCGACGCAAACCGACGGATTCAGGGCGCCGTGCTGGTCTTCTGGGACGTGTCGGAAAAACGGGCGGCACGCAGGCAGATCGAATACCTTGGTACGCACGACTCGCTGACCGGGCTGTTAAACCGGCATTCCTTCGGGCAGGAAATCCGGCGAATCCTTGTTAAAGAAAGCATGCCGCTTTCCCTGCTGGTCATCGATGTGAACGGCCTGAAACTCACAAACGACGCGTTCGGACACGCCGCAGGCGATCTGCTGATCCAGAAGGTTGCACGCATCCTTTCGCGCGCATGCGATCCGCGGGCGATGATTTTCCGTATGGGCGGGGACGAATTCATAGCACTGCTTCCGCATACGGACGAAAACGGCGTAAAAGCAGCCAAAGCCAGGGTCGGCCGCCTCGCCGCCGAAGAAACGCCCGGGGACGTCGTCATCTCCGTAGCAATCGGATGCCATACGATATACGACGCGCATTGTGACGTCTTCTCCGCCGTCAAGGAAGCGGAAAGCGACATGTACCGCGAAAAAGTCGTGTCAGGCCGGAAAATGCGCAATCAGACCATAGAGCTCATCGTAGGCACGATCAATTCTACCTATCAGCAGGAGCGGCAGCATACGGATCGCGTCGCCTGCTTCTGCAGGCAGATTGGAACCGCGCTCCATCTCACGGAAAACGAAATAATGGCGCTGGAAGCCGCCGGGGCCCTGCACGACATCGGCAAGGTGATCGTCCCCAAAGAAGTCCTCAACAAGCCCGGTTCACTCACGGCGAAAGAGTATGCGCTGATCAAGCGGCACCCGGAGACGGGTTATCAGATTCTTCGCTCCGTGGACGACCTCGCAGTGCATGCCGAAGTGGTGCTTTGTCACCACGAGCGCTGGGACGGCGGCGGCTATCCGCAGGGGCTGAAGGGTGAGGAAATCCCGTTTTATTCGCGCATTATCGCAATCGCGGACGCGTTTGAAGCCATGACGGCCAAGCGGGTTTACCGGGACGCAATGTCTTTTGAGGCCGCAATCGAGGAGCTCGAAAAGAACGCCGGGTCACAGTTCGACCCGCACATTACCGAAATTTTTGTACGGTTGCTGCGCGAAACCGCCCAGTGCCCGCCGGAATCCCGCTCCGTGCAGTAAACGCCAAACGCTGTCCGGTGGCATACCGTTTTCTTCTTGCGCCGCCTTACGGACGGCGTTTTTTACGGACTGTTTTTGCCTTTTTCGCCCTCCGGCGGTTCCGCGCACACGGAAAATGGAGTATACTATGGAATAATAAAAAATGTGCGGCTTCCCGCGCAAACCTTCTTTTTTCATCTTTCGACACGAAAGGAGCCTCAATGGCACATTATTACGACGAACCTTCTCACACTTTTTCCGAATACCTGCTGGTGCCGAGTTACTCCTCCGCCGAATGCACGCCGCAGAACGTTTCACTGGAAACGCCGATCTGCAAATTCCGCGCAGGCGAACAGAGCCCGCTTACCATGAGCATCCCGCTCGCTTCGGCGGTCATGCAGTCCGTCTCCGGCGAAAAGCTCGCAACGGCGCTTGCGCGCGAAGGCGGCGTTTCGTTTCTGTTCGTTTCACAGCCCATCGCGTCGCAGGCGGAGATGGTGCGTTCGGTCAAAAAAGCAAAATCCGGCTTCGTGCGCAGCGACAGCAACGTCACGCCGGATCAGACGATGGCGGACGTGATGACGCTCAAAGCCAAGACCGGCCATTCGACCATCGCGGTCACCGAGGACGGCAGCCCGGGCGGCAGGCTCCTCGGCATCGTGACCAGCCGTGATTACCGCCCGAGCCGCATGGACCCCGCAACGCCGGTGCACTCGTTTATGACGCCCATCGAACGGCTGGTCTGCGGCGAAGAGGGCATCACGCTCAGCGAAGCGAACGACGTAATCTGGGAGCATAAGCTCAACGCACTGCCCATCGTGACGAAGGACGGGCACATGGCCGCCTTCGTTTTTCGCAAAGACTACGATTCGCACAAGGAAAACCCCGGCGAACTGCTGGACGCGCAGAAGCGCTATGTCGTCGGCGCAGGCGTCAACACGCGGGATTACGCGGAGCGCGTTCCCGAGCTGGTCGAAGCGGGCGCGGACATCCTCTGCATCGACTCCTCGGAAGGTTACACCGAATGGCAGTCGCGCACCGTCGAATTCATCCGCTCGCGCTATGGAGAGCGGGTCAAGGTCGGCGCGGGCAACGTTGTGGACAAGGACGGATTTCGCTTCCTTGCGGACTGCGGAGCGGACTTTGTGAAGGTCGGCATCGGCGGCGGCTCCATCTGCACAACGCGCGAGGCCAAGGGCATCGGCCGCGGACAGGCGACCGCCCTGCAGGAGGTTGTCGCCGCGCGGGACGAATATTTTCAGGAAACGGGCGTATACGTGCCCATCTGTTCGGACGGCGGGATCGTGCTGGACTACCACATCACGCTCGCACTCGCCATGGGTGCGGACTTCTGCATGCTGGGCCGGTATTTCGCCCGCTGCGATGAAAGCCCGACGAGCAAGGTGTTCATCAACGGCAGTTACATGAAGGAATACTGGGGTGAGGGCAGCGCCCGCGCGCGCAACTGGCAGCGCTACGACAGCGGCGGCGAGTCCCGGCTCAAGTTTGAGGAAGGCGTGGACTCCTATGTGCCTTACGCGGGCAGTCTGCACCACAACGTGGAACAGACGCTCAGCAAGGTGCGCTCCACCATGTGCAACTGCGGCGCGCTGAGCATCCCGGAGCTGCGGCAGAAAGCGCGCCTGACGCTGGTTTCCGCCGCGACGCTCGCCGAAGGCAGCGCGCACGACGTGCTGCTCAAAGACAGCCGGTATATCCGTTCGTACGAGTAAGGCGCGAGCGCCCGGCCTGTATACGCGGCGACGCAAACGGTTCCCGGCTTTTTGATCGGAGGAAACGTTTTGAAAAAAGGATTGATTCTGTACGGCATCGGCTGTACGCCCATCGTCTGGGACGAATTTCAGACGTATTTCGGCGATTTTGCAGTGACCTATGCGGCTTATCCGCATGAAATCACGCAGGCCGCGCACACGGTGTCCGGCATCACCAAATGGGTGCATGCACGCTATGGCAAGGAACGCTTTGATTTTATCGCCGGGCACAGCATGGGCGGGATTATCGCGCTTGAACTGGCCGCGCGCTATCATATGGACGTCGGCACGATCATCCTGATTGAAGCGAACCTGCGCCCTGCAGGGCCGTTTTACCGGACGCTTCTGCTGCCGGCCAACGCGCCGAAGTACGGCGACCGGCTCAAGACAATGTTCACGGAGGAAGCGCCTTACTATACCGGCGAACTAAAAGCGTCCATACAGGAAGGATTCGACTTTTCCGAATATCTTTTTGAAACGAACGCGGCGATATTCGGCGTATATGGCGACCGCGGCGTGCCGGACTATGCAGGCCGGGTCGGCGACCTTTGCCTGAGCCGCACCGCTATGGAGAGAATCCGGTTCCGGTTCGTCAAGAATTCGGCGCATATGCCGATGATTGAAAACCCCGGCGAGCTGGCCGCAATCCTGCGGGATTGTATTTCGCCGCAGGAACCGTCCGCCGCAGGCGAATGCCGTTCGGCGTTTTAATTTCGCATACACAAACAGCCGCTTATAAGCGGCTGTTTTAATGCCTGAAAATTCATCCCCCCCCATCCCGCCTGTCCGCGCGTTCCGCTCACAGCCTGCATTCCAACTGGCAGTCGCAGGGCTCCTTCTCAACGTGCTCGCGGTCGTATTCCGCGGCTTCAGCGCAGCCCATGGCGCGGTAAAACGCCTGGCTCTCCACCGCGGAGTGCGCGGATATATACAGCTTCCGCGCACCGCGGCTTTTCGCCCAGTCTTTCGCCAGACGAAACAGTTCTTTGCCAACGCCTTTGCCCCGCATATCCTGCGAAACATGGATGCTGGATAAATCCAGATACTGGTTGCCGCCGCCGAAAAAACGCGATTCCACGGACACAAACCCCTTCAAATCGCCGTTGTCGAACGCTCCTGCCACAAACCCGCCCGTTTCAACCGTATGGGTTAAAGAGGAAATCAGAATGCTGTATTCCTGTTCCGTCCAGTCGTCGACAAATGCGGCGTTTTGAATCGTCCATTCGCCGTCGATTTTTCTCCAGCATTTCGTGACGTTCTGCGTGCGGATGAACCGTGCGAACAGCGCGCGGTTCAGCTCGTCCTTTTTCAGTTTTCGATAGGTAATCACGTTTTTTTATCACCTCATACGGTCTTAATAAAAGACTTTCACGCTCAATATAGCACGAATCCGGTTAAAAGAAAAAGCCCGCAGCCGCAGGTTTTTGCCTTCACATCACAGACGAAAAACAGGCGCCGCCCTTCCGGGCGGCGCTTATTTGTTCAAAGTTCTCCGGGATTATTCAGGGTCTCAATCTTTATTTCCCCAGTTCCTTTTTGATTTGCTCGAGTTCGTCGTCCACGGACGGCGTGTTCGTTGCATATTTTTCTTCGAGCTTGCGCGCTTCTTCCACGGCGGTGCTGGTGGTGAGCTCGCTCATGGCGTTGGCCCGGTCCAGCATGTTGTCCGCTTTTTCTTCCATGCGCTCAAACGCTTCCATCGCGCCGTCCGCCCTGGCGGAAGATGAAGACATTTCGCTGATCTTCTCCTGCGTTTTTGCGACGGCGACCTTCGCTTTGATGCTCTGGCGGCGCGCCTTGAGGGTCTCGATATCGCTCGCAAGCTTATCGTGCATCGCGCGCATTTTAACGGCGTTTTCATGCGCGGCGGCATACGCGGTTTTGAGTCCCGCACCGGCGGCCTCGAGCTCCTGCTTTTTGAGGATAAACACGCGCGCGTCGCCGTCGTTGCCCGCGGTGACGGCCCTTCTTGCAAGCGTATCGTACTTGTCCACCTGCGCCTGATTTTCGTCCGCAAGCCGTTTGGCGTGCGCTTCCTCGGCCATGATGCCCGCGGTCTCTTTGCGGACCTCCGCCAAGTCCTGACTCAAATCAATCAAATACTGGTCGATCATCTTCGATGGGTCTTCGGCCTTGTCGAGCAGTGCGTTGATATTCGCCTTCACGATGTCGTTGAATCTCGATAAAATACCCATTATTCTATTCCTTTCATTTTTTATTGCTATTTGTGCGCTTCACGTCAGCGCATTGGTTTCCTTTTCGGTGAAACGCTCAGGAATCGTCGTCCTTGTCCGAATATTTGCGGGCGAGTTCCTCCGCGTCCGGGTCGCCGAATTTTTCGAGCGGCGTATTGAGGATATCTTCCGTCTGTTGTGCCTCGATGTTTTTCTGTTCCTTGCGCTTTTTCCACCACAGGAACAGTATGACAAGGATTGCAATCGCGCCAAGAATGATAAACACATAAGGCCACGCCGATTTTTCGACATGCATAATGCGCTCGCCCGCATCCTCGAACGCATTGGAGATGAACTGCGCGTTGGAAAGCGAGGAATCGTAATAATATGCGTTGATATAGTCGACGAGTATATCGTACGCTTCGTCGTCTATCACGGTCTGTGCCGAATAACCGATTACGATATGGCCTAGATACCCGTCGCTTTCGGTAAGATCGACATACACAAACAGCAGATGCCCTTCGTCCGTAAACAGTTCGTTATAAAGGCTCTCCGCAAACGCATCGAGCGTGTCCTCGCCGGGTGCGTAGTCGCCGTTGATATTGTCCGTTATGTATACATACGGCTGCACGCCGGTTTGCTGGTAGAAGCTCTTAAGGCCGCTCGTAAGCGTCGACGAAGACTCGATAAAACTGCCGGTCTCGTCGGAGTAATACCCTGTTTCATTGACAAGCGAAGCAGAGAGTTTTTCGCGTTCCACCGTAGAAGCGGTAATCGTGCTGTTGCTGCTGGTATATCCACCGTTGCAGCTTTCGGCAGAGCCTGCAATCATAACGATCACAATGACGACAATCGCCAATATTGTCAGCGTTCCGCAGCCACAGCCGCTGCGTGTCCCGCCTCCGGGCTGCCCCGGGTTTCCGTGCATGCCGGGATTCGGGCCGGCCGAGGGCCTGCGCCCCGCATGGCCGCCGCTGAACAGTCCGCCGCCGGAGCCAAACGAACCGCTGCCGCGCCCTCCGCCGCTGCCGCCGAACGAACCGCCGCCGTGGCTTCCGCCCGAGCCGAACGAGCCGCTGCTGCGGCTGCCGCCCGAACCAAACGAGCCGCTGCTGCGGCTGCCGCTCGAACCGAACGAACTTCGGCTCCGGCTGCCGCTCGAGCCGAAAGAGCCGCCGCCACGACTGCCACTTGAACCAAACGAACCGCCATGGCTGCCGCTTCTTGCCATTTATTTACACCCCTGCCTTTGTTTTATCTAACATAATAGCTAAAACTTATTTTGTCATGAAAGGCTCCCCGTGTCAACGCGGCTGAAACCACTGTCAACAAAAGTTCGCAATTATCGCCGATCAGGAGTTTTCGCTGCGCCGATTGCGGCAGCATTGCGGACGTATTTTATGCAAAGGCGAAAATGTATCTGGCAGATAACGGAACCCGACGGACGCTGTATAGCCATCCCTCCCCCGCTTGCCGGGTTTTAGCCGTGCTGCTGCGCCTCGTCCCCCGCCGCCTTCGGCAGCGTCCTTCCCGCATACCCAAACCTTGTATGCTTCAGACGGCTTTTCTATGTGCCGCAGACGATAATCGCGCGTTCATGGCAAACCGCCCTTTATGCAAAATATCGCTTGGGTACGGTCCCGGCTGTGTAACGTTCAAATGTAATCGCCGGCAAAATGAACGGCGGCTTTATTGTCCCCAGATAGCAAAAGAATTCCCCGATCCGTTCTTCGCACAATACATTGCCTGATCGGCACGCTTGAGTATTTCATCCGCTGATGTCGCGCCTGGATTTTCACAAATGCCAATGCAAAGTTTCAACTGAATCACAGTTTGATCGTCCAGAGGAATCTGTCTTCCATTGGCTGCCTGAATGATGCGGTTTGCAATTTCAGAAGCCTTCTCCCGATCCGTATTCCGAAGCATAGCCGCAAATTCATCCCCGCCAATGCGTGCAATCGCATCCTCCTGCCGAAGCGTACATTTTAGCAAATCTGCAAACTCTGCAATAACCCGATCGCCAACGGCGTGCCCATACGTATCGTTTATCCATTTGAATTTATCGAGATCCATCATCAAAACCGAAATGTGCGATTCCGCCGCTGCACTTTTCTCAAGTTCGCTGGAAAAAGCGCTCATAAAGGCCTCGCGATTCATCAGCCCCGTCAGAGTATCTGTTTCAGCTCTTTTCTTCAGCGCAAGTTCCTGCCGGCGAACGACCGTCACGTCGCTCATGATTGAAACAGACCCCAGAAACATTCCGTTGTTGGAATGCAGCGGGAATACTTTAATATGAATGTAGCGCTCGCAGGGCGTAAGCAAACTCAGTTCCAGCTCTCCGATCCTGTTGTCCCCCGTCAAAGCGAGCCAATCCGGATAATCGGGGAAAAGTGAATCCATCGCTTTTCCGTTGGGTGTGTCCGAAATTGCGAAACATGTATTTAAAAGCCGCATTGCGCAAGGATTCACGTCCGCAATCGCTCCGGCGCGATCGGCGACAATTATGCCCATCTCCACAACATCAAATACTTTTTCGCGCGCAATCGGCGAAACGAGGAATACGCCATTTTTATATAAGTTGTAGAACAGAATTATACTGCTGGGCAAATAGATCGTAACGATGGGAATGTTGACATCCGTTCCTTCCAGAAAGGCTGATTTTAAAAAGGCAAGTATAAAAATAAGTCCTATTGCCCAAAAATTCAGCATAACCTGCCGCCGAAGAGCTTTCGTAACGTGTCTGGAAAACCTGTATAGAATCACCAGCGAACCAAACGCAAGCAGATAGTTGTTTGAAACTAAGATTTTTCCAAGAAGGGTCTGCTGAACGGACAATGCTTTCCCAAAAAAGGAATTATAACTTACAATATAGCCGGTGCGCATAAGATGTGTCGTTGAATCCGTAAAAATTAGTATTATAGCCAGAACCGGTATGATCAGCAGAAGCGGAATATACTTTTTCAGCCTCGCATATTGCGCATAATCAGCGGCAAAGTAAATACACGCAACCGGGATCAGGAAAATGCCGATCTGCTGAATGTTTCGCCAAAAGAGCATGAGCTGTTCGGTGGGTGCGAGCATCTCAAGCAACGAGCCGACAGACCAGATCGAGACGCAAATAATCTGAAACAGAAACGCTTTTGATCCGGCAACATTGATGTTTTTAATTGCATAAATTGCAACGATGAATAAGAAAATCAGCGAACTGCCAACGATGAAGATATAACCATACTCCAAAACTGCCGCCTTCCCTCCAGCCGCTCACGAGACGGCGGGACTACGCAACCGCGCTGTGATTAAGGTGTGTTTCTAAAGTCTAAATGATGCAGGTTTGCCGAATCGGCTTGCAGATTGAGGCGAAAAACGTAGGCGCAGCGGTGCTGCGGCGAGGCTTTTCAACGAAAATATGCATGCCGAGGTGGTAGAAATGCGCTTTTGGGATTTTAGAAACACACCCTAGTTTATCACACATCCGTTTAGTTGAGTATAAACATTATGTGTATTCGCTCATTCAAAAAAGCTTCGGGCAATTGAGGAAACACGACGGCCTTTTCGCCGTAAACAGTCCACATGGAAGGCGGTAAACCGCGTGATGTGTCCTTTTGTAAAACAAGTGTATTATTAAGTGCAATCTGTTCTTTCTTCACGTATTCCCTGTAAATCGGCTAACGGAAAGATTGGCGAGTACGAAAAATCGAAAGCCCTGCTTCAGGAAGCGATTGAACGGTTTGATTCCAATGTATATCGGGTTTTTTTAGCGATGACCTTGTTTAATCTGAACGAGCATGCCGAAGCGCTGTCTCTCCTGTTGAACGTGATTGTTCAAACGTCTCAGGATGAAGGAATCAAACGGTACGGCAAAGCGATTGATTACTACTCCGATAAGCTGGACATGAAATGGTGAGCCCGGAAGGTTTGGGGTTGTTTCGCTCCGTGCCGGAGCAAGTGAAGCGGTTGCTTGACGAACTGCGCGGCGCGGACTGTTTTCTTGTGATCCTTACATGCGCTGTCATGGGATGCAGGCGCGGCGAGGCTTTGGGCCTCTACTGATCGGGTATTGACTTTGAAACATCCACGCTGGAATTCAAGCGCGCGCTGATCGTCAGCAGCTTGACAAACACAGTAGAGATAATCTCCAAGTTCAGTCTCGCTGTTCGAAAATACAACTTTGAATATCTCAAGATAACTATCCCGCAAATATTCCTTCACTGATTTGCCGCCATTTGCGCTGCTGGTTAAAAAATTTGCAATACTTTTTTTTCATATAGAATGCCTCCAAAGAATTCCAATCATAAAAAACCAATTGATGGCCTCAGCGCCCGATTTGGGGGCAAATTCGGCCGGCGGCATGTATGGCGCTGCAGTCCTTTCGCCGGCGCTCCATTTTGTCCCTCGTATCCTCCGGAGACATGAGCCAGTTTATATTCAGGCATTCGTCCCGGCAGCCGCTAACGCCCGCTCGAAAGCAATAATGATAAAATCCAATGTCGATAAATACTCGGCAACAGTACTGCGAACGAATTAATTTGCAATAATTAGGTTCGAATGTTTAATCCTTTTAATTTTGGAACTATTCCACGATTCCAATCGGAAAGTTTAATATTGTTGTAAATCCATGATCTGTAGCGTTCGATATCTGCATGGTGCCCCCGTGAGCCTCCGTAACCTGTCGAACAATTAAAAGTCCCAAACCATGTCTTACGTCGAGCGTTTCGTCCGTGCCTTCCATGTAATGAGGTTTTCGATCCAGTTCCTGCAGTTTCTCAGCGGATATCCCAATGCCGTCATCGGCAATCACAAGAATGAGAGAAGTATCGAAACGGTCAAGGGATAGCCCGATATGACACCCTTGCGGATTGTGTTTCATGCTATTTTGCACCAAATTGCTTACAGCACGTGATATTAATCGAGAGTCGCAGTTCATTACAGTTGTTTCGGCAATCGGCGTAATTTCAATCCCAATGGAATAAATCTCCGGAACGCCTGCATTGATTAAGTCTGCCACATAAGAACGCAATAGCTTTGATAATCTGGCAGGCGCCTTATGCAGCGGCTGCATTTCATATTCCAGCTGCGATACCAAATTCATATCCTGCACCAGTTCTTTTATTTTAATACTCTGGTTTCGGATAATATTCGCCTGCTCTTTAACAGAGCTGCCTGCGGCACTGCTTTCCGCGATTCGTCCTGCATAGCCCATAATCATTGACAGAGGCGTTCGTATATCATGCGATACGCCGCTGATCCAATTAGCACGCGCTTCGTTCTGCCTGCTGATTATTCGTGACGCTTTCTTCACGCTTTCAGCGACATCGGACAGCTCTCCGCACCCGGAAAGCGAAACAGGCTTTCCGCTTGAGAGCGCCTCGATGGAGGCGACGATCGGTTCCGTGTTTCGAATGATTTTTCGTTTAGAAAAGTAATATGCCAGAAAAAGAAGCAGCAAGTCAACCGCTAGCATTCCCGAAAAGTATAGTGGTAATGTCTGGATGGCGTGAATGGAAAAATAGTTGCTTGTCAGTTTTGTATAGCTGTCTTTCGGATAACCCAATACCAGCAGTCCGTCCCCGGCATTCCATATAAAAACAGGGTAATCGGCCAGATAACCTTTTGAAAAAACGGCCACATCCTGAATGGAATAGATGTCGGGCAGATTCACCGGTTTATCGACCGACCACGCGCATTGTCCCTC
>DAOTGE010000030.1:0-31690 GCA_035446965.1 Eubacteriales bacterium
GAGCAAGGGACTGAAAATCCCTGTGTCGGTGGTTCGACTCCACTCTGAGGCACCAGAATTTCGCTGGTGTAGCTCAATTGGCAGAGCAGCTGATTTGTAATCAGCAGGTTGCGGGTTCGAGTCCCATCACCAGCTCCATTGACAACTTCATACCAATTCCCCAACGCGTGGATGGGTTCCCGAGCGGCCAAAGGGAGCGGACTGTAAATCCGTTGTCACAGACTACGATGGTTCGAATCCATCCCCATCCACCACTTTTTTGCGGGAATGGCGGAATTGGCAGACGCGCACGGTTCAGGTCCGTGTGAGGTCACACTCATGCAGGTTCAAGTCCTGTTTCCCGCACCAAAGAAGAAATGGCTTTCCATCACGGAAGGCTATTTCTTTTTATGCGTAAAAAGGATATGGTATCATTACAAAAAAACGATGATATATTAACGCGGTCAGGTTAAAATAAGCAAACCCGGAGATGAATAAATGGAAATCAGGAAATTGTCCGCAGACGATTATGAAGAACTATATGATCTGTGGATGTCGACGCCCGGAATGGGCCTGAACGGCACGGACGACTCGAAGGCCGGAATAGAAAAATATTTAAGGCGGAATCCCAATACGTGTTTTGCCGCGGTAGCGGACGGCAGGATTGTCGGGGCCATATTGTCCGGCCATGACGGCAGGCGCGGTTATATCTATCATACGGCAGTATCGGCTGCAAACCGGAACAAAGGGATTGGTTCCGCTTTGGTCGACTCCGCGCTGAACGCTTTGCGCGATGAGGGCATTCACAAGGTCGCCCTTGTTGTTTTTGAAAGGAACGAAGCGGGCAATGCGTTTTGGGAACACAAGGGATTCTGCACACGAACGGACTTAAACTACAGAAACAAATCCTTAACGGAACTCATAAGGATCGATACGTAAATTCTGGTGTTATGATCCAAGCAATTCTGTTCAAGAAACGGGAAGCTGGGACATGGTATGCTCCCTTCGGGTGATAGGAATGGAGAAGAACTGGGAAAAAATCAACGCCGTACAGCGAATGCAGGATTATATCATGGCGCATTATCAGGAAGATATAACCCTGCAGGATTTAGCCGCGGCCGCGCTGTATTCCCCATGGCATGCGCTGCGTTCTTTTTCCGAACTGATTGGAAAAACGCCTTTTGAGTACCTGCGCACGGTCCGGCTGTCGGCGGCGGCAAAAAAGCTGCGGGATACCGACATGAGCGTTCTTGATATTGCGCTGGAATCCGCGTTCGGCTCCCACGAGGGGTTTACAAAAGCGTTTTCGCATCACTTCGCCATGCCGCCGCAGGAATACCGCGCAAAGACCCCTCCCATTCCGCTTTTCTCCTATTATCCAATCCGAAGCTACTACAAATCGTTTGAGAGGAGAATGGAAACCATGAACAGCACGGTTGTTTTCACACAGGTGATCGAGCGGCCGAAACGGAAACTCATATTAAAAAGAGGCGTCAAAGCGGCGGAATATTTCGCATACTGCGAAGAAGTGGGCTGCGACGTCTGGGGTATCCTGGAGAGCATCAAAGGCGCGCTGCATGAATCGATCGGCGTTTGGCTGCCCGAGCGAATGCGTAAACCCGGCACGTCCGAATACTGCCAGGGCGTTGAAGTCCCCGTCGATTTTTCCGGCACAATTCCGGATGGATTTGAGCTGATCGACCTGCCCGCCTGCAAGTATATGGTTTTTCACAGCGAACCGTTTGAAGACGAGAATTTTGCCGAGGCGATCAATCTCGTTTGGGACGCGATTCAGCGTTACAATCCAAAGCATTTCGGCTGGGAATGGGCGCCGGACGACGGCCCGAGATTCCAGCTTGCCCCCATCGGGGAGCGCGGCTATATCGAAGGCCTGCCCGTCCGGGAATGTGCCGGTCGGCGCGCAGAATAAAACTGAGATGTAAAAAGGGCTTGCGGCGTATCAGCGCCGCAAGCCCTTTTGCGATAACGAAACCATGCGATATTTTATTGCCGTTGTTGTTTTTTGAGCACGACGGCGAGGATGATTCCGGCAACAATCATAACAAGACCGATTACGAGGATGACCGTGCCCATAATCGAAACGGGATTATTCGCAGCAAAGCCTGAAGCCGTGTTGTTCACCATGTTTCCGAATTCGTCGAAATAAACTGTGCCGCCCGAAAGCGAACCGCCAAGGCCTGAAAACGCACTGTCGGTAAAACCCGAAAACATCCGGCGCGTCAGATAACGCGCCAGACCGCCGATGAGCATGAACCCTGCGCCGGTTACGGACAAATACACGCCGAACAGCCAGCCGTACCGGCGCAGGAGTTTCCCGATAACACCGGGAATCGAATCCACCCAGTTTGCGCTGCGCGATGCCACGGCCGGAGTTGGTTCCGGGCTCTGCGTCCCCGTCTCCTCCGGTTCCGCGTCGCTGAGCAGCCAGTCCACCGTTACACCGAACGCGTCGGCGAGCAGGCGCAGCTTGCCGATCTCCGGCTCCGCGTCCCCGTTTTCCCATTTGCTGACCGCCTGACGCGAAACACCGATCTTTTCGGCAAGCGCTTCCTGGGACAGCCGCGCTTTCGTGCGGCAATAGTAAATCTTTTTTGATAATTGCATTCTATATAAATTCCTTTCGTGGTTTGACCATCTGAGTTTAGCAAAACGCCCGGTTGCGAAACAACCGCTGGAAGCTTGCAACTGCGCAACCGGCGGTTGCAGATGCGTTTTGCCAAGGGTTTTATTGTATCACATCGCTATTGTGATTTTTCTGGCAATCGATAAAAGTTCAAGATTGCTATTTGGTTAATAAAAGCACAGCAATAGTTAACAAGCAATCAATTGCTTTACGCCTGGACGGCTGATACCATAAAGATAAGGAAAGGCCTTCCGGGAATCGACAGGAGGTTTGAAATTATGACAATCGGCAGTATTCTGCGCGAACGCAGAAAGGCCGCGGGATTTACGCAGGAACAGATTGGAAATTATCTCGGCGTTTCAACGCCGGCCGTCAACAAATGGGAACGCGGCATTACGTGCCCGGACATTGCGCTGCTGCCTGCGCTTGCGCGGCTGCTCGGAACGGACCCGAATACGCTGCTTGCGTTTCAGGGGAACTTATCGAAGGAAGAAATTGCGCGGTTCCTCAACGAGGTTGCAAAACGCATCGAAAGCGACGGCATTGAACAGGGGTTCACCATGGTGGCGGAAAAGGTGCAGGAATACCCCAACTGCATCGAATTAATCCATTCGGCTGCGCTTCTGCTGGACGGTACGCTGATAATGTCCGGATTGTCCGAGCAGCAGAAAGAGCCGTACAAGGCGCGTACTTTTGCGCTGTATGAGCGCGCTGCAAAAAGCGGCGATCCCCTGCTCTCTATCCGTGCAAAATATATGCTTGCGTCAAAGCTGACCCACTGCGGCGAATACGACAGAGTGCAGGAATACCTTGACGAACTGCCGGAATGGAACGCGCTGGATAAACGCGGCATGCAGGCGGCCGTTTGGGGTAAGCAGGGTGAAACCGCAAAGGCGGCGGAACTGCTGGAGCGCAAGCTCCTGCAGAGCCTGCAGGACCAGCAGATGACGCTTTGCCAACTGATACGCTTAACGGCACAGGAGGGCGGCGAGGAGGCCGCACAAGCGCTTGCAGAGTGCGCCAGAAAGGAATGTGAGGCGTTTCACCTGAACGAATACTGGGCGAATATTGCGCCGCTGGAAGCGGCCGTCGCAAGAAAAGACACGGCGCGCAGCATGAGCGCGCTGAAAGCGATGCTGGATGCCGGAGGGAAGCCCTGGAACAGCCGGCTTTCCCCTTTGTTTGGTCATTTACCGAACCAGAAAAGCACGGTGGAGTTCAACCGCCGGTTCCTTTCTCCCCTGCTTACGGCGCTGGAGCAGGCGCCGGAATATGATTTTCTGCGGGACACGCCGGAGTTTACGGAAATGGTCCGGTTTTATCGCGAAAAGTATGGCATACAGGGCGAAGAGCAGTCCGGCGGGCAGGAATAAACCTGCCCGCCGCTGAAAAAGTGTATTTTGTTTCATGTGTTGAATTCTGCCCGTTTGCTTTGCAGCGTTGTTTATCGCAGCAACGGCAGCGATCCGGTTAGCTTGTTGACTTTTTTCTTGTCGCCGCAGATCGCAATTCCCAGGTATGTATGGTCTTCCTCCGACATGGACGCCGCGCTGGCGATGTATTCGCTGTATACGTTGCAGTGCTGCGCAACGTCCGAAAAATCGATTGTCGTCAGGTCGCTGAATTCTGGTTCGTACAGCCGTTTCCGAAGTTCTTTCAAGCCGTCTCTGCTTCCTTTAAGCATTGCAACCGGGACCGTTATAATGCCGCGATGTGTTTTACCGCTGGCGTCGGTTACGTCCATCCCCACCAGTTCCGGAAAGTGTTCACCCAGCGTCACCCCCAGAATAGCGGAGGTATTGGCGATAACGCCGAGAGGCAGTTCGGAATCGATGAGCATAACGCATTTCAGTTCGTGCTGGTTCATATGAAATCCTTTCAGTCTTTTTTATCGTTCGCAGTGACGTCGAATATGCGCATATATTGCTTTGGCGTCAGTCCGATCAGCTTTTTAAAGAAGTTTGAAAAGTGGCTTTGATCGGAGAAGCCTGCCTGTAACGCCGCTTCAATCGGACTAACGCCCTGTTCAAGGAGTTTTTTGGCTTTCCCGACGCGGATGGTAATCAGGTAGCTATACGGGGAAATCCCCTGCTGCTTTGTGAAGGTGCGAAGCAGATAATATTTACTCAGCCCGGCAATTCTGCTTAAATCGTCCAGCGTGATATTCTGCATATAGTTTTGCCGCATGAATTCGCACACGGCGGAAACTTCCTCGTTCTGATTGGATGTATGCGCCCGGTCGAACGGCTCTGCGTATTCCTCAATCAGCTGTTCCAGAAGGAAGAAAAACAGTTCCTCTTTCTTGAACTCCTTTTCTTCTTCCATAACGGCCAAATGCAGTTCCCTGAGCAACGCGACCAAATCGCTGTGAAAAACTACCTGTTCCGTAAAATACGGCAGGTTTTCTTTGCCGGATATTTCAAAAACCGCCCGGCGCATTGTTTCACGCGGGATATTGACGCAGCGATAGTCCAGCGCACCGCCTTCGCATTGCGCGCAGGCATGACTGTCTCCCGGATTGAACAGCAGCAGGTCTCCGGGCGCAATCGTGTATTCCCTGCTTTTGCAGGAGAGGAAGCGGCGGCCGTTTTCAATAAAGCCGATAACGTAATAGTCATGAAAATGATTGGGGAATTCCTGCATGACGCCTTCAAAGCGGTAGGCTTCCAGCTTTAATTCCGCATCATATTTGACCGTCCGTATTTCTTTTCGCATACGGTTCCCTCCCTTCTCTTCGCTTAATAACCGGTGACGCGTATATCGAAAAAGTGACTCTCCCGTATCTTGTTAATCTCTGCATGGCCGGCGGCTTTCTATATACTATATGCCGCCGTCCGTGGTTTCTTGTAAGATATTGCTCTTTTGTTGCGGGGTTCTTGCCAGCACGCGGCGGTTTTTAAAACATGCTTCTTTTATGCGGGATATGCTATCATAGAATACGTAAGCGGTAAACCGGAAAGAATGTATAAATTAAGCAATACCATCGGTATTGTCCCCAAGTGTGCGGCGCAGTGCCGGACAATCCGGTGGCTCATGAAAGGAAAAAACAATGATTCTACTGATTGCCGGCGGCACGCACACCGGAAAGACTGCCTTTGCGCAAAAGCTGCTTAAAAAATATAGTTATCCGTATCTTTCGATCGACCATCTCAAGATGGGTCTCATCCGCAGCGGGTACTGCGCCCTCGCGCCGGAAAGCGACGGAGATTCACTGACGCGGTATCTTTGGCCGGTCGTCCGGGAAATGATCAAAACGGCAATCGAAAATGAACAGAACCTGATTGTTGAAGGATGCTATATTCCGTTTGATTTTCAAAAGGATTTTTCGTCCGATTACCTGCGGCAAATCCGTTATGTGTGCCTGATTTTTACGGAGAACTACATTTCTTTGCACTACGACGAAATCCGCCGTTATGCAAACGTCACGGAGGCGCGGCTTTGCGAAGCGCTTCCGCCGAAAGAAGCGCTCGTCAAAGAAAACGCAGCGAATCTTCTGCGCTGCAGACAATATGGTCTGGATTATGTCCTGATCGACGAGCCATACGAAATCGACTGGGACGTTTAGCCCGGCGGCACATCTTCCCCATCGACGATTTGAAGCATGCCTGTATAATTTGCAGGCGTGTTTTTTACTTGCCACAATATCATGCTATAATGAAAAAAATGCGTGCGTACGGGGTTTTTATGAACGCAAAACGCGGTCTTCTGATTCTGCTTGCGGTTGTTGCCGCGCTGGCTTGCCTGTCAGGCTGTTCGCGTGCGCCGCAGGCGCGCGAATCGGCGTACGGCGTGTTTTTGGGCGTTGATCCGCAGGATGCGGACAAGCTGGCCGGATACGAAACGGTTGTGATCGACGCGACGTATTACACAAAGGCGGAACTTGCAGCGCTGCGCGAAAACGGCGCAAAAACCATCTGGTCGTATCTCAACATCGGCTCCATCGAGACGTTTCGGGACGGCTATGACGCGTTTCGGGACGACACGCTCGCTCCCTACGAAAACTGGCCGGACGAATACTGGATGGACGTATCCCTGCCCGCCTGGCAGTCGTTTATTGCGGACTGCGCCGCGGCGCTGGCGGAAAAGGGCGTGGACGGATTTTTTCTGGACAACGCGGACGTATACTATTTTTTTCCCACGGACGAGATATTCAACGCGCTGACGGAGATGGTCGGCTCTCTTGAATCGTTCGGGCTGGACGTTATCGTCAACGGCGGGGATGCGTTCGTGGAGCGGGCCGTTCTTGCACCGGACGAGCCGCTTGTGAACATTACGGGCGTGAATCAGGAATGCGTATTTACAAATATCGATTTTTCGCGCAGCAGGCTCGTCCGGCAGGACGCTGAGACGACGCGCTATTATCAGGACTATCTGAATTTGTGTGCCGAGAAAGGCCTTCGCGTTTTTTTGACGGAATATGCAGGCCGCGGCGGGTGGCTTGAGCGAAAGATCGATCGCTATTGCGAAAACAACGGGTTTTTCTATTACCTATCCCCTTCGGCCGAACTGGACGGATGAAGTGTTTTGCGCAGAAAGGAGCGCTATGAAATGAAGACGGTTGTGAAGGATATTGAAACGTATATCGCACAGTTCCCGGCGGGTGCGCAGGAGATCATGATGCGGCTTCGCGAACTGATTTGCCTGTATACGCCCGGCGCTGAAGAACTGATTATGTACGGCGTTCCATTTTACCGTTACCACGGCCCGTTCGCAGGGTTTGCGGCATATCAGGATCACGTGAGTTTCGGCTGCGGCGCGGACGCCATGACGGAGGAAACGTCCGGCGCACTCCGCGCGAAAGGATACCGCGTCGGCCAGGCGACCGTTCAGATTCAGTTTGGACAGAGCGTGCCGGAAGCGGAGATCAAAGCGATTTTGCAGGAAAAGGCGCGCCGTAACGAACGGGACATGCACGCGGGCACACCGCAATAGGCGTTTTGGCCCGCAAAGCGAAAACGGTGATTCGGTTTGAAAGAGGTGAACGCAATGGAACGCATGCCGGTGCTGTTCATCGGGCATGGTTCGCCCATGAACGCGATTGAAGAAAACGAGTTTTCAAAAAAATGGGCGGAGCTTGGAAAAACGCTTGCAAAGCCGGCAGCGGTGCTTTGCATTTCGGCGCATTGGTATACGCATGGTACGCGCGTAAATAACGCGAAAGAACCGCGCATGATTTATGACATGTATGGATTTCCGGACGAACTCTATCGCGTGCGCTATCCCGCGCCCGGTTCCCCGCAGACTGCGGCGAAGGTCGAAGAACTGCTCGGAAGCGGCGTACGGGTCGACAACAGCTGGGGAATCGATCACGGAACGTGGTCTGTGCTCCGCCGGGTATTCCCCGATGCGAACGTGCCTTTGCTGCAGCTCAGCGTGAGCGCGGACGCTGCGTTTGAAGAGCATTTTGCGCTCGGGCGGATGCTCAGCCCGCTGCGCGAACAGGGCGTTTTAATCGTTGGCAGCGGTAATATCGTGCATAACCTTGCAAGGGTCGACTGGCGCATGCAGGGCGGGTATGACTGGGCGGACGAGTTTGACCTCTTTATCCGGGACGCGATATGCACGGGGAATAACGAAGACGTCGTGCATTGCGAACGGGCGGGTGCGGCTGCAAAATATGCGTTTACGACACCGGACCACTTTTTGCCGCTCTTGTATACGCTTGGCGCGGCATACGAGCCGGACAAAATCGATATCTTCTGCGAAAAGCGCATTTGGGGCGGGCTCTCCATGACGAGCTACCGGTTTTCTTAAGCAACGAAAGGAGCGATCGGTATGAAAGAATGTAAAATCATTCGCATGGTCCGCGGACAAAAGGCCGTGGACGGCGCGGGCGTGCATCTGGTCCGCGTGATTGGGCACCGGGACGTGCATGAGTTCGATCCGTTTCTGATGCTGGATTCCTTTGATTCAACCAATCCGGCGGATTACCTAGCGGGTTTCCCTACCCACCCGCACCGCGGAATCGAAACCATCACATATCTGCTTTCGGGCCGGATTGCGCACGAGGACAGCCTCGGCAACAGGGGCGTGATCCGTTCCGGCGAAAGCCAGTGGATGACCGCGGGCAGCGGTATCCTGCATCAGGAGATGCCAAAAGCGTCCGAACGGATGCTGGGGTTCCAGCTTTGGCTCAACCTCCCGAGCGACGAGAAGATGTCGCCGCCGCAGTATTTGAGTATCACACAGGACGACATCCCCGTCGTGCAGGCAGGCGACGTTGAAGTACGCGTTCTTTCCGGCCGGTATCACGGTGTTTCCGGCGTGAAACCCCGCCATATTCCGGCTTCGCTTCTGGACGTGCATATCACAAACGGCGCGACGTTTGAAAAAAATGTGAACCGGGACGACACTGTGTTTGCTTTCTTCATTGAAGGAAGCGGGATAATCGGCGGACAAACGATCGAGCAGAAGACGGCGGTGCTCCTCGGCGGAGGCGACACGGTCCGCATCTCCGCGCCGCCGGAGAAATGTGTCCGCCTGATGCTCTTCTCCGCAAAACCGCTCAACGAACCCGTCGCCTGGGGCGGCCCGATCGTGATGAACACGCAGGACGAACTGGAAACCGCGTTCGACGAACTGCGCAAAGGCACGTTCATTCAAAACAGGCCGTAACAAGCGTTACCGAAGACGGCGCTGAATGTTTGTGGTAGAATAGGTCAAATATGGAACGAATCAGATCAGGACGGACAGAAAGGCTTGCTATGGAACCCTTAAAAATTGTTGCAATCGTCGGCTCGCTCCGGAAAGAATCTTACAACCGCCAGCTGGCGCTGCTGGCAAAAGATGCAATCGGCGGACGCGCCGATTTTGAACTGCTGGACTATGCGGACGTGCCGATGATGAATCAGGATATCGAGTATCCCGCGCCTCCTTCGGTCGCACGCGTGCGCGAGACGGTTAAGACTGCGGACGGCGTTTGGTTTTTCACGCCGGAATACAACCATTTCTTCCCCGGCGTGCTCAAAAACCTGCTCGACTGGCTCTCCCGGCCGGTGAGCAAAACGGAACGGCAGGTGCTTTCCGGCAAAGCCGCGGCCATCAGCGGGATCACACCCGGCATGAGCGGCACCGGCGTTGCGCAGGACCATCTGGTTACGCTGATCAGTCTGCTGAACATGAAAATCATGAACTATCCGCGGCTTACCATCCCCAACGCCGCGCAGCAGGCGAACGAACAAGGGAAACTCGTTCTGAACGCCAGCGCGCCGTATCTGCAGAAGCAGGCGGACGCATACCTGCGCTTCCTCGAAAAACAACGGAAATTTTCGCAGTTGAGCTGAAAAGGGAATTATGAAAATCAAGATTGTAAAAGACGGGCCGTATATTGTTTCCGGCGGCGTTCCGCTGCGCGAGAGCGTCATTACACCGAACGGCAACGGCTATGTATATAAACCCGGAAGACCGCTGCCGCAGGCGGAAACGTATGTTCTCTGCCGCTGCGGAAAGACGTCTACCCCGCCGTTTTGCGACGGGTCGCACCGCAGCGCCGATTTCGACGGAACGGAGACTGCCTCGCGGGAAGGGTATCATAAACGCGCTTCCCGGCTTGCGGGCGAAGGACTGGACATGCTCGACGACGGGCGCTGCGCGTTCGCACGCTTTTGCCACAGAGAGGACGGCGACGCCTGGGAACTCACGGAGGACTCCGCCACCCCGCACCACCGCGCGGAGGCGGTTCAGGCCGCGAACGACTGCCCCGCCGGAAGGCTGACCGCCGTTGAAAAGGACGGCGCGGAGCACGAGCCGGACTATGCGCCCGGAATCGAAGTCCTGCAGGATCCGGAAGAGGAAGTCAGCGCCGGTATTTTTGTTAAAGGCGGCATCCCGATCGAATCGGCGGACGGGACGACCTACGAGGTGCGAAACCGCGCCGTGCTGTGCCGCTGCGGTAAGTCGGAAAACAAACCTTTCTGCGACGCGCAGCACATTGTGGAGGTCTACCGCGACCGCTGATAAGGCAAAACAGCACATCAAATAAGTTTTTACGGAGGAATTGGCCGATGAAGACGGTATTGCTCGTTGTGGACGTTCAGCAGGCGCTTGTGGATGCAAACCCCGTGCGTGCGGACGAATTTCTGCTGAATCTGAAGATGCTCATCGACCGCGCGCATACTGCGGGCACGGAGGTCGTGTACGTGCGGCATGACGGCGGCGAAAACGACGTGCTTGCCCGCGGAAGCGAAGGCTGGCAGCTGCATCGCTCGCTCAGACCGCGTCCGGACGAAAAGGTATTCGACAAGCGCTTTGCCAGCGCATTCCGGCAGACCGGCCTGCGGGACTATCTTACCGGGAAAGGAATTGAGCGGATTGTGCTTTGCGGCATGCAGACGGAATACTGCATCGACACGACCTGCAAGGCCGCGTTTGAGCACGGTTTCGGCGTGGTGATTCCCGCCGGGGCTACGACGACCTATGCAAACCCGCTTATCAGCGGTGAGAAGCTGATCCACTATTACGAAAAACTCATCTGGAACGAGCCGCTTGCGCGCGTTTTGCCGATGGAGGAAGCGCTTGGCCTGCTGGGTGCAAAACAGGCGTAAAAATAGGTTTTAACGGTCGTGCCGCCGCGTTTTTGTTGACAAGCGCGGCGGCACGCTCCTATAATCAGCACATAATAAACAGACCGCGTGCTAAATGTTGAACGCGGAAAAGGAGCTATCTTGACAGACACGTTTCCTCGTTTCGACATGCTCGCAAAGCCAAAACGACAGAGGCTGCGCCTGCTCGCCTGGGTTATCAGCTTTCCTTCCGTCTGGCGGCACGGCGTGAAGATTACCAAAGTGCGCACGGCGGGACTGAAGCCACCGTACCTGCTTCTTTGCAACCACAACGCATTTCTGGATTTTAAGGTGACCACCGCCGCGGTGTTTCCGCATCGCGCGAACTACGTTGTCGCCATCGACGGGTTTACCTCGCCAACGAAAAAAGGATTCAAGAGCCGCGAAGGGCTGCTGCGCACGGTGGGCTGTATCTGCAAACGAAAGTTCACCAACGATGCGATTCTTGTGCGTCAACTCAACCGCGTCATCCGCAACGGCGATATCGCCGTGCTCTATCCGGAAGCGCGCTATTCGCTCTGCGGCACGAGCGCCATTCTGCCGGAATCGCTCGGAAAGCTCTGCAAGCTGCTGAAGGTGCCGGTCGTATCGCTGATTATGAGCGGGCATCATGTCAATTCGCCCTTCTGGAATCTGCGCGACCGCGGCGTGTACCGCACGGAAGCGGTGATGACGCAGCTGTTCACCGCGGACGAACTTGCCGATGCGCCGACGGAGGAGGTCAACGAACGCATCGGACAGGCGTTCACCTACGACGATTACCTCTGGCAGCGGCTGCGCGGCGTGCGTACGCCGTACAAAAAGCGTGCGGAAGGGCTGGACAAGGTGCTCTATCAGTGCCCGGCCTGCGGCGCGGAATACCACATGTGTTCGCAGGGCGCGCAACTGCGCTGCACAGCCTGCGGCAAGAGCTGGACGATGGACGAACTGGGGACGCTTTCGGCGGACGACGGCGAGACGGAGTTTGCGCATATACCGGACTGGTACGAGTGGGAACGCGGGAACGTCCGCAGGGAAATTGAGAGCGGGACCTATTCGGCAAAGTGTCCGGTGCGTGTGGAGTCCCTGCCGAACGCGGAAGGATACGTCCACCTTGGCGAAGGAACGCTGACGCACGATCAAAACGGTTTTTGGGTGTGTGTGGACGGCCCGTATGGCGAATTTGAAATGAAAAAGCCGGTGCAGTCGCTCTATTCCTGCCATATTGAGTACAACTACCTTGGAAAATACGGCGACTGTATCGATTTAAACACGCTGGAAGACACCTGGTACTGCTATCCGCACGACTGCGAATTTTCCGTCACGAAGTTTGCGCTGGCCACGGAGGAACTTTATCGGCACCAGCGGCATAAGCTGCAGCCGCACATAAAATAAACGCGGGCTGCGGCACACAAAGAAGAGAGACAATACAATCCATTATCATCTATAAAAGCGCGGTTTTGCCGCGCTTTTAGCTTGTCAAAAAAGTCTTGGGGATTGGTAAGGGCCGCACCCTTAACCCGCTGGTTTCGGCTGTGCCGGTTGCCCCTCGTCAAAAAATTGGTTTTTTGACGGTCTCAAGCCGCATCTCCAGCTCGAAGAGCGTTTCGCTGTATTTGATCTTTTTGCCGGTCTCGACAAAGCCGCGCCGCAGGTAAAGCGCGCGCGCGTTCTGGTTGGTGCAAAGAACGCCCAGGGTCGGCACACCGCTGCATTGCCCGATTGCGTAGTCCAGCAGCGCCGTTCCGTATCCTTTGCGCTGCTCGTCCGGCAGGACGTAGAGATTCTCGATCAGACTGCCTTGAACGGAGACGATCCCGACCGGCCTTGCCGCACGCAGCAAAAACAGGCGCTTCCCCTTCTGCATCTCGTTTGCAAGATACTCCGCCTGGCGCGAAGCGGTGTGCAGCGCAATAAACTCCGGCGTGCAGATCGCCTTGTGCGATTCACGCCAGGAAGCGGCGTGCACGTTTGCCGCCTCCGCAATGTTCCGCTCCGTTATGGGTTCGATGTGATACGCTTTTTCGGCCGGCATTTTCTTCCCCCCCGATCAAACGATTGTTACGCCCAGCAGGGAAACCAGATCGATCGCCTGAAACGCGTCGATCTTTGCGCCGTGCAGTTCGCGGTATGTGTCGGACACCATAATGCCCTTGATGACGCAGCTCGAAAGGTCGATTCCTTTGAGCTGCGTGCGGAAAAAATCCGCGCGCGTCAGGTCCGTTTTTTCCAGCGTAAACTTTTTTAACCGCGATTCCATGAAAAACGCTTCTTTGCAGAGGCAATCTTCCAAGCGGCAGTATTCCCAGGCGGATTTTGTGAAATTCGCAAAACAAAGAGAGCAGCTCGAGAACGTCGTTTCCTTGAAATGGCTTTCGCTGAAGTCTGCGCCGTCTCCCCTGCCGTCCTCCACGCGCGACTGCTTCCAGTAGCTTTCGGGGAACGAACAGTTGGAAAAATCGCATTTTGAAAACACGGTGCCGTAAAATCCCGCGCTGCGAAAATCGCATTTCTCAAACTTACATCCAACGAACCGTGTCGACTTGAAATCGACTTTTGAGCAGTCCGCCTCCGCGACGGTCTCGTTCTCAAAATAGCCGCTTTCGAGCGGATCGTCATTCGGCTTGATCTGTGCAATGGTTTCTAAAAACACTGTCATACCTCCTTGCGGGGTTCCGCCGTAAAAGCAAAGAGCCGTCCAGTTGATTCGGACGGCTCAAAGGCGTTTGGTACCCAGTAGGGGAGTCGAACCCCTGTCACCGCCGTGAGAGGGCGGCGTCCTAGGCCACTAGACGAACTGGGCAAGGCTGCAGGCAATATGATACCGAAAAAAAAGGCGCGTGTCAATAGAATGTTTCCGATTCAAATTCGCTTTCCAAGACGACTGCGGGCGGACCGGGCGGCGGTACGCGGCGCCCGGTCCGCATCTCAGACTTGCCACCGGCTAAAAAATAAAGTTTTAGCCGATGGTTTGCCGGGCACGAAAAAGCGGAGCTGCCGGACTGTCCGGCGGCTCCGCTGAAAGACGAATCCGATTATTTCCAAAGCGCCTTCATCAGCTCGGGATACGCTTCATCGACAATGGTGATGAACCGGACGAGCAGGTTGAAGCAAACTTCGGCGGAGGTGTCTGCATTGAGCACGGAGTCCGCATTGCAGGTGACTTCGCTGTCGTTGTCGATATAGAAGGACAGCCAGCGATATTTCACGTTAAGCGTATTGACCGACTCAAGCATGGCGGCGCGTTTATCTTTCGGAACCTGACAGATGGTGAAGCATTTTGCGCTCACGCTTTGACCGTCCGCATCAAAGAAAAACTGTGTCGTGATCGCCGGGCAGTTCTTGCCGGTGAAGCGCACCATGACCCAGTCTTTACCGCCGTCAATTTCTTTTGAATCGAACTTAATGTCCTTGGATTGCAGTTCGCGAATAAAGTTTTTCGCAGGTGCTTTCATATCTATCTCCTCCGTCGGTTTTTCTTATAGGATAACATGGCGATTTTGTAATGTCAAAGCGATTCGGCAAAAAAACAAGCCAAAAACGCAAGTGGAAACGGATATTCTGTATGCCGGCTGCACACAACGTTTTGTAGTGATTCAGCGCATTCGGTCCTGCAGCGCCGGCGCTGCGGCTGCTGCATGCGGAATCAGTTCCCGGTGTCCTCGGTCGTGTCGTTTTCGGATTTGTCGGCGACGGGCCCGTCCAGAACGACTTCCGGCGTGTAGATTGCATGATACGGATTGTCCGGGTCCGGATCGCTCGGGTCCCAGCCGTATTCATGATCGCTGTCCATATACGGCTCTTCATAGATCAGCGCGGGAATTTCCGGCGCGTCCGGGCCGTTGTCGTCCGTGATGATGATTGTGTCCCCCACCGCGCAGTTCATATAGACCCAGTACGCGTCGATGCAGCGCAGGCGGACACAACCGCCGGAGGCGGGCGTACCGAGCCGCTCGTAATACTTGATAAACATCTGCTGCTTGCCGTATTCCTGCAAATAGCGTTTTTCCCCGCCAATCGGCACCGAATGGAACAGATAACTGCCTGTGATGCGGCTCGCGTATTGCGCATAGACGTTTTCGCCGTGTACCTGCCCCATCTTTTTATAGAGATACTGGCGCACCAGCGAAAAAGTGCCGCGCGGGGTCAGATCGTCGCTGCGCCCGGTCGAGCAGATCATCACGCGCGCTTCGGTCCACTCGCCGTCCACGGCGACATAGCAAACGACCGACTGCGTGCCGATATAGACAACAAGCATGCGTTCGCCGTCTTCCTGCGGAATGGTGTCCGGCGTATAGGACGGCACCGTGATCGTTTCCTGCGCTGCCAGCGCGCCGGACAGGGTTTTACCCTCGGCAGACGCGGGATAGACCGCGGCTTCGGATTCACCGACGGAACCGTAAACGAACACGTTGCCGGAATCGTCCGCAAAGAAGCCTTCCGTATCCAGCGCATGGTACGCGTTTTTGAGGCGGAGCGTGTCCGGAAGCGCAGTGGGACTGCATACGCCGAACGCTTCGGCGCCGGCGTCCACAAATCCGTCCTTATCGCTCAGAATTGCGCCGGTTTCGTCCGATGGATAAAAGCCGGAAAACGTTTGCGTTTCCACGCCGTCCGTAAACTCGCTGTAACCGCCGTATACGCGATACTGCACGACGCCCTGCTGATCGGTAAAAGCAAAAAGGGAACCGTTTGCCCCGTCCTCCTCGCCCGACACAAGCGTGTATCCTTCCGGCACGGACTGCGTGTCCGGCAGCGGCAGGACGACGGCGTCCGTCGTCGTGATTACAGGTTCGGCGGTAATGATCGCCACTTCGGGAGAAGGCGTCTGCACCGTCGTCTGCGCGGATGTGCCGCAGCCTGAAAGGCCAAGCAGGAGCGCGGCGACAAGCATGAACGATACGGTTCTTTTTAACAGGAAATCCTTACTCATACGTATTATTATATCGAATCGCAGGGTGGAATACAATCATGTAAAGCACGATATTAGATTTACACAAAAGCGGCGTCATGCTAAAATAATATAAGATTAAAGTAGATGGGAAGGCAAATGATTCAACGTACAATTCTTTTTCTGGCGGCCGTTTTCTTCACAGCTGCAATATTGCTTCCGGTTTCCGCAGCGCTTGCGGATGACGAAGAGCCGCTTTCGGGCATCGAAACGCCCTATTACATTGTTGTGGACCAAAATGATCCCTCCGTCGTCTTGTTTGAAAGAAATGCAGACGAAACAACCATCCCCGGCAGCACGATGAAGATCATGACCTGCATCCTGACGCTGGAGCTCTGCGACGATCTTGACCAGCAGATAACGGCGACAGGTCAGGCGGCAACGCTGAAGGACACGAATTCCCTGATGGGCGTAATCAAAGGCGAAACACTGACCGTTCGCGAGCTGTTGTATGGATTGATGCTTGAATCCGGCAACGACGCCGCGCTGCTGCTTGCGCTGACATTCGGCGGCAGCGTGGAAGGATTCGCCGAGCTGATGAATGAAAAGGCGGCGGCCCTTGGAATGGACGACACAAACTTTGTAAACGCAAGCGGCGCTTATAAAAGCGGACAGTATTCCACCGCGCGCGACATGGCTGTTTTAACGTGCTATGCGATGCAGAACGAAATGTTCCGAACGCTCGTTTCAACGGTGAACTACACGATTGAGCCAAACGACATGCGGTCCCGCTCGCTCAAAATGACGAATTCCAACAAGCTTATATCCGATCCCGAGGACAGCGATCTTTTTTATCCGTATGCGACCGGCGTAAAAACCGGTTCCACGGAACTAGGCGGGAAGTGCCTCGTTTCCTCCGCCAGCCGGGACGGCGGCAGCGTGGTAGCGGTGCTGATGGGACTGACGGAAGGCGGAAGCAAGGTTTCGCGCATGTCGCAGGTTTACCGGGAATCCATCACACTGCTCGATTTGGCGCTGACCACGCGGTATGTGGACGTGTCTGCGGAAGATTTGGGAATCACATGCGATCTGGAAGCTCCGGTCAGCTGCGGCCAGCAGGAAACCGTAAAGCTGAACCAGGTCTTTTCGCCGGAGAGCATCCATCTTTCGGATGTGTCGGCAGAGGCGATCAAGGCCGACTTGTCGTCGATCACGGTGATTACGGAGTTTGAGCCGCTCACGGCGCCGGTGCGCGAAGGCGACCTCTGCGGCACGGCCGCTTTTCAGTATAACGGCGAAACCCTCTTTACGGCGGCGCTGACCGCCGCGGAGAACGTTTCGTTTGCAAGCCAGATTATAGAAATCAGCCCTGCGCCGACGGAGGTCCCAAGCACGCAGGGCACGACGCAGACGAATCGGCTGTTTGCCCTTCCCGCTTGGGAATGGGGTGTGATTCTTGGCGTGGCCGCCGTTCTTCTGTCGGTCGCGCTGATCCTGCAGATTCGGAACAACAGGCGAAGAAAAGGACGGAGCCGCCGCTCTGGCAGGCTGCGCTGAGCGGCAGAGAAAAGCGCACGGCACCGGCGGCAGCATCAAAATTTACAGGAGGCGTTCGATGAAAACGAAGGATCTCGATAAATTTAAGGGTTGTTTGTTTGGCGGCGCGGTCGGTGATGCGCTCGGTTATGCGGTCGAATTTTTGAACATCGAGCAAATCCGCGAGCAGTATGGAGAAAACGGCCTGACCGACATGCAGCTTGAAGACGGCTGCGCAATCGTCTCGGACGACACGCAGATGACGCTCTTCACCGCAAACGGTATCCTTGTTGCAGAGACGAACAAGCGCCTCCTCGGCGACGAGCGGACACTGGAACGGCATCTGCATAATGCTTATATGGACTGGCACCGCACCCAGCGTTTCGGCCCGAAAAAAGGCCGCGACGTAACGAGCTGGATTTACAATGTGCAGCAGATGCATTCCGTGCGCGCACCCGGCGGCACCTGCCTGCGTTCTCTTTCCACCGGGATCATGGGCACGATGGAGTATTCCATCAACACCAGCAAAGGCTGCGGCGGCGTGATGCGCTGCGCGCCGATCGGGCTGTTTTTCGACCGCGCGCACTATCCCGTTGAAGCGGTCGATCTCTATGGGGCAAAATCTGCCGCGCTGACGCACGGACACCAGCTCGGCTTCCTTTCTGCGGCTGCGGCGGTGCACATCATCAATCAATGCGTATACGGCGATTTTTCCGGGGACAGCGCGCTGTTCGACATTGCGGAAGACTGCATTTATGCCATGAAAACGGAATTTGGTTCGTTTGCAAAGGTACAGCAGCTCAACGCGCTGCTTGGGCGCGCAATCGAACTTGCAAAATCGGATGAGGCTTCCCCCGCCGCCATCGCCCAGATCGGCGAAGGCTGGGTTGCGGAAGAAGCTGTTGCAATTTCCCTCTATTGTGCGTTAAAATATCAAAACGACTTCCGCGGCGCATTGGTTGCCGCCGTCAATCACAGCGGCGATTCCGACTCTACGGGTTCGATTACCGGCAATATCCTCGGCGCATACCTGGGGTACGACAAAATTCCGGCGAGTTTTTTGGAGCATTTGGAATTGTTCGACGTCATTCGCGTGATCTGCGACGACCTGTACGCGCTTTGTGCAACGGAAGGAAACGACGTCTGCTATTCTGAAAAGTGGCAGAAAAAATACCTGAAAGCGGATTACAGGCTTTCATGACGGAAAGAAAAACGAATTGAGTATGAAACGATATGGAGCTTTCTAAAACTCCCGCACAGCCCTCTTCAAAACGAAAAAAAATCATAAGGATTGCGAGCCTCGTCGCCGCGCTTGCGGTGATTGCGCTGATTGTCGTCATCGCGCTCAACGCGATACTGCCGGGATTTTTCGATATTCTGGAGCATGGCGATCAGACGGAGATTGAGGCGTATATCCGGAGTTTCGGCAGTATCCGCGGCGTGCTGCTCGCGTTTTTGCTACAGTTCATCCAGATACTGAGCATCTTTTTCCCCGGCGGACCGATTCAGATTGCCATTGGCCTTGTGTTCGGCACGCTTGAAGGGTTTTTAATCTGTCATCTTGGGTACGTGCTGGCAAATCTCCTTGTGTTTTATTCGGCGCGTCGCCTCGGCAACCGCATCGACCAGCTCTTTTCCGGCAGCAACCGCACAAAAAAGCTGAAGTTCATTTCAAACGCGCAGCATCCCGGGTTTGTCGTTGCGCTTTCCTGCCTGATGCCGCTGCTCCCGAACGGGCTTGTGCCGTATATTGCGGCGCGCACAAAAATAACGACGCTGCGCTTTACAATTTCCGTGTATCTCGGCAGTATTCCGACGCTGCTGCTGCTCTGTGCGATCGGCAATAAGATATTGCAGGGCGATTACCTGAAGGTTGCGCTGCTGTGCGGGTTGCTGGTCGCCGGCGTGCTGATTCTATACTTCAACCGGAACCGCATCTTTGCGCTTGGCGAGCGGATTCAAACCAACTGGGAACGCGCCCGCGAACTGCGCCGGGAAAAGAAACAGGATAAGTAATTTAAGACGCCAAAAGCATTGCGATAAAATACAAAACAAACGAATCGCCCGTTAACCGGGCGATTCGTTTTATCCGTTCAGTTTTACCGGCGAACTAGTCGAGGACCGCCTGATCCTGAATGTCCTGCGCGGCTTCCGCGTACCCGGCGATCGCGTTGCTCTCGGCGAGCTTTGCAATGGTGGCGTTGACTGCGGCGGCGAGCTCGTCGCTGCCCTTAGGCAGACCGACCACATAACCGGTCGCTTCTGCATCAAACACGATGCTTTCCGCAATTGCAAGTTCCGGATTGTTCTTGATGTAGGATTCGGCGATGGGCTTTTCAACAAAGATCGCGTCCAGCGCGCCTGCCTTGAGTTCGGCGACCAGCTGTGTGACTTTCTTGAGCGCGACCTTTTCCGCGCCGACAGCCTGCGGGAAGTAGTCCGTTTCCAGCGTGGTGCCGAGTTGGACGCCGACTTTCTTGCCGTCAAAGCTGGTTGCAAGATCGGTATAGCTGTCCGCCGTGTCGCCCGCGACCAGCGCGCAGACTTCGTCAATGTAGTACACGTCGCTGAAGTCCATGACTTCCGCACGTTCGTCGGTGGCGTTGTACGCCGCAAGGATCATGTCGATTGTCCCCATCTGGAGCGCGCTGTCGAGGCCGCTGAAATCCATGGCTTCAATTTTGAGTTCCACGCCGAGGTCGGAAGCAATTTCGTTGGCGATGTCGATATCGATGCCCTTATACTCCATTTCGCCGTCGTCGCCCGCAATGACGAATTCATACGGCGGGTAGTCCGGCGAAGTTCCGACGACGAGCACGCCCGCCTGCTGGATTTGTTCGAGCTTCGTGAGTTCGGCCGTGTCGGCCGTTTTTGCACACGCGCTCATAACGCCGAGTGCAAGGGCGATGCACAATGCGATTGCAATGATTTTTTTCATGATTGTTTCCTCCATTTTTATTTGTAAAATTTAATCGTTAAGCAGTTGTTCAGAGCACCTTGGAAAGGAACGCCCTGGTTCGCTCGCTCCGCGGATTTCCAAAGAGCTCCGCGGGAACCTGATCCTCCAATATCTTTCCTTCGTCCATGAAGAGCACACGCGTGCATGCCTCCTTGGCAAAGTTCATCTCGTGTGTTACGACTGCCATGGTCATGCCCTGCTCCGCCAGAGAGCGCATCACGTCCAGAACCTCGCCCACCATCTCGGGGTCGAGCGCACTGGTCGGCTCGTCAAAGAGCATGACGTCCGGCTGCATATTCAGCGCGCGTACGATCGCGATACGCTGTTTCTGGCCGCCGGAAAGCTGGCGCGGCATCGCCTTTGCACGATCTTTCAGGCCGACGCGCCCGAGCAGATGCATGGCGCGTTCAGTTGCGGCCTGCCGCGACTCGTGCTTGGTCATCATCGGTGCAATGATCATGTTCTCCAGCACGTTCAGATGGTTGAACAGGTTAAATTGCTGAAACACCATGCCCATCCGCTGGCGATGCCGATTGATATCGACCTTTTTGCCGGTAATATCGACGCCTTCAAAAATCACCTTGCCGCTTGTCGGCACTTCCAGAAGGTTCAGGCAACGCAGGAGCGTGCTTTTGCCGCTGCCGGAAGGGCCGATGATGCCGAGCACCTCGCCCTGCCCGATCGTCAGGTCGATGCCGCCGAGCGCCGTGAGCTTGCCGTATTTTTTCACGAGAGACTGCGTTTGAATCATTGGCTGGCTCATACGCTCGCCTCCTTTTTCATACGCTTTTCAAAAAGCCCCATGAGCTTGCTCAGCGGGAACGTGAGCACCATGTACAGCAGCGCCGCGACCATAAGCGGTTCAAACGGCCTTGCCGTGCCGGCGCGCACCAAATCCGCCATGTACATCAAATCGAATACGCCGACAACCGAGCAGATCGAGCTTTCTTTGATGATCGTTACAAACTCGTTGCCCAGCGCAGGCAGGATGTTGCGGTACGCCTGCGGCAGGATAATCCGCCGCATCGTCTGGCTGCGCGTCATGCCCAGGCTCCGCCCCGCTTCCATCTGCCCCGCGTCCACGGCGTTGATGCCCGCGCGCATGATCTCCGCGACGTATGCGGTCGAATTGAACGCAAGCGCGATGACGCAGGGAACGAACACGCTCATCTTGCTCAGCGACGGGAACGCGATAATAAGCCCGTAGCGGAACAGATACAGCTGAACGAGCAGCGGTGTGCCGCGGACAAACTCGACATATACTGCCGAGAGAAACTTGAGAAGTTTATTGGTTGAAACACGCAGAAGGCCCATCAGCGTGCCGAAAAGCGTTCCAAGCAGAACGGCGATCACGGAAAGTTTGAGCGTCATAACGAGGCCGCTCACAAAGAACTGCCCGTATGTGCTCAAAAACTTGAAACTGAACGTATAAGTCATTTCCGTCCCCCCGTTTGATAAACATGGCATAGTATACTGTATGAATATGCGTTTGTCAAGCGTATCTATAATAATATATTCATAATATTATGCATACATATAAAAGCGGCGGCAAATTGCCGCCGCTTTTTCCGCTGTGCGCAGGATTATGCTTCCGGACCGATTCCGCGGACCGTGCATACGCCGATTTTCTGCCGAATCCGCTCTGCCGTATGCCGTACTGTTTGCGGCGAATGCGCGGGCGGGTCTGTTTCGTTCCTGGGGTTATACTGCTGGAGGTAAAACCGCTTGCAGCCCTTGACGAGCCGTGCTGTTTCCACCGCGTCGTCTTCCGTGATCTGCGGGGCAAACGTCAGCCGGAACTCATGCGGCACGGCACTGTTTTCCAGCAGCGCGATGCTTTTTTGAATCGCGTTTATATCGACCGGCGCGCGTGCAATCTCCCCGTAGCGCTGCAGCGGCGCTTTTACGTCCATAGCCACATAGTCGAGCAGCCCTTTATCGATCAGTGCCTGCAAAATTTGCGGCCTTGCGCCGTTGGAATCCAGCTTTACAAGGTACCCGAGCGCGCGCACGCGCAGGATGAACGGCTCCAGATTTTTCTGCAACGTCGGTTCCCCGCCGGAAATCACGACGGCGCCGAGTGTGCCGGCCCGCTTTTTGAGGAACCCGAATACTTCGTCTTCGTCCAGCAGCACCGTATCCTTTCCCAGAATGTGGTCGTTATGGCAGTATACGCAGTTCATGTTGCAGTACGGCGTAAACACGACGGCCGCAATCTGCCCCGGATAATCGACGAATGAATTTTTTTGAAAGCCTGCAATCAGCATACGCGTATAGTCCCTCCCTCTTTAGAGCCGCTTTTGTAAGGATGACGAAAGGAGACGTGTCGCCTGTGCACGTCTCCTCTCGGCGGTTTGATATCCGTGCCGGGTGAAACGGCGCGGTTCAGATGACGAACTTCTTGCGCATCATGTACTCTTCCTTTTTGCCTGGATTGTAGTTCTGCACCGGCCGCAGATAACCGACCACACGTGACCAAACCTCCGCTTTTTCGCCGCAGGTCGGGCAGGTGAAGTGCTCGCCCGCGATGTAGCCGTGTTCCTTACAGATCGAGAACGTCGGCGTAATGGAGATATACGGCATTTTGTATTTCTCAAACAGCGTTCGGATCAGCGTTTTGCAGGTTTCGATGTCCTCGATGCGCTCGCCGATATAAAGATGCTGCACGGTGCCGCCGGTATAGAGCGACTGCAGTTCGTCCTGCAGATCGCAGCATTCGAACACATCGTCCGTATAACCGACCGGAAGCTGCGAGGAGTTCGTGTACATCGGTTCGTCAATGCCGGATTGGATGATGTCCGGATACTTTTCGCGGTCGAGTTTGGCCAGGCGGTAGCTTGTGCCCTCGGCAGGCGTTGCTTCGAGATTGTAGCTGTGCCCCGTCTCCTCCTGAAACTCGATCATCAGATCGCGCAGGAAGTTCATGATCTCCAGCGAGAACGCCAGCCCTTCCGGACTCCCGATGTCCTTGCCGATGAAGTTCAGGCAGCATTCGTTCATGCCGATGAGTCCGATGGTGTTGAAATGGTTCGTCCAGTATTCCCCGCTGCGCGCTTTGATGTTGCGCAGGTAATGCATCGAATACGGATACAGCCCCTGCTCGGTTTGGTGTTCGATGATTTTGCGCTTGATTTCAAGGCTCGTTTTGCCAAGGGCCGCAATTTTGCGCAGGCGCGCAAAGAAGTCCTCCTTCGATGTGGCCAGGTATCCGATACGCGGCAGATTGATCGTATAAACGCCGATGCTGCCGGTCATTGGGTTGCTGCCGAAGAGCCCGCCGCCGCGCTTGCGCAGTTCGCGCTTGTCCAGCCGGAGACGGCAGCACATCGAAACAGCATCCTCCGGCGAAAGGTCGGAGTTAATGTAGTTTGCAAAATACGGAATGCCGTATTTGCAGGTGATGCGCATGAAATCGTCTACAACAGGGCTGGACCAGTCGAAGTCCTTCGTGATGTTGAGCGTCGGGATCGGGAACGTGAACACGCGGCCCTTTGCGTCGCCCTCCAGCATAACGGCGCAGAACGCACGGTTGAACATGTCCATCTGTTCCTGAAATTCGCCGTAGGTTTTGTCCATATATTTCCCGCCGATGAGCACCGGTTCGTCCTTGAGTGTGGACGGGACGCGGATATCGAACGTCAGGTTGGAAAACGGGCACTGGAAGCCGACGCGCGTCGGCACGTTGATGTTGAAGACAAACTCCTGCAGACACTGGCAAACCTGCTCGAAGGTCATGTTATCGTAATAGATAAAGGGAGCGCAATAGGTGTCGAACGAACTCCAGGCCTGTGCACCGGCGGTTTCACCCTGGGTTGTGAAGGTGGAGTTAACGATCTGCCCCAAGAATGAGCGCATGTGCTTTGCGGGTTTGCTCTCCACCTTGCCTGCTACACCGCCGAATCCTTCGGAGAGCAGCTGACGCAGGTCCCATCCGGCGCAGTACGGCCCGAAGAAGCCGAGATCGTGGATATGCGCATCGCCGCTTTCGTGCGCCTTGCAGACGTCGACCGGATAGATTTCGTACAGCCAATATTTCTTGGTGAACGCCTCGCGCACATAGTTGTTGAGACCGTTCACGCTGCGCTGCATGTTGGCGTTTTCTTTCACACCCCAGTCGCGGTCGTCCAGATAGTCGCCGAACATATCGATGGTAGCGCCGATCAGCGCGTTGATTTCGCGCGTGCCGCGGCGTTTTTCGCGGTAAAGGATATACGCCTTGGCGGTCTTTGCGTGCCCCGCCTCGATAAGCACCTTTTCCACGAGGTCCTGAATACCCTCGACGTCCGGAATGCCGCCGGCATAGCGGAGTTCCGCGAGGCGGATGACTTCGTCCGTCAGTTTCTCGGAGAGCAGTTCGTCCGTACCGTTGACGGCCTGCGCCGCTTTCCAGATTGCATTTTTGATTTTGACGCGGTCGAAGGATTCCCTGTGACCGTCACGCTTGATGATTTCCTGAAACATATATGTACGCCCCCTTGATTTATCGCAATACTAGTTTATCTACGCATATATCTTGTGTCAAGGGAGATTGCTGCATACCAGATATTGATATATTCAGTGGACAGTCTGTGGAAAACTTTGCATGATCGTGAACCAAAAATCAAAAACGTGCAAAGGATGCGGTTTTTAAGAGTTCTTGCAAGTGTGACAATGCTACACAAAATGAATAATGGATGCATGCGGCGTATATTCATGTATTTTGTTTATAAATAGTTCATAAATCAACAAACGTTTAGACACAATATTTTGTGTTGCATGCACTATTTTAGTCTATATATAGTATGTACGGACAAATTCAACACAAGATTCCGCGTCACGCATAACCTCGGCAGGCGCGTCGCGTTCCGGCGGGCTCAATACGGCCGCACGGCTTGGATTGCAACGGGGAATACGGGTGCTGAAGCCAGGTTTGCACAAAGACTGAAAAGCAAAAGAAAACACCGGCGCGTGCACACGCGCCGGTGTTGTTCGGGAGAGGGTATTTTTTACAGGCCGAACTGTCTGGTAATCAGCGCTACAATCTCCTGACCGATGCGCTTCTGCGCTTCCTTTGTGGATGCGCCGATATGCGGCGTGCAGCTTACGTGCGGATGCGAATACAGCGCGGCGTTCTTGGCAGGTTCCTCGGCAAACACGTCCAGCCCTGCGCCAAACACCTTCCCGCTTTCGAGCGCTTCGAGCAGCGCGTCTTCGTCCACGTTGGTGCCGCGCGAGGTGTTGATGATGACGACGCCGTCCTTCATCTGCGCAAGCGTTTCACGGTTGATGACCGGCTGTCCCGGGAGCGACGGCACATGCAGGGAAATATAATCCGAATTGGCAAGCAGTTCGTCCATTTCGACATATTTCATGGTGTCGCATTCCAGCTCGGGAACCTTGTAGATATCGTATGCGAGCACGTTCATGCCCAGCGCCTGGCAGCGGCTGCCCAGCGCCTGGCCGATGCGGCCGTAACCGACGATGCCGACCGTTTTGCCGGAGAGTTCTATGCCGACATACGACTTCTTTTCCCATTTGCCTTCCCGCATCGAATGTCCCGCGGCGGAGATGAAACGGGAGACGGAAAGCATGTGCGCCAGCGCCAGTTCGGCGACTGCGTTCGAACTTGCGCGCGGCGTGTTGCACACGGAAATACCGTGTCCCTCCGCGCAGACTTTGTCGATATTGTCGATGCCGACGCCCGCGCGGATGACCAGCTTGAGCTTCCCTGCCGAGCAAGCCGCATCGATCTGCGGCTCGCGCACCTTGGTCGCGCTGCGCACGACGAGCACATCGTAATCTGCAACGGCCGTGCAGAGCGCATCGGGATCGTAAAACTGTACGTCTACCTGACAGCCTTTCGCTTCGAGGTCCGCAATGGCGGATTTGTCCATGCCGTCGGTAGCAAGAATCTTAATCATAACCGTTTCTCCTTTATCCGTTTCGCTTACTTGGTGTGCTCGGCTTCATACTTGCGCAAAAACGCGACCAGCGCTTCCACGCCTTCCTTCGGCATTGCGTTATAAATGGAAGCGCGCAGCCCACCGACGCTCTTGTGCCCTTTGAGGTTCTCAAAACCGGCGGCTTTCGTTGCGGCGACGACTTCCGCGTCCGTTTCGGCGGAAGCCGTGACGAACGGAACGTTCATGAGCGAACGGCAGCCGGGCACGACCGTGCCGGTGAACATCTTGCTGGAATCCAGAAAGTCGTATAGAATCTTGGCTTTCTCTTCGTTGCGGCGCTGCATTTCGCTCAGGCCGCCGATGCTCTTGAGGTATTTGAACACTTTACCGCAGACGTAAATTGCCCAGCAGTTCGGCGTGTTGTACATCGAGTCGTTTTTTGAATGCGTATCGAAGCGCATGTAGATCGGCGTCCATTCCGGCAGGTCGCTGCGGATCAGGTCTTCGCGGACGATGACAATCGACATGCCGGCGGGACCGACGTTCTTTTGCACGCCAGCGTAAATCAGGCCGTAATCGCTCACGTTGCAGGGCTTGGAAAGGAACATGGAAGACTGGTCCGAAACCAGGATACGTCCTTTGGTGTCCGGCAGTTTCGGATAGGTCGTGCCGTGGATGGTTTCGTTTTCGCAGATATAGACGTAATCCGCATCCGGGTCGATCGGCAGATCGCTTCCGTCCGGAATGTACGTGTAGTTTTTATCTTCGCTGCTGGCGACTACGCTGATTTTGCCATATTTCTTTGCTTCCGCAATTGCTTTTTTCGACCATGCACCGGTCTGGATATAGTCAGCGACGCCGTTTTTCATGAGGTTGATCGGGATCATCGCGAATTGCAGCGTTGCGCCGCCCTGAATGAAGAGCACTTTATAGTTGTCCGGGATGCCCATGAGCTCGCGAAGGTCGGCTTCCGCCTCGTCAACGATGGTCTGGAAAACCTTGGAACGGTGCGACATCTCCATGACGCACATACCGCTCCCTTTGTAGTTCATCATTTCCGCGGCGATCTCTTCGAGCACCTCTTCGGGCATCGTGGCCGGGCCCGCAGAAAAGTTGTAAATCCGATCGTACTTCATACCACACGCTCCTAACAGATTTTTTCTTAATAAATATATTTTTTGGCTGTGCCTTCATTATAACCTTGCGCGGCGGCCAATTCAACCGCCATTTGCAGAAATCGCAGGAAAATACAAAAATTATTTTTGTTTCGCTGAAATTTATTGTTTGTATCCTGCTTATGAATAAAGCCCGCGAATTCGCTTCGCAGGCTTTTCGCTGTCCTTACGGAAATTAACGTTCTTCGCGGAAGTAAGCGTTGCCGAGGTTTGTCGGCGGCTGATCCTCGCGTTTTCTTCTGAGCGCCACCATAATGAGCACGAATACCGTGACCAGATACGGCAGCATTTTGAAGATTTCCTGCGAGCTTCTCGTCAGTCCCGGAATGTAGAAATACAACCAGAACAGTGCGCCGAAGAGGTATGCGCCCCAAATAGTACGCTTTGGTTTCCATGTTGCGAAGATGACGAGCGCGACGGCCAGCCATCCAAGCGCCTCGATTGCGCCGTCGTTCGCCCAGGTGCCTTTGGTGTAGTCCATCACGTAATACAGACCGCCAAGTCCGGAAATACCGGCGCCGATGCAGGTCGCAAGATATTTATACTTCGTGACGGAAATACCGGCTGCGTCCGCCGTGGCGGGATTTTCACCCACGGCGCGGAGGTTGAGGCCGATGCTGGTCTTGTTGATAAACCATCCCATAAAGATTGCAATGATAATCGAGAGATAGACCATAAACCCATAGCTTAAGAACAGCTTATCGACGATACCCCAGCCGTCCGTAAGAGTCTGCGTGGCGCGGAACGCCGCGCTGGTCGTCGCAACGGAAATCTGGCCGACGCCGCCGGCGAGCTTCATCAGCGAACCGCCGAAGAAATTCGCAACGCCGCCGGAAAAGATCGTCAGCGTAAGGCCGGTCACGTTCTGATTGGTTCGCAGCGTGATGGTCAGAAAGCTGAAGATCAGCCCGCCGAGCATGGCGACCGCAAACGCACAGACCAGTGCAATCAGAACGCAGAGGAACTTGCTTGGGTCCGCAACGGCGTTTTCATAGAAGAACACGCCGGTCAGGCCGGCAATGCCGCCAAGGTACATCACGCCCGGAACGCCAAGGTTGAGGTTGCCGGATTTTTCCGTAAGGATTTCACCGACCGCTCCGTAAATGATGATGGTGCCAAAGACGATCGCAGCTTGGAATAAAGCGATGAACTCGGTCATTTTGCGTCCTCCTTGGTTTTCGCCGAGCGAAATTTAACGTTAAAGTTGATGAAGAACTCGCTGCCGAGGATAAAGAACAGGATGATGCCCGTGATCATCTCGGACACATAGTCGTTGAGCTGGAACTGGGACGCAATCTCGATTGCGCCGCGTTCGAGGAACACGATCAGTGCGGAGATCAGGATCATCACAAAACTGTTGAACTTGGCAAGCCATGCGATGATGATTGCCGTGAATCCGCGGCCGCCCGCCGTGCTCGTTGAAATCGTGTGGCTTGCACCGGCGACCGCGAGGAAGCCTGCAATGCCGCAGATTGCACCGGAAAGCACCATGGAACGGACAATGACGCGGCGCACGTTGATCGCCGCATAGCGCGCGGTGTTTTCGCTTTCGCCCACGACGGCAATTTCATAGCCGTGCTTGGTGTATTTGAGGTAGATGAACATGAGGATTGCAATCGTCATAACGATGATTACGTTCAGCGTGTACGACTGACCGAAGATCGACGGGAACCAGCCGCTCTTTGTCGTCGGGTTGATGACGCCGACCGAGTTGCTGCCGTAGGGATGCTCCCACTGCGCAACAAAAAACGACGTAAGCTGGATGGCGATGTAGTTCATCATGAGTGTAAAGAGCGTTTCATTTGCATTCCAGCGCGCTTTGAACACGCCAGGGATTCCGCCCCAGATGCCGCCCGCAACAGCACTGCCGACAAACATGATGATCAGAAGCAGAACAAGCGGGAGCGAATCGCCGAGGTAGATCATGCAGGCCGCCGCGACGATGCCGCCGACGAGCACCTGCCCTTCCGCGCCGATATTCCAAAAGCGCATCTTAAACGCCGGAGCAAGGCCGACGGAGATGCATAAAAGCATCATGATATCGCGAATCCAGACCCATGTGCGCTTATTCGTGCCGAACGTGCCTTTGAACATCGCGCGGTATACTTCGATCGGGTCCAGCTTGACGATTGCGTAGATAATGATGCCGCAGACGACCAGCGAAAGCACAATCGCAATCAGGCGGATCAGCATTGCATGCCAAATCGGAAGCCCGTCCCGTTTGCTGATGCGCACGAACGGTTCTTTCGTTTCTTTTTTCATCCCCGTAATCCCTCATCAAGATGCGTCATCATCATGCCGACATCTTCTTTCGTCGTATGGCGCGCGTCGACGATACCGCTGACTCTGCCGCTGCACAGAACAAGAATTCGATCGCACAACTCGAGCAGCACGTCCAGGTCTTCGCCTACGTATATTACGGCCGCGCCGTTCCGCTTCTGCTCGCTGAGCAGATTATAAATGTTATAGGAAGTGTTGATATCAAGCCCGCGCACGGCATAAGCGGACATCAGAAGCTGCGGCTCCAGGGCAATTTCGCGGCCGACCAGCACTTTTTGCACATTGCCGCCGGAGAGCCTTCGCACGGGCGTATTCAGGCTGGGCGTCATGACCTCCAGCTCCTTAACGACGGTCTCGGCCAGTTTTCTGGGTTTTACGCGGTCCGCAAAGGGTCCGTGCCCGCTTGAATAGCTGCGCAGCATCATGTTGTCGGTCAGGTTCATGCTGCCGACGAGACCCATGCCGAGACGGTCCTCCGGTACGAATGCCAGCGCGACGCCGAGGTGCTTGATGTCGATCGGATGCATGCCGGAAAGCTCGCGCTGATCTTCGCTTCCTTCCGGAATGAACTTGATGCTGCTGCAGTCCTGGCAATACTGCAGCCCTGCGATCGCTTCCAGAAGTTCCTTCTGGCCGCTGCCGGAGATACCGGCCACGCCGAGAATTTCGCCGCTGTATGCGGTGAAGCAGACGCCGTCGAGGCGCTTTACGCCGTCCGAGTCGCAGACGGTCAGATTATCTACAATAAGACGCGGTTTCGGATCCACCGGTTCCGAACGGTCGATATCCAGTGAAACCGAGCGGCCGACCATCATTTCGGTCAGCTTGAGCGCGTTTGTTTCCGAAGTTGGAATGTCCCCGATATACTGCCCTTTACGCAGCACCGCGACGCGGTCGGAAATTTCCAGAACCTCGTGCAGTTTATGCGTGATGATGATGATAGATTTTCCGTCGGCCTTCATATTCCGCATGACGCAGAAGAGTTTCTGCGTTTCCTGCGGCGTCAGCACGGCGGTCGGCTCGTCCAGGATCAGAATATCTGCACCGCGATAGAGGACTTTGACGATTTCGAGCGTCTGCTTTTCGGAGACGGACATATCGTAGACTTTTTTGTTGGGGTCGACTACAAACCCGTAACGATCGCAAATTTCCTTCACGGCGGAACGGACTTTTTTCAAGTCGACAAGAGGCGACTCGTTCAGCCCGAGGATGATGTTTTCCGCCGCGGTCAGCACGTCCACCAGTTTAAAATGCTGATGGATCATGCCGATGTGAAGGTCGAACGCATCCTTGGGAGAAGTAACGGCTACTTCCCTGCCATCCACAAAAATTTTACCGCTGTCCGGCAGATAGATGCCGGAGAGTACGTTCATCAGCGTGGTTTTGCCACTTCCGTTTTCGCCGAGCAGCGAAAGAATTTCGCCGTGACGAATCTCGATGCTGACTTTATCGTTTGCCACCACAGACCCAAACGTCTTGGTGATGTTTTCCATACGGACCGCCGTTTTGGTTTCCAAGCGTGTCATCCTTTCTGCTTTGAACGGAAGGAGCGGCCGAAAGGCCGCTTCTCCCGTTTCGTTTGGATTTGTTAGCTCAACTCTGTGATTCCGTCGATGCGGAGCGCGAAGTACGGAGCGCTGCGGAATTCGGACTCATGGAAATAACCGTCGAAGATGCATTCTTCGGTCGGGCCTTCATACTGAACGGCGGTGTAATCCGCGTTCATGGTGGAGAAATCGAACGTCGAGGACGTCAGAGTTTCGCCGCCAACCGTGAAGGTGGCCGTATCGAAGACATGCAGCGA
>DAOTGE010000031.1:0-30050 GCA_035446965.1 Eubacteriales bacterium
ACCAGATCGACCCGCCGTATGTGCAGATCACAGGGAGCGTGAACGTGCGGAACCCAGCGGGCCTCGGCGGCAAAATCATCTATGTAGCGCGAAACGAAAAGCTCCCGTTCGAGGAATTCGACGACGACACCGGCTGGTACGGCGTGCAGTGTCCCAGGGGAACCGGATTCGTTTCCTGCAGCATCCCGCGCTACGCAAAGCTGGTGAAGGAGTGAAGAAACTGCGGTTCATAAACGGGTTCAGCCGCATCGGGTTGGTCGCATTTTTCATCCTGACGATCGGCTGCATTGTCGTTTATCCCGTCGCGTGCTTTCTGGACGTGACCATGAGCGTGACCTACCCGGTTACGGCTATGACGGCGATGGCTGCGGTGCTGATTGGGTATTTCGCGAGATCGTTCGGGCTGAAGGCCAGCCTGAACCGCAACCGCCTGACGATCGGCGACGACGGAGCGGTGACGGGAATCGACACGGAAGCAAAAGGATAATTTGGCGGAGGGGAAATACATGAAGGAATGGTTCGTGAAGTACTGGGCGGAGGCGGCGTGCGCGGCATTGCTGGCCGCGTTCACGGCGATGTGGAAACGCAGTCAGGCGACCCGGAGCGGGATGCGCGCGCTGCTGCGCTACGAGATTATCCAGGCATACGGCGAGTGCGACCGGCAGGGGTACTGCCCGGTGCTGGTGCTCGATTCGGTGTCGGACATGCTCACGCAGTACGAAGCGCTCAAAGGCAACCACGGCGTGCGCGCGCTCTTTGAAAAGATGTGCGACATGCCGTCGGAACCCAAAGAATAAACCAATAAAGGAGAAACGGAAATGACATTGACAAACATGATTCTGATCGCGTTATTCATCGAGGCGATCGTGCAGCAGCTCAAGCCCTTCTGGGACAAGACCGCGGGCAAGATCACGATTGCGGAGATCGTGAGCATGTGCATCGGCATCCTGATCGCCGTCGTGGCGAAGGTCAACTTCCTGGCCGGCGTGGTGGAGATCACACAGCCGGTGCTGCTGTACGCGATGTACGTGCTCACCGGCGTTGCGCTGGGCCGCGGGCCGAGCTTCGTGCACGATCTGTGGGTGAAGATCAGGGACAGCATTGCGAGCGAATGACATATGGCAAAAGAGCGCTCCCGCTATTTGCGGGAGCGCTGAGACCGTCAAAAAACCAGTTTTTTGACGGGATAACCGCTCTTTGCCTCTCGTCCTTCGGACTCCCGGACGGCAAAGAGCACAGAGAAACCGCCCTAAACGGCCGGTCCGTTGTGCCGGATGAACCGGCGCAGCCGGAAAAAACGGGTTAAGGGCTGCGACCCTTAACAATCCCAAGGACTTTTTTGACAAGCTGAGCGCTCTCGCTATTTGCGGGAGCGCTCTTTTGCTTTTTGGGGAGAAGAGCAAATTTAGCCGGGCAGACTGCTGTTTTTTTTGATTCGCCGCGCGTTGACGCGGCGGCGGGCGCACGATACAATCAAACAAAAGGGCATTTCCGGTATTTTTCTGAATATCATGAAAGCGCGGTGAAGCGTATGCAGGCCAAAACGATAGAAGACCTGGTCTTTATTATCAATCAGGGCGTTGTGGTGTATTTTCCGGACAGAAAAGTTTACGAAGAAACCAGGCCGCACTGGTGGAGCCGGAAAACGGAGGTGGAAGTGCTCGAATACACGCCTGAACCGATATTTTGCTCGATGGAAGCGGCGATCATGCAGGTCGGAGGGCTGGACGAAGCGGACTGTTTGGATTCGGATGCGCCAAAAGAAAATCCGGCCGAGAGTTAGCCCCGGCAGCCGGGGCGCCGCGTGCGTGCCGGTTTAGAAAGGACGGGAGGGCTGCTTTTGCCTGCGGCGGAAGGACGGATGAATCTGCGGGCCGGATTATAAATGGATTACTGATTGACGTTGTTGGATATTGCAACTACAATTCAAACATAGGCATGACGCTGCGTGCGAAAATCGATGCTATATTGCAGGTATTACGGGAAAAAGAACAATATCGCCTTATGCTGGAAAAAACAACTCCGGCGATTCAGATTTGGAGGGGAATTATGAAAACCTGTGAAATGTGTAAAAAGAACGAGGTGGTATGCTTTCGGGATTATCTCCTCGTTTCCCGGACAGGAAACAGTATCGGCGCTGTCAGTCGTACGGAGGAAAGATTCTCCGGCGCGGCACGCATGGGGCTGTGCAGGAAATGCCTCGCCTCCGTCGCAGGCGGTCTCGCGCTCTCAAGAGGTTTCATCGGAGCGATTGTTATATTCGTTTTGACCTTAATATTGGACCGCACATCCTTCTGGCTGGCGTTGGGCGCGGGCGCGGTGATCGGGCTGGGTGCATTCGTGTACTATCAAAAATGCGAATCCGGCAGGCGGCGCGTGCTTAACTACGCATTTAAAGATAATAATGGCCTTGGCACCGGAACGGACCGAATCGAAGTCGGCGACGGCCTGTACGCAAGCGAGGAAGCGTTTCTGCGCAAATACCCCGCGTTTCGCACCAACATCGGATCGGAGATTTACAGAAAAGTGATTGCGACAGGACTTTGGAAAACGATCGTTGACGAGGCACTCAAAAAGGAAGACGAAAGCGCACCCTCCTGAGCGGATACGGTGAAGCGGAAGGATGGGTTTCAAGAATCAGCAGGGGATAGTTCAGGACATGTGGTTTTGAATTCAGGGGGATGATAAAAATTATGCAGGCCAAAACGATAGAAGACCTGGTCTTTATTATCAATCAGGGCGTTGTGGTGTATTTTCCGGACAGAAAAGTTTACGAAGAAACCAGGCCGCACTGGTGGAGCCGGAAAACGGAGGTGGAAGTGCTCGAATACACGCCTGAACCGATATTTTGCTCGATGGAAGCGGCGATCATGCAGGTCGGAGGGCTGGACGAAGCGGATTGTTCGGATTCGGATGCGCCAAAAGAAAATCCGGCCGAGAGTTAGCCCCGGCAGCCGGTGCCGCGTGAAAGGAAAGGCTGATAAACATGTATAGACACTGAAAAACAGCGTGGGTCAATCCCCGTGCTGTTTTTTTGTTGTCACTTGGAAAAAACAGTCAAACAAAAACCCAAATTAAAAAACCCTTAAGCCGTTATGGCCTAAGGACTTTTTAGTGGTCGGGGTGACTGGATTTGAACCAGCGACCTTTTGGTCCCGAACCAAACGCGCTACCAAACTGCGCTACACCCCGAAAAAATGGAGCCAATGTGGGGACTCGGACCCCAGACCTGCTGATTACGAATCAGCTGCTCTACCAACTGAGCTACATTGGCAACTCGTGCTTTTCTATTATAGGCAACCGCCGAAAGGGTGTCAAGTCATTTCGCGGGAAATGCCCGGGCGTTTTTTACGTTGCTTTTATTGCGCCCGGATTCGGTTTGCGGTGGGGGTCGGCGGCGTTTTGCGGCGGATGCTGCATATATACGGCAGCCGTCCGCCGCGGCGGTTTGCTTCAGCGGACGTCAGCGTATGGATTGGCCTCCGAATCGGAGCGCTGCTGATATTCTTTCCACTCCTTTGCGCTTTGAAACGTGCCGAAAACGGCCAGAACGCCCGCAACCACGACCAGCCAGCCGGAAAACTCGCCGGTCGAAATCAGCATGATAACGACGTTATAAAGCGAGTATGCCAAAAGAAGGACGGCGGCGATCCTGCTGCGCAGCAGGTGGATCAACAGGCTCAATGTCAAAATGATCGCCGCGTCCAGCAGCGCAAAAATGCCGATATAATCGATAAAATTCGACAGCGCAACAAACGCCGTCATCGCCGTGCAGAAATAGCCGAGGATCGACGCGGCGACGCAGTTCCGCCGTCCGTCGGAGTACAGTTTGACGAAAGCCGCTTTGTCGAGTCCGTCCGGCGCGTCGGCGGGCGTCGCTCTTTTTTTCTTTTGCGGCGTTTCGGAAGGGGGCGGCGAAGCGGCGGGGGTCTGTTCCGCCGTCCCATCCGGGACGGCTGCTCCGCAGCTCGGGCAGAATTTGGCCGTGTCTTCGGGCAGCGCTTTTCCGCAGTTCATGCAATACCGCATAAAAAATCCTCCTGCAAAATGTTAAAAACGAACTCGGCACTTACCGAGCCGGATTTGCTTGCCGGGAACCCCCGGGGATTGTTAAGGGCCGCGGCCCTTAAATCGTTGATTCCGGCGAAAGCCGGACGGCGATCCGGCATTCGGCGCGCGCAAAACGAGGTTTTGTATGAAAACCGCCGCAAAATACAAAAAAAACAGGCCCGGCACTTGCCGAGCCTGTTGCCAGTATAAACTCATCCGACCTGTTTTTCAAGCTCCTCTTTTTCGAGCACGGTATAAGCTACCTTGCCCACGAGTGTCTTGGGCAGTTCGCTGCGGAACTCGATATCATACGGCATGGCGTATTTGGCGATGTTTTTGCGGCAGTGCGCAAGGATTTCCTCCTTGAGCGCGGGCGTGGGCAGCACGTTCGGCCGCAGCACGACGAAGGCCTTGACCTTGTGCATGCGGTAGGAGTCCGGCACGCCGATGACGCAGCTCATGAGCACCTTGTCGTGCGCGTCGATGACGTTTTCCACCTGCGAGGGATACACGTTGTAGCCGCTGGTGACGATCATGCGCTTGATGCGCTGACGGAAATAGATGAAGCCGTCCTCGTCCATCACGCCGAGGTCGCCCGTGTGCAGCCAGGTGTGCCCGTCGGCGTGCTTTTTCAGCGTGCTGGCGGTTTCTTCCGGCTGGTTGACGTATTCAATCATGACCGACGGCCCGCAGAGGCAGATTTCGCCTTCTTCGCCGTAGGGGACTTCGTCCGCCGTGCCGACCCTGACGATTTTGTAGAACGTGTCCGGGAACGGCAGGCCGATGCTGCCTTCGCGGTACATGTCGTAGGGGGTGAGGCAGCTTGCGGTGACGCATTCGGTCGTGCCGTAGCCTTCACGCACCTGAACGGTCGCGCCGTGGTCCTGCAGGAAGCGGTCGAACTTCTTTTTCAGCTCGATGGAGAGGCTGTCCCCGCCGGAGAACACACCGAGCAGACAGCTTAAATCCACGCCGTCCATAAAGGGGTTGCGCGTGATGCCCTCGTAGAGCGTCGGCACGCCCGCGATGTAGTTTGGCTGTTCCTTTTTGAGCAGCTTTGCATAGCTTTCCACCGATACGCGCGGCACGAGGATGGCAGTTGCGCCGTGCGCGATCATCGTGTGGATGCACACGCCGAGGCCGAAGCCGTGGAACATCGGCATGGCGGCGAGCATGCGCTTGCCGGGCGAAAAACAGTTGCTCATCGCGGCGGTCTGCATGCCCAGCGCGTTGAAATTGAGGTTGCTTAAGAGGATGCCTTTGGTCACGCCCGTCGTGCCGCCGGAAAAGAGGATGACGGCGGGGTCGTTGGCTTTGCGCGCTTTGAAGCAGTCCTCCGAAACGGGTTTCGCGCCGTTTAAAAAGTCCTTCCACCAGAGCACGGGCGCGTTTTTCGGCACCTTGATCTTGCGTCCCTGGGTGAGCTTGTAGCCGATCTTCATCAGCGGTTTGAGAGCGTCGGCGACGCTTGTGAGCACGAGCGTTTCGACCGGAGTCGTCTGCCGCACCTCTTCAAACTTGCCGTAGAACTGGTCGAGCGTGACCACCGCGCGCGAATTGGAGTCCTTGATGTAAAACGCGATCTCGCCGACGCTCGAAAGCGGGTGGATCATCACGGCGATTGCGCCGATGAGATTGAGCGCGTAGAAGCAAAGCACGATCTGCGGGCAGTTCGGCATGCAGAGCATGACTTTGTCGCCTTCGCGGATTCCGAGCGCGGAAAACGCGCGCGCCGTGCGCTTCACTTCCTCGATCATGCGGTCGTAGCGCGTGGCCTTGCCCATAAAGGTAAAAGCGATGTTGCCGGGATAGAGCCCGGCGCTGCGCTCCACAAGCGCGTACATCGAGCAGTCCGGATAGGTCAGATTCCGCGGCACTTCGCCATAGAACGCCAGCCAGGGCGCTTTGACGTTGGACATGTCTTCCAAACGGATGTTTTCAGTACTCAATTTTCAGTTCCTCGTTTGCCGGGACGTCGAGCAGCTCCGGCTCGGAAAGCAGTTTTTTGAGCAGGCGGATGGTCTTGGAAAAATAGTATCCGTCGCCGATGCGTTCGTCCAGCGTGATGCCGAGACTGAGCGCCGGATGCACGTCAACGGCGCCGTCCGCGCCGTAGAAAGGCTGCATGTGCTTTTCGCCGACGACCACGAACACGGAGTTGGTACCCCAGTTGGAGAGGTGGTGGTACCCCGCGTTGAGCTTGATGGAGCCGAGGTTCGAGATGAACACCGTGCTGTTGTAGGGGTCTTCTTTGGCGATGTCTTTGGGCATTTTGCCGTGCCTGTCGAGCGAACGCAGGACGTCCATCATGAGCTGGCGGAGCCACTGCGGCGCCTTGGCCATCGTGTCCAGAATGTCCGTCGTGTTGTCGACTTTGTCCGTTGTGCGCATGGAATAAACGAATGCACAGAGCTTGTCGTGCAGCACGTCGACGGCGGGTTTTTCGCTGTCGGTATCGTACTTGAGGATGACGATCGACTCGTCGCCCGTGTCCGAAAACGCCTTTTTTGCAATCAGCGAAAACGTGATGTTGTCGCGGTCGTAATATTTGCCGCCGATGAGGAAACGGTTCATGCGCGGACGCATCTGCACCGTGCGGGACAGCGCGGCGAGGATCACATGGAAAAGCGTATATTTATGTTCGGGGTTTGCTGCGTTTTTCTTTTCCAGATAGGCTTCGATAGCAGTCAGGTCGATCAGTTCCTGAATGAAGGCTTCGTTGTCTGCACGGTTCGGCATCATAAGCGGAAAGAACGCGTGCATGGAGTCGAGGTCGCGCACGAGCGTAGCATCGCGGCGGTCGCCGCGGCGCCGCCTGATTTTTTGTTCCATATTCGATTCCATCCCATTTTATCAGATTCTTGTAGTACGAGTGCAAATAACGCCTAGAATATATACGAATTTCAACCAAATGTCAATTGAGCGGCGGTCTCGCAGCCGACCGCCGGGGCGCAAAAACGGAGCGCATTCTGCGCTCCGCAAGGGTCGGTAAAAAGATTTTTTTTGCAGCGATTCCGCCTGCTATCCCACCCAAGGGACACGTTCCCTGGGAATCCCCGAATGATTCGGGACACATGCAAAAAGTGGGTTCTTAGGGCTTGGCCCTAAGCGGTGGTTCGGAGGCGGAGCCTCCGGGCGCAGGGGGGATCCCCTGCAAAAGAACTTTTTTAGAGGCTCCTATTCGAGCGAGGTCACGTCGTCGTCGAGCACGACGGCAACGAGCATTTCGCCCCGGCCTGCGCGCGGCTCGATATGCACTTCGTTTGTCGAGATCGCCGTGCGGTCCCCGTGCCGCTGCAAAAGCGTGATTTCGCGCGGCTCGCCGACGAACAGCGCCGCGGCGATGCAGGTGCCGTTCGCGCCGTTTTTCTTGAGGTCGAAGGTCTTTAAGCCCTTGCCGTTGCGTCCCTGCAGGTCGTAGTCGAAGAGCGGGGAACGCTTGCCGAAGCCCTTGTCGGTGACGCAAAGCACCTCGCCGTCCTCCGGCACCTGCTTTGCGTACAAAACGGCGTCTCCCCTGTCGAGTTTAACGCACTTCACGCCGCCGGAAACGCGGCCCATGGACGGCACGCTCTCCGTTGCAAAGCGGATGCTCATGCCGAGGCGGGTGATCAGCAGGATGCTGTCCTGCTGGCGTTTTTCCATGCCGATTACGCGGTCTTTGCCCTTGAGCGACACCGCCGCGGTGCGCTTTGCGCGGACGGAATAGTCCGCGGCGGGCGTGCGCTTGACGTTGCCGTCCTGCAGATAGAAGAAATAGTCGCCTTCGTCCTCCTCCGCAAAGAGGCCGACGATCTGCTCGTTCTTTTCAAACGGCAGCAGCGCCGCGAGGTTCGCCGCGCGCGTCGTGGCGCGGGTTTCCGGGATGTCCCCGGCGGTGATGGTCAGCATCGCACCCTGATCGGTGAAGATGCGCACGCGCCTGTTGGACTGCGTTTCCAGCACGAACAGCGGCTTGTCTTCCGAAATGGCGGCGAGCGAAAACTGCCGCGTGAGCATCCGCCGCGCCTTGAGCCCTTCGCAGATGCAGACGGTCACGTCCTCCACGACGGCGAGGTCCTCGCTTTCGTCGGGCGGCGCGCTTTCGGGCGCGACGAAGGTCGTCCTGCGCGGGGCGGCGATCATGCCGCGGATCTCCAGGAGTTCCTTTTTGATGAGCGCAATGAGCTTTTTGTCGCTGCCGAGGATGGCGCGCAGGTCGGCGATGAGCCTGACCACCGCGGCGTATTCTTTTTTAATCGTGAGCAGTTCCATGTTGGTCAGCCGCTGCAGCCGCAAATCGAGGATGGCCTGCGCCTGCATTTCGGAGAGCTTGAATTTCTTCATGAGCCCCTCGCGCGCCTCTTTGGGCGACTTGGAGGCGCGGATCAGCGCGATGACCGCGTCGAGGTTGTCCACGGCGATCATGAGTCCGGCGAGGATATGCTCGCGCTTGAGCGCCGCGTCCAGCTCGAACTGCGTGCGCCGCGTGACGACGTCCCGCTGATGGCGGATGTAGTGCGCGATGATCTGCTTGAGGTTCATCTGCTGCGGCTTTCCGCCCGCGATGGCGACCATGTTTACGCCGAACGTCGTCTGCATGTCGGAATACTTGAAGAGGTACTGCAATATCCGCTCCGGGTCGCCGTCCTTTTTGACCTCGATGACGGCGCGCATGCCGGTGCGGTCGCTTTCGTCGCGGATGTCCGCAATGCCCGCGAACAGCGCTTTTTTATCCTGACTGACGGCGAGGATTTTTTCGAGCATGGTCGCCTTGTTGACCTGATAGGGCAGCTCGGTGATCACGATCAGCGTCTTGCCGTTTTTGAGTTCTTCAAAGTGCGTTTTTGCGCGCATGTAAACCTTGCCGCGGCCGGTGCGGTAGGCCTGCTCGATCTCGGACGTTTCAAGAATGAATCCGCCGGTCGGGAAATCCGGCGCGGGGATGATCTTCATGAGTTCGCCGAGCGTGATGCGCGGGTTTTCCATGACGGCGACGACCGCGTCGATCGCCTCGGCGGGGTTATGCGGCGGGATGTTGGTGGCTAAGCCCACCGCGATGCCGCTCGCCCCGTTGACCAGCAGGTTCGGAAAGCGCCCAGGCAAAAGGTCCGGTTCCTTGAGCGTGTCGTCGAAGTTGAACGAAAAGCTCACGGTGTCTTTTTCGATGTCGCGCAGCAGCTGCATGGCCGCGGGGGTCATGCGCGCCTCGGTATAGCGCATCGCCGCGGCGCTGTCGCCGTCGATGCTGCCGAAATTGCCGTGCCCGTCCACGAGCGGCACGCACATGTTGTATGGCTGCGCCATGCGCACCATCGCGTCGTAAACCGAGCTGTCGCCGTGCGGATGATATTTGCCGAGGCAGTCGCCGACGATGCGCGCGCTCTTTCGGTGCGGCTTGTCGGGCGTGAGGCTCAGTTCGAGCATGGTGTACAGGATGCGCCGCTGAACGGGCTTTAAGCCGTCCTCCACGCGCGGCAGCGCGCGCTCAAGGATGACATGCTCGGCATAGGGCATGATGGACTGATGCATGACCTCGTCCATATTTCGCTGGATGATGGTTTCCAGCTTGAGCTGCTGCGGTTTTTTTGGCATAGAATTACTTCCTCTTGCTATCGTCCGGTGAGATGGGGAAAACTGTCCGCCGGAATCCGTTTAGTCCTTCAGTTTTTCGTAAGTTTCGCTCTTGGGCTTGTTGAAGTCCGCGTTTTCAAAGATGTATTCCTTGCGGGACTGCACCTTGTCGCCCATGAGCACGACGACGATGTGCTCCACGTCCGCCGCGTCCTCGATGCCAACGCGCACGAGCTTGCGCCCGTCCGGGTTCATCGTGGTTTCCCAGAGCTGTTCGGGGTTCATTTCGCCGAGGCCCTTGTAGCGCTGGATGGTGTAGCCGCGGCCGACGGCGCGGGTCGCCGCGCGCAGTTCCTCGTCGTCGTAGCAATATACGCTGTTCGCGCCTTTCTGCACCTTGTAGAGCGGGGAAAGGCCGATGTACACGTGCCCTTCGGTGATGAGCTCCTTCATGTAGCGGTAAAAGAACGTAAGCAGGATTGCGCGGATATGCGCGCCGTCCTGGTCCGCGTCCGAAAGGATGATGATCTTGTCGTATTTGAGCGAGGAGATGTCGAAATCTTCGCCGATGCCGGTGCCGACCGCGGTGATGATCGAGCGGAACTCCTCGTTCTGGAGCACCTGGTCGAGACGCTTCTTTTCGACGTTGAGCGGCTTGCCGCGCAGCGGCAGAATCGCCTGAAAGCGCCGGTCGCGTCCCTGCTTGGCGCTGCCGCCCGCGCTGTCGCCCTCCACGATGAAGAGCTCGTTTTTGCTGTAGTCGCGGCCCGTGCAGCTTGAAAGCTTGCCGACCAGCGGCGCGTTTTCCAGCTTGTTCTTTTCGCGTGCGGTTGCCTTGGCCTTGCGCGCGGCGGCGCGCACCTTTGCGGCCTTGACCGCTTTTTCCGCGATGGCCGCGGCGGTTTCGCCGTTTTTCAGGTCCTCGAGGTACGGCACGAGCTTCTCGGTGACGACGGCCTCCACGGCGGGCCGTGCCTCGGTGTTGCCGAGCTTGGTTTTGGTCTGACCCTCAAACTGGATGGTGTGCATCTTGAGCGAGAGCACGGCGGTGATGCCTTCACGGAAGTCTTCGCCGGAGAGCGGCGCGTCCTTGTCCTTGAGGCAGCCGGACTTGCGGCAGTAGTCGTTGAGCACCTTGGTCAGCGCGGCTTTGAGCCCCGTTTCGTGCGTGCCGCCCTCGGTGGTCGGAATGTTGTTGACGTAGGAAAAGATGTTGTCGGCATAGCCGTCGTTATGCTGGATGGCGACCTCGACCACGATGTCCCCGGAGGTGCCGGAGAAGTGGATGGGGTCCGGGTAAAGCGGCGTTTTGTCGCCGTTGAGATAGCGCACAAAGTCGCTCAGCCCGCCGTTGTAGCGGTATTCCGCTTTCCGGCCGGAGCGCTCGTCCACCAGCGCCATTTTCGTGCCGCGGTTAAGGTAGGCCAGCTCGCGCAGGCGCTTGGTGATGACGTCGCAGCTCATCTCCACGGTTTCAAACACCCGTGCGTCCGGCAGGAACGAGATCGTCGTGCCCTGCTTGCGGGTGCGGCCGGTTTCGGCCAGCGGCGCGACGGGCTTGCCGGAGACGATCTTGCCCGTTTCGTCCGCCTCGCTGACGAACTCCATTTCATAGCGCCGCCCGTCCGTGCAGACCTCGACTTTGACCCATTCGGACAGCGCGTTGACCACCGAGGCGCCGACGCCGTGCAGCCCGCCGGAGTACCCGTAGGAATCGTTGCCGAATTTTCCGCCCGCGTGCAGCTGCGTAAAAACGACCTCCACGCCGGACACGCCGGCCTTTTCGTGGATCTGCACCGGAATGCCGCGGCCGTTGTCGGCGACGGTAACGGAATTGTTTTTATGCAGCGTAACGTTGACCTCGCTTGCGTAGCCGTTGGCGGCCTCGTCGATTGCGTTGTCGATGATTTCCCAGAGAAGATGATGCAGCCCGCGCTGGCCGGTCGAGCCGATATACATGCCCGGCCGCATGCGCACCGCGTCCAGCCCCTCCATGATTTTGATTTTATCTACCGTATAATCCGATGCCATAAAATTTATTCTCCGTATCGAATGCGCCGCACTTGGCGCGTGATGCACGCCGCCGGTTTTGATAAACCGCGTTCAAACGCAAAAATCCCGGCCGAAGCCCCGACGGATCAAAAATGAGCGGGCTCGTCCGGCGTTCCGGGCGGCGTTTATGCCATATCTTGCGATAATTATACTACAGTATACCACACTTTGTGGGCAACACAAACGGTGCGGCCCGGCGGAAACGGCGCGTCTATGAGGGTGAATGATGAAATTTGCAGAAAATTCAAAAAAAATGGAGCAAAAGTGCTTTAGAGTGGTGACAAATGGGGGAGAGTGGTGTATACTTTTTTTAAACTCCGGGGGTAGCGTATTCCTATTTAATAGTCTTGACAGTCAGGAGGGCGGCGCGCGTGCTGATCGGTTCATTCGAGCATATGCTGGACGCAAAGGGACGCGTATTCATTCCCGCGAAGTGGCGCGAGAATGTCGGCGAGACGCTCGTGCTTACACTCGGCCTTCTTGAATCCAAAACGTCGAAGTGCCTGTTTGGCATGTCGCTGCCGGAATGGGAGCGCTTTTCGCAGAAGCTCGCCGCGCTGCCGGTCAGCGACGCCAGCGGACAGGCGGTCCGCCGCAGACTGTATTCCATGGCGGCCGCGTGCGACCTGGACAAACAGGGACGCATCCTGATCCCGGCCAACCTGCGCGAGCAGGCGGGGCTTGTTAAGGACGCGACGCTCATCGGCGTCAACGACCGGATCGAACTCTGGAATCCGGCGGCATTTCTCGAATATACCGAAGCAAGCGAACAAAATTACGGCGCCGCGATGGCGCATCTGGCGGAACTCGGCATATGAGCACGGCGTTCCGGCATATCCCCGTTTTACTGGACGAAACGCTCACGCTGCTCTATCCAGAGCGCGGGGGCGTGTTTGTAGACGGCACGCTCGGCGGCGGCGGGCACGCGGAAGCGGTGCTTCAGCGTCTGCCGGCGGACGGCCGCCTGATTGGCATCGACCGGGACGAGGAAGCCCTCGCCGCGGCAACCGGGCGGCTGAGCGGATTCGGCGGGCGTTTCACCGCACTGCACGGCAACTTTTTTAATATGAAAGAACTGCTTGCGGGCGAAGGCGTTTCCGAAGCGGCGGGCATCCTGCTCGACCTCGGCGTTTCTTCCTATCAGCTGGACACGCCCGAGCGCGGGTTTTCCTATAAATATGACGCGCCGCTGGACATGCGCATGGACCAGGGCGCGCCGCTGTCGGCATACGACGTGGTCAACACCTATCCGGAGGAGCAGCTCGCCCGCGTGATCTGGGAATTCGGCGAGGAGCGTTTCAGCCGCCGCATCGCGGGGCGCATCGTGCGCCTGCGCGAGGAAAAGCCGATCGAAACGACGCTGGAGCTGGCCGAAATCGTCAGAAGCGCGATTCCCGCGAAATACCGCAACGAGCCGCAGCATCCCGCGCGGCGGACGTTTCAGGCGGTGCGCATCGAGGTCAACGACGAACTGCGGGGCCTTTCCGCCGCGGTGGAGGATGCCTGCGATTTGTTGCAAAAAGGCGGAAGACTGTGTATAATTACATTTCATTCATTGGAGGATCGGATCGTCAAGCAGGCGTTTCGGCGGTTTGAGAACCCCTGCACCTGCCCGCCGTCGGCGCCGGTCTGCATCTGCGGAAAGAAGCCGAAGGCGAAGATCCTCACCAAAAAACCGCTGACCTGCTCGGACCGGGAGGAGGCGGACAACCCCCGCTCGTCCAGCGCGAAGCTGCGGTGCATCCAGAAAATCTAGGGTGTGCTTCGCTCCGCGCGAATGCTTGCGTAAGCGGGTCGTGCGGCGCTAGAATAGAGGAGATTGTAATTGGACATTCGTTTTGACGGCGAGCCAAAGAAAGGACAAACGCCTACCACAAGGCTGAACCTGCCGAATCAGGAGGAAACGGAGAGCGATTCTTCCCGGGCGGGGACGCGCAGGCGGCGGGAACGGCATGTTTCCGGCGGCGCGCAGGAGCCGCATGTGCGCGTGGAAAAGCCGGAGCTCAATCCGCTTGCGCGCATCGGGCTGATCCTCTGCGGGTTTATCTTTGCGGGAATGGTGCTCTTTACGCTCACGGGTTACGAACGCATCACCCGCGCATACGCCGACATCAACTCGCTCAATTCCGAAATTGAGGAGACCAGCCTGCGCATCAACGAACTGGACGTGCAGATCGAATGTGCCGTGACCATTCAGGACGCGCAGGCGGTTGCCGAGGCATATGGCATGCAGTATCCCGAGCAGTCGCAATATGTGAAGATCGGCGATGCACTGCCGTTTTCCGGCAGCACGCTGAGCAGCGGAACACAGACGGACGACGCGAGCGGCACGACGGATACAACGGATACAACGGATACAACGGGGGGTACGGGAGACACGCAGGATCCGGCGACGACGCCCGATACGGGCGATACAACGGACCCGGCGGACGGGGGGAGTCAGCCGTCCAACGGCGACTGATCCTTACGAAAGGACGACCCTGAAATGGCAAAAAAGGCGGCGCCCGCGCCCAAAATCAAACGCAAACTCGTGCTTCTTATGGTGTTCGCAGGCATCCTCGTGCTTGTTTTGGCACTGCGCCTTGCGCAGGTGATGCTGGTTTTGGGACCGGGTTATAAAACAAAAGCGGAAGCGCAGTGGACCAAACGGGAAAATCTGACCGCGCAGCGCGGCAGGATTATCGACCGCAACGGTCTGGTGCTTGCGCAGAGCGGCACGGCATACCGTGTTTTGGCGAACCCCGAGGAAATTGCGGAGGACGACCGCGTCCGCATTGCGACGGAAGTGTCCGATATCCTCGGGCTGAATTATGACTATGTGCTCGAAAAGATTTCTCCGAGTACGGACGAGGACGTAAAAAAGCTGCAGGTGCAGCTCAAGCGTCAGGTGGAGAGCTCCGTGGTCGACCAGCTTGAAGCGCTCCAGCTCGGCGACGGCATCAGCTTTACGATCGACACGAAGCGCTATTATCCGTTCGGCCAGCTCTTTACGCAGCTGATCGGTTTCACCGGCATCGACAGCGAGGGACAGACGGGAATCGAGGCGGAATACGACACCTACCTCGCCGGCGAAGACGGCCTGCTGATCAACGAAGTCGACCGGAAAAACCAGCCGCTTTCCTACGGCACCGAGTTTTACAATGCGCCGACGGACGGCTATGACATCACGATTACGGGCGACTCGGTCGCACAGACTTACCTTGAAAAATATGTGGAGCAGTGCTGCGAGCTCAACAACGCCACGAGTGTGAGCGGCATCATCATGGACCCCGAAACGAGCCAGATCCTCGCGATCACTTCGTATCCTTCGTTCGATCTGAACGATCCGCCGCGCGACGAAGTCACCGAACTGATGAGCATGTCCCGCGCGCAGATTGCGACGGAAACCTACGAAGCCGGCACCGCGTTCGACTTTGTGACGGTCGCCGCCGCGCTGGACAGCGGGAATACGTCGCCGGAACAGACCTATAAATGCAGCGGCTCGCGTATTTTCCGTCTTGAGAAGGTGACGAGCTGGGACACCAAGGATCACGGCACGCTCTCGCTCACAAAAGCACTGGGAATCTCCAGCAGCACGGCGATGATGGACATCGCCGCCGACATGGGGGTCGACACGTTTTACGACTATATCTATGCCTTCGGCTTCGGCGAATCGACCGAAAGCGGCATTCAGAGCGAAGACACCGGCGAAGTCATCCACCGCAAGTATATCCGTGCGAGCGATCTTGCAAAGCTTTCGTTCGGCGAGACGATTACGACGACCGGCATCGAACTGGCGAACGCCTTCTGCGCGGCGGTCAACGGCGGCGTGCTGATGCAGCCGTACGTGATCGACAACGTAGCCGATACGGACGGGAATATCATCCTGCAGAACGAACCGACAATCCTTCGGCGCGTGATCAGTTCCGCCTCGAGCGAGACGCTCAGGTCGCTGCTGCAGTCCAATGTTGAGGACGGCAACGCCAGCAGCGCGCAGGTGATCAACTACACCATGGGTGCGATCACCGGCGTGTCGCGCAAGTTTGAAGACGACGACGAGACGGTCTCCCGCGTGCGCGTTGTGTCCACCTTTATCGCATTTCTTCCTGCGGACGATCCGCAGCTGGTGTGCATGCTCGTCATCGACGAGCCGGCCGTGCCGGTGATGGAGGCGGACAGCATCGCCGGATACTGGGTCCGGGCGATTATGACCGATCTTGTGCAGTATTACGGCATCCTGCCGGATGCCGACACGTCGACCGCCGAGGTTCCGGACGTGACCGGAGAGACCGGCGCGGACGCGGTGTATCATCTTGAGCAGGCGGGCTTTGCAACCGACCTGATCGACGACGAGGAAACGGCGGTCGTTATTTCGCAGTATCCTGCCGCGGGCGATACGGCGGCCAAAGGGTCCGTTGTGATGCTTTACACGACCATGACGACGTTCAACGATTCAGGGCTGTACAAAGAGCAGGTCGAGGTGCCGAGCCTCCTTGAAAAACGCCGGCAGGACGCGTTCGACCGGCTGGCCGCGCTCGGACTGGTGCTCTCGTTCGATAAAACGCAGTGCACGGGACAGATCATTTCGCAGTCGATCGACGCCGGAACGATGGTGGACCCCGGCACGACGATTTACGTCGAATTCCCGACGCCGACGCCGAGCCCGACGCCGGACCCCGCAGACTCGACGCCGACGCCTGCGCCGGAGGAATAAAATTCAGCTTCCGCGGCTTGACGCGCGCGGAAAGGGAAACGGATGAAAACGGCACAAATGCCGTAAACCAACGGGAGGAATCATAAATGCTGCTTTCGGAATTGGCAATGGCGACCGGGCTGCGCTACGAAGGCGAAGACCGGGACATCGTATCGATCGAATACGACTCGCGGAAAGTAAAACAGGGAAGCATATTCTGCTGCATCGTCGGCGTGATGTTCGACGGGCATACGTTTGCGCAGGGAGCTGTTGAAAGCGGCGCAATCGCGCTGCTTGTCGAGCACGAACTGCCTATTCCGGTCCCGCAGATCGTTGTGAAAAATGCGAGGAAGGCCATGGCCGAGATGGCGGCGGCATTTTACGGATATCCCCAGCGGGAAATGATGGTGCTCGGGGTAACCGGCACGAACGGAAAGACCACCACGACCTACATGGTCAAGGCCATTGCCGAACAGGCGGGCAAAAAAGTCGGCGTGATCGGAACCATTCGCAACATGATCGGTTCGGAGAGCATCCACACCGAACGCACCACGCCGGAATCGGTCGATCTCTTCCGGCTGCTGCGCATGATGGCGGACGCGCACGTGGACATGGTGGTCATGGAAACCAGCTCGCATGCGCTTGTGCAGTACCGCGTGCATGGCATCAAATTCGACGTGGGCTTGTTTACGAACCTGACGCAGGACCATCTGGACTATCATAAGTCGTTCGAGGAATATCTGCAGGCAAAGAAAATCCTCTTCCTCAACAGCCAAAAAGCGGTCGTCAACGTGGACGACCCGTATTCGAGCCGCATTATGGAAGGGCTGACGATCCCGATTCTCACCTTCGGCGTGCGCGACCGCGCGGACATCTCCGCAACGGACATCGACATTACGCCCGGCGGGGTGCAGTTCGACCTGCATACGCCGGAGGGCGACGTGCTGATGCACCTTGCGATTCCGGGACTTTTTTCGGTGTTCAACGCGATGGGCGCGGTCGGCATGGCGCAGTCCGTCGGCATCCCGCTCGGCGCGATTAAGGCGGGGCTGGAATCGCTGCGCAGCGTGTCCGGCCGGCTGGAGCCCGTGCCCACCGAACGGGGATTTTCGGTGTTCGTGGACTATGCGCATACGCCGGACGCGCTGGAAAACGTGCTCAAGACCGTGCGGCAGTTCGCCAAAGGACGCGTCATCTGCGTGTTTGGCTGCGGCGGCGACCGGGACCGCGCAAAGCGGCCCATCATGGGTGAGATTGCGGGGCGGTTTTCCGAATATGCGGTGATCACAAGCGACAACCCGCGCACCGAGGACCCGATGAGCATCATCGATTCCATCGAAGAAGGCATGAAGCGCAGCGGAACGAAGTATACAATCATCGAAAGCCGCAAGGACGCCATCAGCTATGCGCTCTCGATGGCCAAGCCGGACGACGTGATCATGATTGCGGGCAAAGGCCACGAAAACTATCAGGAGATCAACGGCACGAAGTATCATTTCGACGACAAGGAAATCGTCGAGGAACTGCTCAAAAAACTGTAAGCAAAGAATCCTCTGATCGCATCCGTGTTTCGCGGGGTCGTTCCCGCCGGGGTACGGGTGCGGTTTTTCATGCAGACAGCCCGCTTTACCCGGGCAAAATGCAAAACCGATTGTGCGCCGCGCCGGGATTGGGTATAATAGTCCCGTTAAACAGGTTTTAACGGGAAAAATTGCGTGCTCCCGGGCCGGAGAGGGTTTCCGGACGGTGGAGCGCGCGGGGGACCGCGTTTTGAATGCGGGCTTCCAAGACTACATGGACAGGCTGGTATAATTTTTTTATGTTTCGAGTTTTATTAACCGCATTGGTTGCGTTTGCGATCGTCTGGGCGCTTGGCCCGCTGTTTATCCCCCTGCTGCACAGGCTCAAATTCGGGCAGATCGAGCGCGAGCTTGGCCCGGAATCCCACAAGAAAAAGCAGGGAACGCCGACGATGGGCGGCATTATGACGCTATTGGCAATCACGGTTGCATCGCTTATTTTTGGGGTGGACGGCATGGAGTTCGTCATGCCCGCGCTGCTTGTGACCGTCGCATTCGGCGTCGTTGGGTTCCTGGACGACTTTTTGAAAATCCGCAGGAAACAAAACCTCGGGCTGCGCGCCTACCAGAAGATCATCGCGCAGTTGCTTGTGGCAACGCTGGTGGCGATCTGGGCGTACCGCTCGCCGCTGCTCGGGCCGACGCTGTATCTGCCGATTTCCGGCGGGGAATGGAACATCGGCGGCTGGTATATCCCGCTGGTCATCTTCGTCATCGTCGCCGAAGTCAACGCCGTGAACCTCACCGACGGGCTGGACGGCCTGGCCACCAACACGACGATGGTCTATGCGCTGTTCATGGCCGGCATCTTTGCCGTGCTGGCGACCTCCGCCAATCAGGAAGGCGAAATGCTGCTCGGCTCCAACTATCTGGGCATGGCGATATTTTCCGCGGCGATCGTCGGGGCTTCCATCGGATTTTTGATTTACAACACGTATCCCGCGCGCGTCTTCATGGGCGACACCGGTTCGCTTGCGCTCGGCGGCGCGGTTTCCATGCTTGCGATTCTGAGCCGTTCGATCCTGATCCTGCCGATCATGGGCTTCTGCTTCCTCGGCAGTGCGCTTTCGGTGGTGCTGCAGGTGGCGACCAACAAGCTCAACCACGGCAAGCGGATGTTCAAAATGGCGCCGATTCATCACCATTTCGAGCTCAAGGGCGTGCCCGAGCCGCGCATCGTCGTGATGTACACGCTCGTAACGGCGGTGCTCTGCGCGATCTGCTTCCTGCCGTACCTGCGCTGACGAATTTTGGTTTGGGCCGAGAGCCGCCTTTTGACGGATATTTTTTGAAAGATTGCGCCCGAAGAACGCTTCGGGCCTTATTTAAAGGGGTGCGATACAACTATGGCGCAGCAACACACGGCGCTGATTGTCGGCATGGCAAAAAGCGGAATCGGCGCGGCAAAACTGCTCTTTAAAAGCGGCTGGCGCGTGATCGTCAACGACAAAAAAACGGAAATCCCGGGGCTTAGCGAAGCGCTGAGCGGCATAACCGCCGAATACCGGTTGGGCGAGCGCCCGGAAACGCTGCTCGGCGGCGTGGAGCTGATGGTGATCAGCCCCATCATCCCGATGAGCGTTCCGTTCGTGATTGAGGCCAAACGGCGCGGCGTGGAGGTCGTCAGCGAAATCGAACTGGGGTACCGCTACAGCCACGCGGACTTCGTCTGCATCACGGGCACCAACGGCAAGACGACCTGCACCGCGCTGACGGGTGAAATGTTCATTTTCGGCGGGCGGCACACGTTTGTGCTCGGCAACATCGGCGTGCCGATCACCGAACACGCGCTCGAAACGAGGGAAGGCGACGTGGTCGTCGCCGAGACCGCCGGGCTCCAGCTCGAAGGCAACGTGCGCTTCCATGCGCGCGCAGCGGGCGTCTGCAACATCACGGAAGACCATCTCGACCACTTCGGCACCATGGAAAACTACATCGCCGCCAAGTGCAAGATTTTCGACAACCAGACGGAAAACGACGTGGCGGTGCTCAACTACGACGACCCGGTCGTGCGCGGCATGGCGCGGCTCACCCCCGCGAAAGTCTTTTACTTTTCGCGCAAAAGCGAGGTGCCGCGCGGGCTGTTTCTGCGCGGAAACACCGTGATGTACCGGGACGAAAACGGCGAGCGTCCGCTGATCGGCGCGGACGAAATCCGCATCCCCGGCGGGCACAACCTTGAAAACGCGATGCTTTCTTCTCTGCTTGCGCTCGGCATGGGAATCAGCGAAGACGCGGTGCGTAAAGCGCTGCGCGAATTCCCCGGCGTGGAACACCGCATCGAGTTCGTGCGCGAATTTGGCGGCGTTCAATACATCAACGATTCCAAGGGCACCAATCCGGACAGCACGATCAAGGCCGTGCAGGCCATGACGCGGCCAACGGTGCTCATCCTCGGCGGGTTCGATAAACACAGCGATTTCCACGAGCTGTTCTCGCATTTTCCGGGCAGCGAGGTCAAGGCAGCGGTCGTGCTCGGCGAAACGAAGGAAAAGATTCTGCAGACCGCGGCGGACGCGGGGCTTTCCGGCCTCTGCCGCACGGCGGACGCCTTTGAAGAGGCCGTGCTGCTTGCGCGCTCGCTGGCCGAACCCGGCGACACGGTGCTGCTTTCGCCCGCGTGCGCAAGCTGGGACATGTTCGACAACTTCGAGCAGCGCGGGGACGTGTTCAAAGAGATCGTCAACGCGTTCTGATACGGTATCAAACACAAAAACGCCCGTTGGGGCGTTTTTTGTTCGTTCAGAAGTCTTTTTGCAGGGGATTTCCCCTGCACCCCACCCAAGGGACACGTCCCTTGGGAATCCCTGTTTTTGCAATGCAAAGAAAGTGTGGGTTCTTAGGGCCTTTATGGCCCTAAGCGGTGGTTTGGAGGCGGAGCCTCCAAGATGTTCCAAACATTTTACTCGTTTATAATCTCGATCTGGCAGGGTTTCATGGCCGCGAGCGCCGTTTTGTGCCCCTCCGGGGTCGCGCCCGCGCAGGCCGCCGCGTCCACGGTGATTTTCGCCTCCGGGAAAAACGCCTTGACGAGCAGGGCGTTGCTGATTACGCAGATGTCCGTGCAGAGGCCGACCAGCGTGATTTCGTCCGGCTCCGCGCCGAAGATATCGTGGATGCGCATCGGCAGGCTCACGCCGCCGAACGTGTCCTTGGCGATCATGTGCCGGTCGTCGGCGACGTTTTTGTCCGTCAGCGCCTGCCATACGGCGGGGGCCGGCGCCCAGCCGTCCGTGCCCGCGATGCAGTGCTTCACCGGCAGATTTCTGCCTTCCTGCGTTTCAAGGTAGTTTTCGGTGTGCGTGTCCAGCGTGTAGAGGATGAGTCCGTCGAAGCCGAGGATGTGCCTGACGACGTTGTCCACGATGGACTGTGCCTCGCTTGTGCCGAGCGTGCCCGTGATGAAGTCGTTTTGCATATCGACCACGACGAGGACGTTTTTATTTGCGCTTTGTTCCATATCGGTTCTCCTTTGCTGGTTGAAATCGAGTTTAAAAAATCTGCCGGCCCGTCAGCCCTGCGGCATCGCGCCGGAAACGACGTATAATAGCACGCCCGCCGCGACGGCGGCGTTGAGCGATTCCGCCCTTCCGCGCATGGGCAGGCGGTACGGCACGCAGAGCGCCGCGACTTCGGCGGACACCCCGCCGCCTTCGCTGCCGATGACCAGCGCGGTGTTTTTGCCGAGTGCGGGCAGAGTTTCGCTCCCGGAAAGGTCGCCGCAGAGCGGCAGAAAATCCTGTTCTTTCAGCTTGGCCAGTTCCGCGGCAAGTTCGCCCTGCCAAACGGGCAGGTGATAGGTCGAACCCATCGCCGCGCGGAGCGTTTTTGGCGCGTAAGGATCGGCACACGCGGGCGAAAGAAGCAGACCAACTGCGCCGAACGCGTCCGCCGAGCGGAGGATCGTCCCGGCGTTGCCGGGGTCCTGCACGCCGTCGAGCAGCACGATCAGCCCCTCCGGATAGCGCTCCGGCGGCGCGAGCGGAGGCGTTTCCACAACGGCGGCCACGCCCTGCGGCGTGCGGCTTTCGCAGAGAGATTCCATCACGCTGCGCGAAACGGTCAGCGTTTGCGTGTTAGCGGGCGCGTCAAACGAAACGCCGTCCTCGACGAAGAGCGTCTGCACGCGCGCGCCGGAAGAGAGCGCCTCGCGCACGAGTTTTTCGCTTTCGATGAGGTGCAGCCCGCTCTTTTTGCGCTCCTTGCGCAAAAGCAGGCTGCGCGCCTGTTTGACGCGTTCGTTCGAGCGGCTCTCGATGATCATGCGGCGGCTCCTTTCAGAATTCTGCGTTACGCTTTCCTGCTTGCGGCAAGCCACTCCTGCCGGGTGAGCGAGTAGAGCGCTTCGTCGAAAATCTGTCCGTCGTAGCGCAGAAACGCGCTGCGGACGGTGCCTTCGCAGACGAATCCGCATTTTTCGATGACGCGGCGGGAGCGGTCGTTGAACGTGTAATGCGAAACGCTCACGATGCTCAGATTCGCTTCGGTGAACGCATATTCGATTGCGCGTTTCACCGCCTCGCTCATGTAGCCGTTGCCCCAGCAGTCGCGCGCAAGCACATAGCCGAACATGCGCACGTCCGGCAGGTTGCGCCATTTATCCTTGTGGAAACCCAGCGAGCCGATCACGCGGCGGTCGCTTTTGCGTTCGATCGCCCAGACGTTGTCTTCGGCAAGGAACATCCGCACGATGGCCAGCGATTCGGCGCGGGTTTCATGCGGCTTCCAGCCCGCGGGCGGGCCCACCTCGGGGTCGCATGCATAGCGAAAAAGGTCGTCGGTATCCAGCTCGGAAAAATTGCGCAGGATCAGGCGTTCGGATTCCAGGGTCTGCATGGCAAAAATCTCCTGTTGGTTTTCACTACAGTATAGCATAGATCTGCGCGCCCCGAGCAAAAACCGGCGGCGCGCCCTGCATTGACAGCGCGGCTGCAAGCGGATATCATAGCGATGTAAATCGTTCTCCTCTTTAAAAAACAAAGGATTCAATTGCATGGAAGTTATTCTCCGGATCGACCTGAACATCTTCATGGCCGTGATGTGTCTGATCATGTATTTCGCCTGCCGGAATATGAGCGAACGGCAGATGGTGCATAACCGGATCTTCCGCTGGCTGATTCTCTCCAATATGGCGCTGCTGCTGCTCGAAGCCGCGTCCTGGCCGCTCGACGGCAACACCGCGTTTGCCGCGGCAACGCCGCTTTACCACGCGCTGATGGTCGCGCTGTTTATCATCGCGCCGCTGCCGTCGCTCTTCTGGGCGCTGTACGTCAACTGCCAGCTGTTTCACGACCGGCAGAAACTCCGCAAAGAGGCGGTCGTGCTGCTCGTACCCGCCGCGGCCTGCGCGCTGCTTTCGCTTGCCGCGCCGTTTACGGGCTGGATGTATACCATCGATGCGGGCAACGTCTATCAGCGCGGCGCGCTTTACCCGCTCCTGGCGGCCGTTTCCCTCGTGCCGCTGCTCTATGCCTCCGTGTCCATCCTGCTTGGCCGCAGGCGCATATCGAAGCGGATGTGCGTGCTCCTGCTCCTTTTTATGCTGCCCCCGGTCCTCGGCGCAGCCGCGCAGTTTGCGCTGTACGGCACGACGTTTTTATGGAGCAGCGTTACGATCTCCATCTTCCTCGTGCACAGCAACGTGCAGAGCGCGCAGATTTACCTCGACCACCTGACGGGCATCTTTAACCGCAGACAGCTGGACACGTATCTGGCCGACCGCATCCGCGCGGCGCAGAAGGGCCATCCGCTTTCGTGCATCCTGCTGGATATCGACCATTTCAAAGACATCAACGATTCATTGGGGCACATCGCCGGGGACGAGGCGCTCAAAGACGCTGCCAAACTGCTGCAGAGCTGTATCCGCAAAGGGGATTTTCTCGCGCGCTTCGGCGGGGACGAGTTTATCATCATCACCGATATCGGCAGCGAAGAAACGCTTGGCGAAATGGACAAACGCATCCGCGCTGCGACGCGCCGTTTTAACGGCGCGTCGCAGCGGCCCTATACGCTGGGGTTCAGCATTGGCTGCGGCGTGTATCCGGCGGACTCCGGCTGGGACAAGGAAGCGTTCATCGCGCATGCCGACGCGCGGATGTACCGCGACAAGGCGCTTTCGGCGCGGCGGGAGAACGGGGAAGCATAGACGCAGCGAGTAATCCCGGCGAAATCCTGAGTTTTTATCGGAACGCGTCTGCAGCTGTGCCCTGCATTGACAGCGCGTCTGCAAGCGGATATTATAGCGGTGTAAATCGCCTGTCTTCCGAAAAAACAAAGGATCTTACCACATGGGAATTTTTCTCCATATCGATTTGAATATCTTTATGGCCGTGATGTGTCTGGTCATGTATTTCGCCTGCCGGAATACGAGCGAACGGCAGATGGTGCATAACCGGATCTTCCGCTGGCTGATTCTCTCCAATCTGGTACTGCTGCTGCTTGAGGCCGGAACCTGGCTTTTGGACGGCAACACGGCGTCTCTCGCGCTGATTCCGCTGTATCATGCCGTGACGATCGCCTTGTTTGTAATTACGCCGCTGCCCGCGCTTTTCTGGGCGCTTTACGTCAATTGCCAGCTCTTCCACGACCGGCAGAAACTCAAGATGGAAGCCGTTGTGCTGACAATCCCGGCCGGGCTCTGCGCACTGATGACGCTGGCCACGCCGCTTACGGGCTGGATGTATACGATCGACGCGGCAAACGTTTATCAGCGTGGCGCATTTTACCCGCTTCTGGCGGCGATTTCGCTTTTGCCGATCCTTTACGCGTCCATTTCCATACTGATTCACCGCGAACGCATTTCGAAGCGGATGTGTGTGCTTTTAATCCTTTTTATGCTGCCGCCGATTGCAGGAACGACCGTCCAGCTTATGTTTTACGGTACGACTCTTTTATGGAGCAGCGTTACGATTTCCATATTCCTCATACACAGCAACATACAGAGCACCCAGATTTACCTTGACCACCTGACGGGCATTTTTAACAGGAGGCAGCTGGATACATACCTTGCCGACCGCATCCATGCGGCGCAAAAAAATCATCCGCTTTCGTGCATCCTGCTGGACATCGACCATTTCAAAGACATCAACGATTCGCTGGGGCACATCGCCGGGGACGAGGCGCTCAAAGACGCGTCCGAACTGCTGCAGGGCTGCATCCGCAAAGGGGATTTCCTCGCACGCTTCGGCGGGGACGAGTTTATCATCATCACCGATATCGGCAGCGAACGGACGCTAAGCGAGATGAGCCGGCGCATCCGTGAAGCGACGCGCTGCTTTAACGGCGGGTGCCGGCGGCAGTATACGCTGGGATTCAGCATCGGGTACGGCGTGTATCCGGCTGATTCCGGCTGGGACCGGGAACGGTTTATTGCGCATGTCGACGCGCGGATGTACCGCGACAAGGCGCTTTCGGCGCGGCGGGAAAGCGAAGGGATGCAGGAAGCGTAGGCGGCGGCACACTAGCGTCCGCAGCGATCCCAAAAACTTTTTTCGCAATGCAAACCACAGGGATTCCCAAATAACGCGTCCCTTGGGTGAGGTGCAGGGGGTTCCCCTGCAAAAGAGGCTTTTCTGACAGAATAACACAGAGCGCCGTAAAAACGGCGCTCTGTTTGTTGTTTGCGTTATTGTGCTTTCTGCCTTTATGCGCGTGCTTTGTCCGCGACGTCCACGAGCTCTTTGAACGCGGTCATGTCGGTCACGGCGAGGTCGGCTAAAACCTTGCGGTTGATGTCGACATTGGCGAGCTTGAGCCCGTTGATCAGGCGGCTGTAGGTCGTGCCGCACATCCGCGCGCCGGCGTTGATGCGGGCGATCCACAGACGGCGGTATTCGCGCTTTTTGAGCTTGCGGCCGACATACGCATACGACATGGATTTCATGACCTGCTGCGAAGCGGCGCGGTACTGTTTGCTCTTTGCGCCATAGTAACCTTTGGCAAGCCGCAGGACCTTGCGGCGCTTCTTCACGGCGTTGACTGCTCTTTTAATTCTGGCCATTTTTCTTTCCTCCTCAGCTGTACGGGATCAGTTTGCGAATTTTCTTTTCTTCGCACTCGGCAATGTAGCCGGTCTGACGGAGTCCGCGCAGCCGTTTGGTGGACTTCTTGGTTAAAATGTGGCGCTTATAGGCCTTGCTCCGCTTGATCTTGCCGGACTTTGTCGTGGAGAAGCGCTTGGCCGCTCCGCGATGGGATTTCAACTTAGGCATAGTGTCGGTTCCTCCTGGTATTTGTTAGCTTACTTCTTGTTTTCTTTTTTGGTTTCGCTCTTGGGAGCGAGGATCATAAACATGCTTCTGCCTTCCATCTTCGGCATCCGTTCTTTGACGGCGCTTTCGGCGACCATTTCAAAGAAGCGGTCCATTACTTCCCGGCCGATCTCGTTATGCGTGATCTGGCGGCCGCGGAAACGGATGGAAACCTTGACCTTGTTGCCGTCCGCGAGGAACTTGAGGCAGTTTTTCGCCTTGATTTCCATATCGCGCACGTCGATGGTGGCGGAAAGACGGATTTCCTTGAGTTCGATGATCTTCTGGTTCTTTCGCTGTTCCTTTTCGCGCTTGCTCATTTCAAAACGGTATTTGCCGTAGTCCATGAGTTTGCAGACGGGCGGGTTGCCGTTGGGCGCGATCTTCACCAGATCGAGTTCCCGGTCGTCGGCCAGCTTCTGCGCGTCCCGAACGTCCATGATGCCGAGCTGTCCGCCGTTTTCGTCCACGAGACGGACCTGCGGGTCACGGATTTCGTCGTTGATCATCAATTCCGCGATAGCGATGAGAGAACACCTCCGTATAAAATAAAATAGTGGGCACAAGTCATATTGCGCCCACGAAAACGATCGCTGTAAAGACAAAGGTTTGTTGCTACCGTGCCTGGCAATCGCCGGCAGGTGAGAAGCGGGCGCTTCTGCTTGAACATTCGTTATTATATGGGTTAACGGTCCGTGTGTCAAGCATTTTCGCCCGGTTTTACGCGGGTTTTACAAGCGGGGGACAGGATCAGTCGTCCGCGCCCTGCATGGCTTCCAGCTTGTCTTTCGGCGCGCTGGGCTTGCTGTCGCCGTATTTGGTCAGCGCCACGGGGATGATGGCAAGCACCACGAACAGCGTTGCGTAGGGAAACAGCGTGTTGTAGCCGACGTACTGCAGCAGATAGCCGGAGACGATTGGCGTCACCACCTGCGCCGCCATGGAACAGGTGTAATAGTAACCGGTGTATTTGCCGACGTTGCCGAAGCGGGAGATTTCCCAGACCATCGGGAAGGTATTGACCGTGACCGCCGCCTGCGCAAAACCGACGGCCGCGAACATTACGTACAGAGCGGCGGAGAAGTTCTGGGCAAACAGCGCGCCGAAAGTAAAGCAGAGCGCCGCGACGATCAGGCCGATGATGATGGTCTTTTTGCGGCCGATGCGGCTCGCGAGCATGCCGATTGGCAGGTAGGAGATGACCGCCGCGCCGGTCGCAACCAGCAGACAGGAAGAAACGTTGTTGAGCCCGGAAGACCACATCTTGGTGGCGTACTTGCTGAACGCCGTGGTCACGGCGTTATAGCCCATAAACCAGAGCGTGATGGTCGCGAGGATGAGAATCAGGCTCCTGCGCACGTCCGGCGGGAGCTTCTGCTTGCCGTCGACTTCGATGGACTTGCTCTGGTCTTCCTCCTCGGAAACGCCGTAGTTGATGTCCTTCATTTCCTGGACGAGCTTGCGCTCCGGCACGAAGATGCGCACCGTGAGCGCGGCGAGCACCATCAGCACGCCGACCGCGAGGAAAAGATACAGGTAGTTCGAGCGGCCGTTTGTGCCGTCGAGAACGAGGAAGCGCATCACGACCAGCGTGAACGCGCCGCCGGCCGCACCCATCAGGTTGATGACCGCGTTGCCTTTGCTGCGCAGGGGTTTCGGCGTTACGTCCGGCATCAGCGCGACGGCGGGCGAACGATAGGACCCCATGGCCAGCAGCAGCGCGCCGAGCACGACGATGAAGACCAGCGTGCTGGTGGCATGGCTCCAAACGCCGTATGTGTTGTCCAGAATCGGAATGAGCACCAGCAGCACGACCGCCGCGGCGGTGCCGCCGACGATGAAGGGAATGCGCCTGCCGGCCTTGTCGCTGAGCGCGCCGAACAGCGGGATTAAGAACAGCGCCACGACGTTGTCCAGGCTCATGATGATGCCGGCCGGTCCGTCGCCAAGGCCGAACGTGTCGCGCAGGATCAGCGGGATGACCGTGTCGTACATCTGCCAGAACGAGCAGATGGAAAGAAACGCAAATCCGACCAGGAACGTTCGTTTATAATTCAGCTTCATTTGCATTCTCCGATTCGTTCAGTTTTGAAAGGAAACGGCGGAGGAATCTTCGCTCCGTCGATATACATGGTACCGTATTTGACGTATAATAACAATACCATCGGGTGAAAATCTGGGGGAGAAACAGGTTTGGAGGAAATTGGAATTATGTGGATTGCGCTTGCGGTTGCCGTTGTGCTGCTGGTCCTCTGGCTGGCGCTGATTACGCCCGCGCGGAGCAAAAACGCGCAGCGCGCGCCGTTTCAGAACAGGACGTTTGCGCACCGCGGACTATACGAAAAAGACCAGAGCGTGCCGGAAAACTCACTCAAAGCGTTTCAAAACGCCGTGGACGCGGGTTACGGCGTGGAGCTGGACGTGCAACTGACGAAGGACAAAGTGGTCGTCGTGTTCCATGACGACGATCTTGGGCGCGTCTGCGGCGTGGACGCACGCGTGGACGCCTATACGTTTGAAGAGCTGCAGAGCATGCCGCTGCTTGGCACCGCGGAGCGCATCCCGACGTTTACGGACGTCCTCGGCGTGCTCGGCGGCAAGGTGCCGGTCATCGTCGAACTCAAAAGCGGCGGCGACTGGAAGACCCTCTGTCCGCTGACGCTGGAAATCCTGAAAGGCTACAAAGGCGACTACTGCGTGGAGAGTTTCCATCCGCTGCTGGTGCGCTGGTTCTATGTAAACGCGCCGGAGGTCCTGCGCGGCCAGCTTTCCGAAGCGTACCGCTTTTCGCACCGGTATGTGCCCTGGTATCAGTCGCTGATGATGAGCAGGGTGCTTACGAATATCCTTGCGCATCCGCAGTTCATCGCCTACCATATCGGGCCGAAGTGCCTTTCCGTGCGCATTTCGGAGGCGATGGGCGCGATGCGCGTTGCGTGGACGGCGCGCGTGCCGGAAGATCATGCCGCGATCGCCAAACGCAACGACGCGGTCATCTTCGAGCATTACCGTCCGGAAACGCGGTTCTGAAACCGGTTCTCGGATTCGCCGCGCGCAAAAGCCCTGCGGCGGGTTCCGGTGGGAAACACAGATCGTTCACCGCGCCGTAAACCAAAGGCCTCCGCTTTCGCGGAGGCCTTTGGTTGGGATGGGATGGGAGGTAATATTGGGGGTCTGTCAGTCTTTGTCCTTGCTCTGGTAATAACATAACGCTTCCTTGTGGAATCGCAATGGATAGAAAGTGAACTTCCTGTTACGCGCAAAAAGCGTGCAAAAAAAGCGGGCCGCGAATTCGTCGGCCCGGCGCAGCCCCTGTAAACGGGCGGTTTTCATAAACCGCGCAATTCGCCCGCCGCCGCGCAATGTGGACGGGCTGTGACATCTGCCATATTACCGGCTGATTGCACGGAAAACGGGGCCGCCGGACACGGTTTTCCGCGGCGGATGCGAAGAGCAGCGGGTGAGGACGGACAAAAAAACGTCTTGCAATTTTTACCCCCTTGTGTATAATAGTACTTGCACTCGGGGTTATAGCTCAGCTGGTCAGAGCGCTACGTTGACATCGTAGAGGTCGTTGGTTCGATCCCAACTAATCCCACCAACACGGAGATATCCTGCGGTGTGCGCCACGTTTTCAGTTATAAACCCACAGACTGATGTCGGGAGTGTGTGTTGAGAAACCAAAGGCAGGCTCGTTACGAGCGGGAAGCCTGCGGGAATCACGCCGCACCCACCTGCCGAGAGGCGGGTATTATGACAAAGGCGGACGGCACCTCGGGATTCTCTTTGTGCGTAAAACGCATGATGCGGAATTGTGTAATGGTAGCACCTACGACTCTGACTCGTATTGTCTAGGTTCGAATCCTAGTTCCGCAGCCAGAAAAAGCCCGGATT
>DAOTGE010000032.1:0-30012 GCA_035446965.1 Eubacteriales bacterium
CGGCGCGCGCGCGCCGACGGCGACCACGCCCGCGGTCGGGTGGATTTTACGCCCGCCGAAGTCCGGTTCCCATTCAGGCTGCAGCATCTTTTCCGGCATGCCCTCGAACTGCCCTTTCCGGATGGCCGCGAGGTTCTCGCGGTTCGGCGCGGTGGCGGAGGCTTCGTACAAAAACACGGGGATACCCGCCTCGCGCCAGATACGCTCGCCCGCGCGGCGCGAAAGCGCAACGCACTCCTCCATGCTCGTCTCACGGATGGGAATAAAGGGAATCACGTCCACCGCGCCCATGCGCGGGTGCTCGCCGCGGTGCTTCGTCATGTCAATTTTTGCCGCCGCGGCTTTGGCGAGCCGGACGGCCGCTTCCTCCGCGCCCGCCGGGTCGCCCACAAACGTGATGACCGAACGGTTGTGACTGCAATCGCTCGAAACGTCCAGCAGTACCGCGCCGGGGGTATTGCGCACTTCGTTTGCAATTTCTTCCACGACCGCCGCGTCCGCGCTGCTTATGTTGGGTACGCACTCAATGAGTTTTGCCATATCGTTTCTTGTCTTCTTTCCCTTCTCCCTTTATAAGAAAGAGAAAAGCAGAGGAAATTTTCTTTTATTTTAGCACGAAATTGAATTGCGTTTTCTCTCTTTTAAAAAAGAGAGAAACAGAGAAAATTTGCCTTGCTTTATCGCAAAATGAGAGAGTTTCTCTTTATGTCCTTTCTCTTTTCAAAGAGAAAGGACCCCGCCCTCCCCCAGTACATGGTCGAGCAGTTCGTCGCTCGCCAGATGCGGCAGCGTGATGTGCGCCTTGCCCGCTTCGCGCTCGTTATAGCGCGCGGCGGTTTCGAGCGCGTGTTCGTTGCCCGCCCAGCTCCGGCGCGCCACGCCACCGATCACGTCCCACGAAATCGCGCTTTCGATCACGCGGTCGACGCGCTCGCTGCCGTCGAGCAGCAGCCCGAACCCGCCGTTGATCGCCTTGCCGATTCCCACGCCGCCGCCGTTGTGGAGCGTGCAGAGCGTCATGCCGCGCGCGGCGTTGCCCGCAAAGCACTGCGTGGCCATGTCGGCCATAACATTGCTGCCGTCCTTGATGTTGGCGGTTTCGCGAAACGGCGAATCCGTGCCGGAAACGTCGTGATGATCGCGTCCGATCATGACCGGGCCGATTTCGCCGGTGCGCACCATCTCGTTGAATTTCAGCGCAATGCGGCGCCGTCCCAGTTCGTCCTGATAAAGAATACGCGCCTGCGTGCCGACCACGAGCCGGTTCTGCTCCGCGTCCCGGATCCAGATGTAGTTGTCCCGATCCTGCCAGCAGCGGTCCGGATCGATGCACTCCATCGCCGCGCGGTCGGTCTTTTGCAAATCTTCGTGCTTTCCGCTCAGGCACACCCAGCGGAACGGCCCGTAGCCATAGTCGAAAAGCATCGGACCCATGATATCCTCCACATAGGACGGGAAAACGAACCCGTCTTTCGTGTCGGTCCCGTTTTTAGCAATCCATGTTTCGCCTGCGTCGAACACGGCCTTGAGAAATGAATTGCCGTAGTCGAAGAAACGCGCGCCGCGGTCCGTAAGCATCTTGACTGCGGCGATATGCCGTTTGAGCGACGCGTCCACCTTTCGCGCGAACGCTTCGCGGTCGCTGTGCAGCAGCGCCGTGCGCTCCGCAAACGTCAGACCGGCCGGGCAGTACCCGCCGCCGTAAACGTTGTGGCACGAAGTCTGGTCGCTGAGCAGGTCGATCTGAAAATCCCGCTTGATCGCCGCTTCCAGCAGATCGACAATGTTGCCGTGGTAAGCAATGGAGATGCTTTCCTCCGACCGGCGGTGCTTATCCGCAAGCGCGAACGCCTCGTCAAGGTCGGCGGTAACGACGTCCACCCACCCCTGATCGAGCCGGGTCTGGATGCGGGAGCGGTCAACCTCCGCAAAGAGACCCACCGCACGCGCGATGCGCGCCGCCTTAGGCTGCGCGCCGCTCATGCCGCCAAGGCCGGATGAAACGAACACCCTGCCGCTTAAATCGCCGTCCGCAGGCACGCCGAGATACTTGCGCCCAAAGCCTAAAATCGTATTGAACGTACCGTGCACAATACCCTGCGGGCCGATGTACATCCAGCCGCCCGCGGTCATCTGCCCGTAGTTGGCGACGCCCATCTGCTCGGCGATTTCCCAGTCGTCCTGGTTATCGAACATGCCGACCATCAGCGCGTTGGTCAGAATTACGCGCGGCGCGCCCGGCGCACTCGGAAACAGCCCGAGCGGATGACCGGACTCGACCACCAGCGTTTGCTCCTCGGTGAGTTCTTCGAGATAGCGCTTGATAAGCCGGTACTGGAGCCAGTTTTGGCATGCCTGCCCGGTTTCGCCGTAGGTAACCAGTTCGTAAGGGTAGAGCGCCACGTCGAAATCGAGATTGTTGTCGATCATCACCTGAAACGCCCTGCCTGCCGGGCATTTGCCTTTGTATGCCTCTATCGGTTTTCCGTAGATGCGTCCCTGCGGACGGTAGCGGTAAGCATAGATGCGCCCGCGCGTTTTGAGCTCCTGCAAAAACTCCGGCGCAAGCGTTTCGTGCAGGCTTTCCGGCACGTACCGCAGCGCGTTTTTAAGCGCCTGCCGCGTCTGCGCGGGACTCAGACGATATCCGCGGTCCGGCGCGCGGCGCATAGCCGGGTCGAACGACGGCGCTTCCGGCAGTTCTTCGGAAAGGGAAATCGTTTGTACGCGGGAATCTTCTTCTTTTTGCATCGCTTGCCGCCTTTCTTTCAGTTCAGTTCGCCGCAGACCGCTTCCGCGGCGGAAATCAGTTTCCCGCTCTTTACGATCCGCTCGCATTTCGCCATCTGCTCGTGCATCACCGTGTCATGCTCAATAAAAGGCACTTCCCGCCGCAGAACACCGAACGCCTCCTTTGTTGCAGGCGCGAGTTTATCTTCTCCGGCAAGACTGATCGCCTGTCCCGCCGCAAACAGTTCGATGGCGAGCACACGCGAAGCATTGCCGAGGATACTCGCGGCCTTGCGCGCGGCGATGGTGCCCATGCTCACGTGGTCCTCCTGATTGGCCGAGGACGGGATGGAGTCCACGCTCGCGGGATGCGCAAGGATCTTGTTTTCCGAGACCAGCGCGGCCGCCGCATACTGCGCGATCATAAAGCCGGAGTTGAGTCCGCCGTTCGGGGTCAGAAACGCGGGAAGCCCGTTGTTGAGATACGGATTGACCAGCCGCTCGGTACGCCGCTCGGAAATGTTCGCCAGTTCCGCAAGCGCGATGCCGAGAAAATCGAACGCCAGCGCCATCGGCTGGCCGTGGAAGTTGCCGCCTGAAATCACGTCCCCGTCTTCCGGAAAGATCAGCGGGTTGTCCGTCACGGCGTTGATTTCCCGCAGCACGGCGTCCCGCACGTAAAAAACGGCGTCCCGGCTCGCGCCGTGCACCTGCGGAATGCAGCGGATGGAATATGCGTCCTGCACCTTTCCGGCGACGGTTTCGCCGCAGTATCCGCTGCCGCAAAGCAACTTTCTCAGATTTTCCGCAGAAGCGATCTGCCCGGGATGTGCGCGCAGCGCGTGGATACGCGCGTCGAACGCGCCAGTAATGCAGGTCTGCGCTTCACAAGTCATCGCGGCGATAACGTCCGCCGTTTTTAGCAGCTGCAGCGCGTCCCAGACCGCCAGCGCACCCACAGCGGTCATCACCTGCGTGCCGTTGATGAGCGCAAGTCCTTCCTTGGCCGCGAGCTTCACAAGCGGAATCCCCGCGCGCCGCATCGCCTCCGCGCCGGGCAAAACTTCGCCGCCGAACTCCGCTTCCCCTTCACCAATCATTGGCAGCACCATATGCGCCAGCGGGACAAGATCGCCGCTCGCGCCGAGGCTGCCCTTCTCCGGAATCACGGGATGCACGCCGGAATTGAGCATCGCAAGGAGCGTCTCCATTGTGGAGAGCCGGATGCCGGAATACCCGCGGGCGAGCGCGTTGAGCCGCAGCAGCATCACCGCGCGCACCGCGTCAGCCGGCAGCGGGTCGCCCGTGCCGCAGGCATGGCTGACGATGAGGTTGCGCTGGAGCGCTTCGGTATCGCCGTTTTCAATGCGCTTGTCCGCAAACTTGCCGAATCCGGTCGTCAGTCCGTAAACCACCGCGCCGCTCTTGCACTTTTCGTCCACGAGTGCGCGCGCACGGCAGACGGCGAGCTGCGCCGGCTCCGAAATGGCAACTTTTTCCAGCTTGCGCGCAGCACGCGCGACTTCTTCGAGTGAAAGGTCCGTCCCGTTGAGTTGTATCATGATCTGTTTTTTTACTCCCGTATCGTGTGAGAATTGTTTCGTGACTACTTTGAGTCTATCCCCCGATACGGTGCGCCGTCAATACAATCAAATAATATAAAATCGCCTCAAAAACGCCCGTTTTAAGGCTTTTTTTGAGCGCCGCGACAGCGTGATAAAGCGATTTGAGAGCGATTCGCTGCGCCCGTTCAGAGCACAAACCGTTCCCGTATCACCCGCGCGGCTTCCTCCGGCGAAAGGTACGTGTTGTCGATGCGGATATAATTTTCCTTGTCCAGCTCACCGGGCAGTGAATTGAGCCGGTATTTTGATTCCAGACGCGTAAAAAGCGCATCCGAAAACGCAATATCCCGCTTGCTGGGCTTGTTCAGAAGGCGGTTCTCCGTTTTGTTGCGTTCCCTGCGGACCGATTCTTCCGCTGTAAGCTCCACATAGTAAACGTCCGCGCCCGCGTCTTTAAAAAGCGACTCGACGTGATCGATATACGCCCAGTCCTGCTGCGCGTTGAACGCCCACATAAACGTGAACACCATGCCGTATTCGTTCCCTTTAAGAAAACTTTTAAATATCTCTTCGCGGAACAGTTCGGTCAGGCGCGAGCGTTCGGCGGGATCGTTTTCAAACAGCCCGTATACGGGTTCTATTGTCATGTGGTTATGAAACAGCTTCAGGCCCGTCTCTTTGCAAAGCGCCTGCCCAACGGTCATTTTGCCGACCGCATGCGGGTCGAAGATAATCACGAGTTTCACGGTGCGTCGCTTCCTTATTTTCCCTTTCCCGCGCATGTTCACAGGTGAAAAAAGATTTTATCCAATGTAACATAGTCACTGTTGCAATGCAAGACACGCGGTATGATAAGCACAACGAAAAGCAAAGGAGCGATCACGATGTCTGTCACGACCATTACGAAGGATAACTTCGATCAGGAAATCCTTAAGGAAAGCAAAACTGTTCTTCTCGACTTCTGGGCAAGCTGGTGCGGCCCGTGCCGCATGGTATCCCCCATCATCGACGAAATCGCCAAAGAACGCGGCGATCTCAAGGTGGGCAAGGTCAACGTGGACGAACAGCCCGAGCTGGCCGCACGTTTCGGCGTAATGAGCATCCCCACGCTCATCGTCATGAAGGACGGTAAAATCGTCAACCAGACGGCGGGCGCAAGGCCCAAGCCGCAAATTCTTTCCCTGATCCCGTAACCCTGCAACCAGAACAAGCGAAAGCGCCGCCCGGCTCCACCCGGGCGGCGCTTTCGTTTTGTACCGTAGAATGGTTTTTCCCTATTAGAACCGCCCAACCGGCACAGCCGGAAAAACGGGTTAGGACTGCGGCCCCTAATAATTCCAGAGGTCCTTGGGACAAGTTAAAGCCCGCGCTTTCGCGCAGGCTTTAACGGGGTAAGGGGGAACGATGATCCGAGTATGCCGATTGTTGTTAAATGGGCGGCTTTACAGCGCGCCGCCCTCGCGCTCGAAGCGTTCCTTGTCGATCCAAAGTCCCAGCGCCGGGTTCGGCACAAAGAAAATCTCCTCGCCGTCCGGCATGGTATTGTAGCCATATTTCAGCTTCTGCGGGTCGTAGCGTTTCATCATTTCGTTCACGTCCGCCGAGCGGAAATGAACGGATTCGATTTGTTCGCGCATTTCGGGCCGCACCGCATAGGTCACGGTAAACCGCCCGTCCGACGAGCCGTGGATCAGATGCGCCGCGGCGCCCATGTTGGCGCGCAGGTCGTCGCATTCCGGGCTGCGGAAGAGCTCCAGCACTTTCGTGCGCCCGCAGTAGCCGTACTTGCGGATCAGCTTGTCGACCGCACCGTCTTCGCCGAAGGTCTCGACCCCCGGCGCAAGGATAAGCAGTTCGCCGCCGTCGGCAACGGCCATGCGTGTGCGGTAAACGGCCTTGTTGCCCAGCCAGGTGCTGTGAAACTCGCTCGGGTCGAGATAGACCACGCACTTTTTCAGACCGTGCGGCACAAAGTCGATGTTCTTTTTCTGCGCCAGAGCGATCGCCGCCTCCAGCACGTCCCGCTCGCGGCCGGCAAACAGTCCGTGCGTATGGATCTGCCCGCCCGGCGCGGTGGTCACGGTCAAAAGAAAGATAACCGGCCGTTCCGCCAGAAAATGGGTGAGCGCATAGTCGAAGATTTCGCGCACGGGCGTATGATCGCGCCCCATCATGCGTTCCATGCCGAACACGGCGCCTACCATATGGGACTTGTTGATCATCTCCGCGCCGCCGGCGCCGACGAACACGTTTTTGGAATGGTTCGCCATGCCGATGACCTCATGCGGGACGACCTGCCCCGGCGAAAGGATGAGATCGTACGATTCGTCCATGATCCGGCGGTTGACTTCCACGCCGATCGGCTCGGTCCAGAGGCCTTCCGTGATGCCGGAGATGAATTCGCCGGGCACTTCGCCGATCTTTTCCACCTCGGTGCGCCAGTTATGCACGATGAACCGTTCAAACGGAATATCCCCGCACATGTCCGCCGCTTCTTCTTCCGTCATGGCGCGGTGCGTGCCGAGCGTCGGCAGAATATCGACCACGGCGCCGCGGTCGGCGTAGCAGTGATAGCAAACGTTCGTAATGAACCCGGCCTTGCTGTGGTACCGCGTAAAGTCCGGCGGGAGAATCAGCACCTTTTTTGCGGGATGCGCGCCGCAGAACGAAAGCAGCGCTTCGCGAAGCTCGCCGTCCGTAAGTCCCTGTTCGGTTTTTGCGCGCAGGCAGAGGTCCATATGCTTACACTCCCGAATATGCGGAGAAACCGCCGTCGATGGGCAGCACCGTGCCCGTCACAAAGCTGGATGCATTGTCGTCCAGCAGGAAGAGCAGTCCGCCGATGAGTTCCTCGGCTTCACCGAAGCGCTCCATGGGCGTGTTGCGCAGGATTTTGTTGGTGCGCGCGGTGGGCGTGCCGTCTTCGTTCCAGAGCAGTTTTGCGTTCTGCTGCGTCGAGAAAAAGCCCGGCGCGATGGCGTTGACGCGGATGCCGGTATGGGAAAAATACACCGCAAGCCATTGGGTGAAGTTGGAAACGGCGGCTTTCGCAGCGGAATAGGCGGGTATCTTTGTCAGCGGTGTAAACGCGTTCATGGAGGATATATTAATAATCGTGCCAGCGCTCCTCTCCGCCATATCCCGCGCGAAAGCCTGCGTCGGAAGCAGGGTGCCTTTGAGGTTCAGCCCAAACACAAAGTCGAACCCTGCGGGGTCAAGGTCAAAAAAGCTCTTCTTCCCTTCGAGGAAAGAGTCCGTGTGATCAAAAAACTCGTCGTCTGTGGTCGCTTTGGCGTTGTTGCCGCCCGCGCCGTTGACGAGGATGTCGCAGGGACCGAACGCACTAAGGACCGCCTGATGCGCTTCTTCAACACTCTTAGCTTCCAGCACGTTGACCGAGACGCCCATCGCCTGTCCGCCTTCGCTCTTGATTTCGTCGGCGAGCGCCTGGGCTTTGTCCCCGGCCAGGTCAAGGATTGCAACTTTCGCGCCGCAGAGCGCAAGCGCTTTTGCGAACATGCTGCAAAGCACGCCCGCGCCGCCGGTCACGACGGCCACTTTGCCGGAAAAATCCGGCCGATACGGTAATTTCATAATAGATTACGCCTCCTCAAACAGTGTAGGTGGAAGCGGACGTATCGCCGCCTTCGCCGGTCCAGTTGGTGTGGAAGAACTGCTTGCGCGGTTTGTCCACACGTTCATAAGTATGCGCGCCGAAGTAGTCGCGCTGTGCCTGCAGCAGGTTCGCGGGCAGCCGTCCGGTCGTGTAGCCGTCGAAATACGTCAGCGCCGCGCTCATCGCCGGCACCGGCACGCCCGTTTCGACCGCCGCCGCGACGACCTTGCGCCATGCGGACACGCAGGATTTAACAGTGTTTGTAAAATACGGATCGAGCAACAGATTGCTCAGCTCGGGATCGCGGTCGTACGCTTCCTTGATTTTGCCGAGGAAGGCCGAACGGATGATGCAGCCGCCGCGCCACATGAGCGCCACGCCGCCGTAGTTGAGGTTCCAGCCGTAGGTCTTCGCCGCGGTGCGCATGAGCGTGTACCCCTGCGCATAGGAAACGATCTTGCTGGCGTAGAGCGCCTGCCGGATCGCGTCGATGAGTTCTTTTTTATCGCCCGCATAGGCCTTGACTTCATGCGGGAACGCCTTGGCCGCTTCCACACGCTCTTCTTTCATAGCCGAAAGGCAGCGCGCGAACACCGCTTCGCCGATCAGCGTGAGCGGAACGCCTTCGTCCAGCGCGGAGATGGCCGTCCACTTGCCGGTGCCCTTCTGTCCCGCCGTGTCGAGGATTTTGTCCACCATCGGCGCGCCGTCCGTATCGGTATACGCAAGGATGTCCCGCGTAATCTCGATGAGGTAGCTGTCCAGTTCGCCGCGGTTCCAGTCCGCAAACACTTCGCTCATTTCGGCGGGGTTCATGCCGAGCACGTCCTTCATGAGCTGGTACGCTTCGCAGATGAGCTGCATATCGCCGTATTCGATGCCGTTGTGGACCATTTTCACAAAATGGCCCGCGCCGTTTTCGCCTACCCAGTCGCAGCAGGGCGTGCCGTCCTCGACCTTGGCGCAGATCGACTGAAAGATCGGCTTGACCAGCGGCCATGCGTCCTTCGACCCGCCGGGCATCATGGAAGGGCCCTTCAGCGCGCCTTCTTCGCCGCCGGAAACGCCGGTGCCGACGTATAGAAGTCCCTTGCTCTCAACATACGCCGTGCGGCGGATGGTGTCCGGGAAGTGGCTGTTGCCGCCGTCGATAATTACATCGCCCGGTTCAAGCACGCCAAGCAGCTTTTCGATATAGTCGTCGACCGGCTGGCCGGCTTTGACCATGAGCATCACTTTACGCGGTTTTTTGAGTGCGGCCTTGAGTTCCTCCAGAGAATGGCAGCCGACGATGTTCTTCCCCTTGGCGCGGCCGGCCGTAAAGCGGTCGACCTTTTCCACCGTGCGGTTATACACCGCAACCGAGAAGCCCTTCGACTCCATGTTCATCACCAGGTTTTCGCCCATTACGGCGAGCCCGATTAATCCGATATCTGCTCCGTTCATCGTTTTACCCTCGCATTTCCTTTATAGATGCTCCAAACCTGCTCTTCGTCCGCAGGGGAAGCATAGTCGTTGAAATCGGTGACCGCCAGCGCGCCGGTCGCCCAGCCGAACTGCATGCAGCGCTCCGGCTCCCAATTGTTGAGCACGCCGTAAAGCAGTCCGCCGGTAAATCCGTCCCCGCCGCCGATGCGGTCGAGCACGGGAATTTTGCGCGGCTCTTCGATATACCATTCGCCGTCCGCGCAGACGATCGCACCCCAGAGGTGTTCGTTGGCGCTGACCACCTCACGCAGCGTGGTCGCAAAATATTTCGCATTCGGATACGCCTTGCGCGCTTCGCCGATCATACCCTTAAAGCCTTCAATCTTGGCGGCGAGGTCCTTTCCGCCCGCTTCGGGTCCCTTGATGCCGAGCGCAAGCTGGAAGTCTTCTTCGTTGCCGACAAGGATGTCCGCCAGCGAAGCGATGCCGCGGAAAATCTTGGAAAGCTCCTTTTCACGGCCAGCCCAGAACGACGCGCGATAGTTGAGGTCGAACGCAACCTTTGTGCCGTACGATTTGGCCTGCCGCGCAAGTTCGGCGCAGAACACGGCGGTTTCGGGCGAAAGCGCAGCGATCAGACCGGAAATGTGCAGGATTTCGACGCCCTCTTCGCCAAAGATACGGGGAATGTCGAATTCTTCAATGGACAGCGTGCGCCCGACCTCACCCGAGCGGTCGTTCCAGACGCGCGGGCCGCGAAGGCCGAATCCGCTGTCTGCAATATTGAACTGGTGCCGGTATCCCCAGGGGCCTCCCTGCGGGACGCTTGCGCCTTCGTAACGGATGTTGCGGCCGCGGAGCTCGTTTTGAATAAACAGCGAAATCGGGCTTCCCTCGACAAACTTGGTCAGCACCAGGCATTCGCGGCCCAGCGAGGATGCGATATTGAGTACGTTGGATTCCGCGCTCGTGCTCTGCAGCATGAAACGATTGCTGATGTGCACGCTCTGGCGGTTTTCCGGCGTGATACGCACGCCCATGCTCGTCGGGCACGCGATTGCATATCTTGCTTTTTTCGGCATATTGTTCCCTCTTTCCCTGTGATTGGATTCGTTTTGTGCAGGATTGCGAGCTTTTAATAAAGATTTGACCCGCACCATAAGCATATCAACAGGATTCTACAGGTTCTATCAAAATCGTGCTTGAAACATTGACATTCTTGCTCTATACTGAGTTTATGGAGAAAGACGCCGAACTGATTCAGCACGTTTTCCAGCAGCGGCAGCATATGCTTCTGGAGGATTATGAAATTTACCACTACAAAGACAGCCGTGAACTGCACGTTTCTCTGCATTTTCACGACTTTTATGAATGCTATCTGCTGCTTTCGGGCAACATCAGCTATCAAATCGACAGCGCTTCGTTCACCATCATCCCGGGCGATCTTCTGCTCATCGGGCCGAACCAGCTGCACCGTCCGCTTTTCACGCAGACCGACCGTCCCTACGAACGGCTGGTGCTCTGGCTTTCCCGCTCGTTTGTGGAGCGGCTTTCCACGCCGGAGACAGATCTTTCCGCCTGTTTTTCCGCGCAGCGCCTGAGCGTGAACCGCCTTTCCGCCGAACAGCGCGAGAGCATCACGCGGCAGTTCTTCGCGCTGCTTGGCGCCAGCAGCAGCAAGCAATTCGGAAAGGACGTGCTCTGCAACTCGATGGCGGCCGAACTGCTCGTGACGCTCAACCGCGCCTGTGCGGGGCGCGAGCGCGCATTGCCCAAGCCGGACGTGCATATCAGCGCGCTGATCAAGAGCGTCTCCAAATATCTGGACGCGCATATCAGCGAGCCCGTCTCGCTGGACGAGCTGAGCAAAACCGTTTTTCTTTCAAAATATTATCTGGAGCGGGTTTTCCGCCGCGAAACGGGCGTTTCGATCTATCAGATGCTGCTGCAAAAGCGGATGATCCTGGCGCGAAACCTCATGCAGCAGGGCCTGCCGCTCACCAGCGTCGCGCAGAAGTGCGGCTTTTCCGAATACAGCGGGTTTTACAAGGCGTTCCGCAATGAATACGGCATTTCCCCGCGTAAATATGTTACCCGTCAATAACGCGATATACCCGCGCAGTTAAAAAACGCGGGCAACCGGAAGGCTGCCCGCGTCTTTTGTTAAACCCAAGGAAATCATACCGTCCCTGGTTTTATTCTTTATCGGTTTTCGTATTTTCCGTATGCGCCGTTCCAGCGGTCGGCAATCTGCAAAAAGGCGTCGTACCCGTGCGCGCGGATATACTCCGTTGCCAGGCGATACTTGCCGTATTTCACGCTGTCGTGCCCGTAAAATCCCTGCAGCGTTTCGCAGACCGCATAACGTTCGCAGTCCGCACAGGTGGCGAGCCCCTTCTGGATGCAGCAGATTTTCATTTTGCATCTTGCGCGGCTCAGCGACCGTTCGTCTGCGGTATATCCCGTTTTGCAGCCTCTGCAGACATGCGTCGTAAACGCCTTGCAGGTTTTGCAGTACGCCCCGCAGCATCCGATTTGTTCCACTGACATATCCGTAACCTCCCGTCGGTCCGTTTGTGCGTTCTCAATAGTATATTACGGATTCCAACTTAAAACAACCGGCAGCAGCTCTTCGTACACCGAATCCCGGTTTTCTTTTGTGAGCATGAACAGCCGTGCGTTTTCGTGTGCGCGGACTGCGTTTAAAAACGGCACGTCGAATCTCGCCTTGACAGCCGCAATCACCGGGATATCCCCGTCGAGCGCCGAAAACACGCTTTTGACAAACGCCTGTGCGCCCGCCTCCATGAAGCCGAGTTCGTCCATGACGATTAGCCCGCCCGGCTCGGCTTTAAGGTATTCCACACCGAGCGTATTGAATGTGTCGGTCACGATATTATGCACTTTGCTGTCGCAGGTACCGATGAGGTTTTTTTGCTCGTGTGCGCGGGCTTGCGCGTCCGCAGGATGGATGTAAATCGGATGAAATCCGGTTTCGTCCGCTTCCAGCCGTTTGGTGATAAACCCGTATACCGGAAGACTGTTTTTTTTGAGCAGTTTTTGAATCAGCGTGCTTTTTCCAACGCCAACCTCGCCGCAGATCAGGATATGCTTTCGTTCGTTCATTTGCCACCGCCGTTTCCCGCCGCCCGGTGCTCTATCAGTTCCGCGGCGATGCTTATGGCGATTTCCGCCGGGGTTTCCGCCTGAATCGGCAGCCCGATCGGCGCGTGGATACGCTTGAGCTCCTCTTCCGGAATACCGGATTCGAGTAAGCGCCTGTTGGTCGCTGCAATCTTGCTCCGGCTGCCGATCACGCCGACATAACTCGCTTCGGTCAGCAGCGCCTGGCGCAGCACGTCGAAATCCGCCTGATGTCCGCGCGTCATGATGACCACATAATCGTTCGCGGTGATCGAAATACTTGCAGAAAGATCGGTAAACGAACCGAGGACCGTGCCTGCCGCGCCGGGGAAAAGTTCCTCCGCGGCAAACTCCGCGCGGTCCTCGTACACGATCGGTGAAAAACCGAGATGCGCAATCACCGGCACAAGTTCGCGGGAAACATGCCCGCCGCCGAACACATACGTGTGCCCCGCAACCGTCAGCGGTTCGACATAATAGGTCGGTTCCCCTCTTTGCAGTACCGCGCGGGAATGAACCATCGGGCGTATCGTTTCCTCGGAAACGCCGCTGATGAAGCGCAGCCCGTTTTCATGCGAGTACACGCCCGTCTGTGTCACGCCGCCGTCGCTGATCTGCGTAATCAGCCAGGTGTTTTTCCGTTCGGAAAACAGCGCGGCGATCGCGGTAAACAGCTCGATTGCGCGCGCGTCCCCGCCGGCAAAGTACTGGAAATACACCACCACCTGCCCGCCGCAGATCATGCCGATATCCGCCGTTTGGTTGGCGGAAAGGTTAAAGCCGTGCGTAAAAGCGGATTTCTGCTCGATCGCCTGTTTTGCAAGGCGGATGCTGTGGTACTCCACAGCGCCGCCGCCGACGGTTCCGATTGAGGAACCGTCGGCGAATACAGCCATTTTCGCGCCGCTTCCGCGCGGCGTGGAGCCGGAACTTGCGATGATCGTGCAGAGCGCAAGGTCTTCCCCCCGCGCCAGCGCGTCCCGCATACCGGTAAACAGTTTTTCCATAAAGAACCTTATGCCGCGGGTTCAAGCGCCTGCTGGGCGCCGATAGAGTTGGCGACCAGCGCGTTATACTGATCTTCCGTCAGTTCGCTGTGATAGAAGAGCTTGAAGTATTCGGCAACCTCCCCGTAGAGATTATACTGCGCGTTATCGGGATAGAGCAACTGCGCCATCCACATCATGCCAAGGTAACGCTGCACCGACGGCGGGAAGCCCATCCAGTTGTACGGTCCGTAAGGGACCTCGTAATACGTGCCGTTTTTGATCGCGTTCACCTGCTGCCATGTTGCGTCGTCGCCGACGGTATCATAAATGCTGTCCGGCGCAAACAGAATCACGTCCGGATTCCAAAGCAAAATCTGCTCCATGTCCACTTCGTTGCCGGTGCCTTTGCTGGAGGGCGCGTCCACGACCGCAAGGTTGTTGGACAGCAGGTCGATCACTTCCGCATGGTAGCTGCCCTGTGCAATCACGTTGAGCCCGGCGTCGCCGAGGCAGTAGAGCAGGTTGACCTTCTCCACGCTGTCCGCGATCTCGATGGTTTTGTCGTACACACGGTCACAGTACGCCGCCAGGATTTCCGCGTCGTCCGGCATGTTCAGCAGTTCGCCGAGCTTGACGTATGCGTCGCCCATGGTCTCCGTGGTCGCCGTGATATGCACAAACGGAATACCCGTCTGCTCCTGCAGCGCGTCCAAGTCTTCAACGATGGTGTCCTTCGGTTCGCCGACGTCGATCACGACCTCCGCGCCGCTGGCCAGCAGGGTTTCAAGGTTGAGTTCGCCCTTGCCGCCATAGAGCTGACCGAGTTCGGGCAGATTATAATATTCGGTCGCAAGGTATTCTTCCGCCGTCGCATCCCAGGCGCTTGCAACGCCAACGAGCTTGTCCGGGCAGAGCGCAAACAGCACAATCTGTGCCAGCGGGCCGGAAACGGCAACCTTGGTAATGTCCGCGGGGACTTCGACCGTGCGCCCGACGGAATCGGTAAACGAAACCGTGGTCGGTGCGGGTTCCTCCGTCGGAGTCGCCTCCGCAGCCGGTTCCTCGGTCGCGGCCGGTTCTTCGCTCACTTCGGCTTCCGTCGCTTTTTCAGCGCATCCGAATACGGACAGCGCCATAATGAGCGCCAGCAGCAGCACGAATGCTTTCTTCATACATGTTTCCTCCTGACTGGTTAAGCTGATTTTATGTCGGATCGGGTATCTCCCGTTCTGGCCTGTTCGCTGCAGCGCGTACCAAACACCGGGGAAAGCAGCGCGCCGTGTTCGGTCTGCACCATCTCCGCTTCCACGCCGTAAAGCCGCCGGATCAGCTCCGCGTCCATCACGTCCTCCGGCGGGCCGAACGCCGCCGTTTCGCCGTCGAGCAGCGCAAGCGCCGTGTCCGCATACCAGAGCGCATGCTGCGGGTTATGCGTGGAAATCAGCACGGCATACCCGTCGTCCGCAAGCGTACGCACCTGCCGGAGCACGAGCGCCTGGTTGCCGTAATCGAGACTCGCGGTCGGTTCGTCCATCAAAAGCGTTTTGGTCTGCTGTGCAAGTGCGCGGGCAATCAGAACCAACTGCTGCTCGCCGCCGGAGAGGTGCGAAAAATTCTTTTCGGCAAGGTGCAAAATCCCCAGTCGTTCGAGCGCCGCCTGCGCGGTGTCCAGCTCCCGCTGCCGCGGAACGGACATCGTCGGCATGCTGTGCGTGGTGCCCATAAGCACCATATCCTGCACCGAATAACTGAACGCCTGTCCGTGCGTCTGCGGAATATACGCCACGCGGTGCGCAAGTTCCCGCGCCGTCATGGCGCGCGCGTCTTCGCCGTCGATCGAAATACTGCCGCCATAACGATGCTGCAGCCCGAGGATGCAGCGGAACAGCGTGGTTTTGCCGACGCCGTTCGGCCCAAGCACCGCAAGCAGCCGCCCGTCTCCGGCGGTGAACGATACGTTCCGCAGCACTTTGCGCGTGCAGTAGGCAAAACTTAAATCTTTTACTTCAATTCCCATGGCGGCCTTCCTTTCCCTGCGGCAATGCCGTCAAAGCGTTTTTTCCCTCTTGGAAATCAGATAGATGAAGAACGGCGCTCCGATAAACGCGGTGAGAATCCCGATTGGGATTTCCACGGCAAGCAAGTTCCTTGAAACGTCGTCCACCAGCAGCAAGAACGCCGCGCCCGCCAGCATGGAGGCCGGCAGCAGATAGCGATAGTTACTGCCCACGAGTTTACGGCAAAGATGCGGAATCACGAGCCCCACCCAGCCGATCACGCCGCTGACGGACACGCTCGCCGCGGTGATGAGCGTCGCGCAGACGATCACGATGAAGCGCAGACGATTGGTGTTGACGCCGAGCGTTCGGGCTTCCTCGTCCCCGAGCGTAAGGAGGTTGATCTGCCAGCGCAGAAGGAACAGCGGAATCAGCCCGATCGCCATGGGCCAGATTACAAACGCGACGTCCCGGAGCTTTACGCCCGTGAGGCTGCCCATCATCCAGTACGTGATGGCGGGAAGCTGGTCGCTTGGATCGGCGACGAGTTTTATATAGGAAGTCCCCGCCGTAAAAAGCGAACCGATCATAATACCGGCTAAAATCAGGTTGACCACCCGCAGTCCCGGCGCACGCTGCGCAATAAAAAACACCAGGCACACGGCAATCAGGCTGGAGATAAACGCGGCGGTCGTAATGACCCGCGTGGATGCGCCGAGCAGGATTGCCAGCGCCGCGCCGAACGCCGCGCCGGACGAAGCGCCGAGAATGTTCGGCGCCGCCATCGGGTTTTGAAACACGCCCTGAAACGAAGCGCCCGCGGCGGAAAGCGCACAGCCGACAAAACACGCGATGAGGATGCGCGGCAGGCGGATGTTGATCACAACCGTCTCCATCTCCGCCGTCCAGGTTTGCTTGAGCGGCGCAATCCGGCTGAAAAGAATGCGTATCACCTGCGGGACCGGCACGCCGTAACGCCCGAGCGAAAACGACACGAGGAATATAACAACCAGCAGAAGCCCCAGCAGCGCCAGCATCCGCGCGGGACTCATCCGCCGCTTCAGAGTTTCGTTCTTTTTTTCCGCCGGTTCGGTCCGGTCTTCCATCGTGGACTCCGATTCTGCTTTTTTCTTCATTATTTTTCTAAAAGAATAACGCATGTTTATTATAACCGCTTTCCTGAAAAATGTCCAGATATTTTCAAGCAGCCTAAAAGTTTTTGCATTGCGATTCCTTTCCTGTGCAAATTGACATGCCGGGGCCCGCACGATACAATTATTTCCAGCAAGTCGGCATTCCTTATCTACAATTCATTTTCGGGAGGGAGATATCTCATGCTCTTTGGTGACGAATCCTATAAATCCCTGGCAGACGCTGCAAAAGCGGCCGTACGCGACCCCAGCAATTTCAACTGGACGTTTATTGCGCTGCTTGCATTCGTCGTAATGCTCTATGTGGACGAAATCCACAAGAAGAACTACAAGGCCATCGCCGCGGCGCTGATGCTCTACAGCGTGCACTGGCTCTACGAAATCGCCAACGCGGTCATCTGTCACTTCTCCGGCTACGCGCTCTGGACGGTTTCGCCGGAAAGCACGTCTTTCATCCTGCTCATCGGCGTAAGCTGGGAGCTTTCGATGATGTTTGCGGTTGCGGGCTTTACCTCCAAACTGCTGCCCAAGGACAAGAACATGAAAATCCTCGGCGTCAATAACCGCATCGTGTTCGCCATCGGCAGCGCCCTGTTCTTCTCGCTCGTTGAAATCTTCCTTGCGTGGACACCGGCCTTCATCTGGGTCTATCCGTGGTGGGGCGCAATCCCGGTGTTCATCACGACCTACATCCCGTTTTTCCTTGCAAGCTACCTCATCTACGACAAGGAACCGAAAACGCAGAAAAAATGGATCGCATCGCTTGCGGGCGTCAACATCGTGCTGCTTGCAACGCTGATCCCGCTTGGCATTATCTGATCGGCAATCCGGAAAAACATCCCGGCCGCGCAAAAAGCGCGGCCTTTTTTTTGCCGGAAGCGTTATTTTGCGCGGGAGAGCCGATCGAGCGCCTCCTCCAGCGACGGCACAAAAAAGACGTCGTTTCCCGCATTGCTCTCGCGGATAAAGTCCTTGAGCGGCTTGCTGGTGTAGCGGGAATAATCGCCGATTATGGCCAGCTTCATATGGTAGTTGACGAACTTTTGCAGGATTTCCCCCGCAAGCCGCGTGCTCAGGATAAAAAACGCATCGGCGACCGCGCTTTTATAGAGTGCAATGCGCTCACAGCCGGTTTCGTAGCGCACCGTGGCCATCAGGTCCAGTGCATCCTGCACGGTTTCAAGCAGCTTGCCTTCCGCCGTTACAACGGCGATCTGCCGCCCGTTTCTGGTTATTACGTCCGTCTGCATCGTCTTCATCCTTTCCGGTACGTTTCCATCCCGTCCGTCAGCGCACGCATATCCTCCGGCAGTCCGGAGCACAGGCAGATTCGCTCTTCCGTAATCGGGTGCGTCAGCGCCAGTTCGGCGGAATGCAGCGCGGGCCGCGCAATCAGCGTTTCGTCCTTTTCGCCGTAAAGCCAGTCGCCCGCCAGCGGAAATCCGATCGCCGCCATATGAAGCCTGAGTTGGTGCGTCCGCCCGGTCTGCGGCAGCAGCCGCAGCAGCGTGAACCGTTCGGAACGCGCCATCGTTTCATATTCAGTACAGGCATATACGCCCTGCTGTGTCACCGCCCTCTTATACGCCGAACCCTCCGCCATGCCGATGGGCAGTTCGATCTTTCCCGCCGGTGGTTCCACGCGCCCGGCGGCAATTCCCAGATATGCACGAAAATACGCCTCGGTATGCATTGTACGCCGCAGCCTTTCATGAATATATCCACTCTTGGCAAACGTCATAAGCCCGCTCGTACCGCGGTCCAGCCGGCTGACCGGGTGCGGCGAAATATTGCCGCCAAGGTAGCAGCAGACGGCGTTTTCAAGCGTGCATTCGCCCGGGTCGCGCGTGGACTGATGCACGGCGATACCGGCGGGCTTATCGAGAATCAGCAGGTCCTCGTCTTCATAGCGCACATCGAGCGGAAACGGCATCGGCACGATATGTCCGTCCGGCAAGTCGCCGATCTCCATGGTCAGCACGTCCCCGGCGGAAACACGGGCGGTGACATAACATGTTTCGCCGTTGAGCAGAATGCCGCGCTCGCGGCGCTTGAGGCGCGAAATATGCGCGCCGGAAGCGGCAAGCTCGTTTTTCAGCAGGCTCTTCACCGTACGCCCGGATTGCGCCTGCGTTACGGTAAGCGTCAGAATGCGCATGCCGCTTTTCCTCCTTCGTCCGCCATGCCCGGCGTTTTATTTTACTCTACCCTACCGGATGCAAAAAGAAAAGCGGTTGCCGCAAAACGCACCGCCGCCGCCATGGAATTTCGCATGCTTTTCACGTTTTTACCCCCACAAGGCATAATAAATGCGTTATACTATAGACAGGAAGCGGCCGCTCGGCAGCTAATTTTTCCGGAAAAGGAGTCTTGCGCATGGCAGTCGTCAACGTGACAAACAGTAATTTTCGTAAAGAGGTTTTGGAAGCGGAGCTCCCCGTACTGGTCGATTTCTGGGCGCCCTGGTGCGGTCCGTGCCGTATGGTTTCTCCAATCGTGGACGAAATCGCGGGAGAAACGGCCGCGGTCAAAGTCTGCAAAGTCAACATCGACGAGCAGCCCGCTCTCGCTTCGCAATACGGCGTAATGAGCATCCCGACGCTCATGGTCTTCCGCGGCGGTGAAATTGCGGACAAGGCCGTCGGTGCACGCAACAAAGCGTTCATCCTGAAAATGATCGAAGGCTAAACCGGCTGTTTGCAAAAGACGCGCGATTCTCGCGCGTCTTTTTTGGTGCTTCGCCGGAAAGCGGCAAACTTTACTCGTAAACGGATTCCACCGAAACCACGCCTTCAATCTTGGAAAGGCACTCCATCAAAGGTGTCAAATCGCTTCGGTTCGGCAGGAGCAGGTGCAGATACACGTGCCGCTTGAGATGGCCGGCGTCAATAGCGAAGCTGAACTCCTCGATGACGCACCCCATCCGCTGCAGGTCGCCCTGCAGGGAAACGAGGCTGTTCCCTTCCATTGAGAGAACGATCTGCATGATGATGCGGTTGCTCTTTTTGCGTTGGTTATGCGCCATGTTGCGCAGTACGCGCAGCACGATGATGACGACCACACTCACGGCAATGGCCAGCAGGTAACTCCCGCATCCCGCCGCAAGGCCGATGCACGAAACACACCAGAGGCTCGCCGCCGTGGTCAGTCCGCGCACAGAGATTCCCTCTTTGATAATCGTGCCCGCGCCAAGGAAGCCGATACCGCTGATTACCTGTGCGCCCATACGCGCAGGGTCAATGCTCGTCGACCCGAATTTCTTCATCAGGTATTCGCCGCAGCACATCACCAGCGCCGCGCCAACGGCAACGAGGATATGCGTGCGCATGCCTGCGTTGCGCTGCACGTGCTCGCGTTCATAACCAATTACGCCGGCAAGTACGGCGGCGAGCAGCACACGCCCGAACATCGCAAGCGCTTCCAGTTGATTCGCCAAATCCAGCGTCATATCGAATCATCCCCTTTGTATCATTGTCGTCAATATCTTTTTGAAAGGGCAGTTAGAAATGCTGATTGCCCGTAAACCCCGAAACTTTTATCCCCTGTCCCGATAATATAAAGACATTGTAAAGCCCATGTTAAGTTTCAGTCAAGCGCAAGGGGAAAAAGGGGGCCGGTCTTCCCGATGTTCAGGCGGGAGAAGACCGGCCAAACGCGCCGCAGGAGGAGCGAATTCCCGCGGCGTACGAGGATAGCAAATCCGGCGGCGTTACACCGCGCTCGCGCCGTAGTTGGAAAGTACGCGCGCGGAGGGGTCGTTGACGTTGCAGCCTTCCCAGGTGCGGTTGGGCATCCAGAAATCCTTGACCATGTGCGCCTGTCCGGGATACTCGGCCTCGAACAATTCGCGATAGAGCAGCGACTCCTTGGTAAAGGGTTTGGCAAACGTATATTTCGCGCTGCGCTCTTCGAACTCTTCGTCGGTATAGAGCTTTTCGGCATACGCCTTAATCTGGTCGACCATGGAATGCCCCACGGCGTCCGAGAAAGCGGCCTTTTCGCGATAAAGGATGTCGTGCGGCAGATAGTCGCCTTCAAACGCGCGACGGAGCAGGTATTTGCCTTTTCCGAAGCGGTTCATTTTGAGCGCAGGATCGACCCGCATGACGTATTTCACGAAATCCAGATCGCCGAACGGCACGCGCGCCTCCAGCGAGTTGGCGGAGATACAGCGGTCCGCACGGAGCACGTCGTACATATAAATCTCGTCGATGCGCTTCTTGGCTTCCTTCTGAAACTCTTCCTCGTTGGGCGCGAAATCCGTGTATTTGTATCCAAACAGCTCGTCCGAAATTTCGCCAGTGAGCAGTACGCGGATGTTGGTGTTTTCGTGGATATATTTGCACACGAGGTACATCCCGACGCTCGCGCGGATGGTCGTGATGTCGTAGGTCTCCAGCACGCGCACAACCGTGCGCAGCGCGCCGATGACCTCCTGCACCGTCATGATCACGTCGGTATGCTCCGCGCCGAGGTATTCCGCAACCTGCCTGGCATATTTGAGGTCGATCGCGTCGTCGCGCATGCCGATGGAAAACGTCCGGATGGGCCCCGGCAGATACTTGTTGGCGATGGCGCAGACCAGCGAGCTGTCCAGCCCGCCGCTGAGCAAAAAGCCGACTGGCACGTCCGCGTCCAGCCGCTTGACCACGCCGAGGGAAAGCTTTTCGCGGATGTTGTCGCAGACCGCGTCGAGCTCGTCTTCGGAATAGTCCGCAACGTCCGTGAGGTTTGCATACTGGACGAACTCGCCGTCCTTCCAGTAATGTCCCGGCGGGAACGGCCGAACGGTCTCCACAAGACCCACGAGGTTCTTCGCTTCACTGGCAAAAAGAATTTTGCCGTCCACGTCGTACCCGTAAAACAGCGGGCGGATGCCGATCGGGTCGCGCGCCGCGACCAGGGAGTCCGTTTTGTGATCGTAAATGATCAGCGCGTACTCCGCGTCCAGCATGGAAAACATGTCCGTCCCGTAACGCTGATACATGGGTAAGAGCAGCTCGCAATCCGAGCCGCTCTTGAAGTCATATCCGGAAAACAATGCGTCGCGCATTTTTCGAAAGCCGTAGAGTTCGCCGTTGCAGACGACCGCGTCCCCGTTCAGCTCGAACGGCTGCATACCGCTCTTTTCCAGTCCCATAATCGTAAGACGGTGAAACATCAGGTATCCGTCTCCGACGCTCAGCATACGCGACAGATCAGGTCCACGCGATATCGTTTTATAAAATCCGTCGACCAGCAGATCCAGCGGAATCCGCTTGCCCAGATATCCCATAATTGAACACATAAATCGTCGCCTCCCGCGGTTTCTATCTTACGCCAAAGAGCAGTTCACCGTATGTCGGATACGGCCAGTCGCTCGTGGCGACCAGGGTTTCCAGCGCATCCGCGCTCGCGCGCAGCTCGCTCATCTTCGGAAGCAGGCCGTCTTTGCAGAGCTGCGCCGCTTTCTTCGTGTCTTCCTCGGCCTTGGTCTCGGTCAGGATGTCTTCGAGTGCTTTAACACTCTCGTACGCAGCCTTGGTCAATGCCGCCGCCGTGCCCAGCGTTTCCGTTTCATAGGTGCAGTCCGCCATGCTGCCGGCCGCGCGCTTGGCTGCGACGGTCTCGGCGAGCTTATGCTGATACGCGCAGGACGCCGGCAAAATGTCGCGCCGCGTCATGTCCAGCAGGGTCATGGCTTCGATGCACACGATCTTTTTATAGTTCTCCATCATAATCTCATACCGTGCCTTCAGCTCGCTTTCGCTGAGTACGCGGTGCGTCCCGAAGAGCTCGATATTCTTCGGCGAGATCAGATAGGGCAGGCAGTCCGGCGTGGTTTTCAAATTGAGCAGTCCGCGGCTTTCCGCCTCGGTGACCCACGCTTCGTCATAGCCGTTGCCGTTGAAGATGATCCGTTTGTGCTCGTGGATCACGCTCTTAATCAGCGCATGCAGCGCGCTGGGCAGATCGGCGGCCGATTCGAGTGCGTCCGCATACTTGCGCAGCGACTCCGCAACCGCGGTGTTGAGCACCATGTTCGCGTCCGAAACCGACTGGCTCGAACCGAGCATGCGCAGCTCGAACTTATTGCCCGTGAACGCAAACGGCGAGGTACGGTTGCGGTCGGTCGTGTCCTTCGGAAAATGCGGGATTACGTGCACGCCGATCTTCATCTGCGTCTTCTCGCGTCCGCCGTAAGCGGCGCCGGAATCGATCGCTTCCAGAATTTCAAACAGTTCGTCGCCCACAAAGATTGAGACGATCGCCGGCGGGGCCTCGTTCGCCCCTAGGCGGTGGTCATTCCCTGCACTCGCCACCGAAACGCGGAGCAGGTCCTGATAATCGTCCACCGCCTGAACCACCGCGCAGAGGAAGAGAAGGAACTGCGCGTTCTCGAAAGGCGTTTCCCCTGGCTCCAACAGGTTCACGCCGGTGTCTGTCGACATCGACCAGTTGTTGTGCTTGCCGCTGCCGTTGACGCCGGCAAACGGTTTTTCATGCAGCAGGCAGACCAGACCATGCTTTTTGGCAATCCGCTGCATAATCTCCATGGTCAACTGGTTATGATCGGCCGCGATATTGGTCGTAGTAAAGACCGGCGCAAGCTCATGCTGCGCGGGCGCAACCTCGTTATGCTCAGTCTTGGCGAATACGCCAAGCTCCCAGAGCGCTTCGTTGAGGTCTTCCATAAAGGCCTGCACGCGCGGCTTGATGGAACCAAAATAATGATCGTCAAGCTCCTGTCCCTTGGGGGATCGGGTGCCGCAGAGCGTGCGGCCGGTGTAGATCAGGTCCGGCCGGCGGTCGTACGCCGCCTTATCGATAAGGAAGTATTCCTGCTCGGTCCCGACGGTGGTGGCCACCTTGGCCACGTCCGCGTTGCCGAAGAGTTTCAGAATGCGCAGTGCTTGCTTGTCGATGGCCTCCATCGAGCGCAGAAGCGGCGTTTTTTTGTCCAGTGCTTCACCGCCATAGGAGCAGAACGCAGTCGGGATGCAGAGCACTTTTTCCTTTATAAATGCGTTGCTGGTTGGATCCCATGCGGTGTAGCCGCGCGCTTCGAACGTTGCGCGGAGGCCGCCGGAAGGAAAGCTGGATGCATCGGGTTCGCCGCGGACAAGCTCCTTGCCGGAGAACTCCATGATTACGCCGTCGCCGGCGATGGGCGAAATAAAGCTGTCGTGCTTTTCCGCCGTAATGCCGGTCAGCGGCTGGAACCAATGCGTAAAGTGCGTTGCGCCTTTTTCGATGGCCCAGTCCTTCATCGCATTGGCCACGACGTTCGCCACGGAAAGATCCAGCCGCCGCCCTTCTTTAATGGCGGTCTGCATCGCCTTGTACGTGTCCTTGGGCAGACGCGCTTTCATCACCGCGTCGTTGAATACCTTGCAGCCAAAAGTTTCCGTTACTTTACCCATTTTGATTCTCTCCTCCTGTTTCCTATCTATACCTCTTAAAAAAAGAGGCAACGGCACCACGGTTTCTTCCGCGGCGCCTTTGCCGTTCTGAAATAATATGCGGGTATTATACAGCGGGTCACCGTCCTTGTCAATGCTTTATTTCTGCAGGATTTCCTTCATTTTAATTCGTTTTCCTGCACGGATTTCTTTTTTGTGTCACCAAAAATATTTAGATTTTCGTTTTTTGCAGTTTAAAAGTGTATATCATTCATTTTTTACTTGACAGCCGTATTCTATATTATGTATACTGCGCAAGAACAACGGCGTTCATCCTGCGGGCTCAATCGTCCGCTGCGTGGGCGCTTTTTGCGTAAACGCGGTCGATTGGCCCGCTGCATAACTCTAAAAGGGAAATTTCCTGCGGCAGCATGGTTTTTGCGGGTACGCGGGAACGCCGTTGTATAACGCGTAAAGGGGACACGAATCAAATGGCGCTGCGGGAAGGTGAAATCCGCATTCCGTCCGGCTGTGCGATCGCCGGTGTTTTCGCAAAGGATGGCTCGCTCATCCCCGGAAACCTGGTGTCGCGCGCCATGACAAGCATGCACGAGCGCTCCAACGGCCTTGGAGGCGGGTTCGCCGGATACGGCATCTACCCGCAGAACCGGGAGTTTTATGCGCTGCACGTTTTTTATAACGACGCGGAGGCAAGATCCTCCTGTGAAAAATATCTCGATCATGTATTCGAGGTGGTCAACCTCTCGAAAATACCGATCCGAAAAACCAAAAAGATAACGGACGAGCCGCTCATCTGGCGATATTTCGTTGCGCCGCATCCCAATCGCCTGCGCGACAGCCAGCTCGATGAGAAGGAATACGTCGCGCGCGCGGTGATCCGCATCAACTCCACCTTTACCGGGTGTTTCGTCTTCTCCAGCGGCAAAAACATGGGCGTATTCAAGGGCGTAGGCTACCCGGAAGACATCGGTAACTTTTATCGGCTCGACGAATACGAGGGCTATTGCTGGACCGCGCACGGGCGGTATCCGACCAATACGCCGGGCTGGTGGGGCGGCGCGCATCCGTTTGCGCTGCTCGACTACACGATCGTCCACAACGGAGAGATTTCCAGCTACGACGCAAACCGCCGCTTCATCGAAATGTTCGGCTACCGCTGTACGCTGCAGACGGACACCGAGGTGCTCACCTATATCGCCGACTATCTGCTCAGAAAAGTGCATCTGACGCTGAGCGAGTTCGCGAGCGTCATCGCCGCACCGTTCTGGAGCACCATCGCAATGAAGGACGAAGCCGAACAGAAACGCCTGACGTATCTTCGCAATGTTTTCGGCAGTCTGCTCGTCACGGGACCGTTTTCCATCCTGCTCGGGTTCGAGGGCGGCATGCTCGCGCTCAACGACCGGCTCAAACTCCGCTCCATGGTGGTCGGCGAGCGCGGCGAAATGGTGTATGTCGCCAGCGAGGAATGCGCCATACGCTATATGGAGCCCACGCTCGATCGTCTCTACGCGCCGCGCGGCGGCGAACCCGTGATCGTTACCCTGAACGGAGGTGCGGAGCAGTGCCTGTGACCGATATTTACCCGGAGTTTGAATTGATCCGCGACGACGCCCGCTGCACCAACTGCCGCATCTGCGAGCGCCAGTGCGCCAACGGTGTGCATCATTTCGACGCGCGGACGGGCCGCATGATTGCGGACGAAACCAAATGCGTGGACTGCCAGCGCTGCGTGGCCTATTGTCCGACGCATGCGCTCAAAATCGTAAAAAATCCCAACTCCTGCCGCGAAAACCGCAACTGGAGCTGTGATACCATTAAGGAAATCTACCGGCAGGCGGACAGCGGCGGCGTGCTGCTTTCCTCCATGGGCAATTCCCGGGATTACCCCGTTTACTGGGACCGGCTGCTCGTCAACGCCTCGCAGGTGACCAATCCCTCCATCGACCCGCTGCGCGAGCCGATGGAAACGCGCGTATTCCTCGGTAAAAAGCCGACGGCCGTCGCGCGCACGGAGGACGGCGCGCTCGTGACCGACCTGCCGCCGCAGATCGAGCTCAAGCTGCCCATCCTGTTTTCGGCGATGAGCTACGGCTCGGTCAGCCGCAACGTACACGAAGCGCTCGCACGCGCGGCAACGGAGCTCGGCACCTGCTACAACACGGGCGAAGGCGGCCTGCACGAGTCGCTTTATCCCTTTGTCGACCACACGATCGTTCAGGTCGCTTCCGGCCGGTTCGGCGTGCATAAGGAATATCTCAACGCCGGCGCCGCCATCGAAATCAAGATGGGGCAGGGCGCAAAGCCCGGCATCGGCGGGCATCTGCCCGGCGCAAAGATCGTCGGCGACGTGTCCAAGACGCGCATGATCCCGGAAGGGTCGGACGCGATCTCCCCCGCGCCGCATCACGACATCTACTCCATTGAAGATCTGCAGCAGCTCGTGTACTCTTTAAAGGAAGCGAGCGGCTATCAAAAGCCGATCATCGTTAAGGTCGCTGCCGTGCATAACATCGCCGCAATCGCAAGCGGCATCGCGCGCAGCGGCGCGGACATCATCGCCATCGACGGCTTCCGCGGCGGCACCGGCGCGGCGCCGACGCGCATCCGCGACAACGTCGGCATCCCCATCGAGCTCGCGCTCGCCTCGGTTGACGCGCGCCTGCGCGATGAGGGCATCCGCAACAACGTCTCCCTCGTCGTCGGCGGCAGCATCCGCTCCAGCGCGGACGCGGTCAAAGCGATCGCCCTCGGCGCGGACGCGGTCTACATCGGCACCGCGGCGCTGATTGCGCTCGGCTGCCATCTCTGCCGCTCCTGCCACAAAGGCATCTGCAACTGGGGCATCGCGACCCAGCGGCCGGACCTGGTCGACCGGCTCGACCCCGAAGAAGGCGCGCAGCGGCTCGTGAATCTCGTGACCGCCTGGAACCGCGAAATCAAAGAATTCCTCGGCGGCATGGGCATCAACTCCATCGAAGCGCTCTGCGGCAACCGCGCCATGCTGCGCGGCATCGGCCTCAACGAGGTGGAGCTGCGGGTGCTCGGCGTAAAACACGCAGGAGAGTAAGCGAAGTTGCGGTACCCGGCCTCCCCGAACGAACAACGACTGATAAGGGTGAACGATATGGAACAAAACCAAAACCCAGAAGTACGGCGCATCGACGCGCGCGGAACGGACTATCACGCGCTCAATGCCTGCATCCGCCAGGCCGCTTCGGACGTTGAAATCGTCGGCGCGCTCGGCCAGCGTTACCTCGGCGACGCGATGGACAGCGGCACGCTTACCATTCGCGGCACGGCCGGCAACGCGCTCGGCGCATATCTCAACGGCGGAAAAATCGTCGTCTACGGAAACGCGCAGGATGCGGCGGGCGACACCATGAACAAAGGAGAAATCATCGTCCACGGCTCGGTCGGCGACACGGTCGGCTACAGCATGCGCGGCGGGTGCATCTATGTGCGCGACAGCGCGGGCTACCGCGCAGGCGTACACATGAAAGCGTACGGGGACACCGCGCCGGTACTCGTCGTCGGCGGACGCTGCGGCAGCTTCCTCGGCGAATATCAGGCCGGCGGCACCATCATCGTCCTCGGGCTCGATCAGGTCGGAGAGGTGCTCGGTTACTTCTGCGGCACAGGCATGCACGGCGGGGCGATTTATGTGCGCGGCGAAATCAGGCGCGAAAAATTCCCGCGGCAGGTACGTGTGTGTGAAGCAAACGCCGACGACCTCGCCAGAATCGAACCGTACCTGAAGCGCTACTCCGCGCTCTTCAACAGGCCGATTCCGGACGACGGCAAGCCGTTCTGGCTGCTCACGCCGAACTCCAACGACCCCTATCGCCAGCTTTACGTGACCAACTGACCCCGGAAGCATCCGGCAGCATTTTACAGAGAGGGTGCAGGAAAAAGATGTACACCGCACAGGAAATCATCGATTACGCCGCCGCGGAGGACGTGAAGTTCATCCGCCTTGCTTTCTGCGACGTTTTCGGCACGCAGAAAAACATCTCGATCATGCCGGAGGAACTGCCGCGCGCATTCTCCAACGGCATCTCGATCGACGCCTCCGCGATCCGCGGCTTTGGGGACGAGGCGCATTCCGACCTGCTGCTGCATCCCGATGTGCAAACGCTCACGGCGCTGCCCTGGCGGCCCAGTCACGGCCGCGTGGTGCGGCTGTTTGCGGACGTGCTGCGTTCGGACGGGACGCCGTTTCCGCTGGACTCGCGAAACATCCTCAAAAACGCGATCGCCGAAGCCGCAAAGGAAGGCCTTATCGTCAACTTCGGCACGGAGTTCGAGTTTTATCTCTTCCGGCTCGACGAAGCGGGCAATCCGACCGACGTGCCGTATGACAACGCGCATTACATGGATATCGCCCCGCTCGACCGCGGCGAAAACGTCCGCCGGGAAATCTGCCTGACGCTCAGCGAAATGGGCATCCATCCGGAAAGTTCGCACCACGAGGACGGCCCCGGCCAGAACGAAATCGATTTTCGCTATGGGGACGCGCTGAGCGCCGCGGACAACGCAATTACGTTCGCGGCCGTCGTGCGCACCATCGCCATGCGAAACGGACTGTTCGCCGACTTTTCGCCCAAGCCGCTGCCAAAGGAAAGCGGCAACGGCATGCATATCAACCTTTCGCTCGCCATGCCGCATACACAGGCCCTGCGGGACGCGTTTATGGCGGGCCTGCTGGAGCACATTACGGAAATCACGGCGTTTCTCAACCCCGTGGAAGCCTCCTATGCGCGTCTCGGCGAGCACAAGGCGCCGCGGTATGTCACCTGGTCGCCGGAGAACCGCTCGCAGCTCATCCGCATCCCTGCCGCAAAAGGAGAATTCGAGCGCATCGAACTGCGCTCGCCCGACCCCGCGTGCAATCCCTACCTTGCATTCGCGCTGATCCTGCGCGCCGGGCTGGACGGCGTAAGGCGCGGGCTCGTTCCGCCGCCGCCGACCAACGTCAACCTCTTTACGGCGGACCCTTCTGTCACGAAGGGACTGCAAAAGCTGCCCGCAACGCGCGAGGCCGCGTTTGCCGCCGCGTCGGAAAGCGAATTTGTCCATGCGGTGCTGCCGGAAGGAATCCTGAACGCCTACGCTTCCTGCGGCAACTGAAATTTTAACGGGAGGCGAAGCATTTGGCGTCGGGCTGCGAAAAGCAGAATAGCGTATTGATCGTTTCGGCAACCGAGCGCACGCGTGCCGGCATTGCGGGCGTTCTTTTGCCGTCCCGCTATTCGCCCGTCGTCATGCGCGGCTCCGCCGCCGAAACACGCAGGCTGATGCTCGACACCCCGTTTTCCCTCGTGTTCATCAACACGCCTCTGCCGGACGAGTTCGGCGCACAGCTCGCGCTCGATCTCGCTGCAAGCCGGATGTGCTGCGTGGCGCTCATCGTCTCCAGTGAATCTTACGAACAGGTGGCCGACCAGGTGGAAGACGCGGGCGTCATCACGCTCGCCAAGCCCTGCTCGGCGCAGAACATCCGCCAGGCGGCGGCGCTGATGGCCGCAACACGCAGCAAGCTTGCGGCGATGGAGCGCAAGACCGCCACGCTGGAAGAAAAGATGGAGGAAGTGCGCCTCGTCAACCGCGCAAAATGGATGCTCATCGAACGGCGCGGCATGGACGAAGCCACCGCGCACCGTTATATTGAAAAACTTGCCATGGACGCGCGCCAGACGCGCAGGCTCGTGGCGCAGACGCTGATCCGTTCGCTCGAAACCAGCGACTAAAAGTTTCTTTCAGGGAGCTCCGCCCCTGATACTCCGCTCAGCGGACAGGCCCCTGAGAACCCTTCGTTTTTTCATGGCAGGATAAAAAGAATCCCCGGCAACAAAGAACAGGCTTGTTTCGGACGTGGTGTGTCCTGTCCGTTTTTCTTGTGTTATACTTTTATTAGCATGTAACAGCAGCAGGTCGATTCCGTGAAAAAAACACCATCGTTTCGGAGGGTAAAATGGAACAGTATGAC
>DAOTGE010000033.1:0-28951 GCA_035446965.1 Eubacteriales bacterium
CCGAAGGACGAGAGGCAAAGAGCGGTTATCCCGTCAAAAAACAGGTTTTTTGACGGCCTCAAGCGCCCGTATGGGCGCTTTTTTGCATTTTTCGTTAAAATGCTTCCGTGTTTTCGTCATCCTCTTCGTAAACCACAATCTCTTTGATGACGAACTCCTGCCCTGTGACCATAACGCATTCCCATGCGCCGCATTTCGGACAAACACGGTTGTTTTTGAGATACTCGTATACCTCTCCGCATTTCTTGCACTGCACTTCGGCTGTGATCACCTCAACCTCGAGCGAAGCCTCCGCCATGTCCGTGCCGTCCGTCGCGGCCGGCCAGCATTCCTTGAGATAGCGCGGGATGATGGTGGAAGCCTCGCCGACCTCCACCACCACGCTCGCGATATCCTTCAGCGGAAACCCGTTCTGCGCGGCAACCTGCACGACGCGCTTTTGAATTTCAAAGACGATGCCCAGTTCGTGCATATTGTTATTTTGCGCCGACCGCGCGTTTTACCTTTTTGATGGCGATCTTGCCCTTTCGCTTGAGTATCTGTTTAATAACCACGGGCTTCATCTCCGTAAACGCAACGCCCGCGCCGTCGTAACGCCGCACGAGGTGGATTGCGTCAAACTTGCACTTGGTGGTGCACTGTCCGCAGCCAACGCACATATACGTGTCGACCAGCGTCACGCCGCAGCCGAGGCAGCGTGCCGTTTCGGCCTTGACCTGCTCTTCCGTGAGCGTGCCGCGCAAATCCCGGAAACTGCTCTTGGCGGGTTCCTTGCTCTCCAGCGTTTCGGGTTTCTGGCGCGGGGTATGGTCGTAATCGTCCAGCACGGCGCTCTGTTTGTCCAGCTCGGTGTATTCCCTGCGGTCGCGCCCGATGGTGAGCGACTGACCGGGCTGCACGAAGCGATGGAGGGAAATTGCCGCCTGCTTACCCGCGGCGATAGCGTCGATTGCGAATTTCGGCCCACTGTAGCAATCCCCGCCGGTGAATACGTCCGGCTGGCCGGACTGATAGGTGAACCCGTCCGCCTGCAGCGTACCGTTGCGGTTGAACTGCGCGCCGCTTTCTGCGAGCAGGTCGCCCCAGAGAATGCTCTGGCCGATGGTGACCAGCACATGGTCCGCTTCGACCGTCACCGTATCGTTTTCGTCGTATGCCGGTGCGAACCGGCCGTTTTCGTCGAACACGCGCAGACAGCGCTTGAACTCCACACCGGTAACCTTGCCGTTTTCGCTCAAAATCCGTTTGGGTCCGAAGCAGGTGTGAACCGCGATGCCCTCGCCTTCGGCCTCCTCGATTTCTTCTTCGGAAGCGGGCATGATGTCCCGCGATTCGAGGCAGTACATATCGACGCTTTCGCTGCCCGCACGCACGGCTGTACGCGCCACGTCCACGGCAACGTTGCCGCCGCCGATCACCACGGTCTTCCCGGAGAGTTCGGCGGAAGCGCCCGCGTTAACGCCGCGCAGGAATTCGATGCCGGAGATCACGCCGTCCGCGTCTTCGCCTTCCACGCCGACTTTCCGGCCGCCCTGCGCGCCGATCGCCACGTAAAACGCTCTGTATCCCTGCTTGCGCAAGTCGTCGAGCGTAACGTCCTTTCCGACTTCCACACCCGTTTGGAACTGCACGCCCATCTGCCGCAGTACGTCGATTTCCGCCTCGATTACGTCCTTTTCCAGGCGGAAGGACGGGATACCGAGGGTCAGCATGCCGCCGAGTTTCTGCTCCTTTTCAAACACGGTGATCGTGTAGCCGTCCAGCGCAAGGAAGTAGGCGCAGCTCAGTCCCGCCGGGCCGGAGCCGACGATCGCAATCTTTTTGTCGGAATAATCGTGCCGTTTGCCCGGAATAAACCGGCCTTCGCCGGTGAGTTCCTGCGCCGCGATAAACTTTTTGATCTCGTCGATGGCGACCGGCGAATCGATTTCGCCGCGCGTGCAGGCCTGCTCGCAGCGACGGTTGCAGATGCGCCCGCAGACCGCCGGGAACGGGTTTTCCTTTTTAATCAGTTCCAGCGCGTCGCGGTATTTGCCCTGCGCGGCAAGCTTAATGTACCCCTGCACGCCGATATGCGCCGGGCAGTAGGTTTTGCAGGGCGCGGTGCCGCTCTCCACAACGTCCTCGCGGTTTTCGCGGTAGTCCGGGTTCCATTTATCCGGCGTCCAGTCTTCGTCGCGCGGGGTGACGGTGGTTGTTATATCGGTTATAATCGGCTTTTTCGAGCAGAGTTTCTGGCCAAGCCGCAGCGCGTTGACGGGGCAGTTTTCCACGCACTGTCCGCAGGCGACGCACTTCGTCGGGTCGACCTCCGAAACATAGTTCGAGCGGATCATGTCCACGTTTTTAAACATCTCTGCCGTCCGCATGGAAAGGCATCCGCAGCCGCAGCAGTTGCAGATAGCGTGTGTTTTGCCCGGGCCGTCTGTATTCGGGATTTCGTGCATCAGGCCGTTTTCCTCGGCGCGCCGGATGATATCGTACGCTTCTTCGCGCGTAATCTGCCGCCCGCGGCCGGTGCGGATATAGTATTCCGCGGCATGGCCCATCTGGATGCACATGTCTTCCTTCAGGTGTCCGCAGCCTTCGCCCATGGCCTCGCGGTCCGTGCGGCAGGAACAGGGCGAAACGGAGAAGATCGTGTTTTCCTCCAGATATGTGGAAATCTCCTCATAACTGGCTTTGTGGCTCTCGCCGTCGATGGCGCTTTCGATGGGGATGACCCGCATGAGCCCCACGCCGACCGGGAACGCGCCGGAGCTCATCGGTCCGCGCACGCGCCCGTACGCTTCCATCGCATAGCTCACGACAGGATATTTGCGCACGTTGTCGAGATTGTTGACGATCATCTCCATCGTTCCCGGAATCCATGTCTCCACCCAGAACATGTCCACGCCGTCGATGCGGTTGACAAAACACCCGCCGTACACGGCCAGCTTGATGAGCTGCTCATGGCAATGCTCTTCCGGCTTGCCGATGATCGCGGCCACGTCTGCGGCGCTCTTCTTTGTAAAGGAGCCGAGCGCAAGGCCCGCTTCGCACATGTCGTCGTCCACGCCCGCTTCCAGAATCACATATTCCGGGTCCGTCCACTTGTAAGAACCCTTTTCGCCGGGTTTCACGCCGGGTTTCTTCCGGCCGATCATGTTGGCCAGCGCCATGATGTTTTCGCGGTATTGGCATTCGTAGCCTTCGGGGAAGATCATCTCCGTGAAGTTCTCCATGAATCGCATTCTCCTTTTTAATAAACCTGTTCGTATGTTGATGCTTTTATCAATTCAACTTGTATAGAAACCGGACGCTTCAGAAAAGACCGTCTTTGTTTTTTCGGCGTGCGTCTGCCGGTCAGTCTTTTTTCCACTCCGCCACCTGTGTGCGCAGCCAGTCCGTCCAAACGTCGATTCCCTCGCCGGTACGCGCGCAGATGGGGATGATCGTAATATCCGGATTGAGTTTTTTTGCACGCTCGCTGAGCGCTTCCATGTCAAAATCGAAATACGGCAGCACATCGATCTTGTTGATCAGCAGGACATGGCAAATCTGGAACATCAGCGGGTATTTAAGCGGTTTATCGTCGCCTTCCGGGACGCTCAGAATCATCGCGTTTTTCACCGCGCCCGTGTCGAACTCCGCAGGGCAGACAAGGTTGCCTACGTTTTCCAGGAAAACAAGGTCAAGCCCTTCCACGCCGAACTCGTCGAGCCCCTGCCGCGTCATGTCCGCGTCCAGATGGCACATGCCGCCCGTGTGCAGCTGGATCGCGCGTGCGCCGGTTTCCGAAACCGCGCGTGCATCCACGTCCGAATCGATGTCCGCCTCCATCACGCCGATCTTCATTTCGCCTTTCAGCGCGTCGATCGTGCGCTTGAGCGTCGTGGTTTTGCCCGAGCCGGGCGAGCTCATGAGATTGAGCAGAAAGGTCTTTTTTGCCTTCAGTTCGCGCCTGAGTTCTTCCGCTTCGCGGTCGTTGCTTTCAAACACGCGCTGCTTGATTTCGTACACTTTAAACATGGCCGCCGCCTCCGTCGATCGTTTTATTGTTCCGCGGTTCAAAAAAGAGCATAGCCACTCGGTCTCTCTGGTTGAACCACATATCAGTACAATAACACCGAATAACATTTCGGTCAATATTTCCCGCAGAAAAAGGCATAAATGGACTGGATATATCGATCCATATCTGATAAAATAGTTCTGTCATTTGTGGTTCAACCAAATACCAGGGCAAGAAAATCGAAATGCGGGGACATAGCACAATGTTTAAGAAACTCACCGCGCCGACGCTGAAACAGCTTTTTGTGCAGGAAATGGAATCCATGATTCTTTCCGGCGAGCTCTCCATCGGCGAAAAACTTCCGCCGGAGCGCGAGCTTGCGCAAAGGATGCAGATCAGCCGCTCCGTCGTCAACGACGGCATCGCCGAGATGGCGCGCAAGGGTTTTCTCGAGATCACGCCGCGGCAGGGGACGTATGTTGCGGACTTTCACCGCAACGGCACGCTGGACATCCTGGTTTCCATCATGTCCTACAACGGCGGTCAGCTGCCGCGGGACGAAATCCGCTCCATTCTGGAACTGCGCCGGGTGCTCATGAATTTTGCGCTGGAAAGCGCAATTCCGCTGATTACGCCGGAACAGTTTTCTCAGTTGAGCGCGCAGTGCGAAGCATTCTATGCGGCGGCTTCCCCGGAGGAAGCCGCAAATCTGATCTATGAATTCGACCATATGCTCAGCGGATTTTCCGGCAACACGCTGCTGCCGCTGATCTTTTGTTCGTTCCGCGCGCCCATCAAAGAACTCTGGCGGCGCTACATTGCGCACTATGGAAAAGAAAAACTGCACACGCGGAATATGGAACTGCTCCGATACATCGAAGAAAAGGACGTCGATGCGGCAAAACGGCTTATCGCCGGCGCCGTTGCCGCAACCATCAGCGGCAGCACGGAAATCTACGTCAAATAGCCGCCGGAACCGCCGCGTTTTCCGCGCGTTGCCGGCGGCCCGGTTCAATTGACAGGACACGTGAAATACAGATATAATGACGCAGTATATCAGGATGTTTCCGACGGATAAACGGAGTTATTTTGCACAGGATTGGGAGCGGAATTTTGGGAAAATCCACAACGCGTATTTATCGTTTAAACGAGAGCGCAAAGCGGCAGGACGGCGTGTTCCTGCTTTTGCTTGTGCTTCTGACCGTCGGAGTGTACTGGAAGTTCCTTTTCGGGGTAAAGGCATTCGTGTTCGTGGACGTCGGGGACGACTCCTATCACCAGACGATTCCGATCATTATGAACCGCGCGCGCACATTTTTTACAGAGTTCAACCTTGCGCGATACAACATCCTGATTGGGTTGGGGCAGTTTGAAAGCGGCATAAACCTAACCGATTTTCTGATTGCACTATTCGGTGAAAACGCCGTACCCTATATGGCCGGGCTGTTTCAGGCGCTCAAGACCGTGCTTGCGGGCTGGTTTTTTTATCGCTTCGTGCGCGTACGCGGATTCGACTACCGCGCTTGCGTGCTCACGGGACTCGGGTACGCGTTCAACGGCGCAATGCTCACGCGGCTGGCCTTCTTTTCCTATTCTAACGAATACATGTTCGTCGCGCTCGCGCTATACGCGCTGGAGCTTCTGTATCAAAAAGAAAACAAGTGGCTTTTCCCGCTTTCCGCCGCACTGCTCGTGCAGTCGTTCGACGCAATCCGCGCAATCCTGTATTTTCTGCTGTTCGCGGTCTACACGGTGTTCCGCGGTTTCGTGGATGCCGATCACGCGAAGGTTAAGGACGTTTTGAAGCGCACGCTGCAGGTTATGGGTCTGCAGTTGCTTGGTTACGGCATGATCGCCGTTCTGGTGCTGCCGGGATATCTCGACCTCGTATTCTCCAACCGTCTGGATACCGTGAGCAGCGCCGCGGCAAACGGCGGCGGCGAGCTGATCAACGCCAACGCGATCCTGACAAGCTTTTTGAGAAGCTTTTCCAACGAAATCATGGGCAATTCGACGACTTATACCGGACGCAACACCTATGTCTGCGGCCCGGCGTTCGTCATCGGCGTCATGAACGTTTTGATCTTTCCCCAGGTGTTTGTTAAAACGGCGAATAAAAAACGTATCTGGTATCTGCTCGCAGTCTGCGCCATCGGCGCGTACATCGTATTCGCGCCGCTGCGCCTGATTATGAACGGTTTCGCCTACGACCGCTTCAAGCTTTCGTCGTTCTGGATTACGATCATCATGCTCTATTTCGGCGCGATCGTCTGGGATCGGTTCTTCCGCGAAGGCGTATTCAATAAGCCGCTGTTCCTTCTCACCGGCGGCGGCGTGCTCGCTGTCCTGCTTGCGCTGACGCTGACGGACATCCGCCCGATCGACACGACCGCGGCCTGGATCACTATCGCGCTCGTCGCGGCGAGTATGCTCGTCGTGCTGCTGTATCAAGTGAAACGCAGCACGGTTTTCAGCGTCCTGCTTGTGCTCGTGCTCTCCGTCGACCTCGCCGTAAACTCTTTTACGTCCGTCGACCACCGGCTGACGCTGACGACGGACGAATACAAAGCTTCCTATCTCGCCTCCGGTATCCGCGATCTTGCAGCCTCGCTGAAGGAAGACGAAACGGATTATTTCCGCATCTGCAACTTCGATTCTTCCTATTCTGAACTGCACTGCGACGCGCAAGCGAACGATTACCTTTCTACCAGTACCTACAACGGCGGTTCCGGTGTTTCCAATGAGTATAATCGTTTCACCGCGCTGATCGGCGGAGATCTGCTCAACGGATCCGGTTACCGCACGTTCGCCAACAACGATTTTTCCACCATGCTGCCGATTCAGACGCTGCTTGGCGTAAAATATCTCGTTTACGATCAGGACACCATCCCCTACGAACCGGTCGTTCCGTATGGGTATACGCTCAGCGAGCAGGACGGCTGCTGGGTGCTTGAAAACGAAAACGCACTGCCGCTCGCGCTCGCGTTCGACAGCGTGATCTCCGCCTCCGATCTCGAAAAAATGAGCCAGATCGAACGGCGCGAAGCGCTGTTAACCCGCGTAATGGTCGCGGACGATTCCCCGCTTCTGAACGCCGGCCTGACCACCGACAGCGAGCCGGTGCGCGATCTTGCAGCGCTGCTGGAGCAAACAGCCGTCCCGCTGGCGCAGACGGACAGCAGTTTTGTACATGAAAATGAAACCGAAATCACACGTTCCGAGGCAGCATTGGAGCATTCGATCGGTACGGATTATGCGATTATTCTCGTCGATATCGATTCGACAAACGGATCCAACGAAGGCGAGACCTTTACCGTCTCCTGGGCGGACACGGCGGGCGGATTCACGGAAGAAAACTCCATGTGGTACTCCATGCCGCCGGGCGAAAACCAACTGCTGCTGGAGCTCCCGATCCAGGGCGCGCAGTATCTGCGGATCGACACGGAGTGGCTTACCGGCAGCGTTACGTTCGTTTCGGTCAGCGAGGCGCAGGACGACTATTTCGAAACGTATCTCGAAAGCGTTTCGGCCCTCCGGCAAAACGAATTTAACTTTACACAGCTCAGCGACAAGCGCATCGAAGGCACGATTACGACGGACAAAACCGAGGTGCTGCTTTTCACGTTCCTGACCGACCCCGGCTGGTCGGCATACGTCAACGGAGAACCCGCGGAGCTCTATACGATCGACGGCGGATTCATGGGCGTGCTGATCGACGCAGGCGAAAACGAAGTTTCCCTGCGATATCATGTGCCGTATATTGGCGCGTTTGCGGCAATCAGCGCCGTGTTTACGGCAGGATATGCACTGCTGATTGCGCTCATCATCATTCAGAAGAAGAAACGGCGTTCAATGCCGGAAAACCAACCGGTTTTGAAACCGGCAGCGAAAGAAGGAGCGAAAGCATGAAGGGGATATCGGTCGTTGCACCTCTCTTTAACGAAGAAGGGAACGTATTGGAGCTGCATCGTCAGGTTAAGGCCGTTCTGGAGGACACCGGGCTGCCGTATGAAATTATTTTCATCGACGACGGTTCGAAGGACAGGACGGTCGAGCTGGCAAAGACGCTTGTGCCGCTCAAGCTGATCCGCCTGCGCCGCAATTTCGGGCAGACGGCGGCCATGGATGCGGGCATTCACGCCGCGAAATATGATTACGTCGTAACAATGGACGGCGACCTGCAAAACGACCCGGCGGATATCCCGCACATGATCGCTTGTCTCGAAGAAAACGAGCTGGACGTGGTCAGCGGCTGGCGCAAGCACCGCAAGGACACGTTTTTCAAGCGGTTCACGTCCCGCGGCGCAAACTTTCTGCGCTGGCTGATCGTTCACGACGGCATCCACGATTCAGGCTGCAGCCTGAAGGTATACCGCCGGGAATGCTTCGAGGGCGTGCACCTCTATGGCGAAATGCATCGCTTCATCCCTGCGATTCTGAAGATCAAGGGGTTTACCGTCGGCGAAATGGTCGTCAATCACCGGGCGCGCACCGCCGGCGTAACCAAATACAACTGGAAACGCACGTTCAAAGGATTCGTGGACATGATCAGCCTTTGGTTCTGGTCAAAGTTCGCTTCCCGCCCGCTGCATCTGTTCGGCACGACGGGTTTATTCCTTCTGTTTTTCGGCGGCGTGTCGGCGATAATCACGATCGTACTGTTCTGCATCCGCGGCGAGATCAGCAACACCGGCTGGCCGCTTCTGACGGCGCTGCTGCTGATTGCGGGCATCCAGTTTTTCGTGTTTGGGCTCATTGCGGACATCGTGTCCAAAACGTATCGTGAAACCACGGACGATAAATCGTATTCCATCCGGGAAATCACTGAAACGAACGCCGAAGAAAAGCCTGCGGAATAATCGCAAAACGAGGCGGACTTATGAAAATCCTTGTGCTGAATTACGAATACCCGCCCATCGGCGGCGGCGCGGCCCCCGTGGCGGCAGACCTTTCGCGCCATCTCGCCGCGCTCGGGCACGACGTGGATGTCGTGACGATGGCGTTTGGCGGCCTCCCGCTGGAAGAAACGGTGGACGGCGTGCGCGTTTTTCGCGTAAAGTGCCTGCGCACAAAGGCGTTCGTGTGTTACCCCTGGGAACAGCTCACCTATCTTTTTGCGGCGAAACGGTTCCTGCGCCGCCGGCTGAAAACGCAGAAATACGACGTGGCGCACGTGCATTTCATCTTCCCCACCGGGCTGCTCGGCCTGTGGCTGAAAAAGGAATACGATCTGCCGTTCGTGGTCACCGCGCACGGCAGCGACGTGGAAGGCTACAACCAAAACCGGTTCCGTTTTCTGCATAAACTGCTCAGAAATCCATGGAAAAAAGTTTGTGCAGCGGCGGAATGCGTGACCGCTCCTTCGCCGTTTTTGCAGGAATTGATCTGGAAAAGCGATGCAAGCGTGCACTGCGAAATTGTGCCGAACGGCATTGAAACGGCCGCCTATCTGCGCGGGCCGAAGGAAAAGATCGTTTTAACGCTCTGCCGTCTGCAGCAGCATAAAGGCGTGCAGGACGTCGTCCGCTCGTTTTCCACGCTCGCGCCCGAAGGCTGGACCATGTGCGTCGCCGGCGACGGGCCTTACCGTCCTGAGCTGGAAAAGCTCGCTTCGGATTGCGGCGTGCCGGAGAAAATCCGGTTTTCCGGCTGGATCGACAGCAAGAGCCCCGCTCTGAAAGAAACCCTCGGCAGCGCAAGCGTTTTTGTCTCCATGAGCCGGTTTGAAAGCTTCGGTATTTCGGCGGCGGAGGCGGTCGCTTCCGGCTGCAACACGGTTTTAAGCGATATCCCCGCGCACCGCTTCTTCGCGTCGTTCGGCGCGGCGCTCGTGCCGCTGGACGACGCGGCGGCGCTCGAAGCGGCGCTGGCACAAGCGATGGAAACGCCGCCGGAAACGCCGGAAAACCTGGATGCGCTCGACTGGCGCGGCATCGTTAAAAAACTGGAAGGCCTCCTTCTTTCGGCGGCGAAGAACGCTGCCGCGAACAGGACCGGTTCATGAACGAAACAACGAAAAAAAAACAGGTTTGGAAAACCCTTGCCAAAATCGTGTTTTCGGCAGTCGTGCTGTATTTTCTGTTCCGCAAGTGCGATTGGCCGGAATTGTTTTCTACGCTGAAAAACGCAAATTTGGCTTATGTTCTGCTTGCCTTTTTCGTCGTCCAGATTACACATGTGGTCGCCGCGTTCCGCTGGCGGCTGCTTTGCAAAAAGGCGCGGTTTCTGCCGCTGTTCAAGCTGGTTTATGTTTCCCGCCTGTATTCCACCGTTTTGCCGGGACAGCTGTTCGGCGAAGCGGCGAAAGTCGTCTACATCAGCCAGTCGAACCCGGATATTTCACCGGAAGAAGCAACTGCGAGCGTGGTCGTGGACAAAATTGCCGGGTTGATCGGCCTGCTGCTGGTCGGCATCGGCGGTGTGCTTTTCAGCGTCAGCATGCAAAGCCGCGACGTCCTCGGCTGGTTTGCGGTCTGCGCGCTCGTCCTTGCACTCTGCGTGGCGCTCCCGGCGTTTCCGCCGGTTTCCCGGCTGATCAACCGCATTCTGGACGCGCTCAAGCGCCGGTTCCCGAAAACGGGCGGCGCGGCCGAGCGGCTCCGGCTGTTTTTAACAAGCTGGCAAGCCTATTTAAAAACACCGGCGATTCTGCTGTTTTCGGTCCTCACTGCCGGCGTTTTCCAGTTGCTTTCAACGGCGGGGATGGCGCTTTTAGGCCGCTCGGTTGGCATTTTGGTTCCCCTGACGGACTGGTGCTGGATTTTCGCGGTGCTTTCGGTGGCGCTGCTGCTGCCGGTCTCGTTTGCCGGTCTCGGCGTACGGGAAGCGACACTGGTCGGCTTTTTGGGCGCGCTTGGCGCAAGCCGCGAACTTGCGCTCAGCGCATCGCTGCTTTCGCTGCTGATTCAAATTGTAGATTCGCTCATCGGCGGAGCGATCGTACTGTTCGATCCTTCCATGAAACGGCGCGTTAAAACCGCGCTGCGGGCGGAAGAAGCGGAAGTTTTTTCCGAAGCGGGCGAAACGCCGGATCATTAACTAATCCCCTGCGGGACAATTTAAAGGGAGTCGTACGGCAAATGTCGAAACCAGCCAGATCAAAAAAAATCACACTCATTTTCCTTGCAGCGCTGATGCTGCTCGCCGCCGGATGCGCAGTAACGGTCGGCGGCGTAACCGCGGAGCGCGACGCCGTTTCGCTGGACCTGCAGGACGCAGGGATAACGGATGCGCAGAGCCTTTCGGACTTAACAAAGCTGAAGGACCTGCGCTCGCTCGATCTGCGCGGCAATCCGCTTGAAGGCGAGCAGATCGATGAAATCTGCGCCATGCTGCCGGACTGCGATGTCCGCTGGAGCGTGCCGATCGGGGACTCGCGCTTCGACTCCGCTTCCACAGTCCTGACGCTGCGGCAGCTGCCGGAGGAAGACGTTGCCAGCCTTTCCTATTTCCCGAACCTCGTTTCCGTGGACGCGACGGGCTGCACAGAGTACGCCGCACTGGTAAAAGCCGCGGAGCAGTACCCCGGCGTATCGTTTGATTGGAAGGTCACCGCCGGCGGCGTCACCTGCTCCAACGACGAAACCGTTCTTCATTTCACAAACGACGTAAGCGTTTCGGACCTTGAAACGCTGCTTGCCGCGCTCCCGAACCTTGAAACCGTCAACCTGCTCGACACCGGGTTGCTGGTTGGGGATGTCGGGACGCTCCAGGAGCAATATCCCGGCGTACGCTTCCGTGTGAACGCCGTTTTGCAGGGCCGGCTGTATGAAACGGGCACGACGGCCATGAGCCTTTCGGACCTTGAAACATTCGACCTTGAAACGTTTGCGCAGCAGCTCGGTCAGTTTCCGTCGGTCAAATACGTCGATCTGCGGACGCTGCCGCTCACGCAAAGCGATATCGCCGCGCTCTCCGAAACGTATCCTGGCACGCATTTTCGCTGGACGGTCCCGCTGCTGGACGATTTTTCTGCGGACAGCGACGCAACCGAGCTCGATCTGCGCGGGTATACGGTCGCCGACCTGACGGATTTTCAGAGCAAGCTTTCGCTGTTTTCACAACTAAGCTATATCGACATGTGCGAATGCGGCCCTTCCGACGAAGAGATGGAAGCCATGCGTAACGCCTGGCCGGACATCGAGTTCGTTTGGATGCTGCACATCGGGTACTGGGACGTCCGCACGGACATCAAAGCCTTTAGCCTGGCGCAGACAGGCGAGCACGAAGGCGTAAAATTTACAAAGACGGGAGACGAGCGCCGCCGTTACCGCTGGGTGGACAATACCGAAATCGCAAAAATCCGCTATTGCAGGGAGATCGAAGCGCTGGACATCGGCCACTCCGGCTACATTACGGATATTTCGTTTGTCAAAGACGTGCCGACGCTGCGTTTCCTCGTGATTGCGCGCACGCCGGTAACGGACATTTCCGCGGTTGCTTACCTGAAAAACCTGACCTTTTTTGAAACCTTCGGCTGCGATATTACGGACGTTTCCGTCCTCTACAACCTGCCGCAGCTCGAGTACTACAACTGCAGCGCAAACAGAATCGAGGATATTTCCCCGCTCCTGTCGCTGAAAAACCTGAAACGGCTCTGGATCATCAAATGCCGCTTTACCGATGAACAGCTGCATGAACTGAAGGTCGGACTGCCAAACACACTTATCATGGCTTACGGCACGCACCAGACGGACAACGGCTGGCGATACGATAATCCGGCATATCTGGAAATGCAGTCGCTCTTCGGCCTGGTTCCGCAGCTGCGCTGGGTGGAGCCCGGCTGGCTTCTGCCCGAAAACCAGATTCCGTAAGAGCAATGCCGGAATATTCGTCTGAAAAATACGAAAAACCCTGCTCTTTTGAGCAGGGCTTTTTGTTAAAAGTCTATTCCGCAGGGACGTATGCGTCCAGCTCGGTGGGTTTGAGCACGCCCATGTCGGTCGCTACGCCCGTGACCAGTTCCGGCGGCGTGATATCGAACGCCGGGTAAAACCCCTTTACACCGGGCTTGCACGTGACCGTCCCCATTGCGCGGCGCACTTCTTCCGCGTCCCGTTCCTCGATGCGCACCGAGTCCACGCCGGGATGCGTGCGGTCCGGAAATCCCGCCACGTAATACGGCACGCCGTAATAATTTGCGCACAATGCAATTTGAAACGTGCCGACCTTGTTGACCACGTGTCCGTCCATCGTGATTACGTCCGCGGACGTGGTGAACAGGTCTACATGCTTGTGGCCGAGCACATAGCCGGGCATGTTGTCCGTAATCAGCGTAACTTCAAACCCCATGTCGCAAATTACGCTTGCGGTAAGGCGCGCACCTTGGAGGTACGGACGCGTTTCCGGCGTGAAAAACCGGGCGTCGTCCCCGCGCTCGCGCAGCGCGCGCAGCAGCATGCCGAGGTCCGCATCCCCGTAGCACTGTGTCATGATGACCGGGTCTTTTTTGATATGCTCCAGGAAGAACCGCGCTTCGCGGTCGATGCGCTTATACCGGCGGGAGAATTTCTCGATTGCGCCTGTCAAAACCGCTTCCAGCGCGCTCCCGCCGGCGTCGATTGCGGCAAACGCGTCCCGTTCGCAGTCGTCCGTCCACGTACGCATCTTTCGCGCCGTCGTCGGCCGGGCGTTGGCGATTATGTCCGCAGCGGCCCGCAGATATTCCTTCTGTTTCTCCGCGTTTTTTTCGCGGCATTCGTACGCCGCCAGCGCCATCCCCATCGCCGCGGCATGGAACGGTCCGTAGCTTTGGGTGACCATATCGGTGATCGCCTGCGCCACTTCCCGATGTGTTTTGCAGGTTACATATTCTTCCCTGGCAGGATAAACCCGGCGGTCCAGAATTCGCACCGCTCCGCTGTCGTACCACGCAATGTTTTCAAACCGCAGCAGGGGTGCAAGATCGTGATCGGCGTTTTGCATATCGGCAAAGCCTCCTTTTCCTTATGAATAGTCCGTTTTCAGTATACACTTTTCTCAAACCGTATGGTATAGTCAAATCAGGGGGTGTATAAAGATGCGGTATGCCATTGTCGGCGGAACAAACCTGGATGAAATCCCGGTGCCATACCGGGAACAGCCCGTCGTTACGCCTTACGGCGACGTAATCGTCTGCCGCGGTACGCTCGACGACGGACAGGACGTCGTCTTTTTGCCGAGGCATGGAATTCTGGAACGAGTCGACCCGCCGGATATCAACTATCGCGCGAACATCTACGCGCTTTACCTGTTGGGCGTAACGCACATAATCGGCCTTTCGTCCGTCGGCGCGTGCGATTATTCCTATAAACTCGGTACCGTTTGCCTGATCAATGATTTTATCGATTTTACGAAAAACCGCATTTTGTCCTTTGATCGAAAGCATCGCCTTGCGCTGCATACCGGCATGGAAGACGTTTGCTGCCCGGATTTAAGCGACAGGCTGGAGCGCCTGATCCTCGATCACGGCCTGCAGTATTCCGGCCGCGCGGTTTATGCCTGCACGGAGGGTCCCCGCTTTGAAACCGCCGCGGAGGTGCGCATGTTCCGCATGCTCGGCGCGCAGATCATCGGCATGACGCTGGTGCCGGAAGCGCCGCTTGCGCGCGATCTTGGCTTGCATTATGCAGCCATCGGCATCATTTCCAACTATTGCACCGGCATGACTTCTTATGTTTCGGACGAAGATATCGAAGGCGTAATAACCAATATGCGTGAAAGCGTGTTTGAAATCTGTTTCCGGCTGATTCGTCAAAACTGTGAATAACACAGACTCTGTCCGGGACGCCGTAAACATTTTGGCGTTCCGGGCGACTGTTTAATCCTGCATCAAGCCCGTCGGTTCGACGACAAGCCCGGCTTTGCCGAGCTTTTTCGCTTCCATGAGGACGCGTGCAGCTTCTTTTTCCGGTGCGGCGGCGACAAAGCGCAACCGCTTCGGTTCGAGCCGGTGCGCACGCAGCGAACAGATCAACTCCGTCAGTTCTGACGCCGGGTAGATCATAAACAGTCTTCCGCCATTATCGAGCAAATGAAATGCGGCTGAAAGAAACACGTCCAGCGTGTCGTTTTCTGCATGCCGGGACTGCGCGGCGGAGCTGTTTTCGCTGCGTTCCCCGCTCGTGAAAAACGGCGGGTTGGCAACCGCGGCCGTGAACGCACCGCGCCCGAGCAAATCCGGCGCATCCCGCAGGTCAGCGTGGACAAAATGAATTTGCTGGCGGTTATACGCCGCGCTCTTTTGCGCAAGCGCAACGAGCCGCTCCTGCCGTTCCACGCCGGTGAACGCCGCGCCGGTCACGTCCGCACCAAGCACGCATATCACACCCGTCCCGCTGCCGAGCTCCACCACCCGGTCGCTCTGTTTCAGCCGCAGAAATCCAAGCAGCTTCAGCGCGTCCGCGCTGAAGCGCGCGTAATCGTCGTCCTGAAACAGGATTAGCCCCTTATGCTGCAAATCGTCCATTCGTTCCATAGCGACAGTATAGCACACCTGTGCACCGCCGTTTGCGCGCCGGCCCTTTCTATTTATTTTTTGCGCGCCGCATGCTACAATGAAGAAAATCCAAGCAAAGGAACCGGTGCCATGATTACAAACGAACTGCAAAAGCGCATTTTCAACGGCGATCGCGAAGCGTTCCGGTCGGTCTACCAAAAATATGGCCGCGGCGTATATCTCGACGCGCTCAAAGCGCTTGGAAACGAGGCCGCCGCACGCGGCGTAGTCAAGCAAACGTTCCTCAACCTCCATAACGAGCTCATGTGCAAGGACGAAGACATCGACCTGCAGGAGCGCATCCACGCACTTGCCGATCAGGAAACGCTTTTAATGCAGGTGCTCGGAAGTTCGTCCGGCGGGGAAGCCGGCGCGGCCGTCGCCGCGCATGGTTCCATCCCTGACGAAGCGCCGCCGGAATCCCCCGCGGCCGAAGACTATGCCGATGACAGCGAAACCGTTTGCGCCGAGTCCGATGCTGAAACACCGGACGATTTGCCGCCGCTTGAACGCACGCACGTATATATGCGCGCCGACGGCGAAGAAGACCTGCAGGCCATGCGGGAACGCGCGTCCAAACCACCAAAGCAGGGCCGCTGGCTTGGTTCCGTGCTGCTGGTCCTGTTCCTTTTAATCCTGCTTTGGGTGCTCGGCGGCATTCTGATGGACCTCGGTATCCTGCCTTTTATTGACCTTGGATACAGCTGGTTCAACGAAACTATCTTCCAACTATTCAAACTGGGCGCATAATGCGTTTTACGCTTCATGCTCCCGTAATCCGGTGCTTATGATCGTACGTTTTTCACTTGACACGGCGCGCAGGATGTTTACGCCCGTCGACAATCGTTTTATTCTCGATTATCTGCCGCACGCGGACGTCATCTGCGTGCGGGTGTATCTCTATGGCCTGATGCTCTGCTCAGCGGGTGCTTCCGGGGATTTTTCAATTTCCGACGCTCTTGGCCTTCGGGAAGACGAAGTCAAAGACGCGTTCGTCTACTGGCAGGCGCAGGGTCTCGTCGCCATCCGCGGAGAAGACCCGCTGATCGTGGAATATCTCGGTTCGGAACCCACGGATGCAGGCGGCGTCGTGCCGGGTAAATACACAAAACTCGTGACCGCGCTCGGCTCGCTGATTGCACCGCGCCAGTTCACGTTCCCCGAGCTCAGGCACGTTTACGACTGGATCGAAGTCTACGGTCTGGACGAAGAAGCGGTGCTCGAACTGGTTTCTCACTGCATGGACATGAAGGGCCGCCGCGTTTCGGTCAATTACATCGACTCCGTCGCCCGCTCCTGGGCGGACGAGGGCGTGAACACACGGGACAAAGCGCGCGCCTACATCGAAGGTTACGAACTAAAGAAACACGGCGCAAGCGCGATTCTGCGGCAGTGGAACCGGCGCAGGAAGCCCACCGTCGCCGAAACCGACCTTTACGAAAAATGGACCGGCGAATGGGGGTTCACCCAGGAGGCGATTCTCGCCGCACTGCCGAAATTAACGGTCTCCGGCACGCCGAATTTCGTCTATCTCGACGAACTGCTCGACTCTCTGCGTCGCGAAGGACAGACCAGCGCACCGGATATCGCCCGGGCAAACGCAAAGACCGCCGAAGAAACGGCCTTCGCCAAGCTCGTGTTTGAGCGGGCGGGCAAAAAAGAACCTGCCACGCGTACACAGAAAGCGCAGATCTCCATGTATCTCAACGATTTTGCGATGCCGCGTGAACTGCTGCTCTTCGGCGCGGAGCAATGCCGCGGCGCAAATGAACCATTTGGCATGATGAAAAAGCTATGGAGCGACTGGCACGAAAAGAAAATCACCACCATTGAAGAAGCGAAAAAGCATATGGAGACCCGATCGGCGCCCAAGAAGGAGCGCTCCGTCCGCCGCCAGTATCCGCAGCACGATCTGACGGACGAACAGCTCGAACATCTGCTCGTCGACCTCGACCGCGATATCGAGTAGCAAATACCGCAGAAAAAGCAGTAAGGACCCCGCATGATTAACGACACGCTGGACAATTATTACGCACGCATCCGCGCCGAAGAGCGCGAAGCGCTTTCCCGCCGCATCGACGCGGCGTACGCGCGCGCGCCGCGCCTGAAAGAACTGGACGAAGCGCGTTCCCGGCTGTTTTCCGACCTCGGTGCGCGAAAAATCGACGCCGCCAACGGCAAACGCGGGCTCGACGCCATCTCTGCCGAGGAGCAAAGCCTGCTGGCGTCCATCGGCATGCCGGAGGACGCGCTCACCCTCCGCGTGCGCTGTGAACTCTGCGGCGATACCGGGTATGTGGGTTCTTCCGGCAAGCCCTGCGCATGCCGGCTGCTCTACCGCGAAAAACTGCGCGGCGCGGACGGCGTGAACGAACGCGAAATCTTTCGGAATTTCTCCTCCGATATCTTCCCGACGGCGGAGCAAAAGCGCCGCACGCTCAACGCAAAAGCCATTTGCGAAGCATATGCAAGGGCGCTCCCCGACCCCGAAAAGCCAAATCTCCTGCTGCTCGGTATGCCTGGTCTTGGAAAATCGTTCCTGGGCAACGCCATTGCCTACGAAGCGCTTGCGCACGGCGTGGACGCCGAGCGCATCACCGCGTACGCGTTCGTGCAGGCGGTGCTGCGGGACATCCGCGAGCGCACGGAAAAAACGCTCCGCTACCAAAGCGTGCCGCTGCTGGTGCTGGACGATCTCGGCAGCGAGCCGAACATTCCAAACGTTTCCTTCGAGTGGCTGTTCGCCGTCATCAATGAACGCACGCTTGCGGGCAAGGCGACCGTCTGCAGCAGCAACAGCACGCTCAAACAACTCGCCGAAATCTACGACGAGCGGTTTTTAAGCCGCCTTTGCGACCGCAACACGACGCAGGTGCTCATGCTCACGGGCGAGAACCTGCGCACGATCTGACCGCCATGCTGTATCTCTGCGCAACCCCAATCGGCAACCTTGGCGATTTGACCCCGCGCGTGCGCGAGGCGTTTTCCGCGTGCAGCGCGGTGTACTGCGAAGACACGCGGCGGACGCTGACTCTGCTCAACCACTGCGGCATCAAAAAGCCGCTGATTTCCTGCTACCGGGAAAACGAGCATATGCGCGCAAAAGAAGTCGTCGAGCGGCTGCAGGCGGGCGAAACGCTCGTTTATGTTTCGGACGCGGGCATGCCCGGCGTCTCCGACCCCGGCGAGGTGCTCGTGCGCGCGTGCATTGAAAACAATCTTCCTTACAGCGTGCTGCCCGGCGCTTCCGCCGTGCTCACCGCCGCGGTCATGAGCGGGTTTCCCGTCGTCCCGTTTACGTTTTACGGGTTCTTCCCCCGCGAAAAAAAAGCGCAGAAGCCTCTGCTGGAGGCGCTGAAGCAAACAAATCATCTCGTGCTGTTTTATGAAAGCCCGAACCGCGTGCTCTCCACACTGAAAACGCTCTTGTCCGCATTGGGCGATCTGGACGCGGCGGTACTGCGCGAGCTGACCAAACTGCACGAAGAAACGGTCCGCGGACCGCTTTCCGCACTGATTGAACGCTATGCGGCGGCCCCGCCGCGCGGTGAGTGCGTCGTTACGCTGATGTGCCGGGTGCAAGAGCAAGCCATCTCCGCGGAAACGCTGGAACAAACGTTGCAGACGCTGCTTGAGCGCGGATCCTCCGTCCGGGATGCGGCGGCAATCGCTGCAGCACAACTTGGCGTTTCCAAAAAGGAAGCGTACACAACGGCGCTTCGGCTGGCCAAAAAGTAGGTTAAATTCAAAGATTATTCAACTGCAAAGAACTCCCTCAAAAGAGAGAGTTCTTTTGCTTTTATTATTGTTTGAAATCCTTTCTGACAATGAAGAATCCCCTCGAAAAGAAGAAGTTCTTTTGCCTCTTTTCTTTCAAGAAAAGAGGTTTCATTTTAATCTTTCATCCAGCGAACCCACGCACGAGGTTATACGCCTGCATGAGCGCGCTCCAGTCCACGCAGACGAACGCAAGATACCAATACACGAGTACGTAGGACGATATCCGCATGAGCGGCGTGCGCTCCCGATATACGCGCACGATACCGGCAACGGCCAGATACGCAAGATACACCATGAACCAGAGCGTCAGCACGCGCCGGATTGTCAGCCCGTACGCCCCGACATAAAGGAGCATCCGCCAGGCCGCCGAGGTCAGGACCGCAAGGCTGGCGGCAATCAGCAGCGTTTCCAGCAGGCGAATCCCGCGCGACGGTTCCGACTTTACGAAACATACGCCAAGCACGGTAAAGTTGATCAGCGCGACCGCGATCAGCTGCCAAAATCCCTCGCGCGCATACTCGGAATAGGTCAGGTCGACCGGCAGCGTCCCGCCGAAAAGGTAGGTAAACTGCACATAAATAAACAGCGCGTAGGAGGCCAGCAGCAGCCCGATCACGACCGCGGGCGCGGCAAGTTTCCAGTCCGCGGGCACCGCTTTGGGAAGCGGATCGCGCCGTCCCCAGGTCATGTTGTAGAAAAACGAGTAAAACAGCATGGCCGCGGCGACGACCCAGACAATCCTCGAAAACCACCGCCAAACGCTGAAGTGCTCAAACAGCCCGCCGATCAGCTCGCTCATCTTTGCGTCCGCGCTTGCAAGCAGCGCAAGCACGACGACCATCAGCGGAAGGCCGATTGCAAGGCCAAGAAACGTCCGCCGCGCCGCGGAACGCTTTTCCCCGCAAAACAACGAGCCGATCGCGCGAAAGAATGTCGGAATCCCCGTAAACGCTTTGATGAATACCCCGCGCAGCACGCCGCGCACCGCTGCGCCTTCGCGCCTGAGCGGCACGTCCTGCGTCGTCAGCACGGCAAAGGTGACCATGCACGTCGGAATCGCAAGAAACGTCCATACCGCTAATTCCGCTTCGAGATAGCCGAGCATGTAAATCACGCAAAGCGCCACAGATGGAACGCCGAGCGCAATTGCCTTGGCGTTATGCGCCAGATTCCTCGTATTGATCAGACAGAACACCGCCATTGCACTCAGCCAGAAGATGCCAAGCCACCAGCTCTGTTCGTTTTCAAGCACAATCCGCCAGAGCACGCCGACCGCCAGCACGCCGGAAAGCAGCCAGAGCTGCGCTTTTGTAAAAGCCGGCTTCTGCTGTAATGCCTCGTTTTGCTCAGGTGAGATCATCGCCTGCCGTTCCATCGTCTTCGTCTCCTTTCACATAAACCAGTATGTCGCCGGCCTCACAGTCCAGAATCCGGCAAAGGTTCGAGAGCGTGGAAAACCGAATCGCTTTGCATTTGTTGTTTTTCAGAATCGAAAGGTTGGCCAGCGTAATATCCATGCGTTTCGCCAGTTCGTTTAAGCTGATTTTGCGCTTCGCCATCATTACGTCGAGATTTACCTGAATCATTTCGCTCACCGCCTAAACCGTCAGGTCGTTTTCCTGCTTGTACGCGACGGCCTGCGCAAACACGCCGCTGAGCACCAGCGAAAACAACCCGCACATCGCAACCGGCGCCGCCGCGACCACCGCAAGCGGCACGGGATGCAGCAAGAGTGTACTGATCCCCATCAGTGCAATGGCGACTGCAACGAATCCCATCCGGCGCAGTGCGCGCACATTGCGCTCCACAAACGGGTCGCCGTCGAGCGTGCGCATCATGCACAACAGTTCCAATGCGATATATTCCCCGCCAAGCAGGCAAAGCGTGCCGATTACGCCGCTGAGCACCGCAAACGTCGCCGGCTTTCCTTCCAGCGCAAAGAACTCCACCACCGTCGGCATGGCCGACACATACAGATACACGAGCAATCCAACGCCTGCAAGCATGCCGACTATAATGCACGCCTGCACCAGCACATAAAACCACTTCAGCTTTTTTGCCGTTTGCTTCATACAGACACCGTCCTTTTTTCAGCAACAGTCGGTAAATCCCAAAATAAAACAGACTGCCACCCGATTTCGATGACAGTCTATCATTCGATTTATTGTTTGTCAATAAATATTTATCGTTTCGCGGTTCTGCGTTTCAATTCGCTATCGAACACGGAACACCGTCCGCGGACAGTTTCCGTCCAGGACGTCCCGAATGCGGTTCTGCGCGTTGGCGATGAACACCGTCGTTCCTTCGCGGATGGGCTGCTTGATAAAATCCAGCTTGGCGCGTGCCCCGTTTGCGCCCGCGCGGCTCGCGCCGACGCAGCTGCAGGAGAGCGCCTCAATCTGCGCGATAATCTCGTCCGCATCCTTCCCTTCGACAGCGGGTACAAGCGTGCCCGGGTCGCCGGGATCGCGGTAAATGCCGTCCACGCTGGTCAGAATCAAAAGATATTTCGCGTGCACGAGCGAACAAATGACGGAGGCGGTCTCGTCGTTGTCGATGCATTCCACAACATGCTCCGCCTGCTCGCGCAGATGCGCAAGCTCCATTTTCCGGATTTCCTCGATGCTCACCGGATCGTTGTAATTCACAATCGGGATGGCGTTTTGCTTTGCGCATCGCAGCAAGAACGCGCGGATATGCCTGCGCTTTTCCTCATCGTTAAAATGCGTGTGCTCGACCAGCAGCTGGCGCACGCCGTAACGGTCCGGGATATAGCGCCGGTATTCCATCATAAGAATCGTCTGTCCCTGCGCGGCATAATCCGCTTTAATTTCCTCCGGATCGCCGGTCAGTTCTTTTCCGTTCCTGCGGATGTAGTCCAGCCGTCCGATTTCGGCCGCGCCGCTGCTGACCCAGATCATTCCGGGTCTGAGTTCCGCGCCAAGGCGGGAAAAGATGTTGTAGTCGACGTCGTTGTCGGCCCTGCGCACCAGCGCCATGGAACCGATTTTGCCGACAAGTTCGTAATCGAATTTCATAAGGATTCGTCTTCTTTTCTTAAAAGAAAAGAAGCAAAAGAACTTTCATATCCTGAAACTAAAAGTTTCTTTATTCCACTTTCTTTCCGAAGAAAGCGGGTCAGGACTGTACCAGGTACGCGTGGATGAACGGGTCGAGCTCGCCGTCCATCACGGCCTGAATGTTTCCGTTTTCAACACCCGTGCGATGGTCTTTGACCAGCGTGTAGGGCTGGAAAACATAGCTGCGGATCTGGCTTCCCCACTCGATCTTCTTCATCTCGCCCTTGATTTCGGCCATCTGCGCCTCGCGTTCGCGTTCCTGCAGCTCCAGCAGCTTGCCGCGGAGCATGCGCATTGCGGTTTCACGGTTCTGAATCTGACTGCGCTCGTTCTGGCACTGCACGACGATGCCGGTCGGAAGATGCGTAATGCGGATTGCGGAGCTGGTCTTGTTGACGTGCTGTCCGCCCGCGCCGCTGGAACGATAGGTGTCCACGCGGAGATCGTCCGGCTCAATCTTAACGTCGCCCATGTCCTCGTCGAAGATGGGCGTAACGTCCAGCGAAGCAAACGACGTGTGCCGCCGCCCGCTCGCATCGAAAGGCGAAATCCGCACCAGCCGGTGCACGCCCTTTTCCGCTTTGAGGTAGCCGTACGCGTTCTCGCCGTCCACTTCAAACGTAACGGACTTGATGCCCGCGTCGTCGCCGTCCAGCACGTCCAGCTCGCGTACGCTCCAGCCGCTGTTTTCGCAGTAGCGCGTATACATGCGGTAGAGCATCTCCGTCCAGTCCTGCGCCTCGGTGCCGCCCGCGCCCGCGTGGAGCGAAAGAACGGCGTTGGAAGAATCGTATGGGCCTTTGAGCATCTGCTCGAGCCGTAGGGATTCGATCGCGGCGGCGATACTGTTTGTTTCGGACTTGATTTCGTCCACGAGGCTGTCGTCCTGCTCTTCCTCCGCCATTTCAATGAGGGTTTTTAAGTCCTCAAACCGGCCGTACAGCTTACTGAACCGCTCGAGCTTATGCTGGAGCTGTTTGGCGCTTTTGTTGATTTTGTTTGCGTTGTCGACGTCGTTCCAGAAATCCGGCGCGCTCATCAGCGCGTCCAGTTCCGCAAGCTCTTTTTGAATCTGGTCCGGGTTGAGCGCAGTTTTGCATTCGGCCAACTGCTCTGCAAACGTGTCCAGATTCATTTTGTATTCATCCAGGGGGATCATATGTTTCTATTCCTCTCAATCGTACCGTTTTCTGCTCTGAATCGCGGCGCGTGCGGTGTTTGCCGCCGCGCGGTGCGGCTCCTGTTTTTTTGTTGGGGCCGTTCGCGCTAGCCTGCGCCCGGAGGGCCGATCGGCGCGGTTTGGAGTCAGCCGTTTTTGCCGCAGCAGTTCTTATACTTTTTGCCGCTGCCGCAGGGACAGGGATCGTTTCTGCCAACCTTCTTTTCGCCGCGCGAGAAAGTCGCGCTCGAACCTTCCGCTTTCGGCTCGATGGGCTTTGCCAGCTGGACGCGGCGCAGCGGGCCGCCGGTCACCTGCATCTGATAGAGCCTGCGCACGGTCTGCTCGCGGATTTCGGCGACCATGGCGTCGAACATCTCGAACCCCTCGCTCGTGTAAGCGTATACGGGATCGCTCTGCGCATAGGAACGCAGCCCGATGCCCTGTTTGAGCTGGTCCATCGCGTCGATGTGCTCCATCCAGTGTTCGTCCACGGTACGCAGCAATATCACGCGCTCGTTTTCGCGCATGTCGACGCCCGCGTCTTTAAGCCGCTGTTCGGTCTCATGGTATACCTTATCGGTATATTCGTAGAGACGGTTCTTAATTTCTGCAATTCCGAATTTGCCTTGTTCCTCTTCGGTGAAAAGCATTTTCGGCTGGCGGTAGCAAAGCTTGCAAACCTCCTGCGAAAGCGCGGTAAAATCCCAGCTTTCACGCGGCGCATGCGGGTTACAAACGTTCTCCACCATGGAATCGATCGTTTCGCGGATCATCGTGCGAATGCTCTCGGAAAGGTCCTCGCCCAGCAGCACGCGGCGGCGCTGCCCGTAGATAATCTCACGCTGCTTGTTCATCACGTCGTCGTACCGCAGGACGTTTTTGCGCGTTTCAAAGTTCATGGCTTCAACGCGCTTCTGCGCTGCTTCGATCTGCTTGGTCAGCATGCGCATCTCAAGCCGGATTTCCTGCTGCTGTTCGCCGGAGGCAAAGCGGTTGAGCGTATTCGTCACGCGCTCGCCGCCGAAGCGCCGCATCAGCTCGTCTTCGAACGAGACATAAAACTGCGTCGCACCGCGGTCGCCCTGACGGCCGGAACGGCCGCGGAGCTGGTTGTCGATGCGGCGGCTTTCATGCCGCTCGGTACCGAGGATAAACAGACCGCCAAGGGCTTCCACCTCGTCGTGCTCCTTGTTGGTCACGGCCTTGTGCGCCTCGAACAGTTCTTTATAACGCGCGCGCGCGGCTAAGATGTCCGGGTCGGACGTATCGCCATGCCCGACTGCTTCTTCAATCAGCCAATCCTCGCAACCCTCCTGCCGCATATCCCGGCGAGCCAGAAAGTCCGGATTGCCGCCGAGCAGAATGTCCGTACCACGGCCTGCCATGTTGGTCGCAATCGTAACCTGACCCTTTTTACCGGCCTGGGCAACGATTTCCGCTTCTTTGGCGTGCTGTTTTGCGTTGAGCACTTCATGCGCGATGCCCGCGCGAGTCAGTTTTGCGCTTAAATATTCGCTGCGCTCGACGCTGATGGTGCCGACCAGCACCGGCTGTCCGGTCTTGTGAATTTCCTGAATCGTTTCCACGATGCTGTCGAATTTCCCCTTTTCGGTGGGAAAAATCGCGTCGTCGAGATTCGTGCGCTGCAGGGGTTTGTTGGTTGGAATCTCCACGACGTCCAGATCGTAGATACTCATGAATTCCGATTCTTCCGTCTTGGCCGTGCCGGTCATGCCGGACAGCTTCTTATACATACGGAAATAGTTCTGCAGCGTGATGGTCGCAAGCGTCTGGTTTTCCTTTTCGACGTTAACGCCTTCCTTTGCTTCCAGCGCCTGATGCAGCCCTTCGCTGTACCGGCGGCCGATCATCAGACGGCCCGTGAACTCGTCCACGATGAGCACCTGTCCGTCCTGCACGACATAATCCTTGTCGCGTTCAAACAGCGCATGCGCACGCAGCGCCTGCACGATATGGTGGTTAAGCTCCATGTTTTCCGGATCGCCGAGGTTCTCCACGCCGAAATGCTGCTCGGCCTTGCGGATGCCTTCCGCGGTAAGCTGGACGGTGCGCTTTTTGATATCGCACTGATAGTCGCCGTCCTCAGCCTCTTCCTCGCCCATAATGCGGTCCGTGCTGGACTGCTGGGTCAGGTTGGACCCGCGCTTGAGCCCGCGAACGAAACGGTTGGCTTCGATATACATTTCGCTGGACTCTTCGCCCTCGCCGCTGATGATCAGCGGTGTGCGCGCTTCGTCGATGAGGATGGAGTCCACCTCGTCCACGATGGCATAGGCCAGTTCGCGCTGCACCATCATCTCGCGGAAAACGACCATGTTGTCGCGCAGGTAATCGAAACCGAATTCATTATTGGTGCCATAAGTAATGTCGCTGCGGTACGCTTCCTGCTTGGCGTCGCGCTCCATACCGTTGACGATACAGCCGACACTCATGCCGAGGAAGCGGTAAATCTTGCCCATCCACTGCGCATCGCGCTTGGCCAGATAATCGTTGACGGTGACGACGTGCACGCCCTCGCCCATAAGCGCGTTTAAGTATGCCGGAAGCGTCGCAACCAGCGTTTTGCCTTCGCCGGTCTTCATCTCGGCAATGCGGCCCTGATGCAGCACCATGCCGCCGAGCAGCTGCACGTCGAAGTGCCGCATGTCGACCGTACGCACGGCCGCTTCGCGCACCGTGGCAAACGCTTCCACCATGATGTCGTCGAGCGTCTCGCCGTTGGCCAGCCGCTCGCGGAAACGCTGCGTCTGCGCGCGGAGCTGTTCGTCCGTCATGGCCTGCATCTGCGGTTCCATCTCGTTGATGCGTTTGACATACGGCTGCAGTTTTTTCAGCCGGCTCGCGCTCGTGTTACCGAGCAATGTATCCAGAAATCCCATTCGGAAGCTCCTTTGACTTTCTTTTCCGAGGGCGATTGCGATGATAAAAAGGCATTCGTCCGCATAGTACCCTAATTTGTTAGTATAGCAGTATTGCCGCCCGTACGCAAGAAAAAGCCCCTGATTCCACAGGAGCTTCACAAACGCGTTCCAATTATACCATCTTCAAATCAGGCAGTCTGCCGCGCTTTTTTCAAGCTGCACTTGCATGCTGGCGGCCAAGCAGTCCGACGGTGTAGAGCACCAGCGCCGCGCCGAAGAATACGAATGCGGCAATCCGGTCGCCCGTCAGCGCCTCCTGAAAGACCAGCACACCAAGAAGCAGCTGCAGCGTCGGGCTGATATACTGTAAAAACCCGACCGTCGTAAACGGCAGCCGGTTCACGCCGTGCGTAAAGAGGATCAGCGGTGTTGCGGTGATTGCACCCGTCAGGAAAAGCAGCACGGCCGTCGTCGCGTTCAGCGAGGCGAACGCCGCATGGCTTGCAGGCGCAAACAGCAGGTACAATAGTGCAAACGGCCCAACCAGAATCGTTTCCACGGCGATGCTGGTCAGCCCGCTTACCCCGGCGAGTTTTTTGAGCGTGCCATACAGACCAAACGACGATGCAAGCGCAAGTGCAACCCAGGGAAACGCACCGTAAGCGACGGTGGAAACCACAACCCCGACGGTCGCGAGCACAAGCGCGATCCATTCCAGCACGCCGCATTTTTCGCGAAAGAGGAGCATGCCGATTGCGAATACCATCAGTGGATTCAGATAATATCCCAGGCTCGCGTCCAGCAAATGCCCTGCGTTCACGGCCCAGATATAGACGCCCCAGTTGATCGTAATCACGATGGCGGCCGGCACCATAAACCGCATTTTTTTGCGGTCGGCGAATACCGCTTTTACCTCGCCGAACCGCCGGGTCGCGAGCAGCAGCACAATCGTAAACAACGCCGACCAGACAATCCGGTTAGCAAGAATCACAATGGAATCCACCTCGTCCAGCAGATGCCAATAAAGCGGCAGGAGTCCCCAGAGCGTATAACACAGCGTCATGCTGACAAGGCCCAGATTTCGTTGCTTCATCGTTTTATCCTCGCTTGTTCTGCTCATTGTAACATACCCGCAAAAAATAACAACCGCTCCACAAAATCCACCGGCTGGCAATGGTATCCCCCCAATAAAAAATCCCCCGGGCGAAATGCCGCGGGGGAAGAAATGAACCCATTTCTGCGACCGGTTTCAACCTTGCCGCAAAAGGGTGTTTTTATCGTTTGTTACGGGGTTCGTCAGCAGCTTGCTTTCGCAGCAGTGCGGCGAAATTTGATTCTCCAAAGATACGCGATCAGACGCAACCGATCCAGCATGTTTCGCACCTCTTTCAACATCTTGTTTCTTCTATGGATGGATCATACAATATATATGTGAACAGAGTATTATTTCAAAATGAAAAAAGTATTATTTTACGTTGAACAGTTTGTGTTGCCGCCGAATTTACCCTGCAAACGCAGACCGGGTTGCGCCTGTTTCAGCCTTCCGGCGTGTAGGTCGCGCTCTCTGCGCCGCTCTTATAGTAAGCCCCCGTGACGCTTTCGCGGGCACCGTAAACAGACTCCGTATAGTCCTTATCGGAAAGGTAAATTTTGAAATTCGTCAGTTCTGGTTCGTCGATATAGTCGCGATAGTCGTCAGCAATCGCATACCCTTCATGCGTGTTTCCGCTTGAATCCGTCCGTGTTGCATCACCGCCCGCGCAGTCCACGAACGTGCCGCTGCCGATAAACGAAGCAACCCGGGTCGCTACCTCGCGCGTAGTCGATCCGGAAAGCTCCTGTTCGCTCTCCCAGAACGTGCAGGCTGTTTCATAGATATACTTCGCCATAGCGACGACATCGCTTGTGTCTTCCGGTTTTACCGGGTCGCCAGATTCTTCCGGTTCTTCGGGTTCCTCAGTCTCTTCGGGTTCTTTCGGCTCTTCGGGTTCTTCCGGCTCTTCGGGCTCTTCCGGCTCTTCGGGCTCTTCCGGCTCCTGCGGCTCTTCGGGCTCTTCCGCAGCAGACGGTTCTTCCTCGGCAGACTGTTCATCGACGGACTCTGGCTGCGCTGCAACAGGCCGTGCCTCACTCATGAGACGAACCGTTGTGACGGCGGTGGAGTCTGTGGAAGAACTTCCGCTCGCAAGAGGCGTTGCTTCTTCGGAAATTTGTTCAAGCGTCTCTCCAACCGTGTCAAGTTGATAAGATACGGTGGAACGCACCGTTTTTTCGCTGAACAATGCAACGCACAGTACAGCCGCCGCGATAAGCACAACCCCTGCCGCTCCAAATAGAATCCGAATTTTTGCGTTTTTCATGATGCTTCGCCTCGTTTTATCTTTCTGTATTAGATTTTATACGGACGAGATTACAAGTTCGTTACTTTTTATTACATTTGCGTTTCTATTTTTAGTCTGTCGCGCATCCATCGTGTAACTTTATAGTGTTTTGTTACATTTCTGTTTCTTCTTCGCTTTTTGTTTGCAGGCCCGCTGTAGCATACTCGCTGCATCGCCCACCAGGCGCGCTCGGCTCTGC
>DAOTGE010000034.1:0-28052 GCA_035446965.1 Eubacteriales bacterium
CCGTTTTCGAGGCACCACACCTTAAGAATCGCCGCCTGCGTCTTTCCGTCGCGGATTTCGCCGCGCAGCACCATCTGCACGAGCGTTTCGAGCGGGATCTTCTCAAGGTTCAAAAACTCGTCTTCATCCGTATGCACGTCGCCGAACGTCAGCCCTTTTGCAACAAACAGGCGGATGTTTTCGTCCAGATACGCAACGGACGGATAGAAATCTCCGATGTAGGTCAGCGTCTCTGCCGCCGCGCCCGTCTCCTCGGAAAGTTCGCGCCGCGCGCAGTCCTCCGCCGATTCGCCCGGGTCGAGTTTGCCGGCCGGCACTTCCAGCAGCGCCCTGCCGAACGGATAGCGATACTGGCGCACCATGAGCGCCTCGCCTTCGTCCGTCAGCGCGACAATCGCCGCCGCGCCCATATGGCGAATCACTTCGCGCACGGCGGTTTTGCCGTTGGCCAGCCGCACGACGTCCTTATAAAGATGCACGACCTTCCCGTCGTAGATCTCCTCGGACGATACGGTTTCTTCCATCAGTTTTGTTTGTTCCGTCATTTCAGCGTCCCCCGTCCGGCCGCGCGTTTTTTTGCAGCCGCGGCCTGTCGATTCACTCTTTTTCAAACGAATTGTACCACAGCTTTTCGCGTTTGCAAACGCGCCGCTGTTTACAAATCCGCGCCGGTGTGCTAAAAATGAACCAGCAAGTTCAGCGCATGAAAGGCGGCCAGTATGCAACCGTTCGATCCGAAAGCCTTCCGGAAAATCCTTCTGCTGCACGCCCGGCGGTACCCGAAGATGGAACCGACAGACGCGGTCAAACTCGCGTACCAGAGCGTGTTCGGCGGCGGGCATATGATCGCCGACCCGGCAAAAAGCCTCGCCTTTCTTGCGCAGGAGCGCGCGCAGACGCGCACGGACGCGTTCCAAACAACCGCCGGCGCATTCCTGCCGATCGGACTTGGCCGCGCGCGCATGAACCTCGCTTCAGACGCGCTTTACGGACTGCCGGACGCGCTGCTCAACCGCATGTTCGTGCGCTCCGCGCAGGAACCGGCGGGCGACCTGCCGCTGTTTGAGCGTGTGCTCGAAGGAGTTTCCCGCGCTGCGGCGGACGGCGTGTTCGCGTTTTCCGCCGCCGCGCTGGACGCATATCTGGCCGAATACCGCGCGGCGGGATACCCCATGGTGCACCACAGCGAACCCTACCGCCTTGCCTATCGCCCGGCCTACCGCGTCGTCGAGGGCGTGTATGCCGGCCTTCTGCCATCGATCGTGTGGGTGCAGCGCGCGCTGGACGGCGGCGCACTCCCCATCGATTTTCCGCTTTGCGAACTTCCCGCCGAATCGCTTCGCCTGCTTTCCGCGCTGTTCGACGGAGTCGAATTCGAACCGGGCACGGCGGCGGACACGCTGCGCGTGCGTGCGCGCTGAACACCACGTACACAGTTCGATTGCGTAGGGATACGCATTTCGTTTATAATAAGATCATATAACAGGTTGTTTCCCGTCCCGTCCACGCCGCTGTACGGAGGTGATCTGCTTGCGAATCGGATACGCCTGCATCGCGCTCGCGGTGCAAAACGCGGATTTGCGCAGCTGCACGCTGAAAAACGCTTTCCAGGAGCGGCTGCTTGCGCTTGCGGCGCAGAATCTCGCCGCGCTCGAACACATCGTCGACTACAACATCAAAAACAAAATCCTGCTTTACCGCATCAGTTCGGATTTGATTCCGTTCGGTTCCTCCGCCGCGGCTTTTTTGCCATGGGAAGCGGAAAACGCAGAGCGGTTCGCCGCCATCGGCGCAAAGATCGCCCGCTCCGGCATGCGCGTTTCCATGCACCCCGGGCAGTACACGGTGTTGAATTCGCCGGATGCGGACGTGGTGCGCCGCTCACTCGACGCCCTCGCCTATCATGCGCGCGTGCTGGACGCGCTGGGCCTCGGGCCCGAACACAAGCTGGTTCTGCACGCGGGCGGAAAATACGGCGACGCAAAAAGCGCTATGAGCCGCTTCTGCGCGCGCTTCGGCGAACTGGACGAAGCCGTGAAGCGGCGGCTCGTGCTTGAAAACGACGGAACGATCTATACGATCGCCGAGGTGCTCGAACTCTGCGCGCGCACCGGCCTGCCCGCGGTCTACGACAACCTGCATAACACGCTCAACCCCGCCGACCCGGCAAAGACGGACGCATTCTGGATACAGCAGTGCGCGCCGACCTGGAACCCGGGCGACGGGCCGCAGAAAATCCACTATTCCCAGCAGCACCCCCAAAAAACGCGCGGCGCGCATTCCGCCACAATTCAAATCGACCCGTTCCTCAGCTTTGTGCGCGCGCTGCCATATGAAGCGTTGGATATCATGCTCGAAGTCAAAGACAAGAACCTCTCCGCGCTCAAATGTTCCCTCTGCACAAAAAAAGCCCCGCCCGCCGCGCTGCAGGCCGAGTGGGCGCGCTATAAATACGCCGTGCTCGAGCGTTCGCCCGCCGCCGCGGCGAATCTGCGCGCGCTGCTGCGCGGCACAGGCCGCGCCGACCCGGTCGTGTTTTACCGCATGATCGAACGCGCGCTCAAAACGCCGGAGCACACCGGCCGCGCCGTCAACGCGCTGGAACACGCCTGGGGATATTTCAAAAAGACCGCGCCGCCAGCCGAGCAGAAGCGTTTTTTCAGCCTGCTGCGGCGCTATCGCGACGGCGGTGCAAGCCTCCTTCAGGTGAAAAACTACCTCTATCGCCTCGCGCAGAAATATGCTGCGGATTACCTGCTCGATTCCTACTATTTCGTCCTTGGCGTTCGCAACGCGCCGTAGCCGTGCGGAAAAAATCCCGCACGTTTTTCCCCCGACCGACAAAAAGAAAGGAGCCGGCCATGCCACAAACCCGCGTAAAAACAGCCGGGAATACGGCCCGCAGCCTGATCGTTGCGGCGTCGTTTATCCTGATGGTCACCGTCAACGCGCTCTCCGCGCTGCTTCCGCTCAACGGCGTTACGCCGCAGGACGTTTCGGCCATGTATCCGAACCTCTTCGTCCCCGCCGGATATACGTTTTCCATCTGGAGCGTCATCTATCTTGCGCTGCTTTTCTACACGCTCTATGAACTGGGGCTGTTCCGCGGCAAACAGCCCGCAAACGAAACGCTGCTCAATAAAACCGCCGTCATGTTCGCCGTTTCGTCGGCGGCAAACGCAGCCTGGCTGTTCTGCTGGCATTACGGTGCGATTGCGCTGAGCGTCGTTGTGATGCTGCTGCTGCTCGTCAGCCTGATCATCCTGCGGTATATCACCGCCGAAAACGCAAAAAGCTGGCGGGAACGCGCGCTGGTGCAGATTCCCTTCAGCCTCTATTTCGGCTGGATCACGGTTGCGACAGTCGCAAACATTACGGCGCTGCTCGTGCATGTCAGTTGGGACGGTTTCGGCCTGTCCGCGCCGCTCTGGACGGTGCTGATCCTCGCCGTCGCCGCAATCATCGGCACGCTCACGACGCTGCGCTTCCGCGACCCCGCTTACGCGCTGGTGCTCATCTGGGCGTATGGGGGCATCCTCGTCAGCCACGTCTCGCCCGCCGGACACGCAGGCGCGTACCCGGTCGTCATCTGGACCGCAATTATCTGCATGGCGCTGTTTGCCGCCGCGCTGGTGCTGTCCCTGCTGCGCAAAAAACCGCGGACGTGAATTTCGAAAAACGCACAGTGCCGGGCCTTACAACCCCGACAGGCAGTTTGGAACAACAAAAAGCGGCGCTATTTACGCGCCGCTTGAGACCGTCAAAAAACCAGTTTTTTGACGGGGTAACCACGTTTTGCCTTTCGCCCTTCGGGCTCCCGGGCGGCAAAACGCACAGGGAAACCGCCCTAAAGGGCGATCGTACTGCGCCGGATGAACCGGCGCAGCCGGAAAAAACGAGTTAAGGGCGACGGCCCTTAACAATCCCAAGGACTTTTTTGACAGACTGAAGCGGCGCTATTTACGCGCCGCTTTTTGTATAATTACAATGGAATAAATAAATGAGTTCGGTTTTGGTTTTTGAATTTCCCTTATTGCCGGTCAGAAAAAGAACAGTCCGACCGCGCCGGGTCCTACATGGGACGCGGTGCAGGGTTCAAACGGCACGATGTCCGCACGCATGCGCGGGTAGCGGTCGATAATCTCCGCCGCGAGCAGATGCGCGTCGTCCTCCGCGCCGGTATGCGAAATACCGAAACGCTGATTTTCCGGCCGGTCCTCGTGCATCTCGATGAAGATATCAACGAGCGTGGCGAGCGCCTTCTTCCTGCCGAAGAGTTTGCGGTCGAGCACAATTTTCCCTTCCTCGTCGCCCTTTAAAACGGGCTTGAGATGCATGATCGATCCGGCCAGCGCGGCGCTGCCGGAGAGCCTGCCGCCGCGCTTGAGAAAGTTGAGATCGTCCACCATGAAGAACTGTTTTAGCTGCGTTTTCCGCTGTTCGAGGTAGTCGGCAGTCAGCGAAAGGCCCCGTCCGCCGTCCCGCAGTTCCACGGCTTCGCGCACGAGCATGCCTTCGCCGATCGTAGCCGAGAGCGTATCGACCAGGCGGATTTCCCGCTCCGGATACTTCTTCTGCAGAATCTCCGCCGCCTTCTGCCCGCCCGACCATGTTCCGCTGAGCCCGGAGGAAATCGTGATACAGAGCACGTCTTTTCCCGCCTGCAAAACAGGCTCGAACGCGCTTAGAAACGCGGACGTATTGATCATGGACGTTTTGAGTTCGAGCGTTTCATCCTCACGCATGCGCGTAAAGAATGCGTCAAAGTCGAACGGCGCGCCCTGTTCGTAGCAAAGCACCTCGTCCTCGTTGATCGAAAGCGTCAGCGAGACGATCTTCAGCCCCAGCCGGCTTACCTCGTCCTCAAACAGATTTGCCGAAGAGTCGGTAAAAATTTGAAACGACATTGTATGTTTCACCTCCTTATCTGGTACGTTGTACTATATTAACCGCTTTTTTATGCTATGTAAAGAGGTAACTTAAAAAACATAGGCTGGCTTTTTCACGGTTCAGCAGGTATAATGAACAAAAACATGCGTTGATCGGGGCAGAATCATGCGTTACGAAAAAAAACAAATCGCGGAAAAACTGATCCGCTGGGAGAACTTTATGAACGATTTCCGGCTGCCGGACTGGGACGAGCTGCCGAAAATCAAGCTGTACATGGATCAGGTGATCGGGCTGATCACGCAGTATCTCGGCTTTTTCGTTTACGACCCGACCGAGGAAAAGCTGCTTACGCCCTCCATGGTCAACAACTATGTCAAAATGCGCCTTTTGCCGCCGCCGGTCAAAAAGAAATACGGCAGGAAACACATCGCGCTGCTGATAATGATCTGCACGTTCAAGCAGTCGCTGAGCATGGCCGCCGTCGAGCAGATGCTCCCCCCGGACGACGAGGACGAAATCCGCGCGGACTACGAACGCTTCGTTGCGAGTCACAAGCGCCTCGCGCTGTATTTCATCAAGCAGGTCAAGAGCGTCGCGGGGCCGATTTACGACGAAACCGGCGACACCGGCACGGAGGTCAACGACCTTGTGGTCGGCGCAGCGATTGCTTCCAGCTTCACACGCCTGCTCGCGGGCAAGATCATCGCGCTGAAACTGCCGGAAGCGGCGCGGGGCGATCCCGCTTCCCCGCCGCCCGCGGAAGAATGAAAAAAGTCTCCTGCAAATTTGCAGGAGATTTTTTAGCAAGCTGTTTTCGCCGCAAACGCTATCCTTCCGCCGGCGTCTCTTCAGACGCCGCACTTTTTTTAAGCGAAACGATAACGCTCACGCCAACCGCGAGCAGGCATACGCCCGTAAACGCCGCGCCGATCTGCCACATCGGGCCGATCTGCGTTTTCAGCAGCAGCGCGCTGCTCACGACGCCGCTGATCAGCGCGCCCGCCCGGCTGAAAAAGGAAACCACGCTCATCACCGACGCGCGTACATCGTTGGTCGCATGCGTGTTAACGATCGTCTGTTCCGGCACGGCCATCAACCCGATCGAAAAATACAGCAAAACATAGCACACCGCAAACCAAAGCGGCCCCGTCTGCGCCGCCATGGCGTACACCAGCACCGCAAACGCCGCACCCAGCCCGATATAAGCGATCCACTGCCGCCGCTGCGCCTTGAGGTTTGCGCGTCCCATCAGCGCACAGCCCAGCGTCGTTGCGACATAGCCGCCCGCACAGATATAGCCGAGATACGACTGCGCCACGCCGCCGGAAAGCGAAATCAGCCCCGGCTGCCAATACATCTCAACCATGGCCTGCGTCACGGTGACCGCAAAGATTACAAGAAACACCGCGGTCAGCGCGCGCTTCTGCTTCATTATTCTGACCATCTGTCCAAGATGCGCCTTCAAAAGCCCGCCCTGCTTTTTTTGCCCGCGCGCCGTTTCCTTCAGCACCACCGCCGCAAATACGGCGCAGGCGAGCGCAAGCGAGATGCGGACGGCAAGGTGCACCGTATACGCGCCGTCGTTGGGCAGATATCCGCCGAGCAGCGACCCCGCGGCGATCCCCGCGCACTGATAGGCGGCGATGGAAGCGACCGTTTTACCGAGCGCGTCCTGTCCGCGTTCAAGGAGCGTTTCGTCCACGATCAGCGCCTCCGCGCTGCCGGAGGAAAACGCCGCGGCGAGGCCAAAGAGCATCAGCCCGGCAACCGCCGCCGGAAACGAGCGGGCGAGCAGCAGCACCGCGCCGGACACGGCGCTGAGCGCGCACGAAATCAAAAACGACACCTTCCGGCCGTGCAGGTCCGCAAACACGCCGGACGGCACTTCCGCGGCGATCACCACCGCGGCAAACGCGCCGAACGCAACCCCCAGCATGCCGGTCGGGCATCCATGCGCGCTCAGAAGCAGGCTCAAAACCGGCGCGACCACGCCATAACCAAAGCTGGTGAAAAAGATCAGCAACTTGTATTTTGTTTTCATACTTCGTCCTTTGCGTTATACAGAATCATTGCAAATTCAAACGGAATCGTGCCCTCCCGCGGGGCTTCGTGCCCGCGGATATAGGCGCGGACCATGCGGTAGAGTTCGTCTGCTTCGGGCTGTGTAAGGTGCAGTACCCCGGTGTGCATGTCCCCGGCGAACGGCTCGTTCTCCGCCGATTCCGGGTATGTTTTGGCCTTGCTGGAAAAACGCGAAAACACGGACGCAATCTGGTTTTCCGCAATCACGCTCCGTTCTTCGGCGTGCGCGTCCAAGTTCATGCCGATGGACACCTCCGCCGGCAGGACGCGGTAAAACACGGCGGTGATGCCGTGTATCTGCTCCGTGTGGTCGACGCAGACCAGGCCGATACGCTCAAGCTGGGTCAGATGGTGCTTCGCCGATGACGGCGTGATGCCCATCTTGTCCGCCAGTTTTTTGGCCGTGACCGGTTCGGCGAGGATCTCCATCGTGCGGAGTATCTGCTGGCGCACCGGGTCCATGTAGACCTTCAGCTGTTTGAGCGTGGTCAGCCGGATGGAGCGGGTTTGTGCTGTGGATTTGTCTTTCATAACATTTATTATTACGTATCATTTTATGTTATGTCAAGTGTTTTATTCGGAACACACACCAGCCTGCTGAAAAAGCTGCCGGAATTATGTAAGATGCGATTTTAGGAAGCCGCAGCCCCATGCCCGTTTTTCCGGCTGCAGCGGCGCAAGACCGTCAAAAAACTAGTTTTTTGACGGGATAACCGCTCCTTGCCTCTCGCCCTTCGGGCTTCCGGACGGCAAAGAGCGCAGAGAAACCGCCCGTCCCGGGCGATCCGTTGTGCCGGATGAACCGGCGCAGCCGGAAAAACGGGTTAGGGCTACGGCCCTTAACAATCCCAGGGACTTTTTTGACAAGCTGAGGCCGCGCGCACAGATTCCCGTGCGCGCGGCCCGTTTCAATCCCGGCTCTATTTGCGCCGCAGCGCCATGGCAAGCAGGTTCATATGTTTCCCCGCACCGGCTTCCATCGAAAGCCGGTCGTGCACGGCGTATTCGTTGTCGGTGGCCAGCCACTCACCCCAGCATTCGTCGAAGTGCTCCAGCTCCCAAACGTCGAGCACCTCCGCTTCCTCCGTGTGCGAGAGCGTTTCGAGCCAGAATTCGCGCTCGCGCAGGGTCGCAAGGTCCTCCTTCGCCCAGGAAAGCAGCAGTTCCGGCGGATAATCGTCGCCGAAGTAGCGCTTCATGCCCGGCACGACAAACAGCAGCTGTCCGCCGTGTTTGACGAGCGGGAGCAGATGCTTGCCGAGGTACGCAGGGTCGAGCCCGAAATACTGATACGAGTCGATACAGAACGCCGCGTCGAAAAACGCCTCGGCATACGGCAGCGCGTGCGCCTCCGCATGTATGGGGACGATCTCGTTCTCGCCGAGACCGAACGCGCGGAAGCGTTCCCAGTTGTCCGTCGGCGAAATCCATAAATCGGTGGCGAACGTTTTCAGCCCGTACCCTTTGGCCAGCATGACGGACGTGACGCCCCGGCCGCAGCCCAAATCGAGCACGACGGAGCCGCGTTCGACCGGATAGCGGCAGAGTACCTGTTCAAGCAGCTTGGCCGGATTCGGTCCCATGATGTTTTCCTTGAGAAACGCGTCGCTGAACATATTTGCTTTTGTAAATTCCATTTCCTTTTTCCTTTCGGTGTTACGTCGTAATAGTCTTTTGCTTCCAGCCATACACGCAAATTCCGTTCCCTGCGGAAAAAAGAATCCGGCCGGGAATAACCCCGGCCGGTTGGCGAATTTCACTCTTTTTCTTCGCACGGCCTGGCGTTTTTCCGTATGAAACAGCGCGTAACCACAATAACGGGCGCTTTGTGCGCCTCAAAAAATGCGATTACTTTTTTGCGTGTTCCTTACAGAACAACGACCAAAAAGACACTTCCTTTTCCGTGCAAATTTCCGGTTTTCACCGGCAGATGATATTTTACCATACGCGCAGACTATTGCGCAACACCGGACGCGGCCGGTTACCCGGCGGTTTCGCCCGCAGGCGGGACGAGCACCGTTTTTTTGATGTTTTCGGCAAACGCTTCGATGCGCGCTCCCATCCCCTCGGAGTCCATCGCGTCGCCGGGGTCGTTGGCCGTCTGCAGCAGGCAGAAGCGCGGCGGGAGCATGAACGCCTTGTTGAGGCAGAGCGCGCCGAGCGCCTGCTGGGCGACGAGGTCGCCGCCGCTGTAGCCGGAGACCACCACGGCAAAGAGATATTTGTCGTGAAGTGGATTGAATACGATCAGGCTCGTGAGCCGGTTGATGAACGCCATGATGTTTGCGCTCACGGAATCGTTGTAGTTCGGGCAGAGCAGCAAAAGCGCGTCGCATTCCGTCAGCGCGGGATAGCCTTCGCTGACGATGCTGCCGCCGTAAAAGCAGGAATTCTGCGCGGCGTAGTGCGAGCAGGTCGTGAACGAGCAGCCCCGGCAGTCGTAAATCGTACCGTTTTGCAGCGAAAGCTCGCGCACGCCGAAACGCCCGCGCAGCTTTTCGCAGACGCTGGAACCGATCTGCAGCGTGTTGGAGGTCGCCCTGTCGGAGGCATGCAGCATCAAAAGCTTCGGTTTTGCAAACCGCGGCGCTTTAAACTCCGCCAGCCGAAGGACGAGCTCGCGTGCGGCGAGGCGGTACGCCTCCGCCGGTTCAACGTTCCGGCGCTTGGCCTGCACGTGCCAGTTGCCGAGCGACCCGGTCGCCTCAACGAGCGGCCTGCCCGGAAACAGGCATCCGGCCAGATTGGCCGCCAGCACAAGCTGGTCTGCGGTCTGCTTGGTGTAGAGTTCGCCCGCGCCGTCTAGCAAAACGCCCGCGACTGCGCCTTCCATCGCGTCCGGATTCCTGCGCAGCGCGGCGATCAGATGAAAAGTTTCGGCGTCCATGCCCGCTTCGTCCGCCGCAAGCGCAAAGAGCACCCGCCGCCCGGCGAGCTTTTGCAGCGCGTCCCTTGCGGCGACCGTCTCATGCGGCACGCCGCATAGCGCAAAGCGGAGCGTCGCATTCAGGCGCTCGTTTTGCCCCGCCGTTACGACGATCAGTTCGTCCATTGCGTGTCAAACTCCTTTAAGCGCCGCCAGCTTTCCGTAATCCGCGCATACAGCGCCGCATCGAGGCCGCGCCGCCTGCACGCGGACCCGTTTTTTGTCAGCCTCGTTTCGCAGCCAAAGTAGACCCCGCCCGCGGGGACCGCCGCGTCGTGCCATTCTCCGCGCAGCGCGCGCAGGATCGAAATCGCCGCCGAGGAAAGCCCCGGCGCGATATACGGCTTGTACCCCAGCGCGCGGATGGACAGATTCGCGCGCACCGTCTCCTGCGTGAGCCGCCTCGAAAGCGCGTCGTCGTACCCTTCATCCGGCGCGTTGGCGATCACAAGCCCCGCCCCGTGCGGGCCGAACGCGCAGAGCGCCTCCGCCGGCATGCCCTGCTTTTTCGCGAGATACGCCGCGCGCGCGCGCATCACGCCCAGCCCGAAGCCGCGCACCTGTTCGGGCAGCAGCCCGTTTGCGTCGAATTCTCCCGCGTTGTTTTGGTTGCTCATCAAAAACACCGCGCGCGAAAGCTGATCGACCGGGTCGGACACCTGACAGAACAGCCCGCAAAAGCCGCTTTCCCGCGCACGGCGCGCATATGCGCGCAGCATGTCCCGGTTGGCGGCGTACTGCACCATCCGCACGTCCCCGGTTTCGCCGCCGACGGGCGGCACGCCGCGCGACGCGGTGAAAATCAGCGCGTCGCAGCCGAACAGCTCCGCTTCGGAAACGATCCTCACTTCCGGCAGAGGTTCGCCGCCGCGCACGGGCAGAATCTGGTTGAGCTCCGCCTCGTAGCGCGCGCACCGCTTTTCGTCCGGGTCGAACACGCAGAGTTCGGCTAAATCCGTGCCGAGCAGTTTCAGCCCCGTGAGCACCGTTCCGCCCACGTCGCCAAGGCCGACCAGACAGACCTTTTTGCGCGCGTCAGCGCGCGCGGCCGCGTATTGCAGCACGTTGAAACAGCGCGAAAACGCCGTATTGAGCACGCCCGCGCCGTGTTCTTTCACAAAGCGGGCGAGCGCGCCGCCATTCCGCCCCGCTTCGGCGGGCAGCAGGTGCAGACCCGCCGGTTCGTCCAGTTCGGAAAGTTCGCGGATTGCAAAATATCCGCCGCTTTGCTTCGGGTCGCGCTCAACGAGGAACACGAGCGGCGCAAACGCTTCCTCCGCGGGAAGCGCGCCTTCCGGCAGCCTGCCGCCCGCAGGGCAGAGACAAAACGAATCGTACCGGTAAAATTTCATAGGCTCAAACGTCCTCCGCGTTGGAGATGCGCCGCATCTGGCGGATGTCGTCGCGGATATAGGCCGACGCCATCGCGTTGAGGTCGTACTGCACGTGCGCGCCCTTGTCCGGCAGACGCGGGCGCAGCAGCGCTTCGCCGAGCCGCCGCAGCGTCAGACCCGTGCCCTGGAGCTTTAAATACCGCTCTTCGAGCACGCTGAGCACCGTCAGCGCGTTTTTGAGCGCCACGCGCGAAAACTGCCGCACGGTCGGCGGCGTCGCGCCGTGCAGATATTTCGGATACTGATACGGCAAAATCAGGTTGATGCTCGGCGGAAAATCGCGCACGCCGATCTCGCCGGAAACGCTGTCCCCGCCGAGGAACGGGAAGAGCAGGCTCTCGGTGAACCAATACTGCATGTTCGGGATGAAATATTCGCAGTCCACCTCGCGCTTCTGCTCGCGCATGAGGTCGAGTCCGCGGCTGGAGAGCACGCCGACGATGATGCGCTCGATCTCCACGCCCTGTTCGCGGAACAGCGGGTCGAGCTTTTCGAGCCGGTAGCCGTTATGCAGCAAATCGTCGATTAAAAGCACCGGCCTTCGGAACGATTTGAGCGTTTTAATCTGGTTGGCCAGCGGCGAGTATCCCGGCGATTCGGTGATGTCGAAGCCGCTTTCGTCCGCGTGGAACACCTTGTCCGCGTGCAGCGCCTTTGTCACCGTGTTGGGCACGATCGTGTCCGCAAGGATTTTTCCGTACGGCACGCACATGTATTTGCCGAGCCGCCGGTCGCCGGGCGGAACGGACGAAACGCCGTTATGCGCGCGCACCTTTTCAATCAGCCCCGCGTTGATGGCCTCCATATCGAAGCAGAGCAGCAGCCTGCCGGGAAACATGTCCGCAATGGCTTTGCGCAGCGGCGGGCGCGTTGAAACGACCGCCTCGCGCACGGCTTCGTCGCTTGCAAACGGCTCCTTGATGCGCTGCAGAACGTCCTCTATGAGCACCATCGGCGCGCGCATGTCGGAATAATACAAATCGTCTTCGCCGGGCACGGGCAGAAAGCCCGTCTGCTCGGCGGCGGCGCGGTCGTCTTCGCCTTTGCAGCGGTAGAGCGCATAGGTGTGTTCCTTTTTGAGCGAATAGGCCAACAGATCGCAAAGCAGCGCGCGCAATTCCTCCCCGCAGCCCTCGGTGTGGCCGATTAAAAGAATCCTGCCGGAGGCAAACCGGCGCACGGCCTCCGCCGCGGCCCGCCTGCCATTAAGCGCGTCGTAGAGATCGCTCACGCCGACGCTTTCCGCGCGGATACGGGAGATTACGCTTCCGCCCGCGTCCTTTGCCAGTGCGCTGAACGCGCCGTTTTTCTCGCCGACCTCGCGCTTGCCGGATGCCGGTGCGTTCAGCCTGCGCTTGTACTGCGGCATGCGCAGGTACAGCCCGCGCGCATAGATAAAGTCCTGCACCACCGGGTCGACCAGCATGCCGATGTCCATGTCCTTGTCGATATAGTCGCGTATCTGCGTGCTGCTGGCGGACTCGTAATACGCAGGGAGCGAAAGGGACACGATCCTGCCTTTGAGAACGTCCTCCGCACGGCGCGGAGTCTCTGTTTGCCCCGTGTCCACGCGCGTAAAGAGGATGTGGTTATAGCGCGAGGCCGTGCCCGGCCCGTCCTGCCGGTAGGCGCTGGCGTTGAGGATTACGTCGCTTCCGGCGACGATATAGAGTTCCCGTCCGGGAAAAAGCGAACTAAGCTGCAAAAGGTCGTCCGGGACGGCAAGGTTGACGGGGATGTCGTCCGGGAAAAGATACACGTCCGGCAGGCAGGCCGTGCTCATGCTCACGATCTGCCGCCTGAGCAGCTTCGCCAGCGTGCGCTTGCTCCAGGAAAACTCGTCCACGGCAAGGTATACTTCAAACCCGCGCCCCTGTATTTCCTCCACAATGCGCTTGTGCCCCGCGGAAAACGGGTCGAACGTGCCCGGGAAAAACGCAACGGGTTTATGCGCCGGGTACGAAAAGCCGCCTTCGGTTTCGCAGAGGGTGATGAACCGGTACAGATGGTTGAGCATCGCCGCTTCGTTAAAGAACGCGAGCATGCCGTCCCGCCGTTCGCCAAGCAGCGTTAAGAGTTTCTTGCCGAAGCGGACGAGGCAGGCGCGGCGCGCGGTCAGCGGGCAGGCGTCGTTGCCGAAATAGCCGCGGCATATCTCCTCCAGCGCGGTGAGCCGGATGCTGTCGTCAAAGTGCCCTACGCCGGTCAAAAGCAGGCCGAACACGCGCTCGCTCAGCGCGCCGGCCCTCTCGCTGTCTTCGCTTTCGTAAACGGAGAGCACGGTGCAGAGCGTCGCAAGCGCCGCGCGCGCCGCGCGGGTGTTGCCCGCGCGGATCAGCCCTTCGAGATAGTCGATCCCTTCGTCCATCTCCTTTTCCGGCACGCCGCAGATCAGCCGGCCGAGGTACGGCGGGATATAGCCGGATATCTCGTTTTGCCCGGTTTCGAGCTCGCGCAGCAGGTCGATCATGATCTCGTTGCGCTGGTCGATGGCAAGGTAGGCGGATATTTCAACAAGCGCCTCGCCCGCGCGCTCGCGGACGGGCAGATGCTCGCTCACCGAAAGCAGGTTGGAAAGGTGCATCGCGACATGAAACGCTTCCGCCGGGAATTCGCGCACATATTCGCAGAGCCGCTCGATCTGCGCGAGCTTCACCGTCCAGGGAATGCTGCTTTTGAGATTGGAAAGGTAGATTTCCGCAATCGGCAGCGCCGGCACCGGCAGTGCGGGCAGCCCCGCCGTTTCGCGCAGGCGGTTGGCCAGCCAGACGGTTGCGAACTCCGCATCCGCCGGGAGGTTCACACGCTCAAGCGCGCTTTTGAGCATCTCCGCGTCTCCGTCCGCCACGGCGCGCAGGCTCCGCAGCGCGCAGATGCGCACCCGCGCCTCGGCCGACGACGCGGCGGCGGAAAGAATCGGCAGCATGCGCTTTGCCTCGGCGCGCGTAATCGCCGCCTCCGGCACATACGGCAGCGTGTCCATCAGCACAAACAAATCCTCGCTGCCGCTCGAAAGGATGCGGTGGTAGAGCTTTTCCCAGTAGCCGCGCCGTTCCTCCGGCAGACAGCTCGCGAACAGGCTTCCCGCAATCGTTTTGAGCGAATTGGAAATGCGCGCCGCGTGTTTCTGCGAAATTTTGTAGTCGGGATGCAGGCAGAGTTCGATGTATTCGTCCCAGAGCGTCGTGGACTCGCTGAGCACCGCGTGCAGCGCGGGCGCAATCGCCAGCGCGCCTGCTCCGCGCGGGAGTTCCTTGCGGTAGCGCGGGCCGGAGTTGGCGAGGATGTCGCCCATGATGCGCCCGGCGTGCCGCCGCACGTCCCCGTCGTGATGCATGAGCAGTTCGTAGAGGAAGCGCAGCGTCAAAAGCTTCCGCGTGCGGGTCATATAGGTGCTGTACTCTTCAAAAAGCAGCAGATAGGTGCGGATGCGGCTGAGATTTTTTTCCGCGCGCGCCTGTTCGAGCAGCGCTTCAAACGAATCGCTCACGGTGATCGTGCGCATCAGATGGACGTTGTTGTCGAACGCATGGTTGCAGAGCGCGCGTACGACCTCGCCCTGCGAAAGCAGCGCCGGGTCGCGGCTGTCCGCGGCGAGCAGCGTTTCGTCGTCCGGGTCGGTGTTTACGCCGTTGGACTGCAGGAAACGTTCGAAGTCGTCCAGCTTTTCATACACCGTCTCATAGCGGCGGCGCTTTTCCGGCGTCATGTCCGCAAGTTTGTTAAAGATGCGCTCCCCCGCCTCGGAAAGCGTGCAGACGACGGCCTGTTCGTGCCCGTGTTCCGGCCGGTCGGCGCGCACGCGGAAGTCCGAATAGATGAGGATCAGCGATTCGATCGGCAGGTTTTCAAACTCGAGGTCCCAGGTGGAGTGGTTCGCCGCGATATGCGCAATGTCCGGCATGCCTCCGCCTTCCAGCCATTTCCAGGTGTAATAATAGTGCAGATACGGAATGCGCGGCATGTCCTCGCCGCGGCAGCCGAACTTGCCGATGTCGTGCGCCAGCGCCGCCGCGGCTACGAGCGCCACGTCCACCGGAAGGCCGCATCTTTCCGCCTGGCGCGCCATATGCAGCGCAACATGCCGCACGCCGAAGGTATGCCCCGCGGGATCGAACGGCATCATCTCCCGCCCGATGCGTAGTAACTCCCGGTACCCGCTCTTTTTCACCGTCTCGGAAAACAATCTGCATTGCTCTGCAATCGGGCTTTTTTCGATCTCCTCTTCGGTGACGGGCAGATAATCGAGCAGCGGGTCGAACGCGTTTTCGCGCTCCGCGTCCAGAAGCTTTGCGAGTACCGCAATATAAAAGCGCAGCGCGCTCTTTTTCGCCTTGTCGGTTTTCGGCGCGCCGGAATACGGATAAAGCCCGGCGGACAGAGACTCGTATGCAAACGGCAGGATTCCTTCTTCCGGCATGCCATTAAGGCGCTTTATAACCGGTTCGCAGAGGGTTGCCACCGCCTCACAGGAAACCCTGCCGCCGTAAATGCGCATAAACCCTTGGCTAAAGTCCGTGCGCGCCGTCCATGCGCGCAGCTGCCGGACGGAAACGCCCGCGCTCTTTGCAAACTCCGCGTAAAACGCCTCCGCCGTGCCGATATCCGTGCTGCGTTCGTTCATGAATTCGTATCCTCCGTCCGCGCGAAAAGGCGCTTTGCCCCGCGCCGGTGCTCCAGAATCGACCGGCATTATGCCGGTGTTTGGAAATGCTCCCGCGCCCGCCGGGATCCGTTTAAAAACAACATCTCCGTCCCGCAGGCGCCGCTCTTCCTTTATTTTAATCAGGAATCGTTTTTCTGTCGAGTGCAAACGGGAAATATCCCGGAAGCTCTCCCGGCATCCTTGACAGCCGCATCGCCGCGTGTTAAATTTTCAGCAGAGGATTCGGCGCTTCTATCGACCGAGCCGGCAGCAGGCAAAGACACGGTAATATCCGAATCCGCGCTGCTTTGACGGAGCATTCGCTCCGTCTTTTTTATGCCCGCAAACGGGCTGTGATTCAAAGCGCGGCTTTGATCGCATACGAAACCCTCCCTGCGACCTTGACAGCCGAATCGCCGCGTGTTAAATTGCCAGTAACGGATTCGGTGTGCCTGCCGACCGAGCCAGCAGCAGGCAAAGACACGGTAATATCCGAATCCGCGCTGCTTTGACGGAGCATTCGCTCCGTCTTTTTTTGTGCCCGCAGGCGGGATGTGATTCAAAACGCGGCTTTGACCGCATACAGACAAGCGCTTTCCCGTTTACGGTTTCCTTCCGGCAAAGAATTTCCCAAAACCGTACCGTCCGTATGGTATTGTGATACAATGCTGCTGGGCATTCCGCAGGCAGGCGGCCCGCCCGCCGCTTTTTGGCACTTCCAAGTCCGCATCCCTGCGAAAAATACAGCAGCACAATCATCCGGAGGAACCGTTTTGAGCCAGCAGACAAATTCAAACGAAGCACTCTTTGAAACATGCCTCCCGCTTTGCCGGACGCTCATCGCTTCGCCGAGCGTTTCCGGTGAGGAAGCGGGCGTTGCAGCCGCGCTTGCGGACTTTTTCCGCGTTAACGGCGCAAGCGAGATCATCACCGACCGCTGCGGCAACCTCATCGGGGTGTTCCGCGGGGACCGTCCCGGCAAAACGACCCTGTTCGACGGGCATATGGACACCGTCCCGGTCGCTGACGAAGCCGAGTGGACGCATCCGCCCTATGCCGCGGAGATTTCGGAGGGCAGACTCTACGGGCGCGGCGCTTCCGATATGAAGTGCGCGCTTGCGTGCATGGCGGCTGCCGCCGCCGCGCATTGGCAAAAGACCGGCGGGCATTTTGCGGGGACCGTCGCCGTTGCGGGCGTCGTGCACGAGGAGTGTTTCGAGGGCGTCGCCGCGCGCGAAATCAGCGCGCGCATCAGGCCCGACCTCGTCGTCATCGGCGAAGCTTCGGAATGCAACCTCAAAATCGGCCAGCGCGGACGCGCGGAAATCGTGCTGGAAACGTTCGGCAAAAGCGCGCATTCCGCCAGCCCGCAAAAAGGCGTAAACGCGGTCTATCACATGGCGGAACTCGTCCGCCGCATCCAAAAGATCTTGCCGCCGCAGTCGGGCGACCTCGGCCCGGGCATCCTGGAACTGACCGATATCAAGTCCGAGCCGTACCCCGGCGCTTCGGTCGTGCCGCGGTACTGCCGCGCCACCTATGACCGGCGGCTGCTCGTCGGCGAAACCAAGCAAAGCGTGCTCGCTCCGCTCCTTCGTCTGCTGGACGAGGCAAAAAAGGAAATCCCGCAGCTTTGTGCAAAGGTTTCGTTCGCGCAGGGCGAACAGCGCTGCTACACGGGGGAAATCGTCCGCGGCGAACGCTTCTTTCCCGGCTGGTCGTTCAGCGAGGATGAACTGTTCGTGCAGGACGTGCTCAAAGGCCTGCGCGAAGGCGGCGTTTCGCCGGGCATTGCGCGCTATAACTTCTGCACCAACGGCAGCCACTACGCAGGCGAAGCGGGCATCCCGACCGTCGGGTTCGGCCCTTCGGCGGAGACGCTTGCGCACACGCGCGACGAATGGATTTCGCTGGATGAAATCAAAACCGCTCTGGGCGGATACGCGGGCATCCTGAACAGGCTTTACCCCGGAGAAAAAGCCTGACGCGCCGCACCCGGTTTTTCTTTTCAAAACCAGGCGGATATGCTATATTGAGCCTGTAACAGCCATGCCGGGTTTCCTTTTGCGTTCGGCGATACCGTATGGAGTTTTTGTATGAACCTGCATCGAAAAAAAATGATCGCCCCAATCGTGATTACATGCCTGCTCGCAGCCTATATGCTGGCGTATTTTATCGTACTGCTGGCCGTGCCGATGCCGGCCGTCGCCAAGGTGCTCATAGGGGCAATCCCGCTTGCGCTGCTCGGCGCGAGCGTCTATGTACTTTTGCAGCGAATCAAAGAGATAAGGAGCGGAGAAGAAGATGATCTTAGTCAATACTGATTACATCGGCGGCAAGGAGCTTGAAATGCTCGGGCTCGTCAAGGGCAGTACCATCCAGACCAAAAACATCGGCCGGGACATCACCCAGGGACTCAAAACGCTCGTCGGCGGCGAACTGACCGCCTATAACGAAATGATGAACAGCGCCCGCGCGCTGGCCACCAAGCGTATGGTCGCGGAGGCGGAAAAGCTCGGCGCGGACGCGGTTGTGAACGTTCGCTATGCTTCCAGCGCGATCATGTCCGGCGCGGCGGAAGTTATTGCATACGGCACCGCGGTCAAGTTCAAATAAGTTTTTACACTCGGGTACGGCAAGCGGCGCGGACAGTAGTCCGCGCCGCTTTTAGGCCGTTAAAAAACCAGTTTTTTAACGGAATAACCGCTCTTTGCCTCTCACCCTTCGGGTTCCCGGGCGGCAAAGAGCACAAGGAAACCGCCCGAAACGGGCGATCGTACGGTGCCTGATGAACCGGCGCAGCCGGAAAAAACGGTTAATGGCTGCGGCCCTTAACAATCCCGGAGACTTTTTTGACAGGCTGAAGTGCCTATTCCTTCATTTTTGAGGGCTTCGCACCGGTCGTAACGGTGCGGATGCCGGTTACCTTACAGCCTTTTGCTTCAATCATTTCCCGCGTGCCCGCGTCGCTTTCGCGCGGGTCGCTTCCGCCCGCACAAAGAAACACATCGACCTCCTTGCCGGCGGGCAGCAGTTCCACGATGGAGTTGAACGCCGGCGCGGGGCACGCCGCCCAGACCGGGCAGCCGATCACGATTTTATCGAACGCACCGAGGTCGGCGTCCACCGGCCGGATTTTCGTGCGCCTGCGCTTGATCGCCTGCGGACAGCCGGGAATAAACGACCCGACCAGGCTGCGGTTCCGCTTCTCGCGCACGCGGCAGATCTGCGCGCCGAGTTCGCCCGCCAGTTTCTCGGCTTCCTTTTTCGTTGAACCGCCGAACGTGTAATACAAAACGATCGTTTTCAAGAGTTCGCTCTCCCCCGCTTTTTCGTACGGCGCGCGCCGTTTTTTCCCGCATGCCGCCGGATTTATTTTATCATACCCCGCTCCCGTCCGGCAAAAAAAGCTTTTGCGTTCGCCGTTCAGCGCCCCGCCATGGCGCGGTACTGTTCCGGCGGGAACATCGGCGCGTCGAGTTTCTCCTGCGTTTCGTCCGAAATCGCACCGTTTTGCGCGTATTCCCGTCCGGCTTTTTGCGCAAGCGCCAGATACCGCTCTGCAAGCGGCTTTGCCTCCGGCACGGACAGAAGCGGCGCTTCCACGCAGAGGATCATCGGGCAGTCCCGGCCAAACATCCGCTCAAACGAAAACTCCAGCGCGTCAAAGTTGCCTGCGCGATCGGGGAATCCGCAGCCGGAAACCAGCGCCATCTTCGCATGCACGCGCTCTCTTGCCGGGTGATGCGTGCGCCCGTCTTCGCCGACATGCTGCTTCGGCGAAGAAAGCGGCAGCAGCCGGTCGAAAACGGCCTTGCAGCTGGACGGCACGCCGTAACAGTACAGCGGCGTCGACCAGATCACAAGATCGCTTTGCCGGATGCGCTCGAGTATGTCCGCCATGCCGTCTCGCTGGACGCAGTTCCCCGGCGTTTTGTGCCAGCAGGCGTAGCAGCCGCGGCAGGGCTTCACGTCAGCCTGCATCGTGTCGATCGTTTCAACCGTTTCGGCGGCGTCTCCCATGCCTTCCAGAAACGCACGCGTAATTTTGAGCGTATCGCTCCGTTCGCCTTTCGGCGAACCGTTGATCACCAGTACCTTCATTATTTTCCCCCTCTCCCCGTTTCTCACAATTTGGCCGAAAGCAGCCCGTGCCGGTTGCAGTACGCGTACAGAACGCCGTGCCCGCAGATTGGAAGCCGCGCTTCGGCGGCCTGCTCCGGATAGAGCTTAACAAGCGTCATTTTGTCCGCCGTCACGAACGCGAAAAACGAAATATAATGCGTTTTCTCCATCGGGTGGCGCATGCTGACAAAATACTCGTTTTCAACCTGCTCGGCGCGCAGTTCGTGTTCGCCGTCCGCTTGTTCCGCCTCCAGCGGCGGCAGCGTCACCCCGCAGCAGGAAAACGCGCCCTCGCCAAGCGCATAGAGGACGTTTCCGCAGACCGGGCAAACATAAAAACGGCTTTTGCGGATATTGCCGCAGCGGTTTTGGTTGACCACGCACGCGCCGGAAAGGAGCTCCGCCACCGAAACGCCCAGCGTCTTTGCCAGCGGTTCGAGCAGGCTCACGTCCGGCAGACCCCGCCCGGACTCCCATTTGGAGACCGCTTTGTCGCTCACCGAAATCATCTCGGCAAGCTGCTTTTGCGTATATCCTTTTTTCTCGCGGAGGCGCTTAATCACCCCGCCGGTCACATAGTTTGTCATAAAAAGGTCGTCCTTTCCCGTTTACAGCGCTAGCGTACCATGGCGGCGCATTCTGCCGCAACCTACGCTTCGTATAGCGTAAAAAAAATCCCCGCCGGTTTTATCCGTGCGGGGAAAATCGCGCTCTAACGCGCAGAAATTCAGTTGTGCCCGTGGCGGTTCCCGCCGGACGACGGCGTCGTCGCGGTGAATTCGGCGTTCAGCGCGTCCGCAACGGCTTCCATGATGCCGTTGCTGCTGTAGGTCGCGCCCGAAACCGCGTCCACATCCGGCGACTGCGCGGTCAGGATTGCGCTCAGCACCGAGCTCTTCGCACGCTGGAAATACTGCTCGTCGTCACGGTAGGAGTCGATCACGATCTCGGTGATGTATCCGTTTTCGACGGTCACGCTCACCTCGGTGTCACCGCGGAACCCCGTCCCGGTCCCGGTGTAAACGCCGTCCGCAAGGTCGAACGGCCCGGCCGTTTCGGGAACGTCGGTCGCTTCGGGCGTCGCCGTCGCCTCGGGCGTGGGCGTCGGGGTCAGTTCCGGCGTGGCCGTCGCCGAGGCATCGTCCGTGTCGATCAGTGTTACGCCGCTTGTGTCGTTCAGCGCGCCGGATAGTGCGTCGCTCACCGCGCCGATGATGGCGTTGCTGCTGAACGTCGCACCCGAAACCGTGTCCACGTCCACGCTCTGCGCGCTGATGATCTGCGGGATTACAAGGCTTTTTGCCTGGTTAAAAAACTCCGCGTCGTCGCCGGTCGAAAGCACCTCGACTGCGGTGATATAGCCGTTTTCGACCGTCACCTGCACGCTGGTCGTGCCATGATAACCGCTCGCGCTGCCGGTGTAAACGCCGTCGGTAAACGCGCCGCTCGTCACCGTTTCGCCCGTTGCATCCAGCGTTTCGGTAACGGCGGCCGCCGCAAGGGTTTCCGCCGCAGCCGTGCTCGCCAGATTTCCCGCAAAATACATGCCGCTCATGGCGACGACCGCAACGGCCGCCGCGACGGCGGGTTTGGGGTTGGCCGAAACGTTGCCGCGCGGGCAGATATCCACGCAGTTCATGCAGTCGATGCATTCCGCCGAGGTCACAACGTCGCCTTTATATAGCGGAATCCCCATTGAGCAGCGCCTGGTACACGCCCGGCACGGGCCGCACGCAGTGCGCGGCTTTCGGATCTTAAACAGGCGGAATTTTGAGACGATTGCAAACACCGCACCCAGCGGGCAGAGATAGCGGCAGAAAAACCGCTCGATGAGCATCGATCCCGCCATAATCAGGAGCAGCAGCAGCGCGCCAAGCGACCAGAGCGCCGAAAGATCGGCCCAGCCCTTGTAGCCGGCATACATGCCGAACACCGTCCAGGGATTGGCCGTGCCGCCGAGCACCGACGCGCCGAGCGTCCAAATGAACAGCACGATTCCGGCCAGCAGAATGTATTTTACGCTCTTGAGCGCACGGTCCGCCTGCGGTGAAATCTTCGGACGCTTGATTTTCAGCTTGCCGCCGAGGTACCAAAGTAAATCCCCCATGCTGCCGAACGCGCAGAGGAACCCGCAGAAAAAGCGCCCCATCAGCGCGGTAATGACCAGCATGGACACCGCGAGCACAATCTGCCCCGCCATCGCCGAGGCGCTGAACGTGCCGCCGATGATCGCCGTGTAGATGCTCTTGAGGGCGGCGAACGTTGAAATAAACAGTCCCGGAAACAGCACGAACGCTGCAAGCTGAATCAGCCGCCGTGTCAGCATAAGCGGTGAAATCTTCTTTTTCTTTCTTTTTGTGATCTTCTTTTCTTCCATATTCTGTATCTGTATTTCTATGTATTTCTGTGTCTTTTTCTCAAACCTGCCGGAACACCCGTGCACCGCCGGGCGCGCTCAAAAGCGAAAACATCCCGCGCAGTGCGTCCGAACAGTAAACGTTCATCTCCTGCGTAACCAGCACCAGTTCAACGCCGCACTCAGCGGCGAGCAGCGCGCCTTTTTTTGCGCCCAGCACGAAGATTGCGGTTGAAAGCGCGTCCAGCGCCGTCGCGTCTTCGCCGATCACGCTCACGCTGTGCAGGCCGCTCTGCGCCGGGAATCCCGTCTTTGGGTCGAGAATGTGGTGATAGCGCACGCCGTCCACCTCATAATAGCGCTCATAGTCGCCGGAGGTTACAATCGCCCTGTCCTGCAGCGTGAGCTTGCCCATCGGGATGCCCGTGCAGCGGTCGGGATGCTGAATCCCGATGCTCCGCCCATGACCGACGATGCACACCGTTCCGCCGAGGTTGATCATTGCATCCGTCACGCCGCCTTCCGACAGGATGCGCCGCACTTCGTCCGCGGCATACCCTTTTGCGATGCCGCCGAGGTCCGCCGCCTGCCCGCGGCGCGCGAGCATGGCCGTTTTGTCCGCTTCGTTAAGGATGATTCCTTCATCGTCCGCCAGTTCCAGCGCGCGCTCGACCTGCGTTCTGTCCGGCACCGTGCCGCGCCCTGCGTGCAGCGACCAAAGTGCGCTCAGCGGGCGCGTCGTAACGCTGAACGCGCCGCCCGTCAGGCGCGAAAAGCGCTTTGCGGCGGCAAGCAGCTGCAGCGCGTCTTTTCCAACACGCACGCTCTTTTGCCCCGCGGCGGCGTTGAGACGCGCAATGTCGCTTTCCGGCTTGAACACCGAAAGCGCGTCGTCGAGCTCCAGCACGCGTTTTTCGGCGCGTTCGAGCGCGTCCGCCGGCGCGTCGCCATATGCGCGGATCGTGTTGAGCGTGCCCAGCGCGCGAAAAATCCTGGTTTGAACCGGCGGCGTTTCGGCCGCCGGATAATTCCGTAAGCATTCCATACGTCCAGTTTTACAGATTGCGGAAAAATCCGCAAGCACGCAAACATGGCGCATTGTGAACAATTACGGAGCATTTCCGGCTTCGCGTCAAATTTATGATTGCCGTTTTGTGAACGCACAGGCCGGATTTACGGGGCATCGCTGCGTCCGATTGCGTATTTATACGTCTTTTTTGATTAATTCAGCCATTTATGCGTTGTTTTTAAGTTTTATGCAGTTTATTTTCGTAAAAAGCGACAAAACCGCCTTGTGTTTTGGTCAAAAGTGTGCCATAATATTTTTTTCGGTGCGAAAGCGCACTTCGCGTGGAAAGGTGGCTCGTCCAGATGCGGATTCTGCACACCGCGGAAATCACGGAGGTTGTGCGCAGGCTTTGTCTGCGTGCCTGCTGTGACCTACCGCAAGACGTGCTCGCCGCCCTGACCGCCGCCCGCGAAACGGAAGCGCCGGACAGCGCCGCCCGTTCTGTTTTATCGCAATTGATCGAAAACCAAAAACTTGCGCGCGACTGCCGCCGGCCGATCTGTCAGGACACCGGCATGGCCGTCGTATTTGCCGACGTCGGAGAGGACGTTTTTATCGAGGGCGGCCTGAATGCCGCGGTCGACGAAGGCGTGCGCCTTGCGTACACCAAAGGGTACCTGCGGAAGTCCGTTCTCGACCCGATTACGCGCATCAACACGCAGGACAACACGCCCGCGGTGCTGCACGTGCGCTTTGTGCCGGGCGAAAAACTCCGCCTCACCGTCGCACCGAAGGGCTTCGGCAGCGAGAACATGAGCCGTCTTTTCATGCTTTCTCCGTCCGCGGGAACCGATGGGATCGTCTCCGCCGTCGTAACCAGCGTGCTCGAGGCGGGCGCTTCCGCCTGCCCGCCGGGCGTTGCCGGCGTGGGAATAGGCGGCACGATGGAGCAGGCCGCGCTGCTGGCCAAACGCCAGCTGCTGCGCCCGCTGGGCAGGCCCGCCGAACGGGCGGACCTTGCCGCGCTGGAACGCGACGCGCTAACGCAGATCAACGCCAGCGGAATCGGGCCGATGGGGCTCGGCGGAAGGACGACCGCGCTCGCGGTGCAGATCGGCGCGCTGCCCACACACATTGCGGGGCTTCCGGTCGCGGTGAATTTGCAGTGTCACGCCTGCCGCCACGCAAGCGAGGAGGTTTAGCAATTTGGAATACACCCTCCCCGTCCCCGTTCCGGCGGAAGAACTGAAAAAACTGCGTGCCGGCGACGTTGTTCGTCTCAGCGGCGTGCTGTATACCGCGCGGGACGCGGCGCACGCGCGCTTTGCGGACTTACTGCAAAAAGGCGAACCCCTGCCCGTGCCGAAAGGCGCATGCATCTACTATGCGGGGCCGTGCCCCGCCGCGCCGGGCGAAATCATCGGACCCTGCGGCCCGACGACGAGCAAGCGCATGGACCGCTACACGCCCGCGCTGATCGGCTATGGCGTCCGCCAGTTCGTCGGCAAGGGTCCGCGCGCACAGAGCGTCTGCGAAGCGATGCAGGGACGCGCCGTGCATTTTGCGGCGACCGGCGGCGCGGGCATGCTCTACGCCTCCCGCGTGACGGGCTGCGAGCTTGTCGCCTTCGGCGACCTCGGCGCGGAGGCGGTCTACAAGCTGACCGTGTCGGATTTTCCCGTGATCGTGTCGTTCGACCTGCTTGGCAACGACGTTTACACCGTCCATTCGGACCGGCGCTCCGTTTAGGCGGAACACACCCGGTCTGCGTATATTGGAAAGGAGCAAAACTATGGCTAACTGCGCAATCGTAGGCATCAACTGGGGCGACGAGGGGAAAGGCCGCATGGTCGACCTCATCGCGGAAGATTATGACGTGGTCGTGCGTTATCAGGGCGGCAACAACGCCGGGCACACCGTCGTCAACGAATTCGGCAAATTCGCGCTGCACCTGCTCCCCTCCGGCATTTTCCGCAAGGGCGTGACCAACGTGCTGGGCAACGGCACGGTCGTAGACCCCGAAAAACTGCTGGAAGAAATCGGCCAGGTCCGCGATCAGGGCGTCCCGATCTCGCCGGAAAACCTGAAGGTCAGCGACCGCGCGCCGATCGTATTTCCCTACCACCGCGATCAGGACGTGCTGGAAGAAGCGCGCCTGCGCGACGCAAAATACGGCTCCACCAAGCGCGGCATCGCGCCTGTTTACGGCGATAAATACATGAAAAAAACCATCATGCTCGGCGAATTGTTTTATCCCGACTACCTCAAAAAACGGCTCGCAGGCATCCTGGAATGGAAAAACCTGACGCTTAAAAACGTCTACGGCGGAAAGACCTATTCGCTCGGCGAGCTCATGGACTGGCTCACGGCGTTCGGCGAACCGCTCAAGCCCTATATCTGCGACGCGGGCGCGTTCCTGCGCGAAGCGGACGGCAAAAAGAACATCCTTTTTGAAGCACAGCTCGGTGTTCTTAGGGACGTGGACTTCGGCATCTATCCTTACACCTCCAGCTCGGCGCCGCTGGCGGCCTATGCGCCCATCGGCGCGGGCATGCCCGGCACGAAGCTCGATCGCGTCATCGGCGTGGTCAAGGCATATTCCACCTGCGTCGGTGAAGGGCCGTTCACGGCGGAATGGTTCGGCGACGAGGCCGAACGGCTCCGCAAGGAAGGCGCGGAATACGGCGCGGCGACCGGCCGCCCGCGCAGGGTCGGGCCGATGGACGTCGTCGCCACACGCTACGGCGTGGCCATGCAGGGCGCGACCGAAGTCGCGCTCACCAAGATCGACATCCTTTCCTATATGGACGAAATCCCCGTCTGCGTGCAGTATGAGCTGGACGGCAAAAAGACGGACGACTTCCCTTTCCCCGCGGCAATCGGCGCGGCCAAACCCGTGTTCGATTCGATGCCCGGCTGGAAATGCGATATTTCCGGCTGCCGCACGTTCGGCGACCTGCCGAAAGCCGCGCAGGACTACATCCTCTACATCGAGAAGGCCATCCGCTGCCCGATTACGAATATCTCGGTCGGCGCGGCGCGCGACGCGATTATCAGGAGGTAACGGCGCATGCGCGATCGGTACGAAAGTCCGCTGAGCAGCCGCTATGCTTCGGACGAAATGCAGCGGCTCTTCTCGCCGGACATGCGCTATTCAACCTGGCGCAGGCTCTGGACGAGCCTTGCGCGCGCGGAGCACGCACTCGGACTGCCGGTTACGCAGGAGCAGGCCGACGAACTGGCCGCGCATATTACGGACATCGACTACGAAGCGGTCGCCGCACGTGAAAAACAGGTGCGGCACGACGTGATGGCGCATGTCTACGCCTACGGCCTCGTCTGCCCCGGCGCCGCGGGGATCATCCACCTCGGCGCAACGAGCTGCTTTGTCACCGACAACGCGGATTTGATCATCTTTCGCGAGGCGCTCAAAAGCATCCAAAACAGCGTATACGCGGTGCTCTCCGCGCTCTCCGCTTTTGCAGAGCGCACCAAGGCGATCCCCACCGTGGGCTACACGCATTTTCAGGCCGCCCAGCCGGTCACGATCGGCCGGCGCGCGTGCCTCTGGATGCAGGATTTGTTCCTCGACCTCGAAGAGCTTTCCGACGTGCTGGGCGCAATCCGGTTTCTCGGATGCCGCGGCGCGACCGGCACGGAAGCAAGCTTTGTTTCGCTCTTTTCGGGCGACACGGAAAAAATCGACCGGCTCAACGAAATGATCGCCGCCGATTTCGGTTTCGATCGTCTCTACAGCGTGAGCGGGCAGACCTATCCGCGCAAGCTCGACAGCCGCATCCTTGGCGTGCTCTCCGGCATTGCGCAAAGCGCCTATCGCTTCGGCGGGGACGTCCGCCTGCTCCAGCACGACGGTATCCTCTCCGAGCCGTTCGGTTCGGCGCAGATCGGCTCCTCCGCCATGGCGTATAAACAGAACCCCATGCGTTCCGAGCGCATCTGTTCGCTTTCGCGCTTCGTGATGGCGACGGCGCAGAACGCGCCGATGACCGCGAGCTCGCAGTGGCTCGAACGCACGCTGGACGACTCCGCCAACCGCCGGATTTCGCTTCCGGAAGCGTTCCTCGCCACGGACGCGGTGCTCCGCCTCATGGCGAACGTCGCGGGCGGGCTCGTCGTGCACGAAGCCGCCAACGCGCGCATCCTCGGCGACGCGCTGCCGTTCCTCGCCACGGAAAACCTGCTCATGGCGGGCGTGAAAAAAGGCGGCGACCGGCAGAAACTGCACGAAATCATCCGCGAACATTCCGTAGCCGCAAAGCAGCGCGTTTCGGAAGGCGAGGCGAACGACCTTGCCGAGCGGCTGATACGCGACCCGGCGTTCCCGCTGTCGCGCGAGGAAGTCCTGTTTGAGCTCGACCCGCTCCGGCACGTCGGCCGCTCCGTGGAACAGACGGAACGCTTCCTCAGGGAACACCCCGTCCCCGTGGCAAAATCGCTGCAGGAAATTACGTTGTAACAATCCTTCGCAGAAAGGCCCGCGCTTGGAACGCGGGTCTGTGACCGTCAAAAAACCAGTTTTTTGACGGGATAACCACGTTTTGCCTCTCGCCCTTCGGGCTCCCGGGCGGCAAAACGCATAGAGAACCCGCCCTAAAGGGCGATCC
>DAOTGE010000035.1:0-27678 GCA_035446965.1 Eubacteriales bacterium
CCGATATTCGCCTGCGCCTGCGCTTTCTGCGCGCTGGAAAGCGTCTGCGCGCCGGAAAAGCCGACCGCGCCCATGTTCGCCTGTGCCTGCGCTTTCTGCGCGTCGGTCAGCGTCTGCGCGCCGCCGTAATACACGAACTTCGTGGGATCGTCCCCGCCCGGCTCGTGCGTTGCGGCATGGTCGATCACCGCCTCGCCCTGCATGTCGCTGACGAGCTGCTGCGCCTGCGCCAGCACTTCGTTGATCTGCGCGGTGGCCATGGAGGTATCGACTTCGACCGTTTCGGTCACGACCCCGCAGACCGAGGCGTCGAGCCGTTCGTCCGTAATCATTGCGGCCGTGACCGCCAGCGTACCCGCGGCGACGCTGACCCGTGCAAGCGAAATCTGCCGCAGCGACGCGTCGTTCGTCAGCGCCGGCGCCGCAGGAGAAACCGCATTCGTGCCTTTGAGCACCTTGATCTCCGGCTTTTGCGCATAGTTCGGCGTGGACCATTCAACGATGATCCGGTCGATCCGGCTTAAAGTGCCGTCCGCCGTGTCGAGGTTCAAATTAAGCGGCTGCGCCGTCTGTGCCTGCGTGTCGTTCCACCAGACGATTCCGTTGCCGTTTGCATCCGTCATCCATCCGATCCCGTCGGAAACCGTTACGGCCATCTGCCCGTCGACGGCGGCGACCGCCGCGTTCCCTTCCGCGCCGAATACGCCGCGCGTCCTGCCGTGATGCCATTTCATCGGATATTCCGCGCCGATGAACTCGTCCGCATTATTGGGGTAACTCTTTATTTCTGCCATAATTTCAGTTCTCCTATCACGTCAAGTGCCGGTTCCCCGAGCACAAGTTCCGTCGTTTCTCCGTTCATGTCCATGCGCCGTTTCACGCCCTTGATCCGGGCGGTGAACATCATCCCGTATTTACGGGACGCACACTTCACAACGTCGCCGAGCGAGTAGGCGTTGCCGAGCTCCGACGCGTCGATCAGCACCGAAAAACTCGACCTCCGCACATGCTTGGCGAGCTCCTCCGCGCCGCACTGGGCAAGCCTGGCCCGGTACGCCGCGAGCGTTTCCCCGCTCTGCTGGGAAACGCCGCCCGCCTCCGCCCACATTTCATAGCGGTCGCCGCCCGTCGCCGTCCCGACAATCTCCACGACCTCCGCATCGTCGAATTTGCCGATTACGTAGCAAACGTTTTTAAAAACGCTCGCGTCGTCGCCGATCTTCAGGTTGCTCGCCGTGCCCATCTCGTCGGAGAACACGACCGCGTGTATGCCGTCCGTCAGGTCGGCGCCTTTGTAGATTTCGAACACGTGCGTCAGCGTGTCTGCGTCCCACGTCATGCGGTGTCCGAGCTCGGCGGCGTCCAGAAGCGGAGTCGCCTCGTCGAGCAGTTCGCCGCCGTACAGTACGGAAGCCGCCGTCTCCGTCAGTCCCTTTACGCCTGCAAGCGCAACGTGCGGCAGTTCCCGCAGGTTCGCCGCAATCCCGGCGTATAAATCCGTCTCAATCGTCTGAATCGCCGCGGGCGCGGCGAACACGCGCTGATTGAGCAGCGTGTCCGTCGTGTACCCGTTTGCGGTGATTCGGTTCTGCGAAGAGTCGATCGTAACACTGCGGACGATCATGGCCGTGCCCGTGTCGGTCCTGAGCAGCACCGCGCCTTCCTTGACGATTGCGATGTTGTAGTCCGACACCGAAACGACGAGCGTCAGCTTGCCGGTTTCGTTGTAGTATTCGTCGGTCTGCAGGCTGATTGCGTGCGAAATTTCGTGCCGGTTCGACAGGTCGGGCGTATAGAGTTCCAGGCTCATAGCGCAATCCCCACGATCTCGGTCGAAAAGTCGATGCTGATCTCCATCTGTCCGCCGCCGCTTTCCGCTTCCGGTTTGAGCAGGTTGTCGCCGACCGCCAGCCGGGAAAGCGTGTTATACAGATCGAGCGCGCCGCGGACGTCCCCGTCGATCGTCGAGGTCGCCGTGGTGCCGTTATGCCCAATCGAAACGACGACGCGTTCGCCCGGCTGCAGCGCCTTTTTCAGCAGCAGGTATTCGCCCGTGATCGCATTGGTAATCCGCGGGTTGACCACCTCGCCCTTCGCCGCGAACGTCGCCTGAAACGGCACGGGCACCTGGCCTGTGTTCTGCACGTTGATAAACACCGTTTCCATGCTCTCGGCAAACTTCCACGTTTGTGAAATGTTCCAGGGGAACTTAAATTTATACAGCTGGCCGCTGAGCACCGTGGTGGTGCTCGCGTCCTTCTGCCAGTACGGGTATGGCGCAATCAGCTCAAACTGAAACGGCGCGAACGAGCTGTCCGCGCCGATCGCAGGGGTCGCCGTCGGCCTGCAGTCGATGTAGTAATCGTCCGCGTACAGCCGCCCGGAGAGGTCCGGGCGCACTACGCTGAGCAGCTTGTCCTTCTTGCTTCCGCTCTCGCCATAGATGCGCCCGTTCAGCGTCACGGGCCGCGGCTGGATGTTGACCGAGTCGACCGTCGCGCCGACCTGGCCGATGCCCTGCGACTGCGAGATGGAAACCGTCAGCGTGTCGATGCCGTCCGGCTTCGTGAGCAGCCATCCGTTTGCGAGCGTAAACGCAATTTCCCCGCCGTTTTCGTTGACATAGCGAAATACCGTCTTCATATAGCCCATCAGGTCCACCTCGCTTGTTCAAAGTATGCCGCCGTCGCCGCGGCGAGTTCCACGGGCGTCTGCGGCACGGACGCGATGTTCTGCACGATCTGCACGCCGCCCGCCACGGCCGGCGTACCGCCGCCGTAACTGATCGCCGCGGAAAAACCGCCGGTTACAAGATTGTCCGCCTCGCTGATCGCCTGTTTGACCGCTTCCAGATTGTTTTCAATCCCCGTGGCAAGGCCGAGGGCAATGTATTTGCCGACCTCGTCGCGCATGACGCGGGACGGGCTGTTGATGCCGAGCTTCTTTTTGAACCAGCTCGTCAGGTCCTGAACCCAGACGCTGATCTTGTCCCGGACCCACTGCGTGCCGTTGCTGATACCATTCCACAACCCCATAATCAGGTTTCGTCCAGCCCCGATAAACTCGGAAACCATATCGCTGATCGGCTGCACAATGTTGTCGCTGACCAAGCCGCCCACGCTTGTGTTCAGGCTGGCGAGCATATTGGCGATCCCTTGTCCCAGCATGGTGATCAGCTGTCCGCCCGCTTCGAGGAGCTTCGGCGCATTTTCGACAATCGCATTGAACAGCGCCGCTATGATTTCCGGTATCTTTTCAATCAAAATCGGAATCGCCGTAATCAGCCCGACGGCCAGCCCGGTCAGCAGCGTAACCGCCGCTTCAATGAGCAGGTCGATGTTGTCGAGCAATGCGTTTACGACCATCATCAACGCGCTGATCACAACCGGTATCAGCACGGGCAGCAGCTCGACGATCCCTTCAAGCAGTCCGTTGAGCAACTCCGCCGCGGCTTCCAGCAGAACCGGGAAGTTTTCGTTGAGCGCACCGATGATGGTTTCGACCACCGCCGGCAGCGCGTCGACGATGTTTTGAAGCACCGGCGCAATGTTTTCCGCTACCGCGCTGAAGGAATCGACCACGTTCTGCGCAAGCTCTCCCACGTCCGCATCGCTGTCGCCGAGACCGGTCAGGAAGTTGGAGAAAGCCGCTTTAAGCGTATCAATCGAACCGTTGACGCTTGCGCTCGCCTCCTCCGCGGCCGAACCGGTTATGCCCATCTCGTTTTGCACAACGTGGATTGCATCGGCGACGTCCGCAAAGTTGGACACATCGTATTCAACGCCGGAAATCGCCGACGCTTCCTTGAGGAGCTTTTCCATCTCCTCCTTTGTCCCGCCGTAGCCAAGTTTCAGGCTGTCCAGCATAGAGAAGTTCCCCTCTGCGAACCCCTGATAGGCGCTCTCAAGTTCCTCTATGGACGCGCCCGTTTTGCTGGCGTTGTCGGCCATGTCGGTCACGATTCCGTTTGCATGGTCTGCCGCTGCGGCGGCGTCGCCGTCAAGGCTTTTCAGCAGCTGCGCAGAAAATCCCGACAGCGTTTTAAGGTACTCGCTGGCCGACATCTGCGTCGTCTTGAACGCATCGTTTGCAAACTTCGTCACCTGATCCGAGCTGCTCCCGAACACGGTTTCTACGCCGCTGCCGAGCTTTTCGTAATTGCCATAGGCTTCCACGACGGCCTCGCCCAGCTTGACCGCGGCTTTCGCCGCCGCCTCGCCGGCTTTCGAAACAACTTCCCAGGAAGCCTTCCCGATTGCTGCAACTGCTTTGCCGGCTAGCTTGTCCCCTTCAGAAAGAACGGCGCCTGCCACGACAAAACCTTTTTTCAACGTGGTTGAAAAGCCGCTTGCTTTTTGCGTCGCTTTCTCAAAATTGCCAATGACGTTCGCAGATGATCCTGCCGCCGCCATGGATTTGTCTGCTGTGTCAAGTCCGTTTTTTAACGCCGCTGCAAAGTCTTTCGCCGCTTTGGTTGCTTTCTCAAAATTGGCAGCGACGTTTGCAGACGATCCTGCCGCCGCCATGGATTTGTCTGCTGCGGCAAGATTCTTTCCCCGTGCCGCTGTTAACGAGCTTACTTTTTTGATCGCTTCCTGGACACTGTCTTTGAACGAAGTGATTTTGCTTTTCAGTTTTTCTACGGAATTTACTATGTTATGGATCACTCCGCTGGTGCTCTTACCCGCCGCAGAGAATCCTGCTTTCACCGCGGCGGCGAATCCCATCGCTTTGCCGGTCGCTTGCTCGATGCTCTTGCCCGCCGCGGAGGCTCCTGTCCCCGCCGTGGCGGCCAATTCCGTCATTTTTCCGGTCGCGCTCTCGATGCTTTTGCCCGCCGCCGAGAATGCGTTCTGTACCGCGGCTGCCAATTCCGTCGCTTTGCCGACCGCTTCCTCAAAGCTTTTATTGTAAGCCGAAGCGTCAAGCGTAAGTGTCACGTACACATCGAATATATCCATTTATCTCACCACCAATCCGGCGCGTTTGACCACGTCCTGCGCGATCTCGTCGCCCGTGCGATTGTCGGCCCTGCCGGTGCCGACGAGTTCGCCGAAACTGCGGACCAGCTTGCTGCCGCCGTATTGCCGCATCGTGTTTTCTGTGACGATCTTTGCCGCCTCGCTCGTGTAGATGCAGTAGGCAAACTGCCGCTGTTCCAGCAAAAAGCGGGCGATCATGCAGCGCATGAACACCCGCCCGTTGACCGGCCTCGTTACTTCGCAGATACTTCGGTATGCGGCGTCGCGTCCTCCGTCGGCGCCGCAGAGGTAAAAAGCCCCATCAGCGCCTCGTCGCCCAGCATTTCGAGGATGCTTTTGGTGAGCGTGAAGAGGTTCGTTTTCTCCGCGTACTCTTCGGGCGAAACGCCTTCGAGCGCCGCGAAAATCTGCATCAGGCGGCGCTTGTGGGTTTTGAGCAGATACGGCAGCCCCGCCTTGATGTTGCGCAGGGTGTAGGCCTTGTTGCTCTCGCCTTTGTTCTTTTCGCCCTTAAAGAGCTTTGCGGCCTTTTCGTCCGCGGCAATGTCGCTCACCGGGCCGATCACATCGGCGATCACGTCGAACACGCGCTCGCCGCGAATATCAGAGAGTTTCATAGTTTATGCTTCCTCCGCTGCAACGACGATTGCGCGCGCGCCGTGCTGCACCGCGCCCGTCTCCGTGACGATGACTGCAAGCACGATGTCCATGCCCGTAACCGCCGCGATCTCGTCCGTTCCGTTCCAGGCCGTCCAGGCCGAACCGAGCAGGATATCGCCCGCATAAATATTGCGAAGGCCGTAGCCCGTCTGATAAACGTAGCTCTCGCCTTCGCCGGGGGTCGCCGTCATGCCGGACAGCGCGGTTTTGCCGGTCTGCGTGCCCGCTGCGCTGACGAATTCAAACCAGAAATCGCTCATCTCGGGTTCGCCTTCCTTGATGTAGAACTCCATCGGCACCGCGTCGAGGTCGTCGAGATCGTAGAAGCCTCGGAAATTGACCGCAAAGTTGCCCTTGCCGTCCTTGTTGCTCTGGATGGCGAAGCCGTCCGTGTTCAGCGCGTTCTTCAGGTGAATTGCGATGAACCCGCCGCTGGCGTTGCCGTTTTTGTCGGAATAGTCGCCGATGAACCACACGTCGGCAAAGTCGGACGCTTTCAGCTCGTGCCGGAGCGCGATTTTAGGGGTGCCGATCGTGCTGAGATCGGCCGCGCCGAGGATGAGGCGCAGCGTTTCCGGAACGACCGTCACGAACGTGCCCGCAATGCGCGGCTCGTACCCGGTGATCTTCTGCAGCTGCTTCGTGCCCGCGCGCACGTTGTCCATGTCCTCGCCGTAGTCCACGATGGTCGGCGCGCACGTCGCGTTCACGCCGCCGGTCGTTGCGCCGATGATGTCCGACGCGTCCAGTTCGCCCGTGGCGGGGTTAAAGTCCAGCGCGAGAACGCCGGCGTCGAGCTGCATCTGTGCAAATGCTTCAATCGGGATCTGTGAAAATTTCATGTTTCTTCTCCTTTTCTTTGTGCCGTATTTTGTTTTTGGGGTTTGGTATATCCGCGCTTTGCCCTCGTGCCGTCCCGGCCGGAGGGTTTTGCGCCGATCTCGCCCGTCCCGGGGGCGTTGATCGCGTTCTGTTGCCGCGGGGTGTGCCGCCGGTCAATCCGCGGCGCATCCGCTTTCGTCCCGCCGGCGGTTCCCCGCCGCAGGGCAGTAAAAAAGCCCGTCCCGCAAGAGCTCCTGCCGCCATGCAGTCAATGCTGTCCGGCGGGAACCCTTGCGTCGGGCTTTCCATGCGGGGATTCGTCCTGCTAAAAAACAGGCGGTCCCGCACAACGTCGAAGGACGGCCGCATTCGGGCCGTCCTTTGCTTCCGGGTATAAGAAAAGACCCCGGAAGGGGTCTTAAGCATTCTTTGATAGTACTATATTAGCACAGAAAAACCGGACATTGGCGGACAAGTATTACGCTTTTGTATGTCATGCTTAATGCAAGCTAATCGAAAGCTTCCTCATCATCGTGAAAAGATTGTCATACTTTACTTTAAAGGCATCGCTTACATCGGGTATTTTGCAATAGCGGGATGGGTTCTTCATACTTAAAACTCCAGCCGAAGATTCAAATGTTACTATTGTATAACCCGTTTCAATAGCTGCCGCAATTAGCCAAGGATCGGCTTCACCGGCATTCGCCCATTCCCTCAATGCATGTGCAGTATAAAACCCGCAAGTCTGAATATACGTCAAGATTTCGGAATAATGAGCTAGTATAGATTTTTGCCTGTGGTCAATATATTGGGCGATTGACAAATCCTTGATCCATTTGCTAAGATTATCATCGCCTTTTTCTACTTCAGCCTTCACAACATCGAGCACTGCAATTCTACCCGATTCTACATTTTCTCCGATCTGATCCCAAAAACATGGAGCGATATCAAACGGATAATAATTTTTATACGGAGTCATAAGTGCGTTAGAATCAATTAAAAAGACTTCCGTGGTTCCTTGCATTTGTTTAGCCTCTCACAGCTTCAAGAAGCCTGCTAAAAGTTGTTCTATTAGTTTTTGTGAGTCTGTAAGCATCCGTATGTAGAGTCGTACCATCCATAATACTGCTCGCAAGGGCAAACAGAAAGCGATGGTCAAGCCTGGTAGCCATGGTCGCATAATAATTGCCGCCCGAACTACTTGTTTTTACTTCACAGCTTTTTGCTATGGCAACAGCCGTTATTTCATTATACTCATCTTTGGTAATATATTTCTGATCAAGAGCTCTTCTTGCAACAACTATAGTACTGCATTTGAAATAGCGAGCAATCTGACATATAGCGTCCTTGGCACTTTTTATCTGAGTGCCTCTCCAGATATTCACAAAAACTTCCATGGGCACTAATATCTCTGCCGCCACAGCATTGCACTTCGTTTCAATATAACCTTGACCGTTAAGAGAAAACTCGCTCCCATTAAAAACACTATTTTGTCCAATCCAAATATGCGCTAATTCATGTACAAGGGAAAAAAGCTGTCCGTTTTTCGTGTCGGTCGCATTAATGAAAATCAACGGTGCGTACTCATCAATTAAAGTAAATGCTCGAAACTCCTCAAAATTCAGGCTTCTCCTTGTATTGCTACCAACAATCCCGTTCATCATTACAATAATGCCAGCAGCTTCTCCTCTTTCCCGTAGGTACTTAAAAGAAGCATCCGCATCTCGGCTGGACTCAAACCAGTTTAATTTTATATCTAGATCGCTCCTTATCCTTTTCGTAAGTGCTTCAACGCTAGTATCATGCGCTCCCGCACCAACTATAGGTAAAATCCGAGCTTCTGTTCTCTTGACATACTCATGCATCCAGTCCTGTATGGAAACCATATCATGAACCGTATCAATTAGCTCACGGCTCGGAGTCGCATATTTTTCGCTTTGTACTGTTCTATATTGAAGGAAGGAATAATCTTCTTGGGGTGGCTGGCGCAGGAAAAAATAGCCTAGCGGAACATGCAAGGTTTTACTGACTTCTTCAACCTTATTGAAAGTTGGGGTCTTTTCTCCTCTTTTCCATTGCTCTAAAAGCATAAATGCTTTCTGATTTTCGCTAGTTTCGGAGATGTTTCTGAATATCCACTCAAATATCTCTGGAGCAATGCTCAAAACCGTAGTCAAATTAGATCCTCCTTTCGTCAATGATAATGCTACTACTGTTATAATACCACAAGAATTGACGATCAAAGCAACAATAACTTGGCAATTTGTAAAATACTGCTGTCCGTTCTTCTCCTAAGTGGCGATAATCAAAGATTTGGAAACAATAATTATATTCGCAATTTGCACGCAACCCTCCTGCACTGCCTCTCGCTATACGACGTTTTTTTCGCCACCTCTTCCCATTTCAGCCCGTCGCAGTAGCGGAGCCTGAGCACTTGCTCGTGCGCGGGCGGCAGCTTCGCCAGCTCCGCGTCCACGAGCGTGAGCTGTTTTTCCAGCGCGATCATCTCCCCGGTGAGCGCGCGCTCCAGTTCGTCCAGCTCCGCGACATACTCCGCCAGGCGGTCGCGCGTCGGGTCGCTGCAACGGCATTCGCCGAGCCGGCGCTGGGTGTATTCCGTGCGCGAGCGCAGCCCGTCGATTCGCTCTTTGAGGGCGAGTACGCGCAGTTTCCGGCGGCGTACGTTTTTCAGATCGTCTATCGTCATGGTTACTCCTCGTTTCCTGTCGTTTGGCGGTTGCGCTTCCCCGCCGAATCGCTTATACTTGTATTTGCAGGAGGCATAAAAACGGCTCCTTCGGAAGCACTCGCGGACCTGAGCTGCCGCGGGGCGTCCTGCACCAGCGTCTGATTTTCAGGCGCTTTTTTCATGCGCTATTCCACCTTCCACGCGTCCCCGCCGAGTTCGGTGTAAAACACCGCTTCGCCGTTTGCAAAGCCCATGTACAAAAGCGTCGACGGGAAGATGTACCCCGTGTACTGCTTGGTCAGAATGAACGTCGTCTGCACGTTCAATCCCAGCTTTGCAAGGCCGAGGTTTTCGTCCGTGAGCGGCGCGTCCGGATCGTAGAAATCGAACTCACCCGCCTGCTTCACGATCCCCGCAACGTCCCGCGCGAACACATACGCCCCGTCGCCGCGCGTCTGCCGGCAAAACAGCCGGTTGACCACCACGAACGCAAACGCGAGCTTCTCTTGCGTCGTGTCCAGGCCGTACATGCCCCGCGCAACCGGCTCGATAGCATCTGCGCCGTAGCCGTAGTCGTACACGGCGGTCTGCGGCCTCGGCACCCGCTCCGGCGCAGGCGTTGGGTCGGCAAGGATCACGATGGTCGCGAGCGGTTCCGGGGTGGGCGACGGCGGCGCCGCTTCGTCCGCCATGGCCGCGCTGTGGTAGGCGAGCGTCCCGTACCCGACGGTGATGCCCGCAAGCGCGATTAGCATCAGCGTTTGTTTCAAACCGTGTTTCATACCGCGTCCCCTTTCCGTGCACCCCGCATGTACGCCGGGTATAGTTGCATCCCCGCTTTTGGTCGTGTCATTCCGTTTCCTCCTCCGCGCCGGGCACCGGGTCGTCGAGGTTGACATACAGGCGGGCAAGCTGCTCTTCCGTAAAAGTGTGCTGCGGGTAGTCGTGCTTCACGCTCCGCTTGCCGGGCGGCCTGCCGCTCTGCCGGTCGCGCCCTTCCCACGTGCGGATCGCCGCTTTCCAGTCCTTCATCGGCGAAGTGCCGACCTTCCAGCCCTTGGCCTCGTAGAAGTCGAAAAATCGCTGTGGTTCCACGTCGTTGCCGCGCTCTTTGCAGTACGCCTGTATCTCTTCGACCGTCGGTTTGGTGAAACGGCGCGGCTTGTCCGCGCACAATGCTTTCGCATTCTCTTTCTCTTTGGCATTACCATTTGCTTTAGCTTTAGCTTTCTCTTTAGCATTGGGTTCCGCTTTGGTTTCGCTTTGGTTATCGTTCGGTTCTTCCGCGGTTTCCAAAACAGCGCCGCATGGTTCCGCTTCGGTTCCGGTTTGGTTCTCGCATGGTTCCGATTCCGGCGTTTTGCCCGGACGCCCGCCCCGTGCGCCGTTCTCGCGTTTGCGGATGTTGGCGTCGAGCTGCGGACGAATCAGCGTAAAGAATCCCAGCGCAATACCGTCGTCCCCGAAATCGGGCTCCTCGTCGTAGAGCGCATAGTCTGCAATCGCGTTGTAGAGCAGCAGCTGCGTTTCCGCGGGCAGCCCCTTCATCGCCTTTCGGAACGATTCGTAAAATATAAATCCGTCGCGCATGCCTGTGCTCCTCAAAACGGCGCGATCCCGCCCGGCGTGGAACGCATCTCCGGATCGTGCGTGAGGTTCCCGATTAAAATGATCTTGTTCATGTATATGTCCTTCCTTCCGCTGTGATCATACCCTTGCGGAAGGGTCCGTGATTCTTATAATTCCTGCAAACGGCCTTTTTTGAAAATTCTTATAAAAATCCGGTTCCGGACGCGTTTTCCGGCCGTTCCCTTCCTGCGCTGCCCGGTTCAAGCACACGCCGCCCGGAAGCTGTCGTTTTTTTGTCCGCCGGAACCTGCATCAGGCCGTGGTGCTCAAAGAACCAACGCAGCGCAAGGAGCACGAAGTCCTGCAGATGCTCGCAGCCGTATCGCGCCATGCCCGTTTGCAGCCGCTTTTCGTCCGCGTCGCATAAGCGGAAGGTGTGTCTGTTTTCTCGCCTTTGCGGTCCGCCCGCGGGCACGCCCGGCGCGCTTTCTTCCGCTTCGCAGTCGCATTTTTCCTCCGGGTCGAGGTACGCGCCGCAGTATTCACAGCGCCTCATGTTTTCGCCTTCTTTTCTTCCTGCATTCGCTTCAGCATTCCGCTCCCTGCCCGGTCGACCGAGAACAGCCGCTCAAGCGGCACGTCGGGAAAAAACTCCGAGCGGATTATCTGCGCTTCTTCAAAGCCAAACCTCGTGTCGCCCCGGATTTTCGCCGACAGCGTCTTGCGGGAAATCCCAAGACGCTTTGCTATGACCGTCCTTTTGATACCGCGCTCGCCGATCATCCCCGCAAGCGTGCCGTATTTCGCAATCGCCACGCATAATCACCATCCTTGGTTAATTTTTCTACAATGTATCACCGTATTTGGTGATTGTCAATACAAAATTCTGGTTATTATAACCGCATTTGGTTATTTTCCTCTTGACTGCGCGAAGTTTATAGAATATATTGATAGGCGAGGTGAGGTTATGATTTCCGATATCATTGAGCGATATAAGAAGGCAAACGGATGGACCAACGAGGATTTAGCCCGGTTGTCCGGCGTTCCGAAACCAACGATTGACAAAATCACGTCCGGCGCAACAAAAAACCCGAATCTTGAAACGATTCGGGCGCTTGCGAAAGCATTCGGCCTCACCTTGGACGATTTTGCGGAAAAAACGAAACCGTCCATTATGGATTTGCCCGGCATCCTTCCCGTTCCCAAGATGGTCAAAAAGCCGCTCCTCGGCACCATTGCGTGCGGAGAGCCGATTCTCGCCGTGGAAAATCTTGACGGGTATGTGGACATACCGGAAGATTTCCACTGCGACTTCGTTCTGCGCTGTCAGGGCGACAGCATGATCGGCGCGCGCATTCACGACGGCGACATGGTCTACATCCGGCTGCAGCCGGATGTGGAAAACCACGAAATCGCCGCCGTCATCATCGACGAGGAATCCGTCACACTCAAGCGGGTTTACCGCGCCGGCGATCATCTGGTCCTTATGGCCGAAAACCCGTCCTTCCCGCCGATTGTCGTCAACGGCGAACACACCGCGCGCATCATCGGCAAGGCGGTTGGATTTACGAGCATACTATCCTGAACTTTAGGGGAACTACGAAAAAAGAATGAAAGTTTGCAATTACTGCGGAACGCTGAACGAAGACAGCGAAACCGAATGCACGTCGTGCGGCGCGCATTCCTTTTCAAACAAGTGCGCAAACTGCGGCGAAGTTTTCGAAACGTCTTATTGCCCAAACTGCGGTACAAAAGCGGGAATGAAAGCGTTTGTATGCCCCGAATGCGGCACGCACTATTTTTCAGCGGCCTGCCCGAACTGCGGGTATTCGGCGGCACGCGAAGCCGGCGAACGCGAGGCTGAGGAAAACAGTCCTTTCGATGACGACCGGCAACCTGCATATACCGACCCGGCGCCGTACTTTCAGCCCGCCGAGGAAGCGCCCCCCATCAGGCCTTCCAAAGCGAAAGCGATCTGGGAGAAAATAAAGCGTTTCTTTGGGTTCTCCCCAACACTGCCGAAGAAAAAAAGGATTATAAGAAGCACTCTGACGATTATTTTCGTTCTTTTTTTCAGTTTTCTTCTGCTTCCGCCCATAGCGATATTTGCAGTTCTGGTCATTCTGATCATCCTGATGTGGAAGTCAAAAATAAAGACAATCTGGAAAATTGCCCTGTCCCTGGCGATCGTCGGCTTTTTTGCAATTCCCATGAGCTGGCTTCCGTCGTCCGGCGACGACGCGGCGGCTTCCGCTTCGCCTGCGGCCACCGCCGTGCAAAGCATTACCAAGAGCGATTCCGGCAGGAACAATCCGATCGCGGCGTCTTTTCATTCGCCGGAACCGCGGGTAACGTCCGCCGTTGAGACGGCAGCGCCGGAACCGGTTCCAACGCCGTCTCCGTCCAGTCGTCTGCCGGCGAGCAGCGCCATGAACGCGGTCAACGAACTGATCGAAAACGGCGCCGACATCACAAACGCCATTGAATATGACGAAGAAACCGACCCCGACGAACTGCTCGGACAACCGAACAGCTATACGCAGAAGGTGAATTTCACGTTTAACGGGAAATACGAAGGAACCGTCGAAGTGTTCGCAAACATAGACGATGCAGCCGCGCGCGCCGAATATATTGAAACAATCAGCGCGTCCGCACCCTCGATCGGCTACTATGTGTATCAGCGCGATCTCGCCGTATTCCGTTTGGAACTGAGCGTCACGCCGAGCGACGCGGAGGCGTTCGAGGCCGCCCTCGGCTCGATCGACGTCATGCCGTAAGCGGCAACCCGCCTTTCCCTTTTCGCCAAGTGACGACGCGAAGTGCGGAAGGTATCATAAACATAAAAAAAGCGCCCGGCTGACGCGGCTCTGCGGCGGCAACCCGATCTATGTCCTGCTGCAGTCCGATGTGGAAAACCACGAAATTGCCGCCGATTGTCGTCAGCGGCGAACACACCGCGCGCATCATCGGCAGGGCGGTCGGATTTACGAGCACGCTTGCCTGATTCTTGAGATAACTGTGGAGAGAGCATGAAAGTTTGCAATTACTGCGGAACGCTGAACGAAGACAACGAAACCGAATGCACGTCATGCGGCGCGCATTCCTTTTCAAACAAATGCGCAAACTGCGGCGAGGTCTTCGAAACGCCTTATTGCCCAAACTGCGGCGCCAAAGCGGGTGCGGAGGCGTTTGTATGCCCCGAATGCGGCACGCACTATTTTTCAGCGGCCTGCCCGAACTGCGGGTATTCGGCGGCACGCGAAGCCGGCGAACGCGAGGCCGAGGAAAACCGTTCTTCCTATGACGGCCGGCAATCCGAATATACCGGCGTAACGCCATACTATCAGCCCGCCGAAGAAGCGGCCTCCAGCCGGCCCTCCAAAGCAAAAGCGATCTGGGAGAAAATAAAGCGCTTCTGTGGGTTCTCCAAGGCGCTGCCGAAGAAAAAAAGGATCACAAGGATCATTCTAACGGGTCTTTTCGGTATTCCTCTCTGTATTCTTCTGCTTCCGGTCATATTGCTGGTCGTAATTCCGATTATATTAATCGTCCTGGTTTGGAAGTCGGGGATGAAAACAGGCTGGAAATTTGTCCTGACCCTGGTGATCCTCAGCTTTATGTTATATCCCTCAAGTTACTTTCCGTCGTGCGGCGACGACGCGGCGGCTTCCGCTTCGCCCGCGGCCACCGCCGTGCAAAGCATTACCAAGAGCGATTCCGATAAGAACAATCCCATCTCGGCGTCTTTTAACTCGCCGGAACCGCGGGTAACGTCCGCCGTTGAGACGGCAGCGCCACAAGCGGCTCCAACGCCGTATCCGTCCAGTCGTTTGCCGGCGAGCAGCGCCATGAACGCGGTCAACGAACTGATCGAAAACGGCGTCGACATCACAAATGTCATTGAATATGACGAAGAAACCGATCCCAACGGACAGATCGGACAGCCGAACGGCTATACGCAGAAGGTGAACTTCACGTTTAACGGCGAATATGAAGGGACCGTCGAAGTGTTCGCAAACATAGACGATGCAACCGCGCGCGCCGAATACATCGAAAAAATCAGCGCGGCCGCACCCATTATCGGTTACTATGTGTATCAGCGCGATCTCGCCGTATTCCGTTTGGAGCTGAGCGTCGCACCGAGCGACGCGGAGGCGTTCGAGTCCGCCCTCGGCTCGCTCGACGTCATGCCGTAAGCGGCAAGCCTGTAAACATAAAAGAAACGCCCTGAACAGAATCCATACACGGAAGGATTAAAGGAAGCATGAAGTGTCCGAAATGCGGCAGCGTAAACGTCAATATTCAGGCGGTCACCGAGGTGCGCGAAAAGCGCAAAAAAGGTTTTTGGTACTGGCTGCTGATCGGCTGGTGGTGGGAGATCATCGCTTGGATTCTGTTCGGCGTGTGGAAGCTGCTCGTGGTGCTCTTCGGCAGGAAAACGAAAGTCGTTTCAAAAACCCGGTCGGTCGCCGTGTGCCAGAACTGCGGCAAACGCTGGAACGTATAGACGAGTGGAATGAACCGCCCTGCGGCACGCGGGAACCCCCGTGCAACGCGGAGACGGCTGCATTTTTACATAAAATCAAAGGGGGTGGATCCTATGAAAAAGATCATCGCAATAACCATAATCGCCGCATTGCTGTTATGCGGCTGTGCATCCGTGGACACCGATGCAATCGAGCAGGCCGCATATCAGGAGGGGTATGACGCCGGTTTTGTCGACGGCGTTGCAAGCGTAACGCCAACGCCCGTGCCGACCCCGACGCCGGAGCCGACTCCAACGCCGTATCCGTATGGCCGTTTATCGACGATCGGCGCTATGGACGCAGTCAACGAGCTGATCGAAAACGGAGTCGACATTACAAAAATCATTGAATACGACGAAGAAACCGACCCCAACGAACTGCTCGGGCGGCCGAACAGCTATACGCAGAAGGTGAATTTCACGTTTAACGGGAAATACGAAGGGACCGTCGAAGTGTTTGCAAACATAGACGATGCAACCGCGCGCGCCGAATATATTGAAACAATCAGCGCGTCCTTACCCACGATCGGCTACTATGTGTATCAGCGCGATCTCGCCGTATTCCGTTTGGAGCTGAGCGTCACGCCGAGCGACGCGGAGGCGTTCGAGGCCGTTCTCGACTCGCTCGACGTCATGCCGTAAGCGGCTTTCCGCAGTCTCCGAAAGACCCGCTTTGCGGGTCTTTCGCCTGTCAAAAAAGTCCCCAGGATTGTTAAGGGCCGCCGCTCTTAACCCGTTTTTCCGGCTGCGCCGGTTCATCCGGCACAACGGATCGCCCGTTTAGGGCGGTTTCTTTGTGCTCTTTGCCGCCGGGGAACCCGAAGGGTGAGAGGCAAAGAGCGGTTGCCCGTCAAAAAACTGGTTTTTTGACGGTCTCAAGACCCGCTTCGCGGGTCTTTTTGCTTCCTCCGGTTTTGCATTCCAGACACGCTTTCGTTTTGCTGTGCAGGCACACTTTTATTTTCGCAAGAAAACATGCTATCATTTCCCCGTACCGGCGGGAATCATCGCCCGCCGGAAGGAATGCGCCGTGCAAAGCGCCATAACGTGCCATAAGGAGAAAATCCGCTATGATCGTGCCCATGACGCCCGAATACGCCGCGCAGATATCCGGCTGGACATACGAAAACGAGTATTCGATTTACAGTTTCCAGCCGGGCGGCGATACGCTTGACGAGCTGCTCAACGGCGAGTATTTTGCCGTTCTCGACGAAACGCATAAGCTTTGCGGTTATTTCTGTTTCGGAACGTCCGCGCGGATCCCTGCCGACGAGCCGGACGCTTATACAGCCGATGCGCTCGATATGGGGCTGGGCATGCACCCCGCGCTGTGCGGCAGCGGCGGCGGACGCGCCTTTGTACAATCCGGCCTTGCGTTTGCGCAGTCCCGCTTCGGCGCGCGGCAAATCCGGCTGACCGTCGCCGCGTTCAACGCGCGCGCAATCCGCGTTTATGAGCGCTCCGGTTTCCGGACGGTGCAGCGCGTTATGCACCGCAAAACACAGACGCCTTTTCAAATCATGCTCCGGGAAAGCGAAACGGCATAGCTTCCCGCGCGGCCTGCCCGCCCAACGCAAAAATTCCGCCTTCCCCTTTCCCCAAGTGACAATGCGGAGCGCGGATGGTATCATAAACATAAAAGAAATTCCCGGTCGGCCGGGCAGGGAGGCGCGTTTTGAATCCTTCGCGAACGCTTTGCGTGATGGGAACGTTCGACCCGCAGGCGGCGGACAAAATTAAAAACATCGGACGGCTGCTCCAATCGCGCGGCTTTGTGCCCGACGCATACGAGCCGCATATCACCTTCGGCATCTATACGGGTCTGCACGAAGCCGACCTGCTGGGCTGGGTCGCCCCGCTCGCCGAAAAAAGCGAGCCCGTCGGGCTGTATTTCGACCACTTCGGGTCTTTTCCGGGTACATCGCTTTGCTTTCTCGCGCCGTCGGCAAGCGCCGCGCTGATCGCCCTGCACGCCCGCATTCACCAGAAATTCGACCACTGCTGTACGGATAAAGGCTGCCTGTATTCGCTCGGGGAAAAAAGCTGGACGCCGCATACGACGCTCGCTTCGTTCGAGCCGGAGCAAATCGGCGCGCTGTATTCCGTCCTGTCCGAACGCTTCTCGCCTTTCCCTGCAAGCGTGACCCGCCTTGTTGTCACCGCCACCGAGCCGGACGAGGTGCTCGGCACGTTCGCGCTGCGCGCATAGCGGCAAAAAAACAAAACCGGAGCAATTCAACGCATGAAACCACTTGTTGCAGGCAGAATCCATTACCGCGACCCGGCGGACCAAATCGTCCTTTCGGCGCTTGTTTCGCCCGCGCCCGCCGAACGGGATTTCTGCGCGGCAATCCGCAAAGCGGCAGGGCGTTACGCCGTCTGCTGCAGCAGGCTCGTGCCCGGCGAAAACGGCGCTCTGTGCTTCGGCGACGCGGCGGAATGCAGCGTCCCGATTGAAATACGGGACGGCGCGTGCGATTTGCAGGCGCTGCTCTTTGAGCAGCGGCGCATCCCGTTTTGCGCCGAGGACGGCGAATTCTTCCGCTTTTTCCTGTTCCGCCAGCCGGAGGCGACGCAGCTGGTCGTCGTTTCCAGCCATCTCGCGGGGGACGGCATCTCCGTCGTATTTTTGCTGCGGGACGTTCTGCACGCGCTCGCCGCGCCGGACGCGGACATGCCGGCACAGCCGATGCGCCTGATGGAGGATTTCGGCTACCCCAAAAGCTCGCGGCCCGGCCTGCTGAACAAGCTGGTTTTGAGGAAACTCAACCGCATGTGGCGCGCGGAAAAGCGCGTTTTCAGCCGGGACGAATATCTGGACATGTACCGTTCGTACTGGCAGGACCGCCATCGAACGCTTTTGACCGCCGAACTTTCCGGCGAGGAACTCCAGCGCCTTATTGCGCGCTGCCGCGGCGCGCGCGTCACGCTCAACAGCGCGCTCTGCGCATCTCTGCTCGGCGCGTTCGGCACAAGCGACGTCGGCATGGCCGTCAGCGTCCGGCCGTCCGGGTTCGACGGCATGGGCAATTTCGCCAGCGGGCTTTCGGTGCACGCCCGATACGATGAAAAACAAACTTTCCGTCGCAACGCCCGCCGCGTCCACCGCCGCATCTACCGCAAACTCCGCCGCAGCCGGACAAAATACCGCGTGCTCCAGTCGCTCCAGCGAATCGACCCGACGCTGATCGACGCAATCTATTTTTCGATGTACGCCGGCTTTGAAAGCGGCGCCGCGCGCTGGGCGCAGGACCTCTTTAAGTATTCGCCCGCAGCGCGGCATCTGGTAAGCGTTACAAACCTCGGCCGCCCGGATATCCCCGCCCGGTACGGGCCGTACACGCTGGATTCGGTGCTTTTTATCCCGCCGCTGATCGCGACCAGCGAAACGATGCTCGGCGCGCTCACCGTCGGCGGAACGCTCACGCTGACGATGCAGTTCGACGAAGGCCGCTGTCCCGCCGACTGCCGCCGGGCGTTTGAAGCGGCGCTGTGCATCCTGCGCGGCGACTGACGCTCCGCCGGGAGCAACCCGTTTGAATCAAAATCCCCGCCGCCCAAAAGCGCGCGGAATAAAAGGAGCGCTCTATTATGAGTTCTTTCAAAGACCTTCGCATCGTCGATAATTTTTATCAGACGTCGGCGTTTTTCCCGATGCCGACCGTGCTGGTGTCCACGCTCAGCGAAACGGGGCAAACGTCGCTCGGTTCGTATTCGCTGTGCTTCCCCTATTATGTGGCGGGCAAGGATTACTACGCGATGCTGCTCGAAACGCGCAACAGCTCCAACACCGCGCAGAATATCCTGCGCAGCGGCACCTGCGCGCTCAACTTCATCGAGGACGGGCGCGCCGTCTTCAAGGAGGCCGTCCGCCTCGGCTACCCCGGCGAAACCTGTGAGGAGAAGATGCAGGGCTGCCGTTTTTCGCTCGAACCCGGTCAGGCCGGCGGCGAAAAAAAGCGCCCGCTGATCGTCACGGACGCGTTTCAGGTGTTTGAATGCACCTGGCAGTCCGATCTGGAAGGCGCGTTCGAGGACGCGTCCCGCGTCGGCCAGCTGGACGGCATGGAGCCGCCTTACCGCAGTTTCAACGGTATCACGAGCCGCTTTGGCGCGCATTTCATCCTGCGCATCGACAAAATCCTCATGAAAGAGCGGCAGTACGACGCGATCATCGGCGGCGTGAAAGCCGCCGCGTTCCCGCGCGTGCCGGTGGACTACGGCTACCGCGACAACACGCATTTTTGGTACACGCGTTTCCGCCGCCCGCTTTCCGAGCGCATCCCGGCCGGCAAGGAGAGCGCGCTTTCCACGGTTGTCTACGCCGCGGAGCGCATCGACCCGGAAATCAAGTTCACACGGGAAGCCTGCGCCGCGCTGGTGAAGGTGCCGCGCGTGTTCCTCAAGACCGCGCTGCAGGGCTGCGTCGACTGGGCGAAGGAAAACGGCGTAACGCTGATCACCGCGGAGCACATGGCCGTCATCCGCGACAAGCGCAGCGGCGAGAAGAAGTAAGCTTGCAGAGGTTCCTCCCCTGCGCCCCGCCCAGGGGACGTCTCCCTTGGGAATCCCTGCTTCTTAAAAAATACAACTCTATGGAAGCAAAACTTTCAACTTGCTTCCTTTATATGGCAAGCAAAAAGCGCCGGACAATCCGGCGCTTTTGTTTATCGAAAAATTCCCGGGATCGTTAAGGGTCGCAGCCCTTAACCCGTTAATTCCGGCTGCGCCGGTTCATCCGGCGGAACGGATCGCCCGGAACGGGCGGTTTCTCTGTGCGTTTTGCCGTCCGGGAGCCCGAAGGGCGAGAGGCAAAGCGTGGTTAAGCCCGTCAAAAACTTGTTTTTTGACGGCTTAGTTCCCCGCTTCGATGCTGATGCCGTTGAACACGTCCAGCAGGTCGTCCACGGCGAGCGCCTTTTTCTCCGCGCCGGACTTGTCGACCACCGCGCGGCCTTCGTGCATCATCAAAATCCGGTCGCCGTACGTCACCGCGTGGCGCAGGTTGTGCGTGACCATCACGGTCGTGATGCCGCGCTTTGCAATCAGTTCGTCCGTCAGCACCATGATCGTTTCGGACGATTTCGGGTCGAGCGCGGCGGTGTGCTCATCCAGGATCAGCAGCCGGATATCGCTCATCGTGGCGATCACGAGCGCAAGCGCCTGCCTCTGCCCGCCGGAAAGCGTGCCGACGAGCGTATCGAGCCGGTTTTCCAGCCCCATGCCACATTGCGCGAGCACGTCGCGGTAGCGCGCCCGCCGGCTTTTCTGCACGCCGCGGCCAAGGCCGTATGGGTTGCCCTTATTGTCCGCGAGCGCAAGGTTTTCCAGAATGGTCAGGTGCGCGCAGGTGCCCGCCTTCGGGTCCTGAAACACGCGGCCGATCCAGCTTGCGCGCTTCACGGCGGAAACGTTCGTAATGTCCCTGCCGTCGAAGAGGATGCGTCCCGCGTCCGGCTTTGCCGTGCCGCAGACGAGGTTGAGCATCGTCGTTTTGCCGCTGCCGTTGGAGCCGACGACGCTGACGAAGCCGCCCTGCTCCACGCCGAACGAAAAGCCTTCAAACAGCCGCATTTCGTCCGGCGAACCGGCGTTGAACGTCGTTTGGATATCGATTAATTCAAGCAGCATGGTTCGCCCTCCTTTTGAGCACGGGTTTGCCGCCCGCGACCAGCGCCAGCACGAACAGCGCGGCCATCAGAAGCTTTAAATACTCCGTCGGCAGGCCCAGCGCAAGCGCGATGGACAGGCACGCCTTATACGCGACGCTGCCGAACACCACCGCAGTGGTCGGGCGCACGCGCCGGACGTTTTTAAACAAACTCAGCCCGATGATGACGGACGCAAGCCCCAGCACCACCATGCCGACGCCCATCTGCTGATCGGCGGAGCCTTTCGCCTGCGCGATGACCGAGCCGGAGAGCGCGGCAAACCCGTTGCCGATGGCAAGGCCGGTGATTTTGCTCCGGCCGGGGTCGCGCGCAAGCATGGTCACGAAGCCCGCGTTGTCGCCCGTTGCGCGCAGCAGCAGGCCGCACTTGGTGCGTAAAAACGCGTCGAGCAGCACCTTGCAGACCACGACCAGCAAGAAGCTCACGATCAGCTGGCGGATGTAATACCCGCCGACCGATTCCGGCAGCAGCGAAGCCGGAAACGCGGAAAAGATCGTCGGCTTGCGGAAAAACGACGCGACGCTGTTGCCGTCGTTGAACAGAAACAGGATCACGAGGTTGACCGAGAGCAGCGCCGTGTAGACGAGGATGCCGCTGAGCAGCGGGCGGATTTTGTAGCGCACGTGCAGCACGCCTGTCACACAGCCGAACAAGCCTCCCGCGGCGAACGCCGCAATCAGGCAAATCCAGGGGTTCACGCCGTGCAGGATCAGTACGCCGGTGAGGATCGCCCCGAGCGGCATGGTGCCGTCCACCGAGAGGTCGGGGAAATCGAGAATGCTGTACGTCAGGTAAACGCCGAACGCGAGGAGCGCATACATCAGCCCCTCTTCCAGCGTCACCTTCAATACGTTGAGGACCACGCCCATTTAAGTAACCTTCTTTCCGGGAAGCGGCGGCCCGCCGCAAAAGCACAGGCCGCATGAAAAGTTAAACGTCAAAAAAACGGTTCGGCGGAAGGCCGGAAATCCGGCCTCCCGCGCAAGTTTCGTTTCAATCGTTCCGCTTATTCAGCCGCAGTCGTCACGAGCGTTACGCTTGCGTACGCTTCCGGCAGAGTCATGCCAAACGCGGCAAGCACATCGCTGTTGACCACCGGCACCGCGTCCGTAATGGTCTGCACCGCCATGGCGGAAGCGTCCGCGCCGCCAAGCACGTCCAGCGCCATCTGGCCGGTGACACGACCCAGCGCGGTGTAATCGAGGCTGACGGAAGCCAGGCAGCCCGCCGTCACCTGCGTATCCTCGGAGCCGTAGACCGGCACGCCCGCGGCGTTGGCCTGCTCAAGCAGGATAGCGAGGTTATTGACCACGTTGTTGTCCGTGAAGTTCGTGATGCAGTCCACCCCGGCGCAGAGGGTCGCCGCCGCCTGCGGGATGTCCGCCGCGGTCTGCACGCCCTGGGAAACGACCGTGAAACCGTATTCCGGTGCGAGCTCGTTGAGGGTTTTGAGCTGGGAAACCGAGTTTGCCTCGCTGGTGGTATAGAGCACACCGAGGTTGACCGCGTCCGGCTGGAACGCGCGGATCATCTCAAGCTGGGCGGAGAGGTCGAGCACGTCGCTCGTGCCGGTGCAGTTGCCGCCGGGGGTCGTCATGTCGTCCACAAGCCCTGCCGCCAGCGGGTCGGACACGGCGCTGAAGATCACGGGGATGTCGGTGTTCGCCGTCGCGGCATAGGCGGAAATCGCCGCGGGGGTCGCGATCGCAATGATCATGTCATACTCTTTGGCCGCCATGTTCTTTGCAATGGTGTCGCAGGTCGGCGAGTCGAAGTTGCCGTCCTGCAGGTCGATCGTAATCCGGGAGTCCGCGCCAAGCACCTCCGCAATGCCAGCGTAGCAGTTGTCCAGCGAAGGATGACTGCCGAACTGCAGGACGCCGACGGTGAACGTTTCCTCCGCGGGCGCTTCGCTCGCGGCGGGTTCTTCGGTCGCCGCGGCTTCAGCGGCCGTGGTTTCGGCGGCGGTCTCGTCTGTGGCCGCGGACGTTTCGCTCTTGGCGCAGCCAGCCATCATGGAAAGTGCAAACATCAAAGAAAGTGCGATGATCGCGATGGTTTTTACAAGGTGTTTCATGGTTTTATCTCCTCAAATTTAAAAATTTTAATCATATTCGTTGTCCGGTATTAATGGTGCGCCGTCAAATCCTTTTGTGCGCTTCGCCATCGCCGGCCCGGCAGTCTCGGTTTCATACCCTGTCCCCTCCTAAGATGCAATAAAAAAATCCCGTCCTATCGTTTCTGATAGGACAGGATTAAAACTCCTGCGGTGCCACCTATGTTCGCCCGGAAAACCGGACGCACTTTGCCGCGTACCAACATACGCGCGCCGCTGTAACGTGCGGCCTACGTTCCGTATCGTCCCGTTTCCGGGATTTAGCGGACCCTCATGAGCCCATTCGTCCATCGCTTTGCGGCCGGATTCCCACCATCGCCGGCTCTCTTCACGCCAAGCCCGATCAGACTACTCTTCTCAATCACAGGTTTGTCTTGCCGAGAATATTAACATCCGCGGCTTTGGATGTCAATAGATTTTTGAAAAATAATATATTTTCGCGCAGGCAGGGCACGCAAAACAGGGCGGTTTCCCGGAAGGTTTTTTCAGCTAGGAAAGGAATCCCTGCACAAAATTCCAAAGCGCCTGGCTTGCAATGTTCGCAAACATGGTTGAGGTAAAAACAGACGCAAACTGCCTGATTACGCCCGCGGTATCCCGTTTGCTGCGCTTACGGACCGCACATTCCAGATTCTCCAGCGCGATCGTCATTTTCTCCGGCGGCGCTTGCCGTTTTGCGTTTTCCACCTCGCCGGCAATGCCCTGCCAGGCGGAATCGGAGAAGTCGAACACGGCGCCGATTGCCTGCGCATGGTCGTTGAACGTGTTGTTTTCAAACTGAATCTTTACCATCTTTTCCCCGCTTACGACTCCTTCACGGAACCAATCGCCTGTGCTTGGCCGCTGAAGGTGTTATTTTTAATGTTGATCGTCAAGTCGCCCGTATGCGCCGGCGTGCTGAGAATCTCGGAAAAGCGCTTCATGACTTCTGCAAGGAATTTTTTATTTTGAAAAACGATGCTGTACACCGTTCCCGAATTCATCAGGATGCTGAGCTGCTGCATTTCGTCCGCTCTTTGTTTTCTATCAACCCAAAGCAACATCCACGCTAACGCTGCTACAATTAGTGCGATTCCCCCCAAAAGACTCACTCCATAAAATTCTACCGACACAATATCTGTTACTCCAAGCTTCAGAATTATAGCACCAATCAGAATGAAAACAAACGACAAAAACGGAAACCGTTTCGCCGCGACGTGTACGGTGGAAATGATGGAGATGTTGCTGATTTGTATGATCGTGTCCGACCATTTCATCATGTTTCCTTTGATGGTTAAAAAATCCGTTTCGATTGTGTTCGCGCCTTTCGCCGAAACCCGTTTCATATACTTCTCCCTTCTGTCATTCAGCCGGTTTTACCGGCGTTTTGCATCCCCGTTTCCTGTATTATAGCACGAATCATACAGCTATTGTTTGTTTGCTTTTTCATTTTTCGAGCTGTCTTGCGCTGTTTTGTTGAATCTTCCGGCGGTTCGCAAAAAAGCATCCGGCGCACGCCGGATGCTTTTTACGAAACCTTCCCGCACATTACATGCAATCCCGCTGCGCGGCGGCTTTTCGTTGATTTCCGCGCTTTGTTCCACAGCGGGGCTTGTAAAAAGCGCGAATTCATTGTATGATTTGACCAGTGGCCATGCCACAAAGATTTTATACAGCCTGTCCGGCGGAATGGGAGCGTCGCACCTATGAGAAACGCAGTATTCGGCAAATTCAAACCGGAGAGCATCCGCGCGCAGGTCACGGCGGAAATCGAGCGCAAGATCTTTTCCGGCGAACTCGCAATCGGGCAGCGCCTGCCGCCGGAGCGCGAACTGGCCGAGCAGCTCGGCGTGAGCCGCAGCCTGGTCAACCTTGCAATTCTGGATTTGGAGAGCATGGGGTTTTTGCGCATCGTCCCGCGGCAGGGCACGTTCGTCGCCGACTACAAAACCCAGAGCACGCCGCAAATGCTGCTTTCGCTCATGATGAACGGAACGGCGGACAACACGGGCGCGGACCTTTTCATCAGCATGCTCGAAACGCGCCGCCTGCTCGAAAGCGAGTGCGCGCGCCTCGCCGCGAAAAACGCGAGCGAGGAAGACCTGGAAAAACTCTCGTCCATTCTGGAGGAAATGCGCACCGCGGCTTCTCCCGCGGACTTTTCGGACGGCAACTTCCGCTTTCACCGCGCGCTGATGGCCGCCTCCGGCAACATCGTTTACGCAATGATCTTCCAGTCGTTTCAGAAGGTCGTGCTCTTTTATGTAACGCGCTATTTTACCACCAAGGAGCGCATCCGCCTCTCGCTCGAACAGCACGAAGCCCTGCTTGCCGCGCTCAAAGCGCGGGACGAGGAGCGCTCGCTGCGTGAAGTGCGCGTTATCATGGAAGAGGGCATCTCCAGCCTGACGAAGATGTTCGCGCCCGGCGGCGCAAAAGGCAAAAACCCATCCGTTCCCCGCGGCTGAACGCCGCCGTTTCTCCCGTACGTTTCTTTCATACGGTTCTATTACACGTTTCTTTAGCACGTTCCCTTTATACGTTTCCGTTGCAAGTTTCTTAAACACGTTTCTGTTGCAGGTCTCTGTCCCCGACCAACCATTCTTACTTTTTCATGAAGCGCAAAAACGCGCGTCCTGTCTTTTTTTGCACACACCGTTTTTTTCACTGCCATCATTTTCCAAATCGATCGGGGGGTATTTTTCTTATGAAACGCAAAGCAAATCTGCCGCTGATTGCATGGGTCTGCTGTCTGGCCGTCATGCTGGCCTGCATGTCGCTCGCCGCCGCATACCAGTCGGATTTCGGCGAAATCGAGGTCACGACCAGCGCATACACGACCGAAGACGGCGAAGAGATCACCTATAAGCTCTATCGTCCCGTCACCGCGACGGCGGACGATCCCGCCCCGGCGGTGCTGCTCATGCACGGCTACCAGAACGACAAGGATACGTCGAGCTCCTATGCGCTCGAGCTCGCGCGGCGCGGCATTGTCGCGCTTGCGATCGATTCCTACGGACACGGCGGAACCTCGGTCGGCATGTTCGCGCGCGGCTACACATATCACAAGCTGCCCAACTGGGACAAAGCCGTCAGCGGGCCGGAGCGCTTCCTGCTGATGATGAATTTCAACACCAACGATTTCTTCACCAACCTTGCGGACGTGCCCGGCGACACCCTCGGCGACACCTCGATGGGCGGGCGGACGATGTACGCCTATCTTGCTTCGCTGCCGTTCGTGGACGCGGACAACATGGGCGTGACCGGGCATTCCATGGGGACGTGGTCGTCCTGGAGCGTCGCGGCGACCAATCCGGACTGCAAGGCGGTCGTGCTGCAGTGCGGCGAACTCTTCCCGAAAAGCTACTACGACAGCGATTCGATTTCGTTCAACAACGTCCTGCTGCTGCAGGCGCGCTACGACGAATTCAACTGTTTTCTGGATTATTCGGAGTCCCTGCCGGACGATCTGGTCAGCACGGAACTGCGGTATTCAGAGTTTGCAAATCAGGACGGGCCGATCGAATGGGACACGACCTACGGCTCGTTCAGCGACGGCAGCGCGCGGCGCATGGAACTCATTACAAACGCCAACCACCGCCTGACGACGATCAATTCGCATGCCATCGCAACCGCAATGGACTGGTTTGAGGAAGCGTTCGGCATGGAAGCGCCGATCGATTCGACCGACCAGACGGCGCTTTTGAAAGAAACGCTGATGCTGCTTTCAACGCTCGCCGCGCTGGCCTCCGTCATGCCGCTTTTACTGCTGCTTTTGAAAACGAAGTTCTTCGCGCCCTGCACGCAGCCCGTGCCGGACCGCCCGAAAACGCTGATGCCGCGCAAAAAATGGTGGAAGGCGGCGCTGATTGCAATCATCATCAGCGGGCTGACGTATCCGTTTTTCACGCAGCTCGGCCACGGCCTCGTGCCGCTGCCGGAAAACATCTTCCGCATGACCATCGGCGACGGCGTGATTACCTGGTTCGTCCTGCTTGCGCTCATCGCGTTTTTCATGCTCCGCCGCTGGTTCCGCCGCGGCGCGGGCAAGCGCGAAGGCGCGACGCTCTACGATCTGGGTCTTGCAAGCGAAGCCGCGCCGGACAAGCTTCCCTGGAAAATCATCGGCAAGTCCGCCCTGCTGGCGGTCGTGCTGGTCGGCTCGGTGTATGCATACGCGGCGGCGTTCACCGCAGCGTTCGGGCTGGACTTCCGCTTCATCTGGCCGCTGCTCAAGCCCTTTACCTGGGAGCGGTTCCTCCAGTTCCTTGTGTACCTGCCGTTCTATCTGGCGTTTTTCCTGATCAACGGCGGCGCGAAGCTCTATGGCCAGATGCGCCTGCCGAAACGACGCACCAACGCAGGAACGCAGCTCGTCTGGTGGCTCAAAGGCAGCCTCGTGATGATCGGCGGGCTGCTGCTCGTCTGTCTGATCGAGTACGTCCCGTATTTCGCGGGGATCGGGCCGGGGATGGACCTGCTGTTTACGTCCACGTTCGGCGGGCCGTTCATCTCGTTTTTAATCGTGATTATCCCGCAGTTCATCCTCTTTTTCTTCCTCTCGACCTACGCGTTCCGCAAAACGGGCCGCGTCTACGTCGGCTCCGTGATGCTCGCGCTGCTGGCCACCTGGGCGGTCACGGCGGGCTCGTCCATGCTGTAAA
>DAOTGE010000036.1:0-27482 GCA_035446965.1 Eubacteriales bacterium
GCGGCAGCGACATGATGAGCGACGTGCTTGCATACGTGAAGGACCAGGCGGTCCTCATCACGGGGCTTGTCAACCCGCAGGTCGTACGCACCGCCATGATGATGGACATGCGCTGTATCGTATTCGTGCGCGGCAAACGCCCGACGCCGGAGATCGTCGCGCTGGCAGGCGAGAACCACATCGCCGTGCTTGTGAGCGCATACCGCATGTATGAAGCCTGCGGGACGCTCTATGCAAACGGACTCGGGACAGAGGCCTGAGCGCGATGGCGGAAACGTTGCGGTTTCATTACGAGGTGGACGGCGATAATTTTACCTCCGCCGGCGCCGCGTCCGTTGAGGTCAAGCGGAAACTGCGCCAACTCGGGTTCCCGACGGAGACGATCCGCCGGGTGTCCATCGCAATGTACGAAGGCGAAATCAACATGGTCGTGCATGCGCGCGGCGGCGTTGCAGACGTTTATGTGGAACCGAACTGCATCACGATCGTTCTGGCCGATCAGGGTCCTGGCATTCCGGACGTCGGCCTCGCCATGCAGGAAGGGTATTCCACCGCGCCGGACAACATCCGTGCGCTGGGGTTCGGCGCAGGCATGGGCCTGCCGAACATGAAGCGCTATACGGACGAAATGAAGATCGACACGGAAGTTGGCAAGGGTACGACGGTCACGATGAAGGTTTACGTTTCATAAAAAGAAAAACCGCTCACGAAAGATAGGCCGCGCATCATGCGCGGGGCAACGCCGGTCACCGGCGCGCCGGACAGGAGCGCCCGGCGGAACGTCCGCTCGGCGGGTTCTGCGGGAAAGCGGAAAGGCGAATCTACCGGTTATGGATCAGTACAAGCATTCGGTCTCGCTGGACATCGAAAAATGCAAAGGCTGCACCAACTGCCTGAAACGGTGCCCTACGGAGGCCATCCGCATCCGGGACGGTCACGCTGTCATCAATTCGGACGTGTGCATCGACTGCGGCGAATGCATCCGGCGCTGCCCGTATCAGGCGAAAAAAGCGAACTTTGATAAATTTGAAGATATCGACCCGAAAAAATACCGCATCGCGCTGCCCGCGCCCTCGTTTTACGGCCAGTTCGCCGAGCTGGACGACGTGGACTATGTTTTGCAGGGACTGCTGGACATCGGTTTCGACGACGTGTTCGAAGTGGCGCGCGCCGCGGAGATCGTCACGGAGTATACGCGGCGGTATCTCAAGAGGCCGGACATCCGCTATCCGGTGATCAATTCCGCGTGTCCCGTCGTGGTCCGGCTGATCACGCTGCGGTTTCCGTATCTTTGCGACCATGTGATCCCCATGATGCCGCCGATCGAGGTGGCCGGGCGGCTGGCGCGCGAAGAAGCGCTGAAAAAGCATCCGGAACTTAAGCCGGAGGACCTGGCGGTCGTGTTCATTTCGCCCTGCCCGGCGAAGGCGAGCTACGTTAAAAACGGCTTTATGGGGCAGAAAAGCTATGTGGACTATGTGGTCTCCATCAGCGACATGTATTTCAAGCTTATCGGCGTGATGAAAAAAGGCGAAACGCCGAAAGCGTATTCCAAAAGCGGCATGATCGGCATGAGCTGGGCGAGCACCGGCGGGGAAGCCAGCGCGCTGTTCAACGATCGGTACCTTGCCGCGGACGGCATTGAAAACGTGATTAAAGTGCTCGACGAGATTGAGACCGGACACTTCCCGCTGCTTCGCTTTGTGGAACTCAACGCCTGCCCGGGCGGCTGCGTGGGTGGGGTTGCAACAGTGGAAAATCCCTATATCGCACGCGTGCGGATGCAGGCGCTGCGCCGGTATCTGCCGGTGTCGCAGAACCGCCTGCCCAAACAGGATCCGACAAAAGTGCCCAAAGAAATGCTCTTTTCGCATGAATTGGAGTATCATCCCGTCGGCAAGCTGGACGAAGACCGCTCGACGGCGATGCAAAAAATGAGCGAGATTGAAGAACTGGCGGAGTCGCTGCCCGCGCTGGACTGCGGGTCCTGCGGCGCGCCGACCTGCCGCGCATTCGCCGAGGACGTTGTGCTTGGCGGGCGGAATGTGGATGAGTGCATCGTTTATATGCGCGAACGCATCCATGAAATGGCCGGGAACCCCGAAGACGGAGAGACCCCGCCGGCGGGAACGGAACCGGCGGCGGACGAGAAACCGGAGGCAGAGTCCAAATGACCGTGAACGGACTGACCGACGCGCTGCAGCTTACGCCTTTCTCCGTTTCGGACGGGGAACGGACACTCGGCGGCGGCTACGCGGGCGACCTGCTCAGCTGGGTCATGGGACGCGCGAATGCAGACGACGCATGGGTGACGATCATGAGCAACGCAAATATCGTTGCGGTGGCGTCGCTTGCGGACGTAAGCTGCATCGTACTGGCGGAGGGCGTTGCGCCCGACGCGGGCGTTGCCGAAATCGCCGCGCAGAAAGGCGTAAACATCCTCGGCAGTGAGAAATCCGTGTTTACGCTCTGTGCAGAGATCGCGCGGCTGTTATGAGTATGTTTTCCTGCGATCTGCATATTCACTCCTGCCTGTCACCCTGCGGGGACGACGACATGACGCCGCATTCGATCGCGGGAATGGCCAAGCTCAACGGGCTGCAGATTGCGGCGCTGACCGACCACAACGCCTGCGGCAACTGCGAAACGTTCTTCCATGCCTGCAGGAAATACGGGATCGTCCCGGTGCCGGGCATGGAGCTGACCACGAGCGAGGACGTGCATCTGCTTTGCTTGTTCCGTTCGTTGGAGGACGCGGTTGGATTTGCGAAAGCGGTGCAGGAAAAACGCGTGCTGGTCCCAAACCGGGCAAGAGTGTTCGGCAGGCAGCTGCTGGTCGGCGACGAAGACGAAATTCTCGGAGAGGAACCGGATTTGCTGATCAACGCGACCCTGCTTTCCCTGGAGGAAGCGGCGGCGCTGGTCAAATCGTTTGACGGCGCGCCCGTTCCGGCGCATGTGGACCGCGAAAGCAACGGCGTGATTGCCGTTCTGGGCAATCTGCCGGAAAAGCCGGTGTTTGCGGCGGTCGAATACCGTGAACGGACCAGTATCCCCGCGTATGAAGCGCGTTACCCGCGCCTGAAGGGCAAACGGGCGATCGTTTCTTCGGACGCGCACCGCCTCTGGGAAATCGCCGATCCGGGATACGGCGTCGAGCTGGGTTGCGCGAAAAATGCGGACGAAAAAGCGGTCCGCGGCGCGCTGATCGATTATTTGCTGGGTATGTGAGGCGAAAGGACAGTTGGTTTTACATGAAGGAACTTTCGCTCAACATTCTGGATATCGCGCAAAACTCTGTGAAAGCGGGCGCGAAGCACCTTGAAATCTTACTGGAACAAACGGGAGCGGTCCTGCGCATCACCATTGCGGACGACGGCGCGGGCATGAGTCCTGCGTTTGCGGCGGCGGCGGCCGATCCCTTTACCACGACAAGGACAACCCGCAAGGTCGGCATGGGCCTGCCGCTGTTTAAACTGGCGGCGGAGCAGACGGGCGGGACGTTTTCCATCGAGTCGCACCGTGCGGAAGAATCCGGCGGCGCGCACGGAACGCGCGTTGCCGCGACGTTTCACACCGACCATGTGGACTGCGAGCCGCTCGGCGACGTCGCGTCCACGCTGATTACGCTGATCCAGGGCAGTCCCGGGCTGGAACTGACCTACGTTTTCCGCTCGGAGGCGGGCGAAAAGCGCCTTTCCACTGCGGAAATGCGCGAGCTTCTCGGCGACGTGCCGCTTAACGCGCCGGAAGTGCTTGCCTGGGTAAGCGTGTTTATCGGAGACGGAAGACCGGAACAGGAAGAATAGTTTTTTAGAAGCATCTGGCATCTGTATTGCATTTGGCAGCTTGAAATAAACACTTATACAAAGAGAGGACCAGAAACATGAAATCACTGCAGGAACTGGCGGAGATCCGCGAGAAAATGAAGGGGAAAGTCGCGTTGCGCGAAGGGCAGAACGATATCCGTGTCGTCGTCGGCATGGCGACCTGCGGCATCGCGGCCGGCGCGCGCCCCGTGCTGAATACACTTGTGGAAGAAGTGGAAAAGCAGGGACTGTCCGATAAGGCGACCGTTTCGCAGACGGGCTGCATCGGCATTTGCCGGCTCGAACCCATCGTCGAGGTGTATGAACCCGGCAAGGAAAAGGTAACCTATGTGAAGATGACCCCCGAAAAGGCAAAGCGGGTGGTGACGGAGCATATCAAGGGCGGCACGCCCGTTTACGAATACACGATCGGCGAGAAATAACGGGAGGGAAAACCATGATTCGTTCACATGTATTAATCTGCGGCGGCACAGGGTGCACGTCCAGCGGCAGCCCGGCGATTCGTCAGCGTCTGGAAAAAGAAATCAAAAAGCTTGGGCTCGACGAGGAAATTAAAGTTGTGCAGACCGGCTGTTTCGGTCTCTGCGCACTCGGCCCGATCATGATTATCTATCCCGAGGGTACGTTCTACAGCCGCGTGACGGAAGATGACGTTCCGGAGATCGTCAGCGAGCATCTGCTCAAGGGCCGTCCGGTGGAGCGCCTGGTTTATAATCCGAAAGACGAAGAAATGCCGCACGGCGTGACTTCGCTTTCCGAAACGCCGTTCTACAAGACGCAGAAGCGTATTGCGCTGCGTAACTGCGGCGTCATCAACCCGGAAAACATCGACGAATACATCGCCATGGACGGCTATGTTGCGCTCGGCAAAGTGCTCACGGAAATGAAGCCGCAGGAAGTCATCGACCTGATGAAAGCTTCCGGCCTTCGCGGACGCGGCGGCGCGGGCTTCCCGACCGGCACGAAATGGCAGTTTGCCGCAAACAATAAGAGCGATGTAAAATACGTGGTCTGCAACGCCGATGAAGGCGACCCCGGAGCGTTTATGGACCGTTCCGTCCTCGAAGGCGACCCGCACGCGGTGCTGGAAGCCATGGAGATCGCGGGTTACGCCATCGGCGCGACGCACGGTTACATCTACGTCCGTGCAGAGTACCCCATCGCGGTCAAGCGGCTGCAGATCGCCATCAAACAGGCGCGTGAATACGGCCTGCTCGGCGACGACATCTTCGGCACCGGCTTTAACTTCGACATCGACATCCGCCTCGGCGCGGGCGCGTTCGTCTGCGGCGAAGAAACGGCGCTTCTGACCAGCATCGAAGGCAACCGCGGCGAGCCGCGCAACAAACCGCCGTTCCCGGCGAACAAGGGGCTATTTGCACAGCCGACCATCATCAACAACGTTGAAACGCTGGCGAATATTCCGCAGATCATCGTCAATGGCGCGGAGTGGTTTGCGTCCATGGGCACCGAGTGCTCCAAGGGCACCAAGGTGTTCGCGCTCGGCGGCAAGATCAACAACACCGGCCTCGTGGAAATCCCGATGGGCACGACGCTGCGCCATATCCTCTTCGATATCGGCGGCGGCATCCCGAACGGCAAAAAATTCAAGGCCGCGCAGACCGGCGGTCCTTCGGGCGGGTGCATCCCGGCCGAACATCTCGACACGCCGATCGATTACGAGAGCCTGAAGGCCATCGGTTCCATGATGGGCAGCGGCGGACTGATCGTTATGGACGAGGACAACTGCATGGTGGACATTGCGCGCTTCTTCCTTGAGTTCACCGTGGACGAGAGCTGCGGCAAGTGCACGCCGTGCCGCATCGGCACGCGCCGCCTGCTCGAAATGCTCAATAAGATCATCGAAGGCAACGGCACGCTCGAAGACCTGGACAAAATGGAAGAGCTTTGCCATTATATCCAGAACAACGCGCTCTGCGCGCTGGGCCAGACAGCGCCGAACCCCGTGCTCTCCACACTGCGGTATTTCCGCGACGAATATGAAGCGCACGTGGTCGACAAGCGCTGTCCGGCGGGCGTCTGCAAAAACCTGCTGCATTACGAGATCGATCCCGAGAAGTGCAAGGGCTGCACGCTCTGCGCGCGCAAGTGCCCCGTCAGCGCGATCTCCGGCAAGGTCAAGGAACCGCATGTGATCGATCAAAGCAAGTGCATCAAGTGTGGCGCCTGTATGGAAGGCTGCAAATTCGGCGCCATTTCAAAGAAGTAAGGAGGCAGGAACATGGATAAAGTAACAGTTAAAGTCAACGGGATCGAAACGAAAGTTCCCGCCAACGCGACCATTCTGGAAGCGGCGCACGAAGCCGGCGTCCGCATTCCCACGCTGTGCTATCTTAAGGACATCAACGCCATTGCGGCCTGCCGTATCTGCCTTGTGCAGGCGACCGGCGTGCGCGGCCATGCCGCGGCGTGCGTGACCCAGGTAGCCGACGGAATGGAAATCGTCACCAACACGCCCGAGCTTCGCGCGGCGCGCAAAACCACGCTGGAGCTCATCCTCAGCAACCACCGCATGGACTGCCTCTCCTGCTCGCGCAACGGCGACTGCGAACTGCAGGCGCTCGCCAAAGAGTATGACGTGGATCAGTATAAATACTGCGGCAGCGAAGACCTCAAGCCGCAGTACGAGCGCAGTGCGCCGCACCTCGTGCGCGACAACAGCAAGTGCATCCTCTGCCGCCGCTGCGTCGCGGTCTGCAAACATAACCAGCATGTTGCGGTCATCGGCACCAACGAGCGCGGTTTTGACACGCATGTCGGCTGCGCGTTCGACCTGCCGCTGGCAGAGACGACCTGCATCAACTGCGGCCAGTGCATCAGCGTGTGCCCGACCGGTGCGCTCATGGAGCGCGACGACACCGCGGCCGTCTGGGAAGCGCTGGCGGACCCCAAGAAGCATGTGGTCGTAGCGCCCGCGCCGTCCGTGCGTGCACAGCTCGGCGAATGCTTCGGTATGCCAATCGGCACCAACGTGCAGGGTAAAATGGTCGCGGCTTTGCGCCGCCTCGGTTTCGACAAGGTCTTCGACGTGGACTTTGCCGCCGATGTAACGATCATGGAAGAAGGCACCGAGCTGCTTGAGCGCCTGAAGAACGGCGGCAAGCTGCCGCTGATCACCTCCTGCTCGCCCGGCTGGATCAAGTTCTGCGAACACTACTATCCGGACATGATCGAGAATCTCTCGAGCTGCAAGAGCCCGCAGCAGATGTTCGGCGCGCTGACCAAGACCTACTATGCCGAGAAGGAAGGACTCGATCCGAAGGATATCTTCGTCGTGTCCATCATGCCCTGCACGGCCAAGAAGTTCGAGTGCACGCGTGACGACGAAGATGCGGCGGGCGTTCCGGACGTGGATATTTCGCTCACCACGCGTGAGCTTGGCAGCATGATCAAGCGCGCGGGCATCATGTTTACCGACCTCAAGGACGAGGAGTTTGACCCGATCATGGGCGTTGCGTCCGGCGCGGGCCATATCTTCGGCGCGACCGGCGGCGTGATGGAAGCGGCGCTGCGTACCGTTGCGGAAATCGTGACAGGTAAACCGCTCGACGACTTAGAGTTCAAGGACGTCCGCGGTGTTGAAAGCTGCAAGGAAGCCGAATATGACCTGGCGGGCACGAAAGTGCGTGTTGCGGTCACAAGCGGTCTTGAAAACGCACATAAGCTGCTGGATATGGTGCGCTCCGGTGAAGCGGATTATCACTTCATCGAGGTCATGGCCTGCCCCGGCGGTTGCGTTAACGGCGGCGGCCAGCCGCATCAGCCCGGCTACGTGCGTAACTTTACCGACCTGCGCGCCGAGCGTGCCAAGGCGCTCTACAGCGAAGACAAGGGCATGGAACTGCGCAAGAGCCATGAGAACCCGTTTGTCAAGGAGCTTTACGACAACTATCTCGAAAAGCCCGGTTCGCACAAGGCGCATGAAATCCTGCACACGACGTATGTCAAGCGCAAGGTTTATTGATTGAGGCCTTAACCGGTTAATCAAACGTTCCCGCGCTGTATGGCGCGGGAATGTTTGACCGTCAAAAAACTTGTTTTTTGACGGGGTAACCACGTTTTGCCTCTCGCCCTTCGGGCTCCCGGGCGGCAAAACGCACAGGGAAATCGCCCTAAAGGGCGATCCGTTGCGCCGGATAAACCGGCGCAGCCGGAAAAACGGGTTAAGGGCTGCGGCCCTTAACAATCCCAAGGACTTTTTGGGCAAGCTGACGTTCCCGCGCTGTAGTGCGCGGGAACGTTTTGATTCGGACGGCAAATCGCTTGCGGCTCGTCCGATAGTCTGTTATTGTAAAACAAACGAAATGGTTTTATCCGCTCGCCCGCATATGAGGCGGAGGCGTACAGGAAGATGACGCGGAGAGCGAACAGTGAAAAAAGGAGGAGCAAACAATGACCGGAGCACAGCGCGCCGTATTCCGAAAAGCGGCAAATTCGCTGAAACCGATTTTTCAGATTGGCAAGGAGGATATCGGCGAAAATCTGATTCAAAGCGTGGACGAGGCGCTTGCAAAGCGGGAGCTGATTAAGCTGGCGGTTCTTGAAACCAGCACGCTGACGGCAAAGCAGGCGGCGGAAATTATCGCTGCGCGCACAGGTGCCGACGTAATCCAGTGTATCGGCAGAAAATTCGTGCTGTACCGCAAAAAACCGGACGAAGAATAAGCCGCTTCTGCCGGAAAACTCCGGCCTTGGCAGCCGCAGCCGGCGGAAGGAGGTCTCCAAAATGGACAATAAAGCGCGCATGCGATACTTCTATGAGCATGTCGTTTCCGATCATTTGCTGGACGAGGTTCCAGCGTTTATCGCGCCGGAGTGTGCCGTTCGCTCGGGCGAAACGCTTGTTCCGGCTGGAGTGGGAGGCATGATCCGGCATCTAGCTGAAGTCCGCAGGACGTACCCGGATTACAAAATGACCGTTACGCGCCAGTTTGAAGACGGCGATTTCGTCATTTCGGAGTTTGTTATGGAAGGCACGCATGCGGGCGAGTGGCTCGGTATGAAGCCGACCAATAAGAAACTGATCTTTACGGGCGTGAACGTCGACCGGATTGCCAACGGCAAAATCGTTGAGCACGGCGGCGCGGTGAACACGTTTGACACGCTGTTTGCCGAACAGATTATCCGGCCGTCGTGAAGACAGGAGGACGTTAATATGTCCGGAAACCCGGGACGATTTTAGCAGAATGTGCGGTCAAAAAAGATCGGGAAAGACCCGATCTTTTTGTCTATTTGTCCGCAAACCTGTTAATTGTAAGAAACCATCAAAATAGCTTGAAGATATTCGCATTGAACCAGGAATATCCGAGGTCGTAATACGGAATCCACTTGAGCGTCATCGCCACGCCGCCGACCACCCAAATCAGCAGCGCACACACGACGATGAGAAGGACGACGGTTGCCGCCTGTCCGCTTTTTTTCTTTTTAGGCGCTTTATAGGCTTCGTCGAAGAGTTCGTCCCGGTCGGAATCGGAACGACCGCTGGAACGCGCGCCTTTGCTGCCTTTGGCGGGCTGCGGGGAATCCTCCAGGATCTCTTCGCGTGCGGACGGGCGATACTGCCGAGGCGGCTCGACGCGCGGCGTCTGCGTTTTGCTCGGCAGGACGGCGTCCTCGCCGTAAAGCTCGCGTTCGAGCTCATCTTCGATATAGCCCATATCGTCGCCGATTTGTGCATACGCCGAAATGTTGCGCTCGATCAGATCGCCGAACCAAAGCGACCAGCCGTCTTCGGCCGGCTGCTGCTGCACGATGGAAACGAACTGCCCAAACGTCTGCCGGGCGGCTTCCCGGGCGAGTTCCTTGTCCTTTGTGCGCTCCAGCGCGCGCAGATAGACCGAATTGCCGTATACGGCAACTAAATCTTTCACGGCAGTTTTGTCGCCTTTGCGGATCCGCCGGACCAGTTCTTCAAGCTCCATACGCTTGCTCCTGTAAAAATAGAATACATAATTATATCATATCGTTGAAAAGCTGAAAAGCATGGGAAAACAGCCGGGATCAGATGTGTCCCGATTTGACAAATCGCGCGATTTCATATATAAATAATAGTTTGTTGGCAGTAAGCGATCAAACGAAACATACATCTGTATTTACACCGTTTTGTCAAGCAAAGCTGCCCGAAACAGACTGGAGGGAACGATATGGAAACGGACGTGGTCATTGTTGGCGCCGGTCCGGCCGGCATCTTCACTGCACTGGAACTGCGCAGGCGCGGCGGCAAGCAGCGTATCCTGCTCGTGGAGAAGGGCGTGGCGGTCGAAGACCGCAGATGTCCCAAAAATCTGACGGGGCGGTGCGTCAACTGCAAACCATACTGCCATATCACCACCGGTTTTTCCGGGGCGGGCGCGTTTTCCGACGGAAAACTGTCGCTCTCCTACGAAGTCGGCGGCGATCTGCCGACGCTGATTGGTCCGAAAAAAGCGCAGGAAACGATCGATTATACGGACGGCATCTACCTTGAGTTTGGCGCGGACCAGCACATCGAAGGCGTCGACAACTCCGACGCGGTCAAGGAAATCCGCCGCCGCGCGATCAGTGCGGGGCTCAAGCTTGTCGACTGTCCGATTCGCCATCTCGGCACGGAAAAAGCACAGGACATCTATTACGCCATTGAACAGCATCTGATTGAAAGCGGCGTGGAGATGCTCTTTGGACATGCCTGTACGAACCTTATTCTCGAGGATGGCGTTTGCCGCGGGGTCGTCGTCGACAACGGCAAGACGACTTTCGATATCCGTGCAAAAAATGTCGTCGTTGCGACCGGCCGCCGCGGGGCGGACTGGCTGGAGAGCATCTGCGCCGAACATGGCATTGCGCACCAGCCGGGCACGGTTGACATCGGCGTGCGCGTGGAAGTGCGAAACGAAGTCATGGAGACCGTCAACGAGGTGCTCTATGAAAGCAAGCTGATCGGCTATCCGCCTCCGTTCCGCAATAAGGTGCGTACCTTCTGCCAGAATCCCGGCGGGTTTGTGAGCCAGGAAAACTATGATAACGACCTCGCCGTGGTCAACGGCCACGCGTTTAAGGAGAAAAAATCGCCCAACACGAATCTGGCGATTCTGTGCTCGCATAATTTCAACGTGCCGTTCGACCAGCCGATTGCGTATGCGCAGAAAGTCGGCGAGCTGACCAATATGCTCGGCGCGGGGCATATCCTCGTGCAGCGCTACGGCGACATTCTGGACGGCAAGCGCACCTGGCAGCGCGAGCTTTCGTTTTCCAACGTCGTGCCGACGTTGCCGGACGCGATTGCGGGTGACATTACGGCGGCGATGCCGTATCGCGCGATGACGAACATCATCAATTTCATCCAGGCGGTCGACCAGGTCGTGCCGGGGTTTGCCGCGGCGGAAACGCTGCTCTATTCGCCGGAGTTGAAGTTTTATTCCAACCGCGTGAAGATGGACGAGAATTTTACCACCAACATCCCGGGCCTCTATACGCTTGGCGATTCCAGCGGCTGGACGCGGGGGTTGATGATGAGTTCGGTCATGGGCGTTCTCATGGGCAGGCGCCTTGCGGCGGAGGAACGCTAAGCAAAAAGGAAGCCCGTTCGCGGTTTTACGCCCGGAAAAGAGAAATAAAAAGACCGTCTTTTGGATGCGGCAGGGTAATGGTACCCGGCCTGCAAATAAAAGGCGATCTTTTTTAATAAAAAAGTGTTTCAAAGCGTGTCTGCCCGGATGAAAGCTCGGGCGGGCGCGCCGTTTTTCAAATGCGCAGGAAAAAAGATTTGAGCGCAAAGCGGAATAACGGGTATCTGCCGGGCCGCGATCAGGCGCGGCGCTTATTTTTCGCGGCGCGGCGCAGATCGTTCAGATAATCGACGAGCCACATTTTGGTCAGAGTGATCCGGTTGCGGAGGGTAAGCGGCGGCAGCCGCCTTCCGAAGCCCTCCGTGCGCACGGTCTGACAAGGGCGACAGACGCCGCATGGCTTGCCGTCTTTGCCGGGGTTGTGGCAGAACCAGGTCGTTTCCAAAAGGTCGGCAAACCCACCGTCTGCGGCGGCTTGCTCGAGCTGACACTTCGACTGACCCAGTAGCGGGAAGTGGACGCCTTCGAACATTCGCAGTTCGGGATGCGCAGGGTTCGGCTTGAGGACATAGTATAGATCGTTTCCGTCCGAAACGGGTATGATGTCGCCGCTGCCATGCAGGACGTTGTAAATATGGTTGCTGCGCTTGTCGGTGCTGCGCTCCACGCATAGGTCCATTCCGTCCACGCCCGCATGCCGGGCATAGCGGCAGAGCCAGTCGTACTGCGTGCCGGCGTACGCCCTGTTCGTGATGATTCGGAAATTCTCCGTAACCTCGGCGTTTGGTGGAATTGCGCTTCGTTCAAACGTTATAAGCGGCAGAAAACGATTCTCGGTTTCCGGATAACGCGCAATCACGGTGCTGCGGATTTGTTGCATGGTGCGCAGTTCCATCTGCGTCGACTTCCGGTCCGGATCGATAATGTAATGCGTTTGAACGGTTTCTTGTTTGACGAGAAGCAAATCGAGCACGCGGTAGGTGGAGTCCCAGCCGCCGGTCCAGAGCACATGCTTCATATTGTTTCATCCTCCCAAATTGCCGGGATGGCACATTGACGATTTGCAGGGGAACCCGCCGGACGGAATATTCAAGTAATTATAGCACAGGCATACCTGCAAAAAAAGCGGATTCAGCCGGAGAAAAGGCGCTGCATTTCTTCCGGGATATGCTTTGCAGCCGGGAGGCGCGCTTATACCGGCGGATAGAGCCAGTAGAAAAGCCAACGGCGCAGACGCGGCAGACGGGCACGCAGACCGGCGGCCAGCGCCGCGGCAAAGGACGCAGCCGCGCCGCGATCCTGCCGGGAGGCGATCCTGTCGGAGAAGCGCGCGCGCTGGGCAAGTTCGAGCAGCGCTTCCAATTGACTGCGGTCAACCCAGGAAAGGCGCCTTGCGACAATATATGCGTAATCTTCGGGCAACTGCGAGGACTGCATTGGTTCGCAGCCGGCAAAGCGCAGCATATCCAGCACATACCGGCAGATTGCGAGCACTGCCGCGTTGGCGTCCCGCTGGAAGAAAAGGCGGCGACGGCGTGCCTGGAGTGCTTTTCGCCAGCCAAACGCGCCGAGCACCGGCACGGCTATACCCAGAATTACGAGCAGCGGCCAGAGCGGAAGCCCGGAGGTGCTTGATTCGCCTGCGCCCGCGCCGTCGTCCCCGCCCGTGGCGGAATTGTCCGTTTCGGCGTCATCTTCACCGTCCGGACCGGGAGTCGGCGTTTGCTGCGCCGAATCCTGTTCGTCTTCCGATGCGGCCGAGGGCGTTTCCTCGGGCGTGCCTTCGCCGTCCGGGCTGGAGGAAGCGTCGGGATTTTCGGAAGTTTCCGCCTCCGGTGTGACGGTGGGTTCCGGCGTTGGGGTCGCGGTGGGTTCCGGCGATGGGGTTTCGGACGGCGAGGGCGTGTCCGTATTCTCGTCCTCTGGTTCCGGCGTTGTGTCGGCGCTGCGGATAGCGCTGGCGGTCATTTCAACGGGGATCCATTCGAGCTGCACCGGGTCGAACACTTCCACCCAGGCATGCGCGTGCGTGTCCTCAATGTCGATGTAACCCTCGTCGTCGGGTTGCTTGTCATAGTCGGAGCCGACAATGATATAACCTTCCGCATAGCGCGCCGGGATGCCGAGCGAACGCAGCAGTACCGTTGCGGCGGACGCGAAGTGCACGCAGTAACCTAGGCGGCTTTGCTCTAGAAAATAGATGGCGAAATCCGCGCCGGAGGGGATATCCGGCGGCGAATACGAGTAGGAACATTGGTTGGTCAGATAGCTATGCAGATCGAGACAGGTGTCGTAAAGATTGAGCGAGCCGTCCTCAAAGGAAAGCGAGAGCCCTGCGGCGGCGCAGATTTGTTCCGCGGAAAGCCGCGTGTCGTCCGGCAGCGCGGTATAGGTTTCAAAAATGTAGTCAATATAGGCCTGTGCGGCGCTCAGCGCCTGCTGTGAAGACGAATTGCCTGCATTGGACAGATCCATCGCACTGCCCGCCGCCGCAAGGTATGCGCTTCTAAGCGCGTCGGCGGTTTCGTCCGCGCCGTTGAGGCTGACGGAGGAAAGCACCGTGCTGCAGGGGAGCGCTTCAATTGTGTAATCCGCGCCGGACGCGGCTGCGTATTCCATTGCGGTATCCTGCAGGAAGGATGCGCCGGAAATCTCGTCCGCGCGGGTAACGAGCCCGCAGGGCGTCCACATGGAAGTTTTTGCAGCGGAAACATATTTTACGGAGAGCGTGTATGTTTCGTCTGCAGACTGTGAAGCGGCCGAAGCGGTTGCGAGGAGGTTCTGCGGCGCAATGTCCAAAAAGCCTTCGGCGTAGTTTTCATAGACACGATTGGAAACGTCCTCCCAGCCGCTTTGCGTGTAAAGCACGCCCGCATAGTCGCGCAGGTAATAAACCTGCTGCTTTGAGACGCGGATCTGAATGGCGGTCTCACCCGAAAAACGGATGTCGGAAAGTACGCGGAAATCGCCGTGGGTTAGGCCGTCGTTGCTTTTCCGGGAGGTTTCTTCCCCGAATTTGAGAGAGAAGATTTTGTCCTGAAGCGCTTCGATGAATTCGGGACGCTGGTAACCGTCCTGCGGCAGGATCCAACTGGAAACCAGCGCCGCAAGAATGATTATAGGCAGGGCGAAAAGGGCGAGCATCTGCTGCGCCTGCCGCTGATCGAACAGCGGCTGCCGCAGCGCGGGCGGCGCTTCCTCCAGTGACGTTTGCAGAATCCTTGCCGGCATGTGTTCCGCGCTGGTCTGGATATAGAGCATCAGCAGCGCGGCGGCAATACAGAAGAAAGGCGCGATACCGGGGGAAAGCAGATAAAACGGAGCCGGCAGCAGCAGCGGCAGCGTAGAAACAGCCAGGCCGATCGTGCTGGGACGGAGGACGATGAAATACGCGGAAAACAGCGTGACCACAAACAGGAGCGCGCGCAACGCAAGGAGCGTCAGTGTGACGGTTTCCTCTGCACTGTATGTTTGCAAAACATTCTGCAGCACATCCGGCAGGCGCAGGCCGAGCGGATCGAGCGCCTGACCGAACAGAAGCAACAGGCCCTGCGAAAGCGATTGCGCGTTCCGCCAGGACCAGAGGGCCATTACAAGGAAACAAATCAGGAGCAGCAATTTTCGCCGCCGGCTCGAAAAAATAACGAGAAAGAGCGCGCAAAAGGCGAGCGCAGACCAGACCAATTTGGAAGCGGAGACCTCGAGCTGATAGCTTGAAGTCAGGCAAAAGAGAAAACCAAGGACGGCGAGAAGCAGAACTTCGGCTTGCTGGAGCGTACGTGTGAGCCAAAATCCGTTTTGGTCGCCGCTGGCGGCCTGCGGGAAAAGCGGTCTTTTGTGTTCCCGGCTGCTCATAGTGCTTCCTCCGGTTCCAATGTCGGGATACGCCCGTCCAGAAACTGGATTTCACAGCCGGCGTTGCGCATGCGCCTGGCCGCCTCGCGGGTACAGCGCTCCGGCATCAGCGTCATGCGGCGGTATACGCCCATGTCCGTCAGACTGGAAAGCATCTTTTCCGCGTCGTCGTCTTCGCCGGAGGTTAAGAGGGAACCCGCAATCAGGTAGACCAGGTGTGTTTCGGACAGCGGAGCCGCCTGCGCGGCATAGCGTTCAAGCGTGCTCCAGCGCGCCTGGCCAGGCAGCGCGAGCAGTTCGTGCAGCACGGAGGCGAGCGCGTCCGCGCCGGTTACGGCCACGGTGTGCAGCAGACCTTCCTCACCGAGCCAGCTGATACTGTGCACGGTTTCCCGGGCCATGAGATACTCCGAAAAAGCAAGCATCGTGCCGAGCATCTGCTCCGCCGCCGCGGGTTTTGCGTCCGCGCGCAATTCGAGCAGAAAGTGCAGGGAAGGATTGAGCGGCAGGCCGAAATCACGCACGATCAGCCGGTCCATGCGTGCGCTGAGTTTCCAGTGGATGCTGTGACGCGCATCACCGGGCCGGTAGTCGCGCAGCTGGAAAATTTCCGAAGGGTCGTTGCCCGGCTTTTCGGTGGAATAAGTCGAACTGTCCATACCGAGGTCGGCGGCCTCGTCGGTTTGAATGGAGCGGACCTGGAGTTCCGGCAGGACATAGACGCTGCCGGAGAGGCGGCGGGCGTTTTTCTTCGGAACGGGCAGACAGAAAAGCCCCAGCATGTCGCAGACGCATACACGGCGGACGGCAAAATCAACCCTGCCGCAGTACGCCATTTTTACAGGCAGACGAAGCGTGAACGGGCGGCGCGGCGACAGCGAAAACCGCACGTTCTCTTCAGAAGCGTCCAGATAGTGCTCGCCAACGCGGCCAAGCGCATTGCGGCGGCTCAGCCGGAAGCTGACAAACGCGCATGGAAACAGGCTTTTATTGTCCGCTGAGAAGTTGATGGCGCAGCTGCCCTTGGGCACAATGTCGTCTTCGATCTCCATTTCGTAGCGTAGCGAGAAACAAACCGGCAGCGCCGCAAGCAGCGAAATAAGCGGAAGAAGCAAAAGAAAGATGAAAAATAAATGGAACAGATATAAGTCCAGCAAAACAAACAGCGCAAACGAAAGAAGCACCGCGTAAAAATATAAAATTCGATTGACTGCCACGGCGTTATACCGCGGCGGGCGCCGGCACCTGCGAAAGGGCCCGCTTGGCGAGCTGCTGCTCGCTTACGCCGCTGACGAGTGCGCGGGGACTGAGCAGGATGCGGTGCGCACAGACGTTTTCAAAGACCGACTGCACGTCCTGCGGAATCAGGTAATCGCGGCCGGAAAGATAAGCGGACGCTTTGGACATGCGCAGCAGCGCGATGGTCCCGCGCGGGCTTACACCGAGGCGGATAGCCGCCTGCACGCGCGTCCATGCCGTCAGTTCCGTAATATACGAGTAGAGCACTTCCGAAACATAGATTCCGTCTACCTCGCGCTGCATGGCGGCGAGCCCCTGCGGCGAGATTACGCGGCTCACCGAGTCCAGTGAAACGGCGTTCTGATGGCGGCGGAGCATCTCCACCTCGCTCCGACGGTCCGGATAGCCCATCGAAAGCCGCACCATGAAACGGTCGAGCTGCGATTCCGGCAGCGGCTGCGTACCGGAAGAACCTGCGGGATTTTGTGTCGCGATCACGAGATAGGGCTGCGGAACAGGGTGCGTGACCCCATCCACCGTGATGCTGTTCTCCTCCATAACCTCCAGCAGCGCAGACTGCGTTTTGCTGGAAGCACGGTTGATTTCGTCGGCTAAAAACAGGTTGCACATCGCTGCGCCCGGCACATAAACGCCCGCGGCGCCGCCGGTCTGCAGCGTGGTGTAGCCTGTGATGTCGGAGGGCATTACGTCTGGCGTGAACTGCATGCGCTTATAGGAAAGGTCCATGGCCCGCGAAAAAGCCAGCGCCATAGTCGTTTTACCTACGCCCGGCACGTCTTCAAGCAGCACGTGCCCCTGCGCCAGCATGGCCATGAGGATACTGGCGATAACGGCGTCTTTTCCCACGACAACTTTGCGTACCTGATTGACGATCTCCTGTACTTCCTGAAACACCCGGCAATTACCTCGACGAATTAATTACAAAAATTGCGGCGCACGCGCCTTAAAAATCATTATAACAGTTTATTGTGTCAGCAAGGCAAAAGTATTGCCAGAATGTATACAATGTGAAAATATTTTCACCGGCGGACCTCTTGCCAAAGGATATAAAAGTTATTCCGGCAAATCCCGGCACCGGGGAGAAGGATCGGCATATACGGGCCAGGCCGGCTCAAATTGCCGCAGGCAGATGCAACGATAAGGGGGGAACGAAGAGCATGCGTACATTATGAAGACGCGGGACGAAGGTCTCGGGACAGGGCGGATATGAAAGGGCGAACTACTGAAGAGTTCTTGCAAAGTTCACACTTTGTTACATAACGATTCAGACCGGGCAGAGAAATTTGTTGTATACTATGCTCGTGATGAATGCGCGCGAGGGAAGCGCGGTCCGGCGGAAACGATAAAAAACAAATTGCGTGTTTGCCTGCGGGAGAATGGATACGGGAGAGTATGGAAATCCGGCATACAGCGAAAATACCGGGGGGGAAGGCAAGTTGACAAAGCGGGTATTTCTATGTAAAATACGCAGTGTGTTTGTAATTTCAGCTTTCTTGCTGGATAAAACTTAATAGGCAGACGCCCAAACGCCAGAGAAGGGACGAAAACATAGAAGGCACGGTTGCTTTGCCGGGGAGGCGCGTCGTTTCAGGCAACGAAAAGGCGATCGGTTGAAAGGATTTATATATGGGAACTGTACAGGATGCGGGACATACACGGCGGAAACGGTGGAGCGGAAAGGATATACTGCTTACGGTTACCGACGTGCTTTTCATGTTATGGGTGTTTACAGAAGCTGTTATACCGCACACAAAAATAGCGCAGGCCGTGCTGGCGCTGACAATGCTTGCTGCGCTTGCGGTGACACTGGAGCGCAGGAAGGTTTTTCTGTCGTACTGGATGGTGTTCGCGGCGCTGCTGATCGTCTGGAACGCGCTGGGAATCCTGTTTTGGAGTATCGATACACAGGTTGCTATGCAGGCGGTGCAGACACATCTGGTGAATTTTGTCTTTTTTGTCCTGCTGTTTCAATATTTTATCCATCGCGGCGACTTTGAACGGATTATTACGCTGTATCTGTTTGCCTTTATAGCGGTGGTTTTGTATATTTTCTTTAAAAGCGGACCTTCCAATATTCTGGACGAGCGGTTCGGCTGGCTGATTTACATCAATGCCAACAAGGTCGGCATTCTCACAACGTTTGCACTGGCGTTTTCGCTTTATAAAGTGTTGCATAAGCGTTACTGGGCGTTGCTGCCGCTGGCGGTTACAATCATTGTGGAAATACTGGCGCTTTCTTTTACGGCGCTTGCAGGCGCGGCGGTCGTCGTTGTGGCGACGATTCTGATCGCCTGGCCGAAGCATTGGCCGCTGAAGCTGCTGGGTCTCTTTGCGGTCGGTATAGGCGCGCTGGTACTGCTGGTTCAATTCTGGCCGCTGGCAAAATGGAAGTATGATATCACGATGGCCGCGCTGAAAACACCGCCGCAGATGTACGGGACTTCCATCGAGCATCGCCGCTGGCTGATCCAGTTCGGGCTGGAGAATTTCAGCAAACGCCCGTTCACCGGCTATGGCAGCAATTGTTTCTATCTTCTTGAAGGACAGGCCAGAGGCAACGCGGGTACTTATGCACATAATAACGTAATAGAACTTTTGGTGGACGGCGGGATCGTTCAGCTGGTTCTTTACTATGCGGTTTCCGTGTTTGCGCTCATAAGGGCGTTTCGCCACGGGGAAAGCGGATTGACCATGCGAAAGATGCTGGGAATCCTTTATATTGCAATGCTGTTTATGGAGATCGGGACCGTCGCATGCTTCAGCCGCAGCTATCTTGTGATACCGATATTGCTGATTGCAGCGTCGTTTTCACAGGAACCGGACGGCAAATGGCTGCAACGCGACTTCCTGCGTGTCCGCCGGGCGACGCCCGAAACGACGGAAAAAACGAAGGTTGTGTGAACTCGCTTACAAAACGCACTGCACGTTCCATTTGTTTGATATACTGCAGGCGAAGGAACGCGCGATTGCTATATCCTGTAACGGAACCGAACGATTCGAAAAACCGACTGATTGCGCATAAGGGTTTGTTTTTCATATAAAGTGTTACGGAAATGGGGGTGCCAGGCGTAAGCGATGATTCGACGTTGGCAAAAACTGCTGAATTTCCTTCATAAGCTGTCCGATTTTGTGCTGATTGTATTTTCCTATTTCGCGGCGGCATATATCTGGCTGATCCTGATTCGGAAAAATCCCATCAACATTGCGCTCCAGTGGTCGCACGCTGTATGGTTTTCGCTTTCATACGCATTTTTGTGCGTGTTTTTGTATTATGCGGCAGGATTGTATAGCTCGCTGCGGGCGAAAAAATGGTATTATGATGTCGGTCGGATTCTGATCATAAACGCCGCGGTCGTTATGCTTAGCGCGGTGATGATGTACGTGCTGCGCTATACGGATTTTTCACGCGGCGTGCTTTTGATGTTTTTCCTCATCTCAAGCTTGGCCATAAACGCAAAGCGCCTTGCCATGCGGGGGGTGCTCAACCATTTCCGCAAAGGCGGAAAGAATCTTAAACATGTGATCGTGGTTGGGTGCGGCGCGCTTGCAAAAGGATATGTTGAAACTATCCGCAGGTATCCCAGATACGGATATGCGATCGACGGATATTTGGGAACGGAACAAACTATTCCGGATGTGCCGTATCTTGGCACATGGGAAGAAAAAGGCAGAGAATGCCTCGCGCGGCCGGGGATCGACGAAGTGGTCGCCGCGCTGGAGCAGGAACACATTTCCGTCTTGCCGGAAATTCTGGAGGCGACGGACCGCGGCGGAGTCAAGGTTTCGTTTATTCCTTATTTTTCCAGCTATATCTCCGCCAGCACGACGGTTGAAGTGATGGGGGACTGCAAAATGCTGAACCTGCGCGCAACGCCGCTGGATTACCCTGTTTACGCGATGCTCAAGCGCATGTTCGACATTATTGGTGCATTGCTGCTATTGATTCTGACCAGTCCCGTCATGCTTGCCGCAGCGATTGGCGTCAGACTTTCAGGCCCGGGGCCGGTAATTTTCCGGCAAACGCGGGTTGGACGGAATAAAGAACTCTTTACGATGTATAAGTTCCGGTCTATGCGCGTCAACAGCGAGGAAAATACCGCGTGGACGGGCCAGGACGACCCGCGAAAGACCAAGTTTGGAAGCTGGATGCGCAAGGTAAGCGTGGACGAGCTTCCGCAGATATTCAATGTACTGAAAGGCGACATGAGCCTGATTGGACCCCGGCCGGAAATCCCGCAGTTTGTGGAGCGCTTCCGCGAGACGGTGCCGTTTTATATGCTCAAGCATATCGTTAAGCCGGGGATTACCGGCTGGGCGCAGGTGAACGGATACCGCGGGGATACGTCCATCGACGAACGCATCCGTCTGGATATCTGGTATATTGAAAACTGGACGTTTCTGCTGGACATCAAAATAAGCCTGATGACGATGTTCGGCGGTATTATCAATAAAGAGATTGTCCATTGATGGAATCCACCGTGGGAAGCGGGAAGCAATATTTTCTGCGAGGTAACACATGTTTGATTATCTGATTGTCGGTGCGGGGTTGTATGGCGCGGCGTTTGCCCGGCAGATGACGGACGCGGGCAAGCGCTGCATCGTGATCGACCGGCGCGCGCACGTCGGCGGCAACGCGTATACGCACTGCGTACAGGGAATCGACGTGCACGAATACGGTGCGCATATCTTTCATACGAGCAATCAGCGCGTTTGGCAGTTTGTAACACGTTTTGCACGGTTCAGCCGGTATTCGCATTCTCCGATTGCGAACTACCGCGGCGAACTATACAATTTGCCGTTCAACATGAACACGTTTTATCAGATGTGGGGGGTGACGACGCCCGCCGAAGCGCGCGCCAGAATCGAAGAACAGCGTGCGAGCGCCGGCATTGCCGAGCCGCGCAACCTCGAAGAACAGGCTATAAGCCTTGTCGGGCGGGACATCTACGAGAAGTTGGTGCGCGGATATACGAAAAAGCAATGGGGACGGGACTGCGACCAGTTGCCCGCGTTTATCATCCGCAGGCTGCCGGTGCGTTTTACGTTCAACAACCGGTATTTCAACGACCCGTACGAAGGAATACCGGCCGAAGGGTACACGCACCTGGCCGAGCATATGCTGCAGGGGATTGCGCTGCGGCTGGACACCGACTATTTTTCCGCGCGCGAGTCGCTTGACGCGCTGGCTAAAAAAACGGTGTTTACCGGACCGATTGACGCATACTACGAATACTCGCTCGGGCATCTTGAATACCGCAGCCTGCGCTTTGAAACCGAAACTTTGCAGACGCCGAATTATCAGGGGTGTTCGGTCATGAATTATACGGACGAAGAAACGCCCTACACGCGCATCATTGAGCACAAGCATTTTCTGGCCGGCACGCAGGATGTAACGGTGATCAGCCGGGAATATCCGATGGAATGGACGCCCGGCGCCGAACCGTTTTACCCGGTCAACGACGAGAAAAATCAGGCGCTGTTTCAACGCTATGCCGCGCTTGCGTCCGCGGAAAAACGGACGATTTTTGGCGGCAGGCTGGGCGACTATGCGTATTACGACATGGACCGCACCATTGCAAAAGCGCTGGATGCTGCGGACGGTGAGATCGGCGGATGAAAATTCAAATTGCGGTAGCGGCGCACAAGCCTTATTGGATGCCGGACGACGGCGCGTATCTGCCGCTGCAGGTCGGAAGCGCCGGCAGGGAGACGATACCCGGTTTCCAGCGTGATGACGAAGGCGAAAACATCAGTGTAAAGAATGCGTCGTACTGCGAACTGACGGGCCTTTATTGGGCTTGGAAGCATTTGGATGCGGATTACATCGGCCTTGTGCATTACCGGCGGCATTTTGCCAGGCCGTTTACGTTTGGCAGGAAACGCCGTGTTGCAGCGACAAAAACGTTTGAGCATGCTTTATCGGAAAAGGACGCACTGCTGCCGAAGAAGCGCCGGTATGTGCTGGAAACGAACTATTTGCAATATATCCATGCACATCACGAGCAGGACCTTTTGCTGACCAAACAGATTCTTTCGGAACGCTGTGCGGACTATCTGCCGGATTGGGAGCGGGTGATGCGAAAACGCAGCGGGCACCGCTTCAACATGCTGGTGATGAAAAAAGAATTGTTCGGCGACTATTGCGCATGGCTGTTCGGCTTGCTTTTCGAGCTGGAACGACGGCTGGACACTTCTTCTTACTCCGGGCTGAATGCACGCGTGTATGGACTGGTGTCCGAGCGGCTGCTGGACGTTTGGCTTGAGCACAACGGGATTTCTTATGCGGAACTGCCGGTCGTGCATCTGGAAAGCCAGCATTGGCCAAAGAAAATCGCCCGGTTTCTCGGCAGGAAACTGCGCCGCGGCAAGTAGTACATTGTGGCAAATAACGGGCACACAGAAACCAGCCCCGGATTACTGTCCGGGGCTGGTTTTATAACACGCACCGGGCGACGCACATCAGTCCGCCACGATGCCGTATGGCCAGTCGATGATGCCGCCGAAATCGTACACGGCGGTGTATCCCATGGCGACAAGTTTCGTTGCGGCCTGCGCGCTGCGGTTGCCGGAGCGGCAATAGATCAGGATTTCCTGATTCAGGTCGGGCAGCAGGTCCGGCTGCGTGTCCGAAATGGTTTCGTTGGGCAGCAAAACGGCGTTTTCAATATGGCCTGCGTCATATTCTTCCTGCGTGCGCACGTCCAGAATAATCAGATCGTCGCCGCTGTCAATCCGCTCTTTCGCCTGGTCGGCCGTGATTTTATGGTATTCAGCATCCGAATCCGAAGCGGACGCGGTTTGCGCCATGTTCGCCGCACAGGAAACAAACAACACGCTTGCGAACAATACCGCCGCGAGAACGGCGAGTTTTTTCATCGGAAGCACCGCCTTTCATTCGTTCAGGAGGATTTTGCGACCAGCTGAATCGCGCCCATGGGGCAGAAGCGTACGCACTTCCCGCAGGAAACGCATTTTTCCATGTCGACGACGGGCGCGGCATAACGGTTCTGCGAAAGCGCCGAAGTAGGGCAGACCCGGACGGCCGGGCAGGGATGGTTTTCCGGGCAGCGGTTCTTGTTTACATACAACGTTCTTTCGCCGGGAGCGCTTTGCCCGCGTGCGTTTGCGCCGGTCAGGTTTCTGAAAAAGTTGTTCAATGTTCGTACCTCTATCTGTCTTGTTTCTCATAGAAGGTTAATCAAAAAGCGATTTGAAAACCGTAACAATGTCACCTAAATCGTATGCAATCCTTGAAAAACAGCCGCCGTTGGCTCATAATGAGGCAAAGAGGTGTTAAAAAAGTGCTGGTTTCAACGAGAGGGCGATATGCGCTGCGCGTCATGATCGACCTTGCCGAACATAATAACGGGACGTTCATCACGTTGCGGGATATTGCGTCGCGGCAGGAGATTTCCGAAAAATATCTCGAGAGCATCGCCGCGATCCTGGTGAAAGCGGGGTATGTGGAGGGGGTGCGCGGTAAAGGCGGCGGGTATCGGCTGACGCGCGCGCCGGAACTCTACACGGTCGGCAGCGTCTTAAAACTTACGGAAGGCACGCTTGCGCCGGTCGCCTGCATGGACGGCAGACAGAAGGACTGTGCACGCAGCGAAAACTGCCGCACACTTCCGATGTGGGAAAAGCTTGGCCAAACGATCGACGACTTCTTTGAGGGGATCACGATCGACGATCTTGCAAAGGGCAACGGGGACGGTGGAAACTTCGTGATATGAAACCGGTATCCAAGAACGCGGAGCGCGTTCTTGAGACCGTCAAAAAACATGTTTTTTGACGGGATAACCGCTTTTTGCCTCTTGCCCTTTGGGCTCCCGAACGGCAAAAAGCACAAAGGAACCGCCCGAAACGGGCGATCGTACTGCGCCGGATAAACCGGGTTAAGGGCTACAGCCCTTAACAATCCCAAAGACTTTTTTGACAAACTGAAGAACGAGGAGTGCGTTCTTTTTTTACGAATATAACCTATTGACTCGATAGGTAAATAGGTTTATAATTCTATTACAACAATAGGTTAATTGACGGGTTGCCCCGGCAAACCTTTTTGGAAAGGAGAAAAACGATGGCACAGATTTTTACATCGATCGATCAACTGATTGGCAGAACGCCTCTGCTAGAGCTGGCAAATACCGAGCGTGCGCGGGGGCTGCACGTAAAGCTCTATGCCAAGCTGGAGTCGTTTAACCCCGGCGGGAGCGTTAAGGACCGCATTGCAAAGGCGATGCTCGACGACGCGGAACGGCGTGGCGCGCTGAAACCCGGTTCGGTTATCATAGAGCCGACGTCCGGCAACACGGGCATCGGGCTTTCGATGCTGGCTGCGGCGCGCGGCTATCGCGTTATTATCGTCATGCCGGAAACTATGAGCGTCGAGCGGCGCGCGCTCCTGAAGGCGTATGGCGCGGAGTTGGAACTCACCAAAGGAAGCAAAGGCATGAAAGGCGCGATTGAGCGCGCAAATCGGCTTGCCGCCGAGCTGCCCAGCAGCTTCATTCCAAGCCAGTTTACGAACCCTGCTAATCCCGCGGTTCACCGGGTGACTACCGGGCCGGAAATCTGGGAGGATACGGACGGTAAGGTCGATATCCTCGTTGCGGGTATTGGCACCGGCGGAACGATTACGGGCGCGGGCGGCTTCTTGAAGCAGAAAAACCCGAAGCTGCGGGTCGTGGCAGTCGAGCCGGCCGCTTCCGCGGTCCTTTCCGGTAAATCGCCCGGCGGGCACAAGATTCAGGGAATTGGCGCAGGGTTTGTGCCGGAGGTGCTCGACATGTCGGTTTACGATGAAATCGTTCCGGTATCGAACGAGGATGCGTTTGCAATGGGCCGGGAACTCGCCAAAACGGAAGGCATCCTGGCAGGGATTTCATCCGGCGCGGCGGCCTGGACTGCGGCCATGCTGGCTGAACGCGAAGAAAATGCCGGCAAGAGCATTGTGGCAATCTTTCCGGATACGGGCGAACGGTACCTTTCCACGCAGATGTTTGCCGAATAGTGTGCGCAGGCTATATTGAAAATGTATGCTAATGCGGTATAATGGTTCTAACCACAGACGGCATTTTGCCGGCGCGGGAAGAATGTTGACGCAGGGAGGCGACGAATTATGAAGCTTGTTTTGCTTCGGCATGGCGAAAGCGAATGGAACCGCAAGAACCTTTTCACGGGATGGACGGACGTCGATCTTTCCGACACCGGGCGGCAGGAGGCGAAAGCTGCGGCGGAACTGCTGCTTGCCGAAGGGGTTGACTTTGACCTTTGCTATACGTCCTATCTGAAACGTGCGATTCACACGCTGAACATTGTGCTCGAAAGGATGGACCGCGAATGGCTGCCGGTTGTGAAGAGCTGGAAGCTCAACGAGCGGCACTACGGCGCGCTGCAGGGACTGAACAAGTCCCAGACGGCGGAGCAGTACGGCGAAGCGCAGGTGAAAATCTGGAGGCGTTCGTTCGATGTGCGGCCGCCCGCGCTGGATGAAGACGACGAGCGGAACCCCGCGCTCCAGCCGCAGTACCGCGGCGTCGGCGCGGACGAACTGCCGCTCTGCGAGAGCCTGCAGGACACGTCCGCGCGTACACTGCCGTATTTCGACGATGTAATCGCCCCGCAGATACGGCTTGGCAAGCGCGTTTTGATTGCTGCGCACGGAAATTCGCTGCGCGCGCTGGTCAAACGATTCGACGACTTAAGCGAGACGGAAATTACAGCGGTCAATATTCCGACCGGCGTTCCGCTGGTCTACACGTTTGACGAGGAACTGCACGTTGTTGAAAAGCGCTATTTGGGCGACCCCGAGGCGGTCAAAAGAAAAATGGAACGTGTCGCAAAGCAGGGAAAGGCGAAGTAAACGCGGCATGACGGAGATTTTTGACGCGGATTTCGACATTGTAAAAATCGCGGAAAGCGGGCAGTGCTTCCGGCTGAACCAATCGGGCGAAAACACCTATAAACTGACGGCACAGGGCAGAGTGCTGTCTGCTGAACGGATGCGCTCGGGCGGCGTTCGCTTTGATTGTACCCAAGCGGAGTGGGACGGAGTCTGGTGCTCGTATTTTGATATGGAGACAGACTATGCGGCAATCCGCGCTGCGATCGACCCGCAGGACGCATATCTTACCGCGGCTGCGGCGTACGGCGCGGGTATCCGCATTCTGCGGCAGGACCCCTGGGAAGCATTGATTTCGTTCATTCTTTCCCAGCGGAAGAATATTCCCGCGATCAAGCGCTGTGTTGAGACGCTTTGTGTGCGTTTCGGCGAGCCGGTGCCGGGGCATGTGCAGGAGCGCGCTTTTCCGGGTGCGGAACGTCTGGCCGGGCTGGAGCTTGACTGCCTGAACGGCTGCTCGCTGGGCTACCGCGGCAAGTATGCGCAGGCGGCCGCGCGGATGGTCGCGTCCGGCGAACTGGATTTGCGCAAACTGGCGGTTCTGCCGGACGATGCGCTTTTTGATGCGCTGCTGCGCGTGCCGGGCGTTGGCAAAAAGGTTGCCGAATGCACGATGCTGTTCGGATTCCACCGTCTGAATCGTTTTCCCGTCGACGTCTGGATCGAGCGCGTGCTCACGCGCGAATATCCGGGCGGATTTCCGCTTTCACGCTATGCGGGTATGGCGGGTGTTTTGCAGCAATATTTGTTTTATTACGAAAGAAGCGGGCGGACAGAAGAAAGACGTTCCTGACGCAGGCGTTTGTCTGCAGAGAGTATGGAATGATCGAGAATAACAAGGCGCGGATTTTTCCGCGCCTTGTTGCTGCAAAAAAGCGTCTTTAGCCTTGGAGACCGTTGGCCTGCCGCTCCATGTTTTCCACGACGATATCGTAGATTTCGCCGAGCGTGGCGCAGTATTCCAAAAGTTCCCAGGGGGAATTGGTGTGGAAGTGGATTTTAATCAGCTGTTCGTCGCCGACGGCGAGCAGACTGTCTCCTTCGAGGTTCTCGGTGATGAACGCGTCGATT
>DAOTGE010000037.1:0-27196 GCA_035446965.1 Eubacteriales bacterium
AGCGCCATTGCCAAAGCGACGGCGCCGGGTATCAGAAAGCACTCTTCGACGCTGCCGGCGGACGAGAAGGCGGTCCCGATCCAAAGCCCCACTATGCTGCCGAACGCGACGGAAGACACCAGGAACGCGCCTGCGGATTTTGCGTGCCGTTCGTCGAAATAAGCGGCGATCGTGCGGAGCATCGGCCCCCAGAGCATCGACTGTCCCCAGGCGTTGACGCCCCAGAGCAGGGCGATATTCCAGAAGACGGGCGCGAGCGCAATCCCGATGTTGCTGAGTCCGATCAGTACGAGCCCGATGCAGATCATCCGCTCCGAGGGGATGCGGTCCCCGATGTAGCCGTTCGGCAGTTTGCCGAGGGCGAAGGTGACGCCGAAGATGCTGCCGATCAGCCCGATCTGGGTTTTATCGAGGATCTGCAGCGAACTGAGCAGCACGGAGGCGACGGAGAAATTCAGCCTGGCGATATAGACGGACGTATACGAAAGGTAACATACCGCAAATACCAGAATCTGAAGTTTGCTGATCGATTTTTTCAAGCTGTTTTCCAATTCTGCGGGAACGCCGCGTTTGATGCGGTTCCCGCCCGATGCCGAATCCGCGGTGCGGTTCAGGCGTTTTGCACGTATACGGCTCTGAGCGCCTTTTCGCCTTCCGGCGGCATGGGCGCGAATGGTTTCCGGCAGCCGCCGAGGTCGAGCCCCTGAAAACCGAGGATGGTCTTGACGGACGCGAACACGCCGTAGCGGAGCATCGTTTCGATAATGGCGTTGGCGCGCCTCTGATACGACTGTGCCAGCGCGATATCGCCCGCCCTGAACGAATCGAAGATGTTCCGTATCAGCGGCGCCATGCAGTTATACGTGCTGCCGATGCCGCCGTCCGCGCCCATCATCAGCCCGGCGAGCAGCATTTCGTCGAAACCGTTCCAGAGCACCAGACCGGGGTTCTTCGTTTTCATCCGCTCCATCAGGTAATAATCGGAGCTCGTATATTTAACGCCCGCCAGGTTCCCGCAGGTTTTCAGTTCGTCCAGCACGTCCTCCGTGAGCGAAAATCCGGAAAACGCCGGAAAATTGTAAAGAAACATCGGCAGCGCGCTCGATTGCATGATGTCCTTGTAATACTGAATGATTTCCTCTTTGGAAAACTTATAGTAAAACGGGCTGATCGCGGAGATCGCGTCCGCGCCGGCGGATTCGGCGTGTTTGGCGAAACCGACCGCGGCGTCGGTCGAAATGGAACCGACGTGGCAGATGACGAATTTTTCCCCGTTGTTTTCTTCGATTACGGTTTCCAGTATGTTTTTGCGCTCCTTTTCGGTCAGCAGGAAGGTTTCCGCCGAACTGCCGTCGACGTAGAAACCGTCTACGCCGCCGCCGATCAAAAAGCGCACGAGCTTTTTGAGTTCTCCATAGTTGACGCCGCCGTCCTTTGAAAAGGGCGTGACCAGCGCCGCGACAATACCATGAAACGGTTGGTTCATAATGCTTTCCTTTTCGGCCGTCAGCCTTTGACCGCACCGGCCGAAATACCTTTCGTAAAATACTTTTGAAATGCGAAAAACACGATCAATAACGGCAGCGCCGTCAGCACGGCCGCCGCGAACTTGAGGCCGTAGTCGATTTCGACCTGATTTTCAAACAGCTTGGTGATGCCGACCGGCAGCGTGTAGCTCTTCGGGTCGTTCGTCGCGTTGAGGAGCTGCCAGAGGTAGTTATTCCAGATGCGGATGACGGACATGATGACGAGCGCGCCGATGCCCGGCTTTGCCAGCGGCAGGCCGAACTGGAAAAAGAAGCGCGTCGTGCCGCAGCCGTCGATGCGCGCGGCTTCGATAATTTCGTCCGGGATCGTGTCGAAAAAGTTTTTCATCAGATAAACGCCGAACGGGAGCGCCAGGTTCGGCACGATGTAGCCCCAGAGCGTCCCTTTCCAGCCGATGGAGACGATCAGCTTGTACAGCGGGAGGATGTAGATTTCCATCGGGATCAGCAGGGAGGCGATGACGAAGGAAAACAGGATTTTCTTTCCCCGGAACTGCATTTTCGAAAGTGCAAACCCGGCGGACGCCGAAACGAGGACGATGCCGACGGCGGTCCCGAAGCTGATGATGACGCTGTTCGCAATCCAGTTCAGCGCGGGCTGGGAGGCGAAAACGGATTTGTAGTTTTCGAGTGTCCAGGGATTTGGAATCCAGTCCGGCGGGATTTTTATGATATCGGTCGAAAACTTGAACGACCCGATAAACAGCCAGTAGATCGGGAAGATCGAAAACAGGCAAAACAGGACGATCAGAAAATTGGAGATCAAATCGAGTTTCGACGCGTTTTTCAGCCGCATAAGAGCCCTTTTTCTTTTCATTTCGCTTTGTTTTCCTCTCTTCTAAGGCTGATGAAACGGAACGTGACCAAGAGCAGCGAGATGAGGAACATCAGCACGCCGATCGCGCTGGCCACGCCGGTATTGGAGTTTTCGAAGGCTTCCTGGTAGAGCAAGAACATCATCGTGGTCGTTTTGAAGTTCGGCCCGCCCTTTGTCAGCAGCTGAATGACGATGAACGTTTTCAGGGTCGCGGACGCCTGCGTAATGAAGACGAAAACGGTTGTCGGTTTTGTCAGCGGAATCAGGATGTAGCGGAACATGTGCCAGCGGGAACCTCCGTCGATCCGGCAGGCTTCGATCAGCTCCTTGGAGATGCCGATCATGTCCGCAACGTAGAGGAGCACGCACTGGCCGATGTTCATGGTAAAAAGGATGAACACGAGCAGGATCAGCGTCCATTTGATGTTCGAAAGCACGTCGACCGACTCCAGCCCGAGCTGCATGGTGAAATACCGGATCAGGCCGGTCTGGGAATCCAGGATGAACCGCCAGATGATCGACATGACGACCATCGAGATAATCACCGGGATATACAGGCAGATGCGGACGCCCGAAACATAGGCCGGAACCTTGTCGAAGATGCTGCCCGCGATCAGAAGCCCGAAGACGATCAGCAGCGGCACGACCGTTGCGACGAGGAAAAGGCTGTTCCGGATGGAGAGCAGGTAGATATCCTTCGAGAAGATTTTTGCGTAGTTGGCGAACCCGACGAAAACGTTGGAACCCCATTTGCTGTTGTACAGGCTGTTGACGAACCCACCGAAGATGGGGTAGACCATGAACACCGCGGATAGCACCACGAACGGCGCGGTAAACAGATAAGCCTGCCAGTTTTTTTTCAGCGTTTTATTGATGGAAAACACCTCCATACGGTTTGAAAGGAATCCGCCTTTTATGCGAAAGGCGGATTCCCCACGTTTGCGGATTTCAGCGGGCTCAGCCGTTGAGCACGAGAGAATTGTCCATGTAGTCCTGAATGACCTCGTTTGCGTTGGCCTCGTAATCGGAAAGCGCCTGCGCGGCCGTTTTTTCACCGCTGAAAGCGGCCTGCAGTTCGGGGAAGAGGTACGCGCGGGTCGAAACGTAACCGGGTACGCCGCCCGTGAAGTCCCAGACGTACGGCTCCATCTTCGCCATTTCGGTGAAGAGCGGATGGTCGGCTTCGGTCGCGCTGAGGACCGACTGGTAGCAGGGCAGGGCGTTGAGGCCGAAGGCGGTCAGCGTCTCGGTGTCCGAGAGCAGCCAGCGCACGAATTCCTTTGCGACGGCGATTTGGTCGTCGTTGCCGTTGTTGATTACGGCCGCGCCGTAGACGTAGTTCGCCATGGTGCAGGTGTCCTTGCCGTCCGCATAAACGGGGATGGCGGCGATGCGCATGTCGAATTTCTCGATGTCGCCCTTTTCCATGGCAGCAAGGTTCGACGTATAGTTGGTAATCTGGCCGTTCACGATGGCGGACATCTGGTTTTTGAATTCGCCGCCGACTTCCGTGCCGCTCTTCGTCACGACGTTGGAGTTCGTCAGCCCAGCGTTCGTCCAGGAGATCATCTTTTCCAGCGCGGCGACCGTGTTTTCGTCGTCGCCGGCGATGCTGTAACCGTTATCCCAGAGTTTGCCGCCCAGCATGGTCAGCCAGTTCAGCATGAACGTGTCGGCCTGGCTGTCCGCCGCAAAGAAGGCCATCGGGTAATTCTGCGTGCCCGCGAACTGCTGCGCGAGCGTCGGGAGAATGACGTTTTCCATGTCGCTGACGGTCCATTTCGCAACTTCGTATTCGTTGTCCGGCACATACTGTCCGAGGCCCGCGGCCTTGAAGAGGTCGGCGTTGTAGAGCAAACCGTTATAGGACTGGTAGAGGCCGACCATGTAGCTGTTGCCGTTGATGAGCGTCGTGTTGTAGACGGAAGCGTACATATCGTCCTTGACCGTGTCGGCCAGATCCGTGATGTTTTCCACGAGCCCCTGATGCACGTAGTCGGCCGTGGTGAACCACGCGGAGAGCAGCAGCGCGGGCAGGGTCTTGGTCTCGATCGCCGCGGAAATCAGCTTGTTCCGCTCGGAGCCGGCGAATTTATTCAGCTTGATCGTGTAGCCCTGATCGGCGTAGGCCGCTTCGAACTTTTCGATCGCGTTGGTGAGCACGGTTTCGTCGATCGTCATATCGGTCCACAGTTCGATTTCGACCGGGCCTGCCGGCAGCTGGCTCTCGGTCTGCTCGGTTTCCGGCGCGGCGGTTTCGGCGGCGGCGGCTTCGGAGCCGCTTGCGGCCGGTTCGGAGCTTTCTTCGGGCACGGCCGCACATGCGGCCAGCGTAACAACGAAGCCGCATGCCAGCACGAGTGACAGAATGCGTTTTATCATGGTTTCTTCCTCCGTTTTTATATTACAGGACGCCGTTTTCGTCCTGTTTGGAACAGGGTGGGTCCGCCTCCGGACCGAGGCAGCTGCACCGGTCCACAATGGAAGGCTGGTAGAGATAATATTCGAAATTGGAATTCGGGGGCAGATTATGCGACATATCCCAGAGAAGTTCGGCGGCTTTTTCGCCGATCTCGATGTTTTTATAACAAACGGACGTGAGCGCCGGCAGGCAGCTGCCGCAGGCGGTGATGTCGTCGTAGCCGATGATGCCGACGTCGCCCGAAACCCGGAGCCCGGCTTCGCGGATCGCCCTGCAGACGTCGAGCGCCACATAATCGTTGAAGCAGAATACGGCGTCGATTTCCTCGCCGGAGGCCAGCAGGCGCGCCGCGGCGGCGTACGCGCTGACGTCCCCGGAGATTTCCGTCGGCATAACGATGAGCCGGCGGTTGATCTCCATGCCGTTTTCCAGAAGCGCGCTGATGTAGCCCTGACAGCGGTCCATGCTGGTGCGGTACTTGGTTTTCGCGATATACGCGATATGCCGGTACCCTTTTTCGATTAGATGCTTTGTTGCGATGTAACCGCCGTAGAAATCGTTGGACGTGACCACCGGCGCGCAGATGCCCTCCACGCCGCGGTTGCAGAAAACGAAGGGGATGTTGCTCTTGCAGAGGCTCCCGTACAGCCGGGCGTTTTCCTCGATGCTGTGGAGGATGACGGGGACGATGATGAACCCCGCCACGCCGGAAACCATCAGGCGTTTGATGTATTTTTCCTGTTTTTCCGTGTCGTTGTCGGAATTGCAGAGGATTACGTTGATATTCTTCCGCTGCGCCACGTTTTCGATGCCGCGCACCAGGCCGGGGTAGATATCCTCCATGACGCTTGGGATGATCACGCACCAGTTTTCAACGGTCGGCGTGGCCCCCTCGATCATTCCCACGACGCAGGTGCCGCTGCCTTTGCGGGAGACGAGGAGGCCTTCTTCTTCCAGCTCGCGGATCGCTTTATCCAGCGTCGTACGCGTGGTGTCCAGCGCTTTACACAGGACGGGCCGGGAAGGAAGACGCTGGCCTGGATTCATGTCCGGAAGCATCTCCAGCAGTTGGTTTTTTATTTCTTTGTAACGCAGCATGGGGGTACTCTCTTTTCCGTTTTGTGCAGTGTGGTGCCGGCTTGGTTTGGCGTCCGTTTCGAATACTAACAGCCGCTCAATCAGATTTCAACACAATAGCATGAAAACGGGCAGATAACGGATGAAATCGGTCAGCATAGCGTCCGGAAGCGACGTATAATAGAGCGTGCAAGGCCGGCTGACCGGTTTATCCCGGCGATTGCGCTCCGGTTTATCCTGTTTATCATATTTCGCGCGGGCCTCTTTGCGCGAGGCGGCGACAGCCTGAAAGGAAAAAAGATGGAAATGAACATCGCCCGAATGGACCGCTACGATTTCGTCGTGTGCGGAGGAGGGCCCGCCGGGTTTGCCTGTGCGGTCGCTGCGGCCAGAAAAGGGCTGAAAACCGCGCTGGTGGAGCGGCAGGGCTGCCTTGGCGGGACGGCGACTTCCGGCGGGGTGAGCCATCTGCTGGCGGGACGCAAACTGAACCCCGCAACCAGCGAACACGTCCGCGTCGTGGGCGGTCTGTTCGACGAACTGACCGACGCGCTGATCGCCAAAGGCGAAGCGGTCGAACCGAACGCGATCGATCTGACGTTCAACCCGTTCGGGTGGTACCCGCGTATGGCGTCCGGAATCGCCGTCGACGAAACGGCGCTGAAGACCGCGATGGACGCGTTCTGCGCCGACGCCGGCGTAAGGGTCTACTTTTTCACCTCCGTGATCGCGCTGCGGCGCGACGGCGGCAGGATCGCTTCCGTCGTTGCGGCGAACAAGGACGGACTCGTGGAAATCGAGGCCGGTTATTTCGCGGACTGCACCGGGGACGCAGACCTTGCCGCGATGGCGGGGGTCCCGTTTTTGAAGGGACGCGAAAGCGACGGTCTGACGGCGCCGTGTTCGCTGGAAATGCATCTCGACCATGTGGACGGCGACGCGTTCGTTCGGTATCAAAACGAGCACCGTTCTCCGAAACTGGTTGAAATTATTGAAGAACTAAAGCAAAAAGGCGTATGGAAATTCCATTATGAAATTTTCGTTGCGGTCCGGCTGGCCGAAAAAGACGTTTTTATGGTCAATACCATCCGGCAGGTCCGGGTGGACGGAACCGACGAACGCTCCGTCAGCACGGCGCTCGCCGCCGGACGAAAGGAAAACATCGAGCTGTACCATATCATCCGGCAGTATTTCCCCGGTTTTGCGGAAAGCCGCATCCGGCGGATTGCGGACTACCTGGGCGTGCGGGAAACGCGCCGGATCCAAGGCGCCGAAACGGTCACACTCTCAAACGCCCTGGCGGGGAAGAAGTACCGGGACTGCGTCGCCGCGACGACCTACAATTTCGACCTGCCCGACCCGCTGTATCCCAGCAGCGACCCGATGATGGGCGACGCGAAGAACCCGAACGCCGCGCGCAGGCATACGATTATTCAAATCCCCTATGGCGCGCTGATTCCAAAAGGGTCGGAAAACCTGATTACGGCGGGCCGCTGCATCAGCGCGGAACGCGAGACGCTCGGCCCGATACGGATCACGGGCCCGTGCATGATGACGGGGCAGGCCGCGGGCACGGCGGCGGCGCTGGCGTTTGCAAACGGGAGCACGTTTATCGAAGCCGACACGGACGTTCTTCGACGGACGCTTTGGAGCGACGGGGTGGTCGACCCGGACACGCTGCCGTTCGACTGAGACGAAAGGAGCCGGACGATATGATTCTGGACGATTTTTGCAATAGTAGGCGGTACGAACCCTTATGCGGCGGATTCGGCGCCGCGTTCGATTTTATTCGTCGCTGCCGCGACGACCTGCCGCCCGACGGGACGTATCGGATTGACGGCCTGCGCGTTTACGCCATGGTGCAGCGTTACGAAACACAGCCGGAAGAGGAACTGCTGTGGGAAGCGCATCGCAGGCATATCGACATCCAGTACGTAGCAAGCGGACAAGAGCGAATCGGATACGCCCCGCCGGGACGTATGGTCCGCCCGCAGCCGTATCAAGAAGAAAACGACTGCGATCTTGCGCGGAATACGCGTGCCGGAGGCTTGCTCTTCCTTGAGGAAGGACAGTTTGCGGTATTCTTTCCGGGCGAAGCGCATATGCCGCGCCGCAGCGCGGGGGAAAATGGCGGCGTAATAAAGATTGTGGTAAAAATTTTGCAGAACTAGCTGCAACCGGTGTAAAAATCCGATTTTTCCATGCATAACAAGAAACGACGGAAAACGGCGGCTCTTTGCCGGCACAAAGACAGAGAATGAGTCTGTAAATAAAAAAAGGCGGGACAGATAATTGAAAAAGCTGGTAGACGTTCTGGAGCACACGGGGGAAGATTACAGACCGCTGATCGATTTCAACGGCTGGCGGGTCGCAATATTGAACGACGCGCCGAAATTCCGCCGGGAAACGACGCCGTATTTGGAACGGCACAACGAAACGGACGAAGTGTTCGTTTTGCTGGAGGGAATCTGTGCGCTGTACATCGGCGACGGCGGAGGGAACGAGCCAGGCACGATTCGCTTGCTGCCGATGGAGAAAAAGAAGTTGTACAACGTGAAAAGAGGCGTTTGGCACAATCTGATCGCGGCGCCCGGAACGTCGCTTCTGATCGTGGAAAACACCGACACGACGAAGGAAAATTCGGACTACTGTCCGGTGACGGCGGATATGCTGCCAAAAGAAGAATGAGGAAGGGGGCGGCCACATGAAACGTTCGGAAATCAACAAAGCGCTGCGGGAACTGGAGGCGATGGCGGAACGGTACCGCTTCAGCCTGCCGCCTTTCTGCGGTTTTACGCCGGAGGAATGGCGGCACAAGGGGCGCGAATACGACGAGATCCGCGACAATATGCTCGGCTGGGACATTACGGACTACGGGCTCGGCGATTTCGACAAGGTGGGATTCTCGCTGATCACGCTCCGGAACGGCAACCTTAAACTGACGGAAAAGTACAAAAAGACCTATGCGGAAAAGCTCCTCTACCTGAAAGAGGGGCAGTATTCGCCGAATCATTTTCACTGGAGCAAAATGGAGGATATCATCAACCGCGGCGGCGGCATGCTGCTCATCCGCGTTTTCAATTCGCTCCCGGACGAGGGGATCGACAAGGCCGGCGACGTGACGCTGCATCTCGACGGAGTGGAGACCATCGTGCCCGCCGGAACGCAGGTCAGGCTGAAACCGGGCATGAGCATCTCCATCCAGCCGTACCTGTATCACGATTTCGAGGTGGAATTGGGCACCGGCGCAGTGCTGATCGGCGAAGTGAGCCAGTGCAACGACGACAATACGGACAACCGCTTCAACCCGCCGGTCGGACGTTTTCCGGCGATCGAGGAAGACGAACCCCCGTACCGGCTGCTGTGTAACGAGTATCCGGCGGCAAGGGAGTAAGAATATTGATGCAGCAGGTAACGAGCCGGGGGGGGGGAGCTGCTGATCGTTCAAGCGCCAGCGGCAATGGCACCATTTCGAATTCCTGCGATTTACCGGTCTCCATATACGGTTTGCGGGTCGCGTACCACCATTGTTGCGGAGCGCGCCGCATCGTCGGGACGGACGCCGACCTCGGCAATTGCATCCGCATCTTTCTTATTAATCGGTGCGGATGCAACTGGAAACGGTGAAAATTTGTTTTCAGTTTCAATATTTCCGACATTCGGATCATATATTTTTACGGACGGTATGGTTTCTCCTTCCGGTCGATGCAGCGCACGCATTCCTCATAGCCGTATTTACCAATCGTTTCCATCATCAATGCGGGATTTCCGGAACCCCCGATCCTGCCGTTATGCATGACGTGCGCCTTGTCCAGATGCAGATACTTTAGAATGTTGCCGCTGTGCGCGATGATCAACCCGGCCCTGCGTTTAACGGGGTGTACTTCGTCCGGCGCGAACAGCTTGTTGATCAGTTTGCCAACAAACGCCAGCGCTTCGATGTCGACGCCGGAATCCGGCTCGTCCATCATGGAAAATTTGGGGGACATGGAAAGCAGTTGCAATAACTCCGCGCGCTTGATCTCGCCGCCGGAAAGGCCATCGTTGATTTCACGATCCAGAAAGCGCTCCATCTGTGCGTCTTTTGCCAGCCGAGCCAGCGTTTCCTCCGGATTCACGGAATCGCGCAGGGTGTATTGCAGCACACTGTGCAGTTTTACGCCGCCGATCGTAGGCGGGCGCTGCTGCGCAATTGCGATACCGAGCCGCGCGCATTCGCAGACATCGAGATTCGTGATGTCTTGACCCATAAAGAGGATCTGTCCCTGCGTTACTTTATAGTCGGAAACCCCCATGATGGTCATCATGAGCGTGGTTTTACCGCTTCCGTTCTGCCCGAGAAGCGCGTGTACCTCTCCATATGGAATGGCGAGGTTGACGAAGTCGAGCAGCGTTTTTTCGCCGACATGGACGCTCAGGTTCTTTATTTCCAATATATTCTTCTGCGTTGCCATTTCTTTGCATCTCCTTTAATGGCTGGGGGATCGAAACGTTGAAGCGATGAATACATACGCTGCGTTTTGTTAGCACCAACCGTAGTTAGAATACTCTAACTCCATGCGTTGTAACGAATCCGGCGGGTTTGTCAAGCGAGGAGCATCGAGGGCTACCGGGTACACTTGATTAGGTGTCTCGGCGCTGCCGACGACACACATGTAATTCGCTTGACAGATGCGGGAGAGGCGCGGTATACTGCGTAGAGTTAGAAGCATCTAACTATAAAGCAAACAGATATCAAACTGGGTAAAGCGACATGTATGTCGGGTTCCCTGCAAAAAGGAGAGAACGTATGCCGGAACTTTCCGCCGTATCGGAAACGCTGTATATCCCGCTGCTCGGGCGGATTTATGCGTCGAAGCATGATCCGAAGGTGCTGTATGATAAGGCCGCGTTGGCCCTCGAACCGAAGTTGCCTGCTTCTGTGGAGCAAGCGACGGGACAGAACGAGTATACTTATTTGGCAAGCGCCGTACGATCGAAGAACGTGGATGCGGCGGTCGGCGCATTTTTGGCCGAATATCCCCGCGGAACAGTGGTCAACGTCGGTTGTGGACTGGAAACGGCGTATCTGCGCAACGACAACGGCATGGCGGTTTGGTTTGAACTCGACCTTCCGGAAGTGTTGCGGCTCAGGAGCGGACTCCTTCCGGAGCAGAAGCGGGACCGTTACCTGCCGTATTCGATGTTCGATTACCGCTGGATCAGCATTGTAAAACAGACCGCAAACGCACCGGTACTGGTTTTAGCATCCGGCCTGTTTTACTATTTCCACGAAGAGCAGGTGATTGATTTTATTCGGCATCTTGCGGCGCTAGATGACGTCCGGTTGGTGTTTGACGCGGTTTCTTCGACGGGAATCCGCGGCACAAGGCACTATATGAAGAAGATGAAGCGGCTGGATGCCGAGATGTTTTTCTCCGTCGATCATGCGGAAAAACTTGTCGCGGCGATATCACCAGACGTTTCCGTGCTGGAAGAAAAGAAGTATTACGGCGCAGTGATATCGCGCCCCGGCATTCGTTTTGAAACAAAGATGAAGATGTTCTTCTCTGATCTGCTTCGTATGGTCAAGATGATTCAACTGCAGATTCGTCGGGGAAACGGAGGAACGGGTGCATGATTACGCTGATCGACGCGGTGGAAATCGACGCGCCGCTGGACGCGCTGTATGAATGGCTGCTGGCACTGGACGAGAATTTCGTTAAGTGGAGTCCTTACCACAGACGGTTTAGAAAAATCACCGGCGGACTTGGCGCCGGGAGTCGCATTCGCTTCTGTGAACGGATCGAGGGCGTAACGTACCGCGTTGGCGGCGTAATTCAAAAGCACGAAAAAGACCGGAACGGATTCAAAATGGTGTTCGAAACGATGTCCGGCCTGTCGCGCATCTATTTTATCGGCGGAAAAACCGACGACGGATGCAGTTTTACGCACATCGAGGAGTTCGGGAAGCCGGACACGAAATACGGCAGGGTTTTCAACCGGATTCTGTTTGGCGTGCTGTTCAGAAGGCGCGCGAACTGGCAGTTGATTCAGAACGACATGGCGCTCGACAACGCTTACCTGAAGCGGATTCTCGAAACAGACGTTTACCCGGAACGAAAGCGTAAAAGATATTTTCAGCATACCGAGCACAGACGGCGCGGAAGCGCCGCGATTCCCGCCGCCCTGCACCAAACACATCAGGCAAAAACATAAGGCATGCCGGCGGTGACGCGACGCAGGAAAGCGGCGGGGAGAAGAAAGCTGAAAAAGGCAAGTTTTATGTGAGGAGCGTTACGTGCAAGAATCGGAAATGGATTTGCTGCGCTGCCATGATTTGATTGCCGCAATCGTCGCCGCCATGGAGGCGCGCGATTCGCATACGGCGCAGCATTCTTTGCGCGTTGCGGCGATGACGGAGTATCTTTGCGGCGTGATTGGCGTTCCGGCGGACTTAAAAGCGGTTTACCATATTGCGGCGCATTTGCATGATATTGGTAAAATCGGGATTCCGGACACGATCCTTTTCAAGAAAGGCGCGCTGACGAAGGAGGAATGGGCGGGTATCCGCAGGCATCCGGTCATCGGGTATGAAATTCTCCGCTCGATCGACTGTTTTTCGGAGATTGCGGACATCGTTTTGCATCATCACGAACGCTACGACGGCACCGGGTATCCGGACGGGCTGTCCGGGGACGCTATTCCGCTGTGTTCGCGCATTATCGCGATTGCGGATTCCACGGACGCGATGCTGAGCCTGCGGAGTTATCGCGCGGCGATCGGCGAAGAGCAGTGCCGAAAGGAAATTTGCATGCATAAATGCGCGATGTACGATCCGATGATTGCGGACGCCGCACTGTCGAATTGGCGATCGCTGATGCGGGCGCGGGACACGGCGCTGTCGGAACGCGCGGAAGCGGTGCGGCAGGCAAAAGAGGGAAGACAATGAGCGAATGGACGCTTGCAAAAACAGAATACGGAAACGTGCCGGGCGCCCCGGTGGTCTACCGCACACAGGCTGCGGACGGCGAAGCGGCGATGACGCTGTATCGCGTTTTTCCGGGGATTACCCTGTTTTATAATGAAATTCATATGCTGCGCTGCCCCGATTTCAACATATTGCCGGGCGAAATGATTGAAATCAATTTTTGCCAGGATGGAAGATTTGAATGCGAGTATCGCAACGGCAGCTTTGCTTACCTTTCAGCGGGCGATTTTTCCGTTCACAAAAGGGGACTTTGCCATACGGACTGCGTTTTCCCGCTCGGGCATTACCGTGGCGTTTCAATCCTTGTTGATCCTTGCGACGCGGCGCGCTGCGTGAACTGCATCCTCGAAGACGTGTCGATCGATTTGAACGCGCTTTTTATGCGGCTGTTGCGGGAAGAGCCGATCTTTATTCTGAAAGCGAAACCGTGTTTTCAGCATATTTTTTCGGAGATGTATTCGATACCGGATTCGATTAAAAAGGGTTACCTGAAGATCAAGGTGCTTGAGCTGCTGCTGTTCTTAAGCGGAATGGACGTGACCGAGCGGCGAACGGGGGGCGGCTACTTTTCGCGTGCACGCGTAATGGCGGCCAAACAGGCGAAGCGCTATCTGGTTGAAAACCTGGACCGGCGCGTGCCCTTGTCGGAGCTTTGCGAACAGGTCAACGCTTCTCCGACGGCACTTAAAGAGAGTTTTCGCGGGGTTTACGGCAGCAGTATCTATGCGTTTGCCCGCGCGTATAAAATGCAGGAGGCGGCGGTGCGGCTCTGCCGGACAGACCGAGCGGTCCTGCATATTGCAATGGATTTTGGGTATGAAAACGCAAGCAAGTTTTCAACGGCGTTTCGCGATGTCATTGGCGTAAGCCCGCAGGAATACCGAAAAAAACACTGTCCGTTCGGAGCGGTAAGCGGCGAAACGGAGCGGACAAAAGGAACGATTTAACTATAATAAACGTGATCGAAGCGCTGAGGAGCGCTTTAAAAATATCCGGGAGTTAGAAACATCTAACTTACTGTGCGAACAGGTACAGGACGAAGGAAAGACGTTTCCGGGAGCATAGACAAAAGGGTAATGGAGGGAGAACCAATATGAAAACGAACAAACTTAACGGCAAAGACTTGATCAACGTAGGCGTCTTTTCAGCGATCTATGCTGTTATTGTTATAGCTTTGGCGATGCTTGGCTACATTCCGATCTTTATGCCGCTGCTGGCATTAATCGGCCCGATCTTCGGCGGGATTCCGTTCATGCTGTTTTTAACGAGAGTGAAAAAATTCGGCATGATCCTGATGATGAGCGTCATTATGGGCATTCTGATGCTGCTGACCGGCATGGGTTATTATTCGATTCTTGTAGGCATTATTTCCGGGTGGATTGCGGAGATGGTGTATAAAAGCGGCGACTACCGCAGCACGAAAAAAGCGGTTTTAACGAGCGGCGTGTTCAGCCTCTGGATTTGGGGGAACTTCATTCCTCTGTTTACCAATATCACGGGGTATTTTTCGACACGGCAGGATTTCGGCCAGGCCTATATCGACGCGCTGACCCGGCTGATGCCGCTTTGGATGTGCCCGACGCTGCTTGTTGCGGCTTTTGTCGGCGGAATTCTTGGCGGATTGCTCGGCAGGGCGGTTTTGAAGAAGCACTTTATCAAAGCGGGAATCGCCTGATGCGAAGCGTTTTACAGGCGAGCGCGAAAAAAAGGGGTCTGGTGCTGGACCCGCGGACAAAGCTTCTGCTGCTCGTCACCGTTGCGGTGTTCGTCCTCGGCGGCGCGGGCGGCGAAGCGCTCCGGTGGGCCACGCCGTGCCTGTGCGCGGTTTCGCTGGCGCTGCTGATTACGGCGGGCAAATATAAAACCGCGGCGGTCTGCGTTGCAATCTATGTTCTGATGGATACGCTGCAACGGAGCTTCGGCGGCAGAACGGAAGGCATCGTAAACTTTCTGCTGCTGGCCTCAGCAGGCATCCTGACGCGGTTCCTCCCGAGTATTATCACGGGTGCTTATGTCGTTTCCACGACGACCGTCAGCGAATTTTCCGCCGCGATGCGGCGTATGCATATAAGCGAACGGCTGGTGATTCCGCTTTCGGTGATGTTTCGGTTTTTTCCGACCATCGGCGACGAGTTTTCGCATATCAATGCGGCCATGCGCATGCGCGGCGTCAGCCTTGGCGGAGGAAACGCGGGGAAGATGGTTGAATACCGGCTGGTGCCTCTATTGTTTTGCTCGGTAAAAATCGGCGAAGAGCTTTCCGCCGCGGCGCTGACGCGCGGACTGGGCGCGGACGTGAAGCGCACCAACGTATGCGAAATTGGCTTTCACGCGCAGGACGTCGCCGTTCTGATTCTGTGTATCGCGCCGTATGTATACCTGATTTTGAACGCCGTCGGTGTATTGTGAGATGAATAAAATGACGAAAGACAAAATGCAAGACGGCGTTGCCGTTTTACTGGAACACGCGTCGTTCCGATATGCCAACTCCGATTTCAGCGCGGTGAAGGACGTTTCGCTGACGATACAAAAAGGCGAGGCGGTGCTGCTCTGCGGGGAATCCGGCTGCGGCAAGACGACGCTGACGCGGCTCATCAACGGGTTGATTCCACAGTATTACGAAGGGGAATTCAGCGGTGATGTACGAGTTTGCGGACTGGATGTTGCGAAAGCGGAGCTGTATGAAACGGCACGTATCGTCGGAAGTGTGTTTCAAAACCCGAGGAGTCAGTTTTTCTGCGTGGACGTAACGAGCGAAATTGCCTTCGGTTGTGAGAATTTCGGAATGCCGGAAGAAACCGTACGCACGCGAATTGCAGAGACTGCGGATGAAATTGGAATAGAGGACCTTCTCGGTGAAAACATCTTCCATCTTTCCGGCGGGCAGAAGCAGAAGGTTGCCTGCGCGTCCGTCGCGGCGGTGCGGCCGGACGTATTTGTGCTGGACGAACCGACGTCGAATTTGGACGTCGCGACGATTCGGCGACTCGCCCAAATCCTGCGCCACTGGAAAGCACAGGGCAAAACAATCGTCATTGCGGAACACCGGTTGGGTTGGCTGAAAGACGTTTGCGACCGCGTGGTCTATCTCCGCGATGGTGAGATTGCGATGGATTGCGCAATGGGCGATTTTTTACAGATTCCGTCGGAGGAGCTTGCCGCAATGGGACTGCGCACAATGACGGCATGCAAAGCAAAACAAACGATGCCAAAAAACAATATGGCAGGCACAATCGACATACAAAATTGCCGGGTCGCATATGGTAATGGACGTCCCGCACTGAAGATTGACGGATTGTCGCTGCCAAAAGGCGATGTGATTGCCGTGATCGGTGACAACGGCGCAGGCAAGACGACGCTTGCGCGCTGCATCTGCGGACTCGAAAAGCGATCCGCTGGATGCGTCTGTTATGGCGGCAAGAGATGTAAACGACGCGAATTGCTGAAAACAAGCTATCTCGTGATGCAGGACGTCAATCACCAGCTTTTTTGCGAGAGCGTCAGCGACGAAGTGCGGCTTGGCATGGACGAAGCAAACGAGCCGCTGGTGGACGGGACGCTTGCCGCACTGAATCTGACGACGCTGTCCGACCGGCACCCGATGTCGCTGTCCGGCGGACAGAAACAGCGTGTTGCCGTTGCCGCGGCGTTGCTGGCCGGGAAACAGACGCTGATCTTCGACGAGCCGACCAGTGGGCTGGACCTGCGCCATATGCGCGAGACGGCACGGTTGATTTCACACACGCGCGGGAAATGCACGTCGATCGTCGTTACACATGATTCGGAACTGATTCTATTGTGCTGTACGCATGTGCTGCATCTTGAAGAGGGACGTATGCGCGCGTTTTATGCGCTGGACGGCGAAGGGCGACAAAAATTGGAGCAATACTTTAGAACGAATGATAAGCCGAACGGCAAGGAGGAAGAACAAATTGGAAGAAAAGAACCGGGAAGGAAAGAAGAAACCGTCGAATTTGAAACGACTGTTTGTATATGCGGGGAATCATAAGTATCTGACGATTGCCTCGTGGGTGATTGCGGCGATCAGTGCGCTCGTAGCGCTGATGCCGTTTGTATTCGTCTGGCGGCTGATACGCGAGGTGCTCGCGGTCGCGCCGAACTTCAGCGCGGCGGAGAACCTTGCGCACAACGGATGGATGGCCGTGCTGTTTGCGGTTTTGGCGATCCTTCTGAACGTCGGCGCGCTGATGTGTTCGCACCTGAGCGCGTTTCGCATTGCGTCCAACATTCGCATGCGCGCCATGCACCATATCGTAACGCTGCCGCTGGGGTTTATGGCGGATTTCGGCACTGGAAAATTGCGTAAAATCGTCAACGAATCCAGCGCCGCAACGGAAACGTATCTTGCGCATCAGCTGCCCGATCGAGCGTCGGCGATTGCGACGCCGGTCGGTATTATCGTATTGCTGGCGATATTCGACTGGAGGATGGGGCTTTTGAGTCTGATTCCGGTCGTGGTGGGATTTCTTTTGATGATGGCCATGGTTGGACCCGGCATGCGGCACCAAATGGCGCAGTATCAAAACGCGCTTGAGCGGATGTCCAACGAGGCGGTCGAGTATGTGCGCGGCGTCCCGGTGGTCAAAACGTTCGGACAGAGCGTATTTTCCTTTAAGCGCTTCAAAGATTCTATCGATCAATACAGCAAATGGGTGATCGCGTACACAAAGCAATGCCGTATCCAGATGGTGCTCTACACCGTTGCAATCAATGCCGTGTTCTCCGTTTTGATTGCGGGTGCGCTGGCGTTTTCAAGCGGCGGCGTAACGAATGAATTTTTGCTGAATCTGCTGTTCTACATCATCTTTACGCCGGTCATCAGCGTGGCAATGACCAAGATTTTGTACTCCAGCGAAAACGCTATGGTCGTTGAGGACGCAATGGACCGCATCGACAGCGTTATGAGCATCCGGCCGATGCAGGAACCCGCAAAGCCCGTATGCCCGAAGGATAATTCAGTCGAACTGAAGAAGGTTTGCTTCCGTTACCCGAACACGGAACGCGATGCGCTGCACGATGTTTCGATGAAAGTTGACGGCGGCAAAAAAATCGCGCTGGTCGGGCCTTCCGGCGGCGGAAAGACGACGCTTGCAAGCCTGCTTGCACGGTTTTGGGACGTGCAGAGCGGCAGTGTGCGTGTCGGCGGTGTGGACGTAAAGGACGTCCCGAAAGAAACGCTGATGGACACGGTTTCGTTCGTGTTCCAGGACGATAAGCTGCTCAAGACGTCGATTTTTGAAAACGTACGCATGGCGAAGCCCGGTGCGTCCCGCGGGGAAGTGCTGACCGCGCTGGAAAAAGCGCAGTGCGCCGATATTCTGGAAAAACTGCCGGACGGGATCGACACCGTTGTCGGCGCAAACGGCGTGTATCTTTCCGGCGGGGAACAGCAGCGCATCGCGATTGCGCGGGTGATGCTGAAAAACGCGCCGATCCTGATTCTGGACGAAGCGACCGCGTTTGCCGATCCGGACAACGAAAGCCGGGTGCAGGCGGCCTTTACCGAGCTTTCCAAAGGGAAGACCGTCATTATGATCGCGCACAGACTTTCGACCGTTGTCCATGCGGACGAGATTTTCGTGATAAAGGACGGAGAGATTGCCGAAAGCGGAGCGTTTGAAGCGTTGCTGGAAGCAGGCGGGCTGTTTGCGGCCATGTGGAAAGCATACAAACGTGCGGCGCAATGGAAGGTTGCGAAGGAAGGAGACGACCATGCTGAATAAACTGCAAAGAAAATACGCGCTCTCCAAGCAGGGCGCAAAGGACCTGATCATGGCCTGCGTAACGAGCACGCTGGCGTACATTGCGCTCATGTTCCCGGTGGGCTTATTGTATTCGCTCGTACGCGACATGCTTGACGGAACCGTTCCTGCAGAGCGGGCCGGTTTTTACATCGGCGGGACGATCGCCTGCCTGCTGCTGATCTTTTTTACGACGCTTATTCAGTATAACGCGACGTTTTTTGCGACGTATATCGAGAGCGGCGTGCGGCGCATCTCCGTTGCGGAGAAACTTCGTAAGCTCCCGTTGTCGTTCTTTGGTAAAAAAGACCTTGCCGATTTGACCAGCACAATTATGACCGACTGCGCGACGCTGGAGCAGGCGTTTTCGCACTTTGTGCCGGAACTGATTGGCGCGCTGATCTCCGTGACGCTTGTGGCGGTCAGCCTGTTTTTCTTCGACTGGCGGATGTCGCTTGCGGCGCTTTGGCCGCTGCCGATCGCGTTTTGCATCGTCATCTTTTCGTCTAAGGTTCAAAACGCACTTTCCAGAAAGCAGACCGTCGCAAAGATGGCCTGCGCCGACGGCATTCAGGAATGTCTGGAGGTGGTGCGCGACTTGAAAGCCAACAACGCAGAGGAAGGATATCTTGCGGGGCTTGATGAAAAGATACGCGCGGTCGAAAGACGCGCCATCATCTCCGAATTGGGTACGGCGGCGTTCGTCGTTTCCGGCAGCCTCGTGCTGCGCATCGGCATCGCGACGACCGCGCTTGTGGGCGGCGTATTGCTCAAGGACGGATCACTGTCCATCCTGATGTTCTTCATGTTTCTGCTGGTTGCTTCGCGTATTTACGATCCGCTGCAGGCCGCGCTTCAGAATCTGGCGGCCGTGATCAGCACAAAGGTGCCGATCGAACGCATGAATGAAATCTTGTTCCATCCGGTGCAGACCGGGAAAACATCGCTGAAGAACGATGGCGTCGATATCGAATTCGATCAGGTTGGTTTTTCCTATAATGACGGGGAAGCCGTGCTCAACGACGTATCCTTTACAGCAAAGCAAGGCGAAGTGACGGCGCTGATCGGTCCGTCCGGCGGCGGAAAGACGACCGTTTCACGACTGGCCGCACGCTTTTGGGATGTTTCCAGGGGTGCGGTACGGGTCGGCGGCATGGACGTTTCCATCATCGACCCGGAAACGCTGCTTTCGCTGTATTCGATTGTCTTTCAGGATGTTACCCTGTTTAACAATTCGATTCTGGAAAACATCCGAATCGGCAAAAAAGACGCAAGCGACGAAGAGGTGCTGAGAGCCGCGCGATATGCGCACTGCGACGAGTTCGCCGAAAAACTGCCGGACGGATGGCACACGATGATCGGTGAAAACGGCTGCGCGCTGTCCGGCGGCGAGCGGCAGCGCATTTCAATTGCGCGGGCGTTTTTAAAGGATGCACCGATCGTGCTTCTGGACGAAGCGACCGCCTCGCTGGACGTGGACAACGAGACGCTGATTCAGGAAGCGATTTCGCATCTCATCCGCAACAAGACCGTGCTGCTGATAGCGCACCGCATGCGAACCGTTGCGGGCGCGGACAAGATCGTCGTTCTGGAAGACGGCCGTGTCAGTGAAGCCGGCACGCCGGACGAGCTGTACAACGCGAACGGAACATATCGAAGGATGACGGAATTGCAGGAAGGCTAAACGCCGTTTCTGCAAAGCCAACCCGTCGATTGATACACGTTTGCTCTCCGTCGCTTGTCAATATGCCATCACGCAATAATTGCCATTGCCTCCCTCAACATCACACAAACGACAAGGGTGGAAAGCAGAAAAACATAACGGCCACACGAAATCGTGTGGCCGTTATGCATGCTTGTGCATACTATCGTCAAAAAGATGTGTCGCTGTGCTTCTCAACAAAGTGTTTGATCGCCGAAAAGCTCTTTACGCTCAGATCGTGCTCCATGCGGCAGGCGTCGTGCTCCGCCGTCTGACTGTCGATGCCGAGTGACGTTAGCCAGCGGGTCAGGAACTGGTGCCGCTCGTAAATGATGCCGGCCAGCGCCATGCCTTTTTTCGTCAGATCGATTTCCTTTTCGCCGTTCATCGTGATGTAGCCGTCGGAAAGAAGCGCTTTCGTGGCGAAACTGACACTGGCCTTGGAAACGCCCATCTTTCCGGCGATATCGATCGAACGCACGACGCCGTTGCAATTCTTCAGCATCAGGATCGCTTCCAGATAGTCCTGCCCGGCCTTATGGATGCCCACCTTCAACGCTCCCTTTACTAGTCCGTGCGACAGACTTCACTGCGCGAGTGCCCGGCCAAGCGCGCGGCATGCGGCTGCGCCGTCGTCGTCCGGCGCTTCGTTGCAAATGACGCCCTTTGACAGGAGCGTTATGCCGCAATCGGCGCATTCCTGTTCCCAGGTGCGCATCCATTCGCCGTCGCCCCAGCCGTAGGAGCCGAAGAGCGCGATGTTCCTGCCGGGAAGCAGGGGCTTGACTGAGTTGAACATCGGCTCGAACTCACCGTCCTCAAGCTGCTCTGCGCCCATGGAAGGGCAGCCGAATGCGACTGTGCTATAGTTCACAAGCATGTCTTTTGAAAACTCATGTGCCGTAAAAAGCCGTACGTCCGCGCCCGCTGCTTTCGCGCCTTCCGCGACGAAATTTGCCATCGCCTCCGTGTTGCCTGTTCCACTCCAATAAACGATTGCTACGTTGTTCATAAGTCAATATCCTTTCTGCCTGTTCGTTTTGTCTGTGTTGCAGTTACAAGGCCACGGTGAGCCGGTCTACACCGACTCCCGCGGCATACTTTCTGCAGTAGATCTGCGTACACTTTTTGTATTTTATAAACGTTTTTTTTGCCGCCTGCTCGTTCGAATACACCTTCCAGCAGCCAACACATTTACAGTTCGCGCCGCCGTTGGCGATGAAAGCCTTGATATCGTCGAGCGGATATCCGAGGAATACGCCGATTTCGTGCGGGAAATTCTTTTGGTCGGAAAGCCTCTCCGAAAGGCATGCGAGACATTCTTCCAAATGATCGGCCGGATATCCGTTTTCCGCTAAAAACGAGGCGTTTTCCGCATTGGAGAGCGCTTCTTTAAGCCGACTGACCCGGTATGTATAAATCAGCGCTTTGCCGTTTCTCGCTCTGAGCGCGGCAAAGCGGACTCCTTTTGTCCCGAGACGCGTGTTCCACTGGGTGATGTCGCGACGCAAACCGGCCTCACTTTCATAACTGCAAAGAAACAGGCTGCCGGTTTTTATTCCGGCCAGCGTAGGCGAACAATGCTGAACGATATCTTTTTCGGGCATAAACGCCTCCTTTTTGGAACGCATAATCCTTGAATTTATGCGCAGCGGTTAGATGATTCTAACTGCAAGACTTTTTATAAGCGCCTCAACAAAGAAGCGCTGGTGCTGCAAAGTCTGCCGATGACAAGCGTTTCATAATAAGAAGCGCTGTAAGAGCATACGCGTGGATGAACGCCGCCTCTTTACGGCGCCGGCTGCTTCACCGCTTCGACATAGGTCAGGGGAAACGAAGCCTTCAGCACGCTGGAGAACCGGACGCAAAAACCATGATCGTCGATAAAGGCGATATACTCCTGCGGCGACCAAGCAAAAAATACGCCGAAGCCGAATTTCTTCATGACGGCGGATTTGACCCGGCTGAAAAAAGAAAGCTCCTTATGCGTGAAATTGGGCGCAATCAAAATACCGCCGTCTTTGAGCACGCGATGTATTTCCGCGAGGGCTTTTTCGGGGTGCGGCATGATGTGCAGCGCGTTACAGATGATCACCGCGTCGAACCGATCGTTCGGATACGTCAGCCGGGTGGCGTCCTGCATGCAGAAGCGCACGTTGGACGGTGCAGGCTTACTGCGGGCGGCGGACAACATTCTTTCGGAAAAGTCCGTTGCTTCAACCGACTTTACACAATCGGCGATTTCCAGCGCGACAAGCCCCGTACCGGTCGCGAGTTCGAGCACCTCCATATCCGGGCGAAGCCGGGCGCGTATCAACCGATAAACGTTGCTGTATACGGCTGCGTCTGCACGCATAAAACGATCATAAATGCGTGCGCTGCGATCCCAGAACTTTCTGTTTGCGTTATCCTTCATGCGTTCACCGCCTTTCATGCCGGACCGTTTCCCGAATGCACGGAGGACCCAATGCGCATTCGGGAACGGTCGTAGAACGACAGTAGTTAGACGCATCTAACTTCATGTAGTATAACGCACGATGAAAGGGCTGTCAAGGGAGCAATATGTCTGGTCACTTCACCGCGTCGAATCCAAGGTCATCCAGTTCTTCTATCGCCTTTTTTACGCAGTCTTCGTTTCCGTCGATCGTCACGGTCTTGCTTTCCAGCGAAACCCGGAACGACAATCCCGCCGCGTTCAGCGCGTTCGTGATGCGCTCCACGCATTTTTCGCAGTGCATTTCGGGTACGTTCAGCGTCGTCATGTTTTCCACCTCATTTCATCAGCTTTTGCAGCGTTGTCACCAGTTCGTCGACGACTTCGTCGTCGCCGGCACGGATGCCGTCGGCAACGCAGGTCCGGATATGGTTTCCGAGCAATTCCTTGTTAAAGGCGTTAAGCGCCGCCTGAATCGCCGAGACCTGTATGAGAATGTCTACGCAGTAGGCGTCGCCTTCCACCATTTTTTTCACGCCGCGGACCTGGCCTTCGATACGGCTCAGACGGTTGGTCAGGGACTTGAGTTCTGTTTCTCCGCGGTGCTTTGTTTTGTTTGTCATAGTTTTTTACCCCGCAGTCTCAAGGCGTTGGATACCACGAAGACGGAGCTTAAGCTCATGGCCAGAGCGCCGATCATGGGCGAGAGCAGCATGTGAAACGCCGGGTACAGTGCGCCGGCCGCGATGGGAATGCCGATCGTATTGTAACAGAACGCCCAGAACAGATTCTGTTTGATGTTCCGGATCGTCATCCGGCTTAGGTTCACGGCTTTCGCAACGTCCGTGAGGTCGCTCTTCATCAGCACGATGTCCGCCGATTCGATCGCGATGTCGCTGCCGCTGCCGATGGCGCAGCCCACGTCGGCCTGGACGAGCGCCGGCGCGTCGTTGATCCCGTCGCCCACCATCATGACGGTGTTTCCCTCGTCCTGCAGGCGTTTGACGACCATGGCCTTGTCCTCCGGCAGAACCTCGGCGATGACCTCGTCCACGCCGGCCTTTTGGCCGATATGCTCGGCGGCGGCCCGGTTGTCGCCCGTCAGGAGCACGACGCGAAGCCCGAGTTCCTTCAGCCGCCGGATCGCCTCCGGGCTCGATTTCTTGATGGAGTCCGCAACGCTGATGATGCCGGCAGGGGCGCCATCGACGGCGATCAGCATGGGCGTCTCGCCCTGCGCGGCCAGACGGGCCGAGTCGGGACGCAGCGCCGCCGGTTCCACCGCGTTTTCGAGCATGAGCTTCTCGTTGCCGATCAGTACGGTCCGCCCGTCCGACAGCACGGCCCGGATACCTTTACCGGAGAAATTCTCAAATTCCGAAACCGAAAGCTCGATCGGCCGGCCGCGGCCTTTCGCGCAGTTCACGACGGCGTCCGCCAGAGGATGGCCGGAGCCGGCTTCCACGGCTGCCGCAAGCGCGAGCAGTTCATCCGGCTCCATGCCGACCGGGAGGATCTCCGTGACCGTGGGCTTACCCTCCGTAACCGTGCCGGTTTTGTCCAGTATGACGACATGGACGTTATGCGCGGTTTCCAGCGCTTCGCCGCTGCGGATCAAAATACCGTTTCCCGCGCCGAGCCCCGTCCCGACCACGATTGCCGTGGGCGTGGCCAGCCCCATGGCGCAGGGGCAGGCGATGACGAGGACGGCGGTGAAGATCTTGATCACGAAGGAAAACTCCATCCCCGCAATCAGCCATATGACGGCGGAGAGGACGGCGAGCCCCATGACGACGGGGACGAACACGCCCGCCACGCGATCGGCTATTTTCGATATGGGTGCTTTTTTGCCCTGCGCGTCCTCGACAAATCGAATGATCTTTGCGAGGGTCGTGTCCGCACCGATGCGGCTGATTCGGACCGTCAGCACGCCGTTTTGATTGATGCTGCCGCCGATTACCTCGCTGCCGGACGTTTTTTCCACAGGCATGCTTTCGCCCGTTAGCATGGACTCGTCCACGCCGCTCGTTCCCTCGGTCACGACGCCGTCCAGCGGGATTCTTGCGCCCGGCTTCACCAGCACGATGTCTCCAACCTTCAGCGCTTTAACGGGAACCTCCCGCTGCATACCGTCCGGCAGGAGGATTACGGCGGTGTCGGGCGCCAGCTCGATCAGCTTACGAATCGCGCCGGTGGTTTTTCGCTTGCTGCCGGCCTCCATGTGCTTGCCGAGCGAGACCAGCGTTACCACGATGGCGGAGGATTCAAAATACAGTCCGTGCACCAGATCCGGATGATCCGAAAGCAGGAAGAAGACGACGAGGCTGTAAAGAAACGCCGCCGAGCTTCCCAAGGCGACAAGAGAATCCATATTCGGGTTCAGATGCCGCAGCGCCTTGAAGCCGCTGATATAGTACCTTCGCCCGATCATGATGATGGCGATTGCCAGCAGCATCTGGACGGCGGCGTAGTTGACGACATGGCTGCCCATATCCAGAAGCTCCGGCAGCGGCGCGCCAAACATCATGGCGCCCATGGAAACATACAGCAATATGCCGGAGAGGATCAGCGCCACGATAATGCTGTTTCGCTCCTGACGAAACGCTTTTTGCTCGTCGTTCTCCCTCGGTTTTGCTTTTGCTTGCCGTTTTTCTTCGAGAAACGGCGACGCGTGAAAGCCCGCTTTTTCAACTTTTTCCATGATCTGTTCGGGGGTGACCGTTCCTTCGTCGTATTCGACGGTCATTTTATTCGTGGTCAGGTTCACGTCGCTTCGGGCGATGCCGGGCAGCTTCCTCGTGACCCGCTCGACGGCGGCGGAGCATGCGGCGCAGTGCATCCCTTCTATCAGATAGACTTCTTGTTTCATTCGCAAGACCCTTTCCATATGTCATATTGCTTATTACCATTATATACCCGCGGGGGGTATTCAACAAGGCGAAATTAAATGAATTGATCAAAATAGGAAAACGCAGGCAAAAGAGGCTTTCGGTTTTGATAGACAGGGTTTTGCGTTGATGTCTTTTATGGGCGATGCAGAAAAACGGCCCGCAAAAAAGGGGCCGTCAAGCGGGCAAATGCAGGTCTGAAAGCTGCGGACGCCTATCTGCCGTAAATCGCGGACGGGATTTCTTCCAGCTTGGCGTTTCCGTCTTTCAGGCGAACCTTGGCGGGTTCGATATATGGATGAACGATCGCGCCGGAAGGACAGCGATGGTAGCATTCCGCGCACAGAATGCAGCGGCTTCGGTCTTCTGCAATTCGGACTTGACCGTTTTGGATTTCAAACAGATTGACCGGGCACGCGGCGACGCAGCGGCCGCATTGCGCGCACGCGTTTTCGTCGATTGCAACATGCTTGAATTTTTTATGGATCGCCTCCTGGCTGAACAGTTTGAACATAAGTCGCTCCATTGGTTTTGCATAACGGAACGACTTGCCGGCGTCCTTGACGGCCGCGGGATTCTGCGCGGCGGCGATGATTTTTTCGACGGCCTCCGCGATGATTTTCTCTTCGTTTTCTCCCGGCAGGCCTTCGCAGATGATCTTCGACGCGGTTTTTGTGAGCGTGTGCTCCGCTGCTATTTTCACGCCGAGGATCGATTTGCGTTTCTTTTTCTTCAGCAGCCTGCCCGCTTCGTCCAGCGCAACGCTGCTGTGCACGCCGCCGTAGGTCACGAAAGGAACCGCAAGCGTCCCGAATTTCCCGTCGCACGCAGGAAGGTTTCGAATGAGCCGCAGCACGTTGTGTTCCATGTGCCCGGCGTAGATCGGCCCGCCGACCAGAAGGACGTCGTGCGCTTCCAGCGCGTGCTCCAGCCGTTGCGTCATATCGTCTTCCTCCAGAAAATCCGGATTTTTTGTGATATCGATCAGCTGTGCCGGAACGCCCTTGCTTTGAAAAACATCCTTAAACATATTTGCGGCTTTCAGCGTGTGCCCCGACGGGCTGAAAACGATGATGGTGACTTTCATAATGACTTCTCCTTTTTTACGTCCGGCAGATTTTGATCGATCACATCCACAAGCCCGAACAAAACCTGCATCTGTGTTTCGTCCAACTCGTCGAGATAAGCAAACATCTTGTCTTCCAACTGCTTATGGAACGACCGGTGGGCGTTGTATGCGATTTCGCCGTCGCTTGTCAATTTGATGTATACTTCCTTTTTGTTGTCGGGTTTCTTGTATTTTTCAACGAATCCCTTTTTCACGAGCTTATCTGCAATCTGCGTGACCGCGCCTTTCGTAATGCCGAGTTTTTGCGCGGCGCAGGTGGCGTTTACGCCGGTTCCTGGGCCGACGGCGTCGATGAAGTGAATTTCCGACTGATGCAATGCCTGTTCCGTACCGAACGTATGCGGCCTTTTATCGTTCATGGCGATCCGGTACTGGATTTTTGAAAACGCTGCAAATAAAGCTTCCGATTTTTTGATTGTAATCGCCTCCATTCGCATTTTTTGTTTAG
>DAOTGE010000038.1:0-26251 GCA_035446965.1 Eubacteriales bacterium
TGGTAGCGGCGATTGGATTCGAACCAATGACACTCCGGGTATGAACCGAATGCTCTAGCCAGCTGAGCTACGCCGCCATGCAGAAGTATGTGCCGGTTTTGCGGCACATGGTGTATTATAACCGTCGGCAGTCGCGCTGTCAATAGCGAGTATTTATGCGGCTTTTCAGGCGCACGGCCTGCGTTCTTTTCAGAATAATATACCTCGTTTTTCCCTTGGCGCGAACGCGGAGGCGTGTTACAATCTAAAGGCGGCGGATATCCCGTAACCTGCGGTTTTCCGCCCAAGTTGCATTGCTATTCTTATAAGGAGGATGTTATGATTCGCTATCATGATCAGGCGGTCACGCTCCAGAACGGAAGACCGCAGCCGGCGTCGGAAGCGGACGCCGCCGCACGCGAAAAAACCATCGCCTATCGCATTCTGCGTTCGCACAACGTTTCCAAAGACGACGGGAAATTCCGGCTCCGCTTTGACGCATTGGTTTCGCACGATATCACCTATGTCGGCATCATTCAGACTGCGCGTGCCAGCGGGCTGACCGAGTTCCCCGTCCCGTACGCCATGACGAACTGTCACAACAGCCTTTGTGCCGTTGGCGGGACGATCAACGAGGACGACCACGTCTTCGGTCTTTCCGCCGCAAAGAAATACGGCGGCATCTACGTACCGGCCAACCTCAGCGTCATCCATTCCTACGCGCGCGAGGAACTCGCCGGCTGCGGGAAGATGATCCTCGGTTCGGACAGCCACACCCGCTACGGCGCGCTCGGCACGCTCGGCATCGGCGAAGGCGGGCCGGAGTTGGTCAAACAGCTTTTGAAAAACACATATGATATCCCCGCACCGCAGGTTGTGCTCTGCTATGTGACCGGTAAACCGCGCCGCGGGATCGGCCCGCACGACGTTGCGCTTGCGCTCGTAAAAGAAGCTTTTCCCGAAGGGCGCGCCAAGAACAAAATTCTTGAATTTGCTGGGCCCGGTATCCGGCATCTGCCCGTCGATTTCCGCAACGGCGTGGACGTGATGACCACCGAGACCACCTGTCTTTCCTCCATCTGGGAAACGGACGGCGAAATCGCGACCTACTACCGCACGCACGGCCGTCCGGCGGATTATCATAAACTCGCGCCCGAAAACGGCGCATATTACGACGCGATGATCACCATCGAGCTCGACAAGGTGGAGAGCATGATCGCGCTGCCGTTCCACCCGAGCAACGCCTACACCATCCATGAATTCGTCGAACGGGCGGACGAACTGCTCGCCGGCGTCGAGAAAAAGGCCGCGGAACTCTTCCCGCAGGCAAAGCCGGACCTGCGCGGCAAAGTGCACGCCGACGGCGTGTACGCCGACCAGGGCGTGATTGCGGGCTGTTCCGGCGGATTGTTCGACAACATCATCGAAGCGTCCGAAATTCTCTCCGGCGGTTCCACCGGCAACGGCGCGTTTTCACTTTCGGTGTACCCTACGAGCGTGCCTGTCAGCCTGGCGCTCACGCGCGCGGAAGCCACCGAAACGCTCGTGCGCGCAGGCGCGGTCATGAAACCCTCGTTCTGCGGGCCGTGCTTCGGCGCGGGGGACGTGCCGTCCAACAATGGGTTTTCTTTGCGGCACACAACGCGCAATTTCCCGAACCGCGAAGGGTCCAAGCCCGGCGAGGGGCAGTCCGCGTTCGTGGCGCTCATGGACGCGCGTTCCATCGCCGCAACCGCCGCAAACGGCGGACGCATCACCGCCGCGACGGACGTGGTGTACCGCAAAACCCGCATCCGTTACCGTTACGACCGCTCGAGCTACGACAGGCGCTGCTACAACGGTTTCGGCAAGGCCGATTCCGCCGCGGAACTCGTGTTCGGGCCGAACATCACCAGCTGGCCGAAAATCTATCCGTTGGAAACCAATTTGCTCGTGGAGCTTTCCGCGGTCATCCGCGACCCCGTGACCACCACAGACGAGCTGATCCCCTCCGGCGAGACGAGTTCTTACCGCAGCAATCCGCTCCGCCTTGCGGAATTCACACTCTCACGCCGCGCGCCGGACTACGTCGGCCGCAGCAAAGCGGTCGCTGCGGTCGAAGCGCAGCGCCGCGAGGGCAAAGCGCCGCAGAGCCTCCTTGAACTGCTCGGCCGCGTCGGCGACGCGAACGAACTGGCGCAAACCACACAGTACGGTTCCTGCGTATTCGCCAACAAACCCGGCGACGGCAGCGCGCGCGAGCAGGCCGCTTCGAGTCAGCGCGTGCTCGGCGGAGCCGCAAATATCTGCTATGAATACGCAACCAAGCGCTATCGCAGCAACTGCATCAACTGGGGCATTTTGCCGTTCACGCTGCCCGAAGGCGCGCCGTTTGCCTACGAAGTAGGCGATCATGTCTTCGTGCCGAACGTGCGCGCAGCTGTAGAAAACAAACTCGACGTCCTGCCCGCAACCGTTGTTAAAAAGGACGGTTCGACCGAGCAGATCGAGCTGCAGCTGACACAGCTGACCGACGACGAGCGGGAAATCCTGCTCGAAGGCTGCCTGATGAACTATTACGCGGCACAGGCAAAAAAAGCCTGACGCGGCGATGGACGCACACGCCGGCTTTGTCCCGGAAAAGCTGATCGGCGCCTGCGGGCTGTACTGCGCAAGCTGTCCGGCCAATTCGTCCGGCGCATGCCCCGGCTGCCGGTTTCTGCCGACAGAAAAGCACTGTTACTGCGCCCGCTGTGCCGAAACGCGCGGCATCCCATACTGCGGACAATGCGAAGCGTTCCCCTGCGGCGCGCTTTTATCCGAAAAGAAAGCGACCGCGCTTTCCAAAGAATGGCTGGAGTGGAAACTTGCACAAAAACACGGCACAAGATAACATACAAAAAATCCCCGCCTCCTGGTGAAACACGAAAGGACACGACTTATGAGCCTGATTCAGATGAAGACCCCGCTCGTCGAGATGGACGGCGACGAAATGACCCGCATCCTCTGGCAGCAAATCAAAGACGAACTGATTCTGCCGTTTGTAGAGCTCAAGACGGAATATTACGATCTCAGTCTGCCGGAGCGCGAAAAAACGCGCGATCAGATCACGACCGACGCGGCAAACGCCATCAAAAAATACGGCGTGGGCGTTAAGTGCGCAACCATTACTCCCAACGCCCAGCGCGTGGAAGAATACCATCTGAGCGAAATGTGGAAGAGTCCCAACGGCACCATCCGCGCCCTGCTGGACGGGACGGTCTTCCGCGCACCGATTCTGATCGACTCGATCAAACCCGTAGTCAAGAACTGGAAAAAGCCCATCACCATCGCGCGTCATGCATACGGCGACGTTTACCGGGCAACGGAATACCGCGTGCCGGAAAAGGGCAAGGCGGAATTGGTCTTCACCGGCGAAAACGGCGCGTCGTTCCGCAAGACGATCTACGATTTCGAGTGTCCCGGCGTGCTGCAGGGCATGTACAACAAGGACAGCTCGATCAGGTCGTTTGCGCATAGCTGTTTTCAATATGCCATCGCCACAAAGCAGGACCTTTGGTTCTCAACGAAGGACACGATCAGCAAGCAGTACGACCACACGTTTAAAGATATCTTTGAAGAAATTTTTGAAGCGGACTATAAGGCAAAATTCAAAGAACTGGGCCTGACCTATTTCTACACGCTCATCGACGACGCGGTAGCGCGCGTCATCCGCTCCGAGGGCGGCTACATCTGGGCGTGCAAAAACTACGACGGCGACGTGATGAGCGACATGATCAGCACGGCGTTCGGTTCTCTCGCCATGATGACGAGCGTGCTCGTTTCCCCCGACGGCAACTTCGAATATGAGGCCGCGCACGGCACCGTGACGCGCCATTACTATCGCTACCTCAAGGGCGAGGAAACCAGCACGAACCCCATGGCCACGATCTTTGCCTGGAGCGGCGCGCTCAAAAAGCGCGGCGAACTGGACGGCCTGCCGGAGCTCGTCGCATTCGGCGAAGCGATGGAAGCCGCGTCGATTCAAGCGCTCGACGACGGCGTCATGACAAAAGACCTCGTCGGCCTCTGCGAGGGCGCACAGCCGGACGCGGTCACGTCCATCACATTCCTGCGCGCGGTGCGCGAACGGCTTTCCAAACGGCTGTCATAAACAAATTCCGCAGCAGCTTTGCGCCTGCCGGCGGATTTGTCCGCCGCGGGCGCGTTTTTTTATTGACAGATCGTTCAAAGACCGGCCATGCCAACGCCACAACCGGCGCATACAATTATGCTGACGGAGCGTCGAAACGCCCCGCGTTTCCTCGAAAACAACTTTCCCCATCGATCAAGGGAGTGTGATTTTTTATGAAAACAGAAACTGCAAAACGCGTCTTCGCGTTGAGCATGGCCGTTGCACTCACGCTGGCGTTCGGCTGCGCAAAATCCGGCGCCGAAACCGTGCAGGCGGCGGAAACAGCGCAAAATTCGCAAACCGAAACCGAGCAGAGCGACAGCATCGACTACAGCGGCATTTACAATGTGGACGAAACAGAGGACGCCTCCGAAAGCGGCTCTTATGCATGTTCCGAACCGGACGAAAACGTCGTGCTCGTGCAAAACGCGGGTACGCTCACGATGGAAGGCGCGGACATCAACAAGCTTGGCGACGCTTCCGGCAGTTACTTCGGCGGGCAGAACGCAGCCGTCGCGGTGATTGCGCAGGGTAACCTGTCGCTGCAAAACAGCAACATCACCACCAGTGCGCTCGGCGGGCACGGCCTCTATGCCGGCGGCGACGGCTCCGTTCTGGAAGCGGAAAATTGTTATGTCGCAACCGCCGGCGCATCCTCCGCGGGCCTTGTCGCAATGGACGGCGCTGTTTTGCACTTTGCCGGCGGAACACTCTCCACCGAGGGAAACGATTCCCCCTGCGTGCTGCTCGGCGGCGGCGCAGCGCTCACGCTCGAAAACACAACCCTGAATTCGGCGCAAAGCGTGCTGATTACCGTGCTGTCCGGCGAATGCACGCTGGATGCGTCCGCGCAGGCGCTGGAAGGCGACTTCTCCATCGCCGAGGACGCTTTCCTTACGCTGCATCTGAGCAACGGCAGCAGCTTCACCGGCACGCCCGGCGACGAGTTACCCGCGCGCATGAGTCTCACGCTGGACGCTTCCAGCACCTGGACGCTGACCGGCGACGCCTGCTTAAGTGTATTTACCAACGGCGACGCGACGCATCAGAATATCGTATCCAACGGGTTTTCCATTTATTATGACTCCAACTTGACGGAAAACGAAGCGCTTGGCGGACAGTCGTTCACGCTGCCGGGCGGCGGCTTTTTGGCTCCGATCATTTAATCCGGCCATGACAACCAACCCCGACCCCAGTTAAAAAAAGAGCGGCATAAGGCCGCTCTCTTTTGTTATAGGCAAACATTCTTCTCTTTGTCATCCGCAGCGCGATGAAACGCTCTGCGTCCCGTAAAACCACTTTACCGTGCCGCCCAGCGTTTGAGCTGCGGGAACATCTTCCCCATGATGTCCCGCGCCTGCGCTTCCGTCATGCCGGGCACGTTTTCCAACATGGGGTTCACGCAGTAATCGATCATCTCCTGCATGGTGCACTCGCTTGTGAACGCGCCGTTTTGGTAGCAGTACTGACAATAATCCTTGCTCTTTGTTCCGTCCTGTTCCGTTCCATAGAGTTCGTCCGTCGGTCCCATCGGCATACCGCAGCTCTGACAATACCGTTCTTCCATCGTATTTTCGCCTCCCGTGTGTTTTTGATGGGTTCAGCATATCATGCTAAACATGACATCTCCCGTCAGGTTTTATGATGCGCATAAATGCGTTTTGCATAGTCCGCAAGCCCGGCACGCAGGGCGGCGGGTTCGAGCACGTCCACGTCCGTGCCGAAGGAATAGAGATAGCCGATTCCCCAGCTGTCCACGGGAAGGCGCGCCTCGACCGTCAGCGAGCCGTCCGTCTGCCGCTCGATCCAGCGACGGTCAAACTCGTCAAACACGCGAAACGCGGCCGACGGCGCAAACCGGAGCTTTACGCGCGTGAACTCCGGGCACGGGCCCATGTCGATTTCCACCGGCGGCGCATCCTCAAACGTTCTGGCAAAGTGCCGGTCGGTCACGTCCATCTCCAGAATACGGCTGATTTTAAACAGCCGGTAATCCGCCGCCTTTTCGCAGAACGCCTGCAAATACCAGCTTTTGTCCTTGAAAATCAGTTTAAACGGCAGGATCGACCGCCACGCGGTTTCCCCGGACGCGTTGCAGTAGAGCACATCCAGCGCCCGTTTTCCCAGAATTGCGGTTTTCAGCCGGTCAAACGTTTCCGTGTCCGCGCGGCCGAATCTCCAGCGTGAAAAATCGACCTCGATCCAGCGAACGTTCCCTTTTTGAAACATGCCGCCGAGCTTATTGAGCAGCGCGTCGACGGGACGCTCCGCCGCGCGCAGGCTCTGCATTGCAAAAAGAATCTGATTCTGCTCGTCGTCGGAAAGCAGCGCCTTGCTGAACGCGTAGTTCGGCATCAGCGATACGCCGCCGCCCTTCCCCTGCGACGTGCAGACCGGTATACCCGCCATAGACAGCGCTTCGATATCGCGGTATATGGTGCGGACGGAAACTTCGAGCGTGCGCGCCAACTCCGGCGCGGTCGCGGAGCCCTTGTCCAGCAGGATATAGAGAATTTGAAACAGCCTATGGTTCTTCATACCGGCAGTATACCATAAAGCATGACTGGAACATGACGAATTTTGTCATGTTCTACTGGTTCCCCCCAACATCGGCGCGCGCTAAAAACGAGCCTCTCCGGCATATGTGAAAAGGCTCGTTTAAGACGCTCTCTTAACCTGTGATTTCAGCGTGCTGCGTCAGCCGGCATTTTTAACTTTCAGATGCGATGCGTCAAGGTGTTTTTGAAACAGCGCGCGCAGCGCGTCAACGTCCGCATCGGATTTGAGCTGGTCCTTCGGCATCACGTTCGCATGCGTATCCGTAATGAAAATATAGAAGGCATGACGCGTTTCCTGAATGTATGTGATCCTGTTCCACGGCAGATCGGAGTCTCCCCGTTCAGAGCGCGCATGGATGCCGTCCGCGTCCACGGTGAAATCCACGGAGAACTCCAGCAGCTTTTTCTGGCGATAAAAGCTGTTGAGGCGCAGAATCGTCGTCACGGCGTTGACGGCGATGAGCAGCGCCGTTCCGCCCAGGCCGAGCAGCAGCGCGCGTAGGATCGCTTCGCCAAGCGGCATGCCCTGTGCATAGCGAATCAGCCCGACCATCGCGGCAATGATAACAAACACCGTAACGGACGTGGCCACCAGTTTCTTTTTCATTAAAAAGAAGTTAAACCGCAGATTATCCTTTTTCGTAATTCGGAAATGACGCGTAAACGACATGAATTTATCTCCTTTTTCGCACTGGTTTATTATACAACGCGGATAAAACGGCTGTCAAAACAAACGCGTCCGTCCGAAAAAGGAAAAGCGTTTCCCGCCGGCGACAGCCGGCGGGAAACGCCGCCATAATGGTTCGGAAAGGGGAAATCGCGCCTCTTAGTTGCGCTGCAGCGCCTTGATCGGGGTCAGTTTGCTTGCCTTGCCGGCGGGGTAGCTGCCGAATACAACGCCAATTACGATGCAGAACACCAGCGCCGCGATGACCGCGCGCCATTCCATCGTGATGGCCATATCCGTGGCGAGCGCAAAAATCCGGAGTCCCAGTGCGGACAGCCCGAGCCCGAGCAGACCGCCCAGCATCGAAAGCACGCATGCTTCAATCAGGAACTGCATCATAATGTGCCGCCGGCGCGCGCCGATCGCCTTTCTGATGCCGATTTCGCGCGTCCGCTCCGCAACGCTCACCAGCATGATATTCATAATGCCGATGCCGCCGACCAGCAGCGAAATCGCCGCGATGCCGCCAAGCATCAGAGACAGCGTGCTCATCACGTCGTCCAGCGTATCGAGCAGCTCGGACATGTTGTATACTTCGTACGTATCTTCGTCCCGCGTCAGCGTCAGCAGTTGGTATTCCGTGAGCGCCTGCGCCAAGTCCACGTCGTTCGCCGAAGCGGCTTTGACATAACAGGTGGTGATCGCTGTGGAATCGGCCACGCGCTCGGCCACGCTCAGAGGAATCAGAATCTGCGAATCGAGCGAGCCGGAGGAGTTTGAACCGCTTTCGGAAAGCAGCCCTACGATGGTGAACGTGTGCCCGCTCATTGTGAACGTCTGGCCGATCACGTCGTAGCTTTCATAGAGTTCCCCGGCAATTTCAGTGCCGATTACCGCGGTATAGGTGCGCCATTCGAGATCGGACGCAACGATGGAGCGCCCGGCCTGCAGTTCCAGCCCCGCCACGTCCATATACTCTTCGGTTACGCCGATGGCGGAAACGCTTGTGTAATTGGAGCCGTAGCGGGCGGTGCTGCTCACGGTGAGATACGGAGCCACGCCCGAAATGGAGTCGTAATCCTCCAAATCCATGAAGTCCTCCGCAGAGAGCGTCACGTCCTCGTCGGTAATCGTGACCGTCAGCAGATCGGACCCCATGGAGGATATGGCTGACGTAATGCTGCTTGTCGTGCTCTGTGCAATGGACACCAGCACGATTACGCTCATCACGCCGATGATGATACCAAGCATGGTCAGAAACGAGCGCATCTTGTTGGCCAGCGTCGAGCGGACGGCCAGGCGAAGCGAATTAAAAAACATCGTCATATTCCCGCCTCCTCGCTCGTTTCAAACAGCCTGCCGTCGCGCACAAACACGATGCGCTGCGCCATTTTTGCAACATCCATATTGTGCGTAATCAGCACGATGGTGTGCTGCTGCTCGGAAAGCTCGATGATGAGCTGCATAATTTCATTGCCGGACTTGGTGTCCAGGTTTCCGGTCGGCTCGTCGGCAAGGATTACTTTTGCCTCGCTGGCCAGCGCGCGGGCAATCGCCACGCGCTGCTGCTGGCCGCCGGAAAGCTGGCTCGGCCGGTGCATCATCCGGTTATAGAGCCCAACCTTGTCGAGCGCGGCCTTCGCGCGCTCGATGCGCTCCTTCTGGGGACATTTTTGGTAGATCAGCGGAAGTTCCACGTTTTCCAGCGCACTCATTGCGTCGAGCAGATTATACTGCTGAAAAACGAAACCGATCTTCTCGCTGCGGATTTCGGAAAGTTCGTTGTCCGTGCATTCCGCAACGTCTACGCCGTCGAGCAGGTACGTGCCGCTGTCCGGCAGGTCCAGACAGCCCATCACGTTCATCAGCGTGGTTTTGCCCGATCCGGACGGGCCGCAGATTGCCACGAACTCCTGCGGGTGCACGTGCAGGGTCACATTATCAAGCGCGTGCACCGCCTCGTCGCCCACATAGTAGGTCTTGCAGATATGATCTAACACCAGCATGACGGTTCGCTCCTTAATTGCTCGGAGACATTCCGCCGCCGCTGCCTCCATTATTGCCGCCGCTGGGCATGCTTCCGCCGCTGGGCATGCTTCCGCCGCTGAAATCTCCGCCGCCCGACGTTGTGCCGCTCATGCCGCCGCCGAAGCTGAAGGTGGTCGTCGTGTCCTCTTCATCGGAATAGGTCGAAGTCGTCGTCAGGTCCGGAACCCAGATCAGGTCTCCAACCGCAATTCCGTCACCGGTAACAGCAATGTACGAGCCGTCCGACATGCCGGTCGTCACCGTAACCTTGGTCAGCGAATCGAGATCGATCTGATCTTCGGAAGTAGTCGTGCCGATTTGTGCGTCGTCGCCGGCCAGCAGCAAGTATGCGGTGTCTCCGTCATACTGTACGGCGGAAACGGATACGATCAGCGTGTCCCCGCTCGTCTCGGTGATGATTTCGACCGAAGCGCTCATCCCGGGATACGCACCCTCGATGGGGTCGGTCGTGATGGTGGCGGTATAGCTTGTAACATAGCTGCCGCTGCCGGAATAGCTGATGTTTGTGACCGTGCCGCCGTATTCGCCGTCGATGGCGTCCAGCGTGACGGTTGCGCTCTGCCCGAGCGCGACGGAGGCGATGTCCAGTTCATCGATGGATAGGGAAAGCGTGAAGCCCTCCGTTCCGGTCAGCGTACACAGGGACGAACCTGCGGAGACCGTGTCGCCGGCAGCGACGGAGAGGGACGTAAGCACGCAGTCATACTCGGCTTTGATGGTAAGCTGGTCCTCCAGGTCCGCAATCTGATCGAGCAGGTCCGCTTCGGTCTGCTTCAGCGCAGTATAGGTTTCCGTCGGTGCGCCCTTTGCCAGCGTAAAGACGGTCGTGCCCTTGCTCACGCGCTTGTTTTCCGTCACCTTGACGGTCGCGATACGTCCGGAAGCCGCGGTGATGTCCACAAATTCGTTTACGTCGATTGTGCCGGTCCCAAGGACGTTGCCGTCCTCATCCAGCGCGCTCGCTTCCGTACCGACCGCGTAATAATCGTCCGTAAAGACGATCGAGGCCGTTCCGTCGGTAATTTCGGTGACATAGCCGTCCTGCGTTTCGTCACCAATCTGCACCGTAACTGCGTCGTACTGCTGCATGCCGTCGGCCGCGGGAATGGTCAGTTTCATCTTTCCGTCTGTAGCAATGCGGCAGAGGTAATCCATGTCGTCCACGATATCGCCCACGTCCGCCTGCACGTCCTTAACGATACCCGCTTTCGTGGCCGTAATATTAAGGTTCGTCAGATACTGTTTGGCCGTAGCCAATGAGCTGCGAGTCGTGGCAAGCTCGTCGTTCAGGCTTTCAATCTGGGCGTCTATATCGTCCGAAGAAAGCGTCATGACCACGTCGCCCGATGCGACTTTGTCGCCCGGTTCAAAGTTGACTTCCTCCACGGTGGATTCCGCCGCGGCGGTCAGGCTGGAAGCCTCCAGCGCGGAAAGCGTGCCGGAACCGCTGATGGTCGAACTGATCTCGCCGCTTGAAACGGAACTGACGCGGTAATTAAGCACACTCGTGCTATCTTCTTCTTTGCCGAGCACGTTAAGCAGAACGATAACGCCGACGGCCACCAAGACCGCCGTGATACTCAAAGCAATGATCGTACGGGTACGCTTGCGCTTCTTTTTCTTTTGCTGGGATTTTACAAAAGAGCTTTCGGTTGTTTCCATAGGTTGATCCTCGCCTCCAAATTCATTCGTAAAGACTATATTGGGAAGGTGTGGCAAAAGCATGGCAAAGAATCGCCTCGAATGTGTAGTATTTTGACCGCGCCGACCCGCTGATTGCCGAACGGGGGAATCCCAAACGCCGGGGAAACACCGAATATACCTTTTAAATTGCGGAAGGCCGCATCAAACATGCGGGGATTTCACAATAAGACGTTGCGTTTGCGCCAAGTTTTTGTCAATATCGGCCGGTATCATAAATACAAGAATTACGGAAAGGCCGTTTTATGCGCGCTTTTTGGGAAAAGCGCCTGCGCGCCTGGCCGGAGGAGAACGATAACAATTATGAAAAAACCACTCAAACTGCTTTCGCGCGGATTCGCCGCGCTGATGATCGCCGCACTGGTGCTTTCGTTCGCGCTCGGCGCAACGCCGCCGGTCGAAGTATCCAATGCAGAAGAACTGGTCGCCGCGCTCAACGACGCGGCCAGCGAGAGCGACTCCGTACTGATCACCTACGTTTCCGGCGTGAGCTCCATTACGCTGAGCACCTCTGTGAACATTCCGTCCAATGTTGTGCTGAGTATCAGCGATGCAGGAGACTCGCTTTGCATCACCGGCGGAACGGTCAATGTGTACGGCAAGATTTACGGCGGCACGATTGCAGTTTCCGGCAATACCGTTTCCAGCGGCACGCTGGTGCGCCACAGCGGAAGCACCGTCACCGGTACGCTTACGGCAAGCGGAAGCGGCACCATTCGCGGCGCATACACGCTTTATCTGGAGAATCTGGCCGCGGGCAGCACGGAAAGCGTTGTTTCCATCACATATTCCGGTGAATCCGACGCCGACACAAGTTCCTTTGTTACGGGCGTCGTCACCGACACGATTTATCCCGAAATGACCAGCAACGGCAGCGCGTTTAAAACCATCGCCAGCGCAACGACAAACGCGGGCAACGTTTTCCGTCTTGGCACCGGAAACAGCGACACGCTTTCTTTGACATACCTCATCGTTTACGGCGAGATGACCGGCGCAACGCTCTCCGCGGCAAATCCGACGAACTATACGTCGTCCGACGCGGCCATCACGCTCAACAACCCGACGAAGGAAGGCTATATCTTCGACGGATGGACCTGCGCCCAGCTCGGCATTACCGACCCGACCCAAAGCGCCGTCATTCCGGAGGGGATGTCCGGCGCACTGACATTCATCGCTAACTGGTCGGAAGATCCGCTTGCGGCCGGCGGCAAAACGGGCGGTTCGGGCGGCGGTTCCAGCTCGGGTTCGAGCACATCAACAACCGATACGACCGAAACGGACGAAACCACGCCGGACGAAACGGCCGTTGTGCAGGAAACCGAAGCGTCCACAAGCAGCGTGCGCGTCGGCAAAGGCAGTTCGTCCACCAAGGTCACGTTCACCAGCGATGTGGACGCGGTCCTTCCGACGGTGGCCACCGTGCAGGAAAATTCGTTCCCCTGGGGCTGGACGTTGCTGGGCGTCGGCGGCGCGGCGGTGCTGGTCTATATCGCGGCGCTGATCAACCGCAAAGTCCGCGAGCGCGCAAAAATGAAATAACGTTTCCGTAAAGACCGGGCGGTCAAAAAGCGGGCGCTGCAAGCGCCCGCTTAATTTGTCGGCAAAACCTGTTGAATTTGTCCTGCAGCGACGGGAATCCTCCGCCTCCTGCCCCGTCTGCACGGTGATTCTGAACCGCCTTATGCGGGGAGTCAAGCCACTGCTGCTGCAATCATACAACCAAAATTGATTTGCAAACCGAAAACGGGACGGATATTTATCCGTTCCTGAAACCGTTAAAAGACCAGTTTTTTGACAGGACAACCGCTCTTCTTCTTTTAATCTGCGGACTCCCGGGCGGCAAAGAACACAAAGAATCCGCCCGAAGCGGACGATCCGTTACGCCGGATAAACGTGCTAAGAACCACAGCCCTTAACAATCCCAAAATTTTTTAGCAGTCTAAAAGGAACGGACGAATGTCCGTTCCTTTTGTTTTGTGGTTTATCCTTTCCCACGTCAGCCGATCTTAACCTTTGCCTGAACCGTGAAGTCCGTCAGAGAGATGACCGTCACGCTCGATTCGCTGAGCACATAGAAGTCGTCCCCGATGAACAGGCCGCGGAGGTTCCAGCTCGAAAGGTCGCTTGCGAGGTCGACCTTTGCCGCAAGCACGAACCCTTTGACCGCGTCGTAGCGGTAGATGTAGTAGTCCGTGTCCGCCGGGAAGGCGATGAGGTTCTTATCCGCGTTCACAAGGATCGCATGGTGATTGCCGCCGACGATGGTCCAGTCCGCGTCCACATTCTCGGTAAAGAGCTCCGTCACGTCCGTTTTGTCGCTCGTATCGAACATGCTCAGCTTCACGCCCGTAGTCGCCCCAGTGTCTTCGTCCGCGCTGTAGCCGATGCCGAAGAGCAGGCCCGTGCCGTACGTTTGCAGGTATTCCGAGAAGCCCGGAATCTTGAGCGTGCTGAGGATGCGCGGGGATTTGGCGTTGCTCAGATCGACCGCGAAGAGCGGGTCGACCTGACGGAAGGTCACAAAGTAACCGACGTCCCCGTCGAATCGGACGCTCTGAACATATTCGTCCTCCGCCACGTTTTCGATCTTTCCGAGGATTTCGAGGTTCTGATCGAGCGTGTAGAGGTTATTGTAGTTCTCGCTGTCATAATCGTAGCTGTCCACGCCGTCGGTATAGATATACTGCGTCCAGGAATCCACGGTTGTGACGATACGGAACACGTCCTCATATTCGTCCATCGAGAACTGGTTGAGCAGGCTGCCGGGCACGCTGCCGGAAGCAATCTTCGTGATCTGCCCTTCGTCGAGGCCAAGCAGAATCAGGTCCGTGCTGGACTGTCCGGTCGTGATCTGGACATTTTTGCCGTCCTCGTCCGGGGCAATGGGTTTCGTTTCACTGTCATAACGGTCGATGGCAAGCAGCATGTGTTCCGCGTTGGCGTAAATTTCGCTTGTGCCGCCGAATACGGCTTTTACGGACGCATGCTTTGCGCCGTTTTTAAGGTTGATGGAACCAATCACGGTGTATGCCGTGTCCTGCGGCGAGCCGGAAACATACAAGTCGCTCGTTCCAATCAGCCTGCTTTCCCCGTCGACAGAAACCGACGGGATATAGGTTGCCGGCGTTGCACGCACGGCGTTGTAGACATACTGTGAAGTGACCAGATAAACGTATTCGCCGATCATGCGCGCGCTTACATAGTTTCCGCTCTGGCCGAGGGAAACGACCTGCACCGGCTTGGAGCGATCGGAAATGTCGTAAATGATCGCCTTGGTCTGCTCGGTGTCATTTTCGTAACTGCCGGACTCGTCGTCCACCCAAACGACGGAATACCCTTCCGAAACGACCATCAGCCGGTCGCCGAGCACGAACATCTCGGAATTATAGCCCCACCAGGCATCGTCGTTTTCAAGCGGTGTGGATGAAACGAGTTTGGTGCCCGCTCCGTTGGCCTTGAGGATGTTGAGCTGGCTGTCGGCCACATAGTAGATGTAGTCGCCGTCGGTCTTGACGATGTCCGCTTCGTCCACGCCCTTGACCTGGACGTTCGTTTCGGAATAATCCTGCGTGCCGGCCGCAACCGACGTGGTCGCTTCGTCCGTGCTGTACGCGTTCGTATCCGGCGCGGGGACTTCCGCGGCCCCGTCCGCTTCGGTGCTTTCCTCGGACACGGCGACGCCGTAGCGGATTCCGCTTCCCGTATCGTAGGAACCCTGCATCTGTTCGATCAGTTCGTAAATGTCGTCGTAACTCGTAACGGCGCTCGTGTCCGCCGCGGACACGCTCTGGGTCGTTTCCGCCGTTTCGGCGGAGCGCGACGCGGCGATTGCGCCGATTGCGCCGCCGATAATGAACACAAACGCGGCGGCAACCGCGCCGTAACGGACCCATTTTTGTCTGCGCGAAGCATTCTGCTTTTGCTGCGCGTTCTTTTCTTTGATTTCCATGAGCAACGTCTCCTTTGCGTGCAATTTTTCGTTGTCACGGATATACTGCTCTTTAAACATCCTGAAACTCCCCTTTCAACTGTTCCCGCAGCATATCGCGTGCGCGGAAGAGGCGGGACTTCACCGTGTTTTCGCTTGCACCGAGCATCTTTGCAATCTCGGCGACCTTATAGCCTTCGTAATAATGCAGATGTACGACGGTGCGGTACTTTACGGGGAGCGCCAGCACGTAAGGGTAAACTTCCGTCGTCGTCTGCATCACGGTGAGCAGGTTTTCGTCCTCCGGGACGGTGTGCCGCCGCCACGCGGAGGTCAGAAGCGACTTCGAGCAGTTGATCGTTACCTTCAGAAACCAAGCCTTCTGGTGTTCGCGGTCGTTCCAGTCCGGCTTTGCGCGCAGGACCCGAAGGAAAACTTCCTGCAAAACGTCGTCCGCGTCCGCGGCGCTTTTCGTGCGCAGAAACGCCAGACGGTACACCATGTCGGCATACGCCTCAAACAGCGCGTCCGCGTTGTCGGCCGCAATCGGCGCGGATGTCTTTGCCTGCTCTTCCATCAGCGGTTCGTACCTCTCTCTTCCACCCTTAACACTCCGTATCTGCGGCGGAGGTTGCAGCGGAGATCAAAATCTTTTCTTTGCTCCTGTTTTCAACCGTTCCGGCGGCAAAGGAGAACGCGCCGGACCACTGCGATTATACCATGTACGCAGCCTGTGCGTAAATCTGCCGCAAATTGTTGACAACCCATCGAAAAACACGCTATACTTCGGTTGAAATCTTTCGATGGAGGGACGCCGATGATCCGCTGACCCCAAACGGCACTCGTAAACTTTTTTCGCCGGACGCAAATGCGCCCCGGCGGAGTGTTGCGGCGCCAAACGGGAAGCGAATGGATCATTCGGGTCTTTTTTGTTTTGCTTTTTTTGCGCTGCACTTCTCATCGGGAGGTTGATTTTTTATGTCTGTTATCCGCGTTAACGACCTGACGTTCCATTACGACGGCAGTTATGACAATATCTTCGAGCATGTTTCGTTTCAGATCGACACGGACTGGAAGCTCGGTTTCATCGGTCGCAACGGCCGCGGCAAGACGACGTTTCTAAAGCTGCTCATGGGCGAACTCGACGATTCCGGGACGATTTCGTCCTCTGTTCCGTTCGATTATTTCCCGTTCGCCGTGCCGGACGGCTCGCTGGCCACGGCGGAAATCTTCCGCCGGGTTTCCGGCGCGCCCGGCTGGCGACTGGAAAAGGAGCTTAATCTTCTCGACGTCGGTGCCGGCGTAATCGACCGCGCTTTTTGTTCGCTCAGTCCCGGCGAGCGCACCAAGGTGCTGCTTGCGGCGCTGTTTTGCCGCAATAACCGCTTTCTGCTGATCGACGAACCGACCAACCATCTGGATATGGATGCACGCGCAGCCGTCAGCCGGTACCTCGACGGCAAAAAGGGATTCCTGCTCGTTTCCCACGACCGCGCATTCCTGGACGGCTGCGTCGACCATATCCTTTCGATTAACCGCGCCAATATCGAGGTGCAGAAGGGTGGCTTTTCCAGTTGGGAAGAAAACCGCCGCCGGCAGGACGCTTTTGAATTGGCCGAAAACGAGCGGCTCGCGCGCGAAATCGCCGGCCTTCACGCAGCCGCCCGCCGCACTGCCGATTGGTCGGACCGTGTGGAACGCACAAAAATCGGCCAGCATGCCGGGGACCGCGGCTACATCGGCGCGCAGTCCGCGCGCATGATGAAGCGGGCAAAAACAACCGAGCGGCGGCAGGAGCGCGCGGTGAAGGAAAAGGAGAAACTGTTCAAAAACATCGAGCGAAACGACACTCTGCGCGTCACTCCGCTTAGACACCATGCGGACCTGCTGCTCGAAGCGCTGGCGTTACGCATTGTTTACGGCGACCGCACGGTCTGCGGGCCGCTGGACTTTGCGCTGCACCGTGGCGAGCGCATCGCGCTCTGCGGCAAAAATGGCAGCGGAAAAAGCAGCATTCTGAAGCTCGCCGCCGGGATGAACGTCCCGCACGCGGGCACGCTGCGCACTGCAAGCGGGCTGATCGTTTCCCATATGCCGCAGGACGCTTCGTTCCTCTCCGGCAGCCTGTCTGCTTTTGCAAGGGAAAGCGGACTCGACGAAACGCTGTTTTTTACGATCCTGCGCAAGCTCGATTTTCCGCGCGTCCAGTTTGAAAAGGACATGCGGGATTTCTCCGCCGGGCAAAAGAAAAAAGCGCTTCTTGCAAAAACGCTTTCCACGCAGGCGCACCTGTATATCTGGGACGAACCGCTCAACTATATCGACGTGCTTTCGCGCATGCAGGTGCGCGACCTGCTGCTTGCGTCAAAGCCCGCCATGCTGTTTGCCGAGCACGACAGGGCTTTTACGCAGGAGATCGCAACCCGCGTCATTCGTCTGTAGCGGCGGTTTGCTCCGGTGCTTCCTCTTTTGCTTTCTTTGGTTCCGGGAGAAGGTACAGCCGCCCGAGCAGGCGCTTTACGGCGGGGATTTTCATCACCCCATAGACGATCATCGTCCCGGCAAAGTTGAGCAGCACGTCGTCGATATCGCAGCTGCCGCAGCTCAGCAGCAGCTGGAGCGCTTCGATGGCGACCAGCAGCACCGCCATGCACAGCATGAACACCCAGATTTTCTGCATCGTGCGGAACAGGCAGGGAAGAAACACCGCCATGGGCATGAACAGCAGCATGTTGCCAATCAGGTTGGAAATCGGGATTTCCGAACCGATGTAATTATATTTCAGCGCCCGCAGATACAGCAGCACCGTTTCCAGCGGGCGGAAGTTCGTCATAAGCTCGAAATGTTCGCGATAGTACGCGGCGTTTTCCGCAAAGTGGGCAAACTCGATGCGCGATACGATCAGCGCGCCAAGCAGCACGGCAAGATAGTCCCCAAACAGCACGGCGAGCACCACACGCACCGTGCGGCGGCGGGCAGCAGGCGCGGCAAACGAACGCGCAAAAAGGAACGTCCCAAAAAGCAGCGGCAGACAGACCGCGCCTACCATCAGCAGTCCGGAAGCGACATGCCGCATCCCGCGGAAATATACCGTATACAGCTGCCAGGCCATCGCCGCGGCCGCGGCGGCCAGCAGCGCTGCGCCGAACACACGTAATAATTTCTGTTTCCGATCCATTATTTGATTATACCATATCCCGAATAGAATCGCCCGCTCTCCGGCGGGATTATGCGTCTGCACGCGCGGCGCTTCCTTGCACGCGTCCGCCGGGACGCGTATAATAAAGCAAAACAGAAAACGGCGAAAGGACGGGATTGAAATCATGCAGCACGAGCTTTCGGCGGGACCGCTTTTGAACGAAAAGGGCGAACTTTGCGAGGCGGGTTACGCCAAATCACTGGTCAAAACATACGAGCGCGCAGCCATCAAAGCAGGCAAAATGCGCATCAAGGAATGGGACTATTACCTGATCTACAACGGGAAATACGGCGTTGCGCTGACAATCGACGACAACTCCTATATGGGCATGATTTCGGTTTCGCTCCTTGATTTTGAAGCGCGCACCGAAAAGACGGTTTCCCCGATGTTCTGGTTCCCCATGGGTAAAACGGGTTTCCCCTCCACCTCCGCGGCCGGCGACGTGGAAAAGGTTGTGAAAGCCGCGCGCGCCTCCGTCCGGCACGAGGCGGACGGGCGGCATCTGAGCGCCCACCTCGACCGCTTCGACGGGGACGAACCCTTCGATCTGGACATCCTTCTCACCGACGCGCCGCGCGACAGCATGGTCATCGCAACGCCGTTTGCCGGACAGAAGACCGCGTTTTACTATAACCAAAAGATCATCGGCATGCGCGCAAAAGGCATCGTCTCCTGCCTCGGCAAAACGTTTGTGTTCGACCCGGCGGACTCCTTCGGCCTGCTCGACTGGGGTCGCGGCGTATGGACGCACGAAAACACCTGGTACTGGGGCGGCGGACAGGGCGTTGTGGACGGTCGTGTGGTCGGGTTCAACATCGGTTATGGCTTCGGGGATGTTTCCGCCGCGTCCGAAAACATGATCTTCGTCGACGGAATCGCGCACAAGCTCGACCGTCTGACCTTCAATATCCCGCAAAAGGACGGCAAGGACGATTTCCTCTCGCCCTGGACGTTTACCTCCGGCGACGGGCGGTTCGAAACCTCTTTTACGCCGATTCTCGACCGCTGTGCGTACACCAACGTAGGCCCGCTGCTTTCCGATCAGCATCAGGTGTTCGGCTACATGGACGGCTTCCTCACGCTCGACGACGGCGGCAAAATTGAGTTGAAGCATTTCCTTTCGTTTGCGGAAAAGGTGCACAATAAATGGTAAAATCGCGCAAATTCGATCTCGTAATCTGGGACTGGAACGGCACACTGCTGGACGACACCGCAATGTGTTTTCAGATTGCCAACGAGATGCGGCTTGAACGCGGCATGGAGCCCATGCCGAGCCTCGAGGCGTACCGCTCGGTGTTCCGTTTCCCGGTGATCGAATATTACAGGCGCATGGGGTATACGTTTGAAACCGAGTCCTATGAGGACGTCTCCCGCGAATTCATCGCGACTTATGCCGAGCGCGTTCCGTCCTGCCCGCTGCAGCCCTGCGCTGAGGACGTTCTCAAAGAGGTCCTTGCACACGGCACGCGGCAGGTGCTGCTTTCCGCAACAGGCCAGCAGAAGCTGGACGAGCAGGTCGCGCTCTTTTCACTGGAGCGCTACTTCGAGCGTGTCATCGGCAACCGCAACGACCTTGCGCACGGCAAGGCGGACTATGCGCAGGAATTCCTGCTTGAAAGCGGCGTGTCGCCTGCGCGCGCGCTGTTCGTAGGCGACACGGACCACGATTTTGAAATTGCGGACTCCATCGGCTGCGCCTGCGCGCTGCTCATTCCGGGACACCAGACCCGCGCGCATCTTTCCCGGTTCCGCGCGGCGCTGCTTGACTCGCTTTGCGAGGTTCCCACCCTGTTATAGTGATATTTTCCGCAGGTAAACGCAGAGGCCGGAAACAAATGTTTCCGGCCTCTGTTTATGTTTCTCTTTATGCTCTTTATCAGCGGAAATCGACGAGCACTTCGTTGAAATCCGAATCCTTATCGTACCAGTACGTCCATGCGAACTTGCTTGTGGAATACCCGAACTCCTGCGCAAGCGCAAGCGCGTTGGTCTTAACGTGGGACGCGCAGTTCGAAACCTCTTCTTTTGCCGCGTCAAGATCGTTCGTTTTACCGGCGGCATACTTTGCCGCTTCCTTGCGTGCCGTCGCCTGCGCTTCCTCCAGCGCGTCCAGCGACATCAGATAGTCGTCGAACATTTGACGCTCATATTCATCGTACTGCCGGTATTGCTCGTTTTGCACGGGACTTCTTCCCGCGCTGAGGTATACGGCGCTCACCGAGCTGCCTCCGTGGCTGGCCGTCCCGCCCGTATCCGGGGCTTCGGGCGTGGTTTCCGCGGCCACCGTGGGCGTCGCAGTCGGTGCTGCAGTCGGTGTTGGCGACGGCGTCGGCGTGATGATGATCATCGGCGTCTCCGGGATTTCCTCCGTCGCTTCCGGTGTTGGCGACGGAGACGGGCTCATCGTCGGCAGCAGATCGTCCGCGGCGAGCGCGGCGGAAACATATTCCGTCAGCCCCTGCACGGTCTTGAGATACTGTGACGCGATCATGTCCGCCCAGCGGTATTTTGCGTAATCGGCGGTGTATTCCAGTTCTTTGGGCACGTCCACGCCGTACACGGTCTTGATGACCTTAACGCGGTTGGTCTGGTTGGTCAGGCAGAAATTCCAGTTGAAAATATTGGTTATCGTCCCGCCGATGGAGTACATGCCGATATCGTCGCTCGAAAGGGAATACGCAAACTTCGTCAGCGCCGCCGTCTGGCCGATCGTGCAGTTCGTAAACAGCTGTCCGTCAAACGAATCGATGATGTCCGGAATCTTGAGGATCAGATTCTGCTCCTGCATGGATTCAAACAGCGCAATCATCATCTTCTTCTGCCGGTTGATGCGGTTGAGATCGCCGCTGCCCTGGACGTTTTTGCGCACGCGCAGATAATCCAGAACGCCCTGGCCGTCCAGGTGCTGTTCCCCGGCGTCGTAGTCGCGCCCGGCCATGCTGAAGCTGATTTCGAGATTATAGTCCACGCCGCCGACCGTATCGACGAGTTCCTTGACCGCCGGCATGGTGACCGCATAGTAGTAGTTCACCGGTATGCCGCCGAGCATCCAGCTCGCGGCTTCGCAGACCTTCAAAAATCCTGCGCCGCCTTCGGCCTCAAATCCGCCGCCGCAGTTGAGCGCGGCATTGAGTTTGTAGATGCCCTCCACGCCGGGGATTTCCGCATAGGTGTCGCGCGGCAGGGAAATTAAATCCACGCGGTTTTCGTCAAAGTTGATTGCGGCAACCATCATTACATCCGAATGATACTCGTGTTTGCCGCTCCATGTTTCGCGTTCCTCGGCATAGTCCACACCAATGATGAGGACGTTGACGATGTTCTGCATCATCGAGGTGTCCGCCTGCTCGCTGATCACCTCGTAAGGATCAAGCGTCGGCGTTGGCGTCGGCTCCGGCGTGGGAGACGTATAGTCGGTTTCAATCGCCTCGATCACGGCGGCGCCGCTCGGCGTGGGTGTAGCGGAAACAAACTGCGAACTTGGGTCAAGCAGCAGGGCATATGTAAATACGCCGCCGATGCCGAGCAGCACGACGCCCAAAATAATCAAAACCGCCCAAAGGGCACGCCGGCGGCGGCGTGCACGCCTGCGCCGTTTCCCGCGCACTGCCGATGACGGATAGAAATCCGTCGGGACGAACGCCTCGACGTCTGTGCCGGTCTGCGGATACCGCGCAAGGTCCTCGTCCCCCCTGGCCGGCTGCTCCCCGGCTTCGTTTTCTTCCGCTGCGCCGTCCGTCGGGGTCAGGCCTTCCTCTTTCGGTTCGTTTGCGGCCGGTTCCTCTTTTTTATCCGTTCGCTTTGCTTTTCGGGTCATTGCTTCGCCGTTTCCTTTCCGCTTTCATACGCGCTTATTATAGCAGAGAATCTTGTCTTTCTTCGCCGTTTTTGATTTATTACAAAGAGTTTACAAAGTCGTTTCCTTTTGTTCGAAACGTGTTTTCGCCTGCATTGGGCAAAATTTTTCCGGCAAAAGCCGTTTACCCTGCCAAAAGCAAACCTTTTCACCGCCGCTTAAATACGCTATAATGTATACTGTTTTATTATGTGCCGTGAATATCTGCAAAGGAGATTCCCACATGGTTGTTGTCATTCCGGCCTATCAGCCGGATGAAAAATTATATCGTCTCGTCCTTTCCCTGCACGAGCAGACCGATTATGACATCGTCATCGTCAACGACGGCAGCGCCGAAACATGCCGGCCGATTTTTGACTCGCTGGAACCGTATGCAAAGATTTTGGTCCACAAGGTCAACCGCGGCAAGGGCGCCGCAATGAAAACGGCGTTTTCTTACATATATGAACAATACCCGGCCGACGAAGGCGTCGTCACCATCGACGCGGACGGGCAGCACCTGCCCGAGGACATCATCCGCGTTTGCAAAGCATGGGAAAAAACGCCCGAGCAGCTTGTTCTCGGCAGCCGGGAATTCACCGGCAACGTCCCCTTTAAAAGCCGCGCCGGCAACGCTATTACGCGTTTCGTTTTTGCCCTCTCCACCGGCGTGAAGGTGTTCGACACGCAGACGGGGCTGCGCGCGTTCGGCGTGTTCCGCATTCCCATGATGCTCGAAATGAAAGGCGACCGGTACGAATACGAGATTAACGTGCTTCTCTACGCAACCAAGCACCGCATCCCGATTCAGGAGGTTAAAATCGCTACCGTATATATCGAGGACAACAAGTCCTCGCACTTTAACCCGGTGCGCGACGCATGGCGCATCTACAAAATGATACTGATGTTCGTGGCTTCGTCGCTGATTGCAATGCTCATCGACTATGTCGCGGTGCTTTCCTTCTCCGCGCTGACAAAGGACATGGCGCAGTCGCTGCTGATCAGCGTGGTCGGCGCGCGCATCATCAGCTCGCTTGCGAACTATTTCATCAACTGCAAGCTCGTGTTCGAGCACCGCAGCGTCGGCAGCATCGTTCGCTACTATCTGCTGGCGGCCGGCATTCTGGCGATCAACTACGGCATGATGTTCTTTATCACCAAACAGATCCCGATTGCGGTCGGCAAGATTATCGTGGAACTATTGCTCTATCCGCTGAGCTTTTACGTCCAGCGGAAATATGTATTCCCGCCGGAGAGCGAAGAATTCAGCCCCGAGGACTGACGGTATACAATGCGGCGCTTTACCGCTTGATTCCAATGATTAGGAGGAACCCCGACCCCTATGAGCAAACCCCTCTCCAAATCCGCCAAGCGACTGATTAAAGCGATCGTCATCGACCTGGTGGTGCTCGGCGTTTTTCTGGGCGCGTTTTCGTACGTCCACTTTTTGCGCGTGCCTACGTATGAACCAAAGACGCTCACAACCACTTCGGCAACCCCGGCCGCAAGTCCGACGCCCAGCGCCGAGCCCGCGGAGCAGGCGGACGCGTCGCCTGCACAGGACGCGTCCACTCCCACGCCGGAAGTCGTCGACACCGGCCTCCTCGGCGGCAGTTACGCCGAAAAGTTCACCACCGGCGACACGGTGGAGCAAACCGAAAGCGGTTATCGCAGCGCAAACGTCTGTATCGAAATGTCGCAGGTCACCGTCGGCACCGAAAGCAAACCGATCGTCTATTACATGGCCGACATATACGTAAAAGATATTTCGAGCTTCCGCACGGCGGTCGCCTATGATTACAAAGAACAAAATGAAGGCTCGCGCAAAAACGTGATGTCCACGCTGCAGCTTTCGCAGATGGTCGGCTCCATCGTCGCCATTTCGGGCGATAATTTCACCTATCACGACAGCATCGCCGTGCGCGACGGCGTCGAATGGGACAAGAGCCTGCCGGTCTACGGGGACATCTGCGTGCTCTATTACGACGGTACGATGGAAACCTATCCCGAACCGATCAGTCAGACGACGCTCGACGAAATTTACGCCAAAAATCCTTATCAGATCTGGACGTTCGGACCGGAACTGCTTGAAGACGGGGAAGTGCCTTCGAGCTTTGCAAACTCCAAGGCAAACCCGCTTTCCGCCATCGGCTATTACGAACCCGGCCACTACTGCTTCATCCTGGTAGACGGGCGGCAAAAAGGATATTCCTGGGGCATGTCGCTCAGCGAACTTTCGCAGGTGTTCTACGACCTCGGCTGCAAAGTCGCTTTCAACCTGGACGGCGGCGACACCGCGGTGATGACCTACGGCGACGAATGGCGCAGCCAGCCGCAGGATTCTTCCCCGCGCGACACCAGCGATATTATCTATATCTGTGAGCCGGCGACGGCAAACGGGCAGTAAGGAGGACGCAAGCATGAAACGACTGATCGCCCGCGCATTGCCGCATTTAACCATCATCCTTTCGCTGATGACGCTCGTGTTCTTCTCGGTCGACGGGTTTAACCCGGTCATGGCGTTTATGGCCAGCGAGCTTTCCAAGCGTATCTTCGCCGTGCTCGCCGTCTGTGCAATCGCAACCTCGGTCATGCTCATCGCCCGTTTCTGGCGGGAGGACGACCGGCGCGAGCGCAAGCTTGCGCGCAAACGCGCCGCCGAAGAAGCGCTCGCCGCCGAGCAGGCGGCACTGGAAGATACAAATCTCGCTAAAGCGTCTTCGGACGATACGATGTCCGAATAGAAAACATAAACCGATATACCGGCAGCGCCGCCTGAAAAGGCGGCGCTGCTGTGTTTTTTGTTTCTTATTTCTTTTCAGCGGACAGCTTTTTTAAGAGCATCCACGCGGTCCAGCCGCTCCCAGGGGAGATCGAGCTCCATGCGGCCGAAATGGCCGTATGCCGCGGTCTGCCGGTAAATCGGCCTGCGCAGATCGAGCTGTGCGATGATGGCCGCCGGCCGGAAGTCGAACGTATCCAGCACCGCGCGTTCGATGTCCTCCTCTCTCAGCACGCCCGTGCCGAACGTGTCCACGCAGATGGAGACCGGCCGTGCCACGCCGATTGCATACGCCAGCTGGATTTCGCATTTCTTCGCCAGCCCCGCCGCAACGACGTTCTTTGCCGCATAGCGAGCCATATAGGCCGCGCTGCGGTCGACCTTCGTCGGATCTTTCCCGCTGAAACACCCGCCGCCGTGCCGTGCATATCCGCCGTACGTGTCCACAATGATCTTCCTGCCCGTCAGGCCGGAGTCGCCCGTGGGCCCGCCGATTACGAACCGGCCGGTGGGGTTGACGTAGATCTTCGTCTTTTCGTCGATCAGTTCTTTCGGGACGATGGGACGAATCACTTTTTCTTCGACATCCCGCCGCAGCATCGCCATGTCCACGTCGTCGTGCTGCGCGCTGATGACCACCGTGTCCACGCGCACGGGACGGTCACCGTCATATTCGATCGTCACCTGGCTTTTGCCGTCCGGGCGCAGATAGGCAATTTCTCCGCTTTTGCGCACGGCGGTGAGCTTCTTTGTCAGCTCGTGCGCAAGATCGATCGGCAGCGGCATGTAGTTGTCCGTTTCATCGCAGGCAAAGCCAAACATCATCCCCTGATCGCCGGCGCCAGTGCCGAGGTTGTCCCCGGCTTCACCGTTTTTCTGCTCCAGCGCATGGTCGACGCCCAGCGCGATGTCCGGCGACTGGCCGTTGATCGCCGTAATGACCGCAAGCGTGTTCGCGTCAAAGCCGTATTCCGGCTTGTTATAGCCGATTTCGTTGACGACGTTACGCACAAGATTCGGGATGTCCACATAGCATTCCGTGGTCACCTCGCCCATCACAAGCACAAGCCCCGTCGTCGCCGCACATTCACAAGCGACGCGCGAATACGGGTCGTTTCCCAGCATCTCGTCCAATACCGCGTCCGAAATACAATCACAGAGCTTGTCCGGATGTCCTTCGGTCACCGATTCGGACGTAAAAAGTCGTTTTCCCATTGGTAAAAGTCCTCCGTCTGTCTATTACAAAAACCTCATCCGCAGATGAGGTTTTTGCATTGTCAGAATGGTTCAACACTCATCTTTCAGCTTTCGCTGCCGGAATTGGCACCTTGTCCGCTTGAAACGGACAGGTTGCCGGGCTTCACAGGGCCGGTCCCTCAGCCACTCTTGATAAGACGGTA
>DAOTGE010000039.1:0-25479 GCA_035446965.1 Eubacteriales bacterium
CGATCGCGCAGAGCATGACCGTAAGCGAAACATAGACCAGCGCGGCCCAAAATTCATTTCCGTCTATTGCCCCATGGTAGAGCTTGGCACAGATAAAAAAGCCCGCGGCGCCAAGCGTCGCGAGTATAAGCGTATACTGAATTCGATTGGGCACGGAAAAAATGATAAGGATAAAAGCAATAAATCCCATTGCCTGAATCATAAAGTTAAAATGCGTATACTGTGTCATGACGAACAGGAAAATCACCAGTGCAAGCGCTTCGCTGACGGTGATCAGCACAGACAGCGGCTGAAATGAATCCGCCTTCTTGATCCTGACGCTTATAAAAGCGAGTAACCCCGTATACAGCAGGCGCACAACGGAAACAATAATCCTGCTGCCCATACTGACAATCAGCAGCCAGTCGGGAACGAGTAAAACAAAATTCAGCGCACACGCAACTATCGCAAGAATATAAATATAATTCTGCGATATCTGCAACTTGTAATCATCATACGCGACATGCGTATTCTTACCAGCGGCTGAACTCGGTTTTGTTTTTTTCAAGCTGTATCACCCGTCAGTACATTGGTTCCCGGTATGCCCGGTGCGCACGCCGCCGTCCCCGATGCCGACAGCCCACTTTTTCCCTATTCTACACCATTTAACTGTTTTTTCAATATGGATTGTCTAATTCAATGCAATTGCTGGACCGTTAGGTAATTCCAGGCCCATCCGTCCTCCGGTTTCGGATGCCGGTTTCCATCTTCCAACGCTCGGTTTGATCTGCGCGCTGCTTCAAAGCGCATTTGGTTAAGTCTGTTCGGTCCTACCGTGCATGGTATCTCTTCCCCCGGTGCCCCTGCCGTCCCCTTTGTACGCTTTCCAACGCGTCATCTGGAAGCAAAGGATCGCTATGCCGCAGCATAACACGATGTCTCCTGCACTGGCAAAGCCGACCGGCGTCCCTGCAGAACCAATGCGGAGCACGTCCCCCAAAAACGGCAGTGCCGTATCCGCTCCTGCCACACAGTATGCGTAAATTTGACCGTTAAGCAACTGTTCGGCACGCTCGGTTCCGCTAACCAATAACTGCGTTGAAACCGGCATACATCCGCCATTGAGCAAGATCACCAAAAAATTGGAAACCGATCCTGCCAGAACAAGCGTCGGCCACAAACCCCGGGCGATATTGATAACGATAAATGCGAAAATAAGCGTATATTGAACGAGGCAAACGGCGATTGCGCCAGTTTGCGGCCGCAGCAGCCAGGCGGCAACCGCTTTGACGCAGAACGCCGCGACCGGCAGCCAAAATCCCTTCAGCGGATAGGCGGCGCAGTTTTTTAGCCGGCCGCCAAAGAGCAGTCCCAATACGATCCCCGCAACCGCCGAAAGAAGCAGTATCATACCGTATAAAGGAGCCTTTTTTCGGCGTCCTCAGGCCGCAACTCAGGTTCAATCTCCAGAAATGCCTTCACGACTTTCGGGTCAAGCTGCGTACCGGAAACCTCCTCTATAATCTTGCGCGCCTGCAGGCGCGTCATCCCTTTGCGGTACGGCCGGTCGGTAATCATCGCATCATAGCAGTCGGCCACCGCAAGGATCGCCGCGGAAAGCGGCAGTTCACCCGCGGGCGGCCCGTCTTCAGGATACCCCGTCCCATCATACCTGCGGTGATGATAGAGCACCGCGTCGTTGACCACGCTGGAAAGATTAATGCTTTCAATAATACGCCTGCCGACAACCGGATGCTGTTTGATGATGTCGTACTCCTCTTTCGTAAGCGGACCCGGTTTGCGCAGGATTGCATCTTCAACGCCGATCTTTCCGGTGTCGTGTAAAAGTGCGGCAATCTTCACCTGGTCGGTGAAATGGCGCGTGCATCCGAGCGCCTTGCAAATTTCGCTGCTGATATAGGCCACACGCTGCGAATGGCCGTGCGTATAGGGATCTTTCGCTTCAATTGCCTCAACGAGCGACGCAATCGTCCGCAGCAGTATTGTATGGCTGTCGAGATATATTTTGAAGGAGTACCGCGCAAGCATCAGCGGCGCCATAAACAAAACCAGCCAGAGGTATGCGTTGGTCTGCGTCAGAATGTAGCCGATCAAAAGTCCAAGCGGGATCGTTGCAAGCACGTTTGGCAAAATCCCGCCGATATTGTCGCGCAGCAATTCGAAAAATCGTCCCTGATCGCTGAGCCTGTAATATAAAAGGAAAAAAATCAAATTGCCGAGAATCGCGACGAACGAAAACACGACCGCACCGATCATCACGCGCCAGGAAAACACCTGTGCGCCTGCGTCGCGTACGATCAGATTATACAAAAGTCCGCCGATCCAGTTGACGACAAGAACGTTGGAAACGTTGAAAAGCTCCTTAAACGGCGCACGGGCCCAGGGCGAATAGTATTGGTGCGTCTGCGTGTCCTGCAGGATCGTCACAAGGGTGGACAGCGCAAACAGCACGGTCGCCAGCGGTACGCCCTTTGTCACAATACACGCCACCACCGCAACAAATGTAATCTCCATGGTTTTGTCGGTGGTGATGTAAATGGGGAGCATATGGCAGAGGATCATGATGACCAGCATGACCACGCTGTAAAGGATCATGTCAAGCAGCGTTTCAGGGTTGGTGAAAAGTGCGGCGGCTTGGTAAAGGCTTACTCCAAAAACCGCGATGCCGCACAGGCTCACCAACGCCATGTAAACTTTCTGCTTTTTCATTCAGCTACATCCTCGCACCATGCCCGTGTCTCCGGGAAAAGTCCTAACAGGTCCGGCAGAATGATATCTGGGTTTCCTTTTGCGTTCAACCCGTCTTATCTGACAAAGAAGTACGCGCCACTCGACAGAACCAAAGCTGCAAGGGAAGCAAGCGCCATGATAATCTTTTTCATTTGGATATAGCCTCCTTTTCAAAGGCTCTGTTCTCCGCTAATCGAACAGGCTATATCCGCTACGCTTTTGCCGGACCTGTTAAGTTTTTATTAAACCGCCTCCAAAGAAATTTACATTTCCTGCTGATAGATTTCCAGCCGACGGTTAATTGCATCCAAAACACTCTGCGCTACGGCGGCGTCGACGTCTGGCTCGGCAAACACGCAGCCAATCAGCGGCGTACGATCGGCAACGCAAAACACCTGTGTAATCACAATCGTCCGTCCGTTCGAACGCACCAATTCCGTGCTGGCCAGCTCAAAAAACGCAGTTCCGTCCGTGCAGGCTTTCACCGCATCCAGCGTCGCCTGCGCAATGGAGCGCATTCTGGAAAACTGAAACGAACCGCCACTGGCGGTCCCGGTGAATACTTCGGAATCCCTGCGCAGCGAAACGCTCACTTCTACGCCCTTATCGGATGCGTGCGTATCGATGCCGGAATATGTCAGCCGGAAGCAAACGCCCGAAAGAATGCTCGGCGCAACCTGGGCGATGCTGATGATGTGATAATCCACCTCCACGCCGAAACGCGCGCTGATTGCGGACTGCACATCCCGTACCAGCGCCTTTGCGGCACGTCGGCTGCTGGCGAGGACATGGATTTCCGTCGGTTCCTGCGCTTCGGAAAATACAACGTGCGCGGCATACACACCGCTGAGCTTCGAGATCAGTGCCTGCCACTCGGCGGCGGTGCCGACGTTTACGCTCATAGAATTTCCCACCCCGTCAAAAATTGATTTTATAAAATTTCAATGTAATTTTATGCTATCTTTTATCATTATATCGCTTCATATTTCACAGCGCAAGGAAAACGGAATGAATCGGAAGGCATGCGCGCCGCATTCCTCCGCCGTCTGCAGGCAGAATTCGCAAACGCCGCCGTTTCGGCCGGCTGCGCTTCATTCGTCCTCTTGAAAACTGTACCTTCCCTTGTTTTTCGTCGTTTTTCCGTACTGGATGCAGCGCTGCGGGCACCGCTGAATGCAAGCCATGCACTGTTCGCAGCGTTTCTGCGTCCAGACAGGTCTGCCGTTCTCCATTTCGATTGCGCCGACCGGGCAGACGTCCCTGCAAAGCCCGCAGCCGGCACAGTTTTCCTCCGCGTAAAACGGTTTCGTACGCCGCATAAACGCATTGAACGCCGGTCGGCAAACCGCAGTTTTAAGCCAGGACGCGCCGCCGGAATGCACATCGTATACCGATTCCCGCGCAAGCACGCTTTCCGCAATCGCTTTCGTGCGCGGCTTTGCCTCGGCCAGCTTATAGCCCGCGTAGTCCGGCGCGTCCACGTCAAAAAGCGGCAGGTAATTATTGGGCATGGCAACCGACCAGGCGCTCGTGTACGGAAAAATACGCCGAAACCGCTTCATGGCGTTGCCCGCGTCGTCTCCGCAGGTGCATACGGCATATGCATATACATTCCCGCCAAGACGGATGTTCTTGCAGAACCGCTCCACAAGTTCCGGCACTCCCCAGGCATAAACCGGAAAAACGATTCCGATCGGGCCGTCGCCTGCAAAAACCGCCGCCGGGCCGTCCCGGATGAGCGCCGGAATTGAAACCGCCTCGTCCCCGGTCAGCCGTGCAATGGTTTCGGCCGTCCATTTTGAATTGCCCGTACCGGAAAAATAATAAATCACGGCAATACCCTCCATTCAGGATGCTTACTGAATCAGTATAACATGCGCCAGGCAAAAGCGCCTGCCGTATCATGACGGGAATTTCGCAGCTGCGTTTAAAGGCCGCCGGTAATCCGGCGGCCTTTAAACGCAAATTCCGTTTGCTCATACGTCCTCGCGCTTGCGCTTCCTGCCGAAGCAGTCCAGCCAGATGATGCCGACGATCACAACGCCCTGCGCGACCTGCTGGAGGTACGGCGCGATGCCGAGCATGTTCATGCAGTTGGTCAGAAGCTGCAGCACCATCAGGCCGATAAAACTCTCCGGGATGCCGCCGACGCCGCCGGCGAACGACGTGCCGCCGACCACGACGCCGCAGTTGACCATCAGCGCGGTGTCGTCGCCGTAGATACTCGAACCGGTGTTGAGTTTGCTGGAAAGCAGCACGCCCGCGATCGCGGTCATTGCGCCGCTGAGCACAAAAGCGATCCACTTGGTCGTGACGACGTTGATGCCGGAATATTTGGCGACTTCGTAATCGCCGCCGATGGCATACAGATTCCGGCCGAAGCTCGTGTAGCGAAGCAGCGCGTACACGAGCACGCCAAACACGATCATGATCACCGCAAGATTCGGGATTACCCCGCCGATCTTGCCGTTGGCGATCTTCATGAACTCCATGTTCGTGCAGCTCACCGGGTGCGCGTCCGTCAGTTGCTGGCAAACGCCCTTGAGCAGCATGCCCATGCCGAGCGTAATGATGAACGCCTCCGTGCGCTGCTGCACCACGAAGAACCCATTGATGAAGCCGATCAGCGCACCGATGAGGATCGAAAGCGTGATCGCCAGCCACATGCTCATGCCGCCGTTCATCATCTGAATGGCCGTGATGCCGGAGAGGCACATCACCCCGCCGACGGAAAGGTCGCACCCTGCGGCGATGACGGTCAGCGTCACGCCGAACGCGATGATTTCGTTGACGGCCGCGTCCTTAAGCACGTTGAGCAGATTATAGGACGTGTAGAAATTGGTCTTGAAGAACAGCATCAGGATCAGCATGGCGATGATGGCGATGACCGCCTTTTGCCGGGTCAGCGCACGCAGAGTCCGCTTGCCGAAACTTAAAATCGATGTTTGCATTCCGTCCACCTCCTACTGTTCTTTTCGGTTGTCGAGCCAGATGGCCAGAACAAGGATTGCGCCCTTAAGCACCACCTGCATATAGGCCGAAACGCCGAGCAGGTTCATGCAGTTGGACATCAGCGTGATTAAAAGCACGCCGAGCACGGTGCGCAGCACGCTGCCCTTTCCGCCTTTGAGCGTCGTGCCGCCGACGACCACCGAAAGAATCGCGTTGGTTTCATAGTTTTTGCCGATGATCGGCGCCGCGGTCGTGATCCGCGAAAACAGCACGATGGAGCCGACGGCGCTCATCAGGCCGCAGATGGTATAAATCAGAATCACGCTGCGCTTGATCGGAATGCCGGAAAGCTCCGCCGCGACCTTGTTGCCGCCCGTGTAACTGATCGAACGCCCGCTGTAAGTTTTGTTGTGGAAAATCCAAAGCAGCAGCAGGCACACGAGGAAAATGATGAACGACACCGAGAAGATGCCGACCGTACCGGAACCGATGGCCGTAAAGATCGTCTGCGGCGTGGTCAGCCAGCTCATATGCTGCGTGCTGCCGCCCGTGTAGATCAGCGCAACGGCGCTGTACACGGCGCTCATGCCGTAGGTGATAAACAGCGCCTCCGCCTGTGTCAGCGCGCCGCAGCTGATGAGCACCATGCTGTTGAGAAAGCCAAGGAACGCGCCGAAGAGCACGCCGACGATCAGCGCGTTGAGCTGGCCGAGCGGGTCGATGAGAGAAACCGTAACCACCGCCACCAGCGAGATCAGCCCGCCGACGGAGAGGTCGATAAACCCGCCGATGATCACGAACGTCATGCCCAGCGAAACAAAGCTCAGCGGTCCGAACTGACGCATGATGTTGGTCAGGTTGTCGCCCGAAAGGAATTTCGGCTCCACGATGATCGTGATGATGACCAGCAGCACGATGGCAACGAGGACCAGGTAATTCAAAAGGAATTTTTTCAGATCGAATCGTTTTGTCATGTCGTTTCCTCCCGTCATCCGATCGCGCTGTCCATGATCGTCTGCGCGGACACTTCCTCGGGGTTAAATTCGCCCGTGATGCGGCCTTCGCAGATGGTCAGAACGCGGTTGCTCATATTCAGCACTTCCGGTAGTTCGGACGAGATCATGATGATCGAACCGCCGTTTTCCACGATCTGCTTCATAAGTACATATATTTCATATTTCGCGCCGACGTCGATGCCGCGCGTGGGCTCGTCCATAATGAGAATCTGTGGATTGATTTCAAGCCATCTGCCGACGACGCATTTCTGCTGGTTGCCGCCGGAAAGGCTGAGCACAGTCGTCTGCGGGGACGGCGTTTTGATGCCGAGGTTTGCAATCTGACGCTCGGCAATCCCCCGTTCCTGCGAAGCGTCGATAAACCCGAACTTCCGCATTTTGTCCAGGCTCGCCATTGCAATGTTGGACTGCACGGAAAAACGCAGCACCAGCCCCTGCAGTTTGCGGTCTTCCGGCAGAAGGCCGATGCCGAGCTTCTTTGCGTGCGCGGGCTTTTTGATATGGACCGGCACGCCGCCAATCAGAACCTCGTGACCCTTTACCTTGTCCGCGCCGCAGATGGCGCGTACAATCTCCGTCCGTCCTGCGCCGACAAGCCCGACGAAACCGAGGATTTCGCCTTTTTTGAGTTCAAAGGAGATGTCGTGCAGTTTGTGCGTATTGATCGAGCGCACCTCCATGAGCGTCTCTCCGACGCAGTGCGGGCGCTCGGGATATTCGTGTTCGATCGAGCGGCCGACCATCTTTGTGATCATGTCCGCCCGCGTGAGCTCGCCGACCGGGCGCGTGTCGATGACGTGTCCGTCGCGCATGACCGTCACCATGTCGCAAAGCTCAAAAATTTCGTCCAGCTTGTGGCTGATATAGATGATGGAAACACCCTGCGCGCGCAAGTCGCCGATGATGCTGAAAAGCTGTTTGAGCTCGTCGCTGGTAAGCGAGCTGCTCGGCTCGTCCATGATGATCAGCTTGGAGCGAAACGAGAGCGCTTTTGTGATTTCAACCATCTGCTTCTCCGCCGCGGAAAGTTCGCCGACCAGCGTATGCGTGTCGATTGAACAGCCGATGCTGTCGAGAAGTTTCCTGGCCTCGGCGTGCGTGCCGCGCATGCCGTGCATTTCCGAAAAGCGGCCGAGGAAGATATTTTCGCCGACGCTCATGGTGTTGACCAGATTGAACTCCTGGTAGATGATGCTAAGTCCCCGGTTGAGCGATTCAATCGGCGTCGTGTGCTCGATTTCCTCTCCGTCGAACACAACCGTACCGGAATCCTTTGTGTACACGCCCGAGAGGATTTTCATCAGCGTCGACTTGCCGGCGCCGTTTTCTCCGACGATACCATGGACGATTCCCCGCTCGATTTCGATGGAGACGTTGTCCAGCGCCTTGACGCCGGGGAACGATTTATTTACGTCCTTAATGGAAAGGATGATTCCCCGATCCTTCTTTTCCACTCCCTCATTTCCCCTTTCAGTTGTTTGTCTGCAAACGGCATCGGAGGGCCGCCCGGCGGGACTGCCGGGCGGGCCCGTCCATTGTTACAATTTGTTTTGCCTTACCATTCCGGATACGGGAAGGTATCGATGTTGTCGGCCGTCACGACGTCCAGCGGGATGAAGTTGATCGCTTCATACGAGCCGCCTTCCAGCATGGCCTTTGCACACTCGAGGCTCTTGATCGCCATGTTCGTGAAGCTCTGGCCGATGCAGACCGCCTGCGTGCCGTCCTTAACCTGGTCGTAACCGGCGCGGCAGCCATCGACTGCAACGACGTATACGTCGGTCATGTTGGCGTTCTTCAGCGCTTCGATGACGCCGGTCGCGCCGTTGTCCCAGTGGCAGAACACACCCTGGATCTGATCGCCGTATTTGACGATGAAGTCTTCCATGATGGCCATCGCGTCCGCGGTGACCCAGCCGGAGCAGTTCTGGGAGTCAAGCAGCGTGATGTTGGAGCCTTCGATGGCTTCCATAAAGCCGTCGTGCCGCTTGATCTGCGCATCGTGGCCCGCCTGGCCGCCGACTTCAACGATCGTTGCACCGTCCGTGAAATGATCGACAAACGCCTGGCCTGCCGTCTGACCCGCCATCGTATCGTCGACGCCACAGAAGAAGTCGCGGTACTGCTGCGATTCTTCCGGCAGGTCGCTTGAGAACATGCCGACGATCACGCCCGCCTCTTTGGCTTCCATGAGGCTAGGAACGATCGCGTTGATGTCGCTCGGGTTGATGAAGATCGCGTCGTAGTCCTGCGCGATGCAGGTGCTCACGGCCTTCGCTTCGTTCTGAACGTCGTTCTGTCCTTCAAAGACATCCATTTCAAAGCCGTACTCGCCGCAATATGCCTGGAACTGTTTCCAAGCGTACGCCTGCGATTCGTTGGAGAGCGCCTGCGTGATAAACGCGGCCTTGTAGGGTGTGCTGCTGCTTTCTTCGGCGGCTGCCGCCGTCTCCGTTTCCGCTGTTTCGGCCTTGCAGCCAAACACGCCCACTACCATAACCAGAACGAGAAACACTACCAGGATCTTTTTGGTCATTTTGGTCATTCTTCTTTCCTCCTTTTTATTTAAGCGGACACCGTTCCCCCTTACCTTCGAACACAATCCGCTTATTCCGTTGTTGAGGTGCGCCGGTCCCGCCGGCGCGCCGGATGTCGTTTGCAGGCCGCCAACCGCCTGCTTTTCAGTGTGAACTTCAGCTCAGGGCCTCCTGCAGTGCGCGGAGCATGACCGCTTTGTCCGGCTTTTTGCCGGTCCACATTTCAATGTTGATCGCCGCCTGGTTGATCAACATCCCCGTGCCGGTGTTCCACCTTGCGCCGCGCGCCTTGGCGGCGCGCAGGAACGGCGTGACGGCCGGGTTCGGAATCACATCCTGCACGAACATGCTTGGCAAAATCGTATCGAGCTCGACGTTCGGAATTTCATCCACATTGGGATACAATCCGATCGGTGTGGCGTTGACCAGGATGTCCGTGTCCGTCGGAACCGCGTAGGTATGGTCCCATGTGACGAATTCACTCTTTTCCGCAATCTTTTTAAGCAGTTGCATCAGGCTTTCCGCCAGCGCCGCGTCCTCGGGACGGTTGACGATGGTGATGTGCCCCGCGCCCGCAAGCGAAAGCTCCACGCTGATGGCGCGCGCCGCACCGCCCGCACCGAGGATGACGATTTTCTTGCCCACCGGATCCACACCGTTGTCGCGCAGCGACTCCATGAATCCTTTGCCGTCCGTGTTTTCCCCGAACAAGTGTCCGTCCGTATTGACGATCATGTTGACCGCGCCGATCAGACGCGCGCTCTCGGAAAGTTCGTCGAGATACCGAAGCACGTTGATCTTGTGCGGGATGGTGCAGTTGATGCCGCGCATCTTAAAGGCTTTGAGCCCTTTGATCGCGTCCTCCAGCCGGTCCGGGTCTACGTCGATGGTCAGAAACCGCCAAAGATCGAGTCCCATGTCCCGGAAGGCCGCTTCCTGAATCACAACGCCCGGGTTTTCCGCCGCGGGATGGCCGAATACGCCGACCAGGCAGTCCAGATAATTTTGTTCTTTCATGGTTGCTTCCCTCCGTAAAAAATTGCTGGTGTGCTCCCTGCCGAAGATGTTTGCGGCACAAAATGTGTTGTTTCAGTCCCGTCCGAGCACGGACGCCGCAAAATATGCCGCGCCAACCGCCTGACCGAACTGTGCCACCGTGTGCTCCGGGTCGCGGCTCAGCTCGAGCATCACCGGCGTGAACGCGAGGTTGCCGTCGCCGGCAAGCATCTCGGCCGGCTGCCGCATGGACGCGCCTTCCTGCATGAGCTCAAAACAGCGCTTGTGCTTTACAAACCGCCCGAACAGCACGCGGGTTTTCGTTTCGGGCCGCAGCATACGCTCGGTTTCCGCGAACGTGACGGCCAGGTATCCGCCGATTTCGCGAAAGATTTTCTCCGCCGCGCGTTCTCCGCCCGCGGCGAGCTTCATCAGGTGCTCCAGCAGGGGTTTACGCATATCCGCGGGGCTGGTTTTTACGTGTATCCCGCCGTCGCGGCGTTCGAGAAATCCCAAATCAAACAAATCCTGATAGAGCGCCGGCGCTTCCCGCTCGAATATGCGCAGCGCCAGCCGGTACGCCCCGCTCTGGCTGCAGTATTTCTGCAGCGTGCCGGGCAGCCCGGTGTTGAAGTTCAAAAGGCTCCTCGCGTCGGTCGGCTCGAACGCACGCGCCGGATAGTCGCCAAGATCGATCACGCAGTTGTAGATCTCAAGCGGGATCTGCGGGATTTCGCCGGATTCGTCGAGCCAGCCGGTGCCGAGTTCCGTTCCGAGCGTATGTGCAAAAACACCCTTTTTAACCGTGTCCGCCCGCTCGGAATGCGCCAGTTCGACCGCCGCCGTATAGGCCGCCAGAGACCCGTCGTTGCTCATGTGCACCCTTCCGCCCTCGCGGCAGTGGCTCAGCAGCATCCGTTTGAGTCCCGCCAGTTTGGAAAACTCCGCTTCATAGTCCGCGGAATGCGCCCGGATACCGCGCGTTTTATAGGTTTCGCCGCCGACGATCATGTCGTCGATCACCACGTCCGGAAAACACACGCCGATGCCGTCGAGTTTCTCCGGCACGCCATATGCTCTCAGCGCTTCGTCCGCCGCGGCGCGCATTTTTTCGTCGGATGCGCCTTTTTCGAGCATCTTTTCCTTCAGCCGCGCCGCTTCCGGCGTGTCCGGCAGGGAAAGCGCCGTACGCATGATCCGCGCCATGAGAAGCACAGGACCAATCAGCGCGTCCACGTTGGTCATCTCGGCGGGGTTCCAGTCGTATTCCTTCACCGCGCAGATGCGTCCGTTTAAAATCCCGATAACCTTAATGTCCGTGCCGCCGATGTCGATCCCACAGAGCGCCGCGCCGCACGCCGTTTGAACGGCGGCTTTGCAGGAGGAAACTGCGTCGGCCTTTTGTTGCGGCCGCGGCGTTTCTGCGGGGCACTCGCCCTCGACGATTTGAAAAGAAAACGGCTGCTCGCCCGTCGCCGCATTGATGCGGTCGGTCACGTTGAGACATTTGCCATACCCGGTGCGTTCTTTTTTCGGCAAATTGATTTGGAACACGTCGTCCAGCGTCCTGCAGAGTGCCGCGGCGAAATCGCCGCCGGACGGAACATAAAGCGTCATGCGCCTGCCGCCGAACGCGGAAATCAGGTTATAGATGCGCGCGTAAAAATATTCTTTGATAAATCTCGTTTCCTCTTCCCCGTCCGCTTCGGGAAAGCGGATTTCCCACACGTGCCTGCCGCCGGAACTCGGTTCCAGCGCGCACATAACGATGGCTTTTTCCGTCGAAAACGCCTTCACAACGTCCGGCAGGAAGACATTTTGGCCGCGTTTGGCTAAGGTCAGAAATTCTTGAATCATGCGCGTTCCATCCCTTTTAGAGTGCTCTCAGACCGTGGCCGGTCAGGATTTGCTTCAGCGCTTGCACCTTTTGCTCCGGGATTTCGCGCTGATTCGGATCAAAACGATAGGGGATTCGCAGGGACTCGTATTTATCCCTGCACATGGGGTTAAAGTTGAGCAGTTCGACCGGCACGTCCGCATTCAGCGAGGAAACAAACTTTGCAATGCCTTCGATATTATCCTCGTCGTCCGTATACCCCGGAATCAGAGGCGTACGCAAAAGCAGGTCGGCTTTCCGTTCCGCCAGGCGGCGGATGTTGCCAAGAATCAGCGCGTTGTCCACGCCGGTGCCCGCTTTGTGCCGCGCAGGGTCGATGAGTTTGATGTCCGCAATGATGCGGTCGGTCGCCTCACAAAATGCGTCCAACGTTTCGGGCGGCGCGTAAAGGCTGGTTTCGATGATGGTGCCGATGCCGCGTTCCCGACAGGCTTTCAGCACCGCCAGCGAAAATTCAGGTCTGGCCATGCATTCCCCGCCGGAGAGCGTCACCCCGCCGTCCCTGCCGTAAAAAGCCGCGTCCTTTTCGATTTCCGCAACCGCTTCTTCCACGCTCATCCGTTTTGCGTCAAAGCGGATCGCTCCGGTCGGGCAGGCGGAAACGCATCGTCCGCAGAGCGTGCATTTCTGCTTGTCGACGTCCGCGCCCTTTTCGTCCCAGCCGATCGCTCCCTCGCCGCAGGCGGCCACACACGCGCGGCATCCCGCACAGACGTTTTTTGCATACCAAACGCGAATCTGCGGGTCGATCCCTTCCGGGTTCTGGCACCACGCGCACCTAAGAGGACATCCCTTGATAAACAGCGTGGTTCGGATACCGTCTCCGTCGTTGACGGAGAAGCGCTTCACGTCAAAAATGTTGGCGGTGATCATACGTCGGCATATTCCGTTCGTTCGATGATCTCCTGCTGCAAATCCGGTGCGAGTTCGGTAAAATACGCCGTATACCCAGCCACGCGGATGGTCAGGCTCCGGTAAAGCTCCGGGTGCTTCTGCGCGGCGAGCAGGTCGGAGCGATTGACCACGTTGAACTGCACGTGGATGATCTTCAGCCGGATAAATGCGCGGATGAGCCGGACAAACTTCTGTACGCCGATCTCCGTTTTAAACAGCGAAGGCAGAAACTTCATGTTCAGCAGCGTGCCGTTGCTGCCGTATTCGCTCTTGACGCGCGCAACGCTTTTGAGCACCGCGGTCGGGCCGTGACTGTCCCGCCCGTAGACCGGGGACATGCCGCCGTCCGCCAGCGGTTCTTTCGCCTTGCGCCCGTCCGGCGTTGCACCGACGTTCTGTCCCATGGGCACGTGCGCCGACACCGTGTAGAGCCCCATCTGATACGGACCGCCGCGCGCGTTGGTGTATTTTGCAAGCCGTCCGGCAAACTGCCTCGCCCAATCGAAGGCAATCGCGTCCACCCATTCCACGTCGTTGCCGTATTTGGGCGCTTTGTTGAGCAGCCGCAGCCGCAGAAGCTCCGCGTTTTCAAAGTTGCTTGTCAGCGCTTCGTGCAGTTCGCGACGGTCGACGATCTTTTCGTCGTACACCAGCGTCTTGAGCGCCGCGAGACTGTCCGCAACGTTTGCGCACTGGATCGCCTGGATGCCGGAAAGGTTGTAGTGCGCACCGCCCGCGGTCACGTCGATTCCCCGTTCCATGCAGTCGTCGATGACCGACGACAGAAACGGCGACGGAAGCAGTTCCGCATGCGCCTTTTCCACCACTTCGCAGCAGCGGATCATGCGCTCGAAGAAAAAGTCCACCTGCGTATCGAGCGCTTTCAGCACATCCTCGTACGTTTCAAACGCTTCAATCGTACCGGTATGCGCGCCCATCTGTTTGCCGGTGAGCGTGCATCGCCCGTCGTTGAGCGCCAGTTCGAGCGCCTTGACGAGGTTGAACATCGCCGCGTCGCTCCAGCCGATATTATTGCCCATCGTGGTGAGTTCGACGCAGCCGACGATGGCGTAGTTTCGCGCGTCCTGCTCCGAAATCCCTTTGCCGGTCAACGCGGGGATCACCGCTTCATCGTTGAAAAGCTGCGGCATGCCGCTGCCTTTGCCGATCACCTGCGCACAGCGCGTCAAGAAGTGCTCGCCGGAACCTTCAAAGACACGCGCCGAAAGGTTCGGCTGCGGCAGAAGAAGGTGCTCCTGCGCGCGTAAAAACAGAAACGAGAGTTCGTTTTCGGCGCAGCCGCCGTTTTCGTCCTGCCCGCCGACGGCCACGTTAAAGCCGATTGGGAACCCTGCGAAATACTTAGCGCTGCCCGCGCTGCGCAAGTACACAATCTGATTGAATTTCAGGAACAGACACTCCGTGATCTCCAGCGCATCCTCCGGCGTGAGCGCGCCGGATGCGACGTCCTTTTTATAATACGGATACAGATACTGATCCATTCGTCCCGGCGAAAACGAGGACGCGTTGCTCTCCATCTGCAATATCACATATAAAAACCAGCTTGCCTGCACCGCCTCACGATAAGTTTCCGGCGGATTTGCGGCAAGTTTGTCGCAAACGCGCGCAATTTCCAGCAGTTCCGCCGGCTGCGCGGCAGACTTGGCCATGCTCCTTGCCAGCTCGGCATAGCGCCGCATGAAAAGGCTCGCGCCTTCGAGCGCGATGGCAACGCCTTCATAAAAGTCCGCCTTGTCCGGATGCTTTGCCTTGTTTTCGCGCGCGGCTTTTGCCAGCCCCGCCGGACCGTAGCGCAGCCAGCGCGCGGTGTCCGGGCAGATATGTCCCTGCGCGTGGTCGGTCTGGTTGATCTTGGCCACCTTGCCAATGGCGCGCATTTCGCCGCCAATCCGCCCGTCGAGTACGTCTTCGAGGGTTTTGCCCTTCCAGAACGGAAAAATCTCCTTGTGGAATGCGGCGACGTCTTCTTCCTTTACCTGAAACGGGTCCTGCGGACGCGTCGGAAGCGTCTCGATTTCACGGTCCACCCAGCTTAAGCCGGATTCGGGGAAGATTACGCCGGCGCGCACGCCGGTGGTGCGGTTGCCAACGATGAGTTCGCCCGGCGTGATGCGGATTTCGATGCGCAAAAGCGCTTCCTTCAGCGCCAGCGCGCGCAGGATGTTGCGCGGCAGGCCGGGGTATTTGCGGTATACGTCGGTAACGATTTTTGCCTGTTCGACAGACATAAACCGCTCCTCGGCAAACATTTCTTCCTTTAATTTTTGAACACGAAGTCTCAGCGGCAGCTGATCGATTTTCGTTTTCATTTGCGAAATCCTTTTTAGCTTGGTCGTAGAATCGAATGAAAGTTGTAAGTTTTCGTATTGGCAATATACTTGTTAAGAATGTAAAAATTCTATCATGCAAAATGACGTGGCGAAACCGTTTCGCGTGTCTGAAAAGTGCACTATTATGAACCGGAAGTGTGATCGGCCGCTTCTTTGTTGCGGTATTCACGCGTGGACATGCCCGTGTAGGCACGAAACGCACGGTAAAAGAACTTTGTGGAATGATAGCCGGTCTGGTAGGCGATTTCCTCCGTGTTCATCGCGGAGGCCGCGAGCATGGCTTTTGCCGCTTCCATGCGCAGAGAGTTGAGATATTCCATCATCGAAACGCCGGTTTTTTTCTTAAACACGCGGCTTAAGTAGGACTTGCTGACATACACCATGTCCGCAAGCTCCTGAACGCTGATGCGCTCGGTCAGATGGTCCTGCATATAGACCACCACGCGGCTGACCATGTCGCTTTCCGTGCTCTTTTCAAAGCAGTGCCGCGCAATCAGCAGCGCAACGCTTTTTGTGTAATGCGTCATAAGCGACTGGCAGGGGTTTTTGCTCTTGTATTCGGCGTGCAGGTTTTCCAGCAGCCATTTCAGATGCGCATCCTTGTCCTGAATGCGGATGATACTTGGAATTTCCAGCCCCGGAATATCCACCCAGACACAGATGATCTCCTGATGATGGTCAAACTGCAGGCACTCCGTGTGATACATGCCCTTCGGGTAAACCACGGTATCGTAAAAGGACGCCTGCACGGAGATTTCCCCGCCGATGACGCGCGCGTTGCCATAGAGGAAGTAGAGCAGCTCGATGCAGTCGTGTTTGTGTTTTTTGAAATTCCAGATGTTGCTTTGCTCGTCAAAGCGTTCGCAGAACAAGACGGGCGTTTCCACCTGCTCGATCGCTTCGCAGAATCCCTTGTAGCCGCCGCCAATATAGTCCATTCCGCTTCACTTCCCCCGTCCCGTTTTCCGTTCTCGCAGGATTGCCGCCCGTCTCAGGCGAGGATGATCTCCACGCCGCTTTGCTCGAGGGATATCCGGCAGTTCTCCGGCACGCCGTCCGTAATCACGTGCGTCGCCTTCTTTGCCGGCATAAGCTGCACGACGCCGCGCCGGTTGAATTTGCTTGAATCGGTCAGAATGATGCGCTTGTCCGCCTGCGCGGCCATCGCGCGCACAGCGTCCGCGCGCAGCATGTCCACATTGGAAAAACCCTGCACAGGATCGTATCCGTCTGTGCCGATAAAGAATTTATCCACATAAAACTCTTCGGCGCATTTGCCGACGAGCGGGCCGCTCATGACCTGCGCGTCCGGGTCGTACGATCCGCCGAGCAGCACCACGCGCGCGCCGGGGATCGTGCGCACATATCCGGCGATGAACGCCGAATTCGTAATGATGGTCACGTCCCGTTTGTTCTTTACAAGTTCTTCTGCAAGCATGGCGCAGGTCGAGCCGGATTCGATCATGACCGTTTCCCCGCTGCCGACCATCTCCGCCGCACGCCTTGCGATACGCCGCTTGACTTCATAATCGAACGTCATGCGGTATCCCACATCGTTCGGGGAAACACGCATGGCGCAGCCGTGCTGCCGGTGCAGCAGACCCTTGTTTTCCAGCAAGGCAAGGTCTTTTCGCACCGTAACGGCGGAAACATTCAGCCTCCCGGCGAGATCGTTGACGTCCAGCGTCTCCTCGCGGTTGAGCAGTTCCAGAATGGTCAGACAGCGTTGGTTCATAATGTTGCACCGCTCCATTTTTATAATTTTTTTCGGCCCGGGTTTCGCTTGTGCGGCGAAACGAAAGCGCCGCTATTTGTTATGATACCATCCCGGAGAGCATTTTGTACCCGGTTATTTTACCGTCCGCATCAGAGCGCCTGTTCGGTGCGCGCGATGATATCGTCCTGCGTCTGCCTGGAGAGCACGTTGAAAAACGCGGAATACCCCGCCACGCGCACAATCAGGTCCTTGTGCTGTTCGGGGTGCGCCTGCGCGTCGAGCAGCGTTTCGCGTGATACGACGTTGTACTGCACGTGAAACCCGTGCAGAACGTCGAAAAACGTCCGCAGGAGCAGCAACAGTTTTTGCCGGTCGCGCGGCTTTTCCAGCATAGAAGGCGCAACCTTCTGGTTGAGCAGCACGCCGCCGGTGATCTTGTCCGTGCGCAGTTTGCTTACGCTTTTAAACACGCTGGTGGGGCCGTTCACGTCCGCCGCGTGCGTGGGCGAACACCCCTCCGCAAGCGGGTCGCCTTTGCGGCGGCCGTCCGGCGTGGCGCAGGTACCCGCGCCCTGCGGAACGTTGGCCGAAATCGAGCTCGTGCCCGCGTAATACCGCCCGCCGACCGGCCCGCGGCCGTACCGGGTGTTGTGATACTTCCCTATCTCGTCGATATAACTGTCGTACCCGCGCGCCACAAGCGAATCCACGTAATCATCGTCGTTGCCGTATTTCGGCGCGGCAAGCAGCAGTTGCCGGATGCGCTCGCCCTCTTCGCCCGCAAAATCCGTCAACAGCGCGTTCCAAAGCTCTTTTCGCGTGATGCTTTTCTCTTCGTAAACGCATTTCTTGATCGCCGCGAGCGAATCGCCGAGGTTTGCGATGCCTACCTGCAAGTCGCTGATAAAGTCGTAGACCGCGCCGCCTTCCTTGAGATGTTTGCCGCGCAGGATGCAGTCGTCGGTCAGCGCCGAGCAGAGCACGTCCGGCGTTTCCTGCTCAAGAACCATGTCCGCGCTCGAATCGAGCACGACCGCCTGACGGCAGAACTCACGCACGAACACGTCCCAGGCGTGCATCACGTCCTCAAACGATTCCATATCGAGGAAATGCCCGCATCCCTCAAAAACGCGCGTCCCGCTGTCGATGTCCACGCCGTCGTTGAGCGCGATCATCAGCGTTTTCGGGAAGTTGAGGAAACTCATGCCCGTGCAGCGGTAGCCCCACTTGCCCGGCACGGCCACCTCCACACAGCCGATGGCGCTGTAGTTATAGGCGTCCTCCTTCGCCACGCCGAGTTCCAGGAACGACGGAATGATGATCTCGTCGCTGTTGAACGCAGGCATGCCGAACCCGCAGCGGATGACCTGAATGCATTCCTGCATGAATTCGTCGCTCAATCCCTTATGGTAGCGGACGGTCAGATTCGGCTGCGGCAGGTGCGTTCGCGCCACCGTGCGGAGAATCAGATAACTCAGCCCGTTAACCGCGTCCCTGCCATCGGCGGTCTGCCCGCCGACCGTGACATTCTGATAGAGCGGGCTGCCCGCGGAAAAGCGCGTGTGCGACCAGCTGCGGATTTTGTTGACGGTAAACGTTTTAAGCCAGAGGTTTTCAAGCAGTTCGCAGGCTTCTTCTTCGCTCATGCCCGCCGCGCGGCTCTTCTCATAATACGGATACACATACTGGTCGAGCCGCCCGTAGGAAAGCGAATGCCCGTTCGACTCGATCTGGAGGATCACGTGCAGCATCCACACGCTCTGGAGCGCTTCATGGAACGTGTCGGCAGGCTGCATCGGCACTTTTCTGCAGATGCGCGCGATTTCGAGGAGCTCCTTTGCGCGCGCCGGGGAAGCAAACTGTGCCTGCTCTTCGGCCAGCGCGGCAAAGCGCAGCGCATAGTCTTCCACCGCGTCCAGAACAATCTGGATCGAGCGGTAAAAATAACTCTTTTTCAGGTCCGCAAAGTCTGTGAGATCCAGCTTTTCCTGCTGCTTTGCCACGCGCTCGCGCACGCCGATTAAGCCTTCGCGCAGCACGCGGTCATAGTCCGCGGCGATGTGCGCGTCGCCGGAAGTGATGTTGCCCTCGGTCTTGATAATGCCGAGGTCGTAAAACAGCCGCGCATGCGGCGGAAACGCCGCGTAACCCTTGTCCTGAAGGGTACGCCCTTTCCAGTACGGGTACATCTCACGCAGGACGCGCTTGTTTTCCTCCGTGATCGTGAAGCGGTCCCCGTCGCGCTTGTCGAACGCATCCAGTTCGTCAATCACCCAGTCCATGGCGTATTCCGGGAAGATCGGCGCGGCGCGGTCGCTGCCGGCCTGGTTGCCGACGAGCAGCGCGTCCGGAGCGATATAAATCTTCATATGTCGCAGCACGTTGTCGAGCATATATGCACGGCGCAGTATTACCTGTTCCTGTTCGTGCACGCGATAGCTTTCGGTGGTAAGCACGGCGCGCTCGGTGTCCACCGTCGGTTGGGTGTCGATCAGGCGCGCGCGCATGCGCGCGGTTCGCTCACCAAGTGAACCGAAATAGTCCTGCGGGCGAATCTGCTCTGCAAGGCCGAACGAGTTCGTTTTTGTCTGTCCTGTTTTGTTTGCTTCCATAAGCGTATCGTTATTCTCCTCTGACGAATTCCGCCGCGCCGATGAGCCCCATATCGTCGCCAAGCTCCGCAATTCTAAACTCCACCGGCAGCGGAATGTGATTATATTTGTCGAACTCCGCCTTCACGCGGTCGAAGAGCACGTCCCCGAAATGGGTCAGCCCGCCGCCGAACACAAAGCGGTTGATATTGAGCATCTGATAAACGTTAAACGCACAGACGGCCAGATAATGCGCCGTGGTTTCGACAACTTCCCGCGCAAGCGGATCGCCCTGCAAAAACGCCGCAAGCACATGTTCGCCGTCCGCCGTTTCCGGCGTGAGCATCGTGGTGTCGCAGTAGCTCATCTGCCCGCGCACGCGTGCGGTGATGCTCCGGCCCGAGGCGTAGGACATGAAGCATCCGCGGTTTTCGCAGCCGCACATCAATCCTTCGTCCGGCGTGGCGAGCATATGCCCGCATTCGCCCGCCCAGCCGTAACTGCCGCGGAACAGCCTGCCGTCGATGATGATGCCGCTTCCAAGTCCCGTGCCCGCCGTAATGTACACAAGGTGCCGGCTGCCGCGCCCTGCGCCGCGGCGGTATTCCGCGAGCGCGGCGGCATTGCTGTCGTTATCTAGCACAACACGCGTTTTAATCCGCTCGGCGAGGTAATCACGCATGGGAAACTTCTTAATCCCCGGCATGGCGGACGTCATGAGCACCGTGCCTTCATCGAACAGGATAAACGACGGCATGCAGATACCGACGCCGCCGAGATCGCTTTCCGTCAGGCCGTTTTTTTCGAGCATACGCCGGATGTTTTCTGCCAGCGTGTCCGAAAACGCCGCGCCGTCCGCGCATACGTCCGTCGGATGCTGGAAACGGTCGGCCAGTCCACCTTTAGAATCGAACAGCCCGTAGGCAACCTTGGTCCCGCCTGCGTCGATGCCGATTACGTAACGATTTCGCATATCGAACTCTTCCTTCCGGAAAAACGCCCGTATTCCCGCATGCAAACGCGTTTTCCCACGGTTTCAGTATAGAAACGCTGTTCTGCAATGTCAAGATTTTTATTACATATGTCGCTATAATTGCTTTCATATGAAAGTTATGCTGCGATGCTTGAAAACGCCGCCGAAATCTTGTATGATGATACCGCGATGCGCGCGGCGGTTTCAGTTTGTGTGCCGCTGTCCGCTTTTTTGCATTTTCCGCGCGGTCTTTCGGGGTTTTGCGCGCAGTCAATAAGGAGGTCCTGTTCGTTTTATGAAACGTTCCGAAATCAACGCGGCCATCCGCCGCATGGAAGCATTCGCGCACAAACACGGCTTTGTTTTGCCGCCGTTCTGCGCGTTCACGCCGGCAGACTGGGCGCAGAAAAGCCATGAATACGATGAAATACGGGACAATATGCTCGGCTGGGATGTGACGGACTACGGCGCGGGCGATTTTCTAAAAGTCGGATTTTCGCTCGTGACCATCCGCAACGGTAACCTTGCAAAGCAGGGCGAATACCCAAAACCATACGCCGAAAAGCTTTTATACCTCGACGAAGGGCAGTATTCGCCAATGCACTTCCACTGGAGCAAAATGGAGGACATCATCAACCGCGGCGGCGGTAATGTGCTCATCCGCGTATACAACGCCACGCCGCAGGAAACCTTTGCCGAAACCGACGTGACCGTCCACTGCGACGGGCGGACGTACGTGGTGCCCGCAGGCACGCAAATCCGCCTGACCCCCGGAGAGAGCATCTCCATCCACCCGTATCTGTACCACGATTTCACCGTGGAACCGGGCGGCGGGTCCGTGCTGCTCGGCGAAGTGAGCATGGTCAACGACGACGTGCACGACAATCGTTTTTACGAACCGCTCGGCCGTTTTTCCGAAATCGAGGAAGACGAACCGGCTTACCGGCTGCTCTGCAACGAGTACCCCGCAGCGAAGGACTAAGCGACATGACAAAACAAATCCGTCTTTGCGCGCTGGACGTCGACGGCACGTTGATTCAAAGCGACCTAAAGCTCACCGATGCAGTGGTGCGCGCGATCGATTCCCTGCGCGACGCCGGAATCGTTCCCGCGATCGTCACCGGGCGCACCGACCGCGAACTTGCATTCTTAAAGCCGCGCCTGCCATACCTGCGTTATTTCGCGGTGAGCAACGGCGCGCGCGTATACGACGCGGCAAGCGGGGAAACGTTCTACCAAAATCTTCTGCCGCTCACGCTTGCGCGGCAGGTTGTGGAGCAGGCGAGCGCGTACGACATAATGATGGAAATCTATGCGGACGGCGCTTCTTTTGTGGATGCCGCCGCATGGGAAAACCCGGGCCTTTATGGCTGCGCGTTTTTAAAGGATCCATCGCTCGGCGAAGCGCGCGTCCCCGTGGACGACCCGCCGGCGTTTCTGAACCGGCGGAATGCGGACGTCGACAAGCTCTACATCTCGTTTCGCAACGGTTCCGACCTGCAAAAACTGGAAGCCTTCTGCCGGAAACTGCCCGTCGATTTGACGACTTCCATCCATAACGGGCTGGAGGTCAACGCCCGCGGCGTACAAAAATCTGCTGGACTGGGCGCGCTTTGCGCCCGTCTCGGTATTGCACCCGAAGAAACGGCCGCCATAGGCGACGGGCTCGCGGACGTTTCGATGCTGCACTTTTCCGGGTTTGCCGTTGCGATGGGCAGCGCAGGAGCGTCCCTTCGCGCCGAAGCGGACTGGATTGCGCCGGACTGCAATCACGACGGCGCGGCGCGGGCGATTGAAGAAATTCTGGAGCGCGCCGGACTTTCCGGCAAATCCATATAAAAGCGACCGTCAAAAACCGGTTCCCGGCGGTCAAAAATCTGAATATGCGGGGGTATTGAAGCAATGCAGCGGAATCGTCTGGTTTTTATCGGCAGTTACTCGCAGCCTATCCGGCTTGGCACCGGGGAAATCGTTCCCGGCGGCGGCGACGGCGTTACCGTTTACCGCATGGATGAAGCGGGCGGGCTGACCCGCCTTTTCTCGGCGGGCAAACCGAATCCCACCTATCTTGCATTGAGCGCGGACAATCGTTTTCTTTACACGGTCAATGAACTCAAGGAATACCACGACGAAAGCTCGGCGGCGGTCTCCGCCTATCGTATCGACCCCGAAACGGGCGGACTGACACTGATCAGCCGGCGTATGACCGGCGGCGCGGACACGTGTTATCTTGCCGTGAGCCCGAACGGGCGGTATCTGAGCGTCGCCAACTACAGCGGCGGAAGTTTCGCCCTGTTTCCCATTCTGCCGGATGGGAGCCTTGCGACGCCTTCATGCTTTGTTCAGCACTACGGACACGGCGCGCTGCCGGACCGGCAGGCGGGCCCGCACGTGCATCAGATTACGGCCGACCCTTCCGGAAACCGCTTCCTCGTGGCCGACCTCGGCACGGATAAGATTTTCGTTTATGGAATCGACTGGGAGACGGGCTGCATCAGCCCCAACGCCGCGCCCGCCATCCCGCTTGCCCCCGGCGAAGGGCCGCGGCAGTTCGTTTTTGACCACAGCGGACAATTTTTATACCTCGTGACCGAGATGGGCAACACCGTTTGCACGTTCGCATACAACAGCGAAACAGGAACAGCAAGGCTCCTGCAGCGCATCTCCACACTGCCGGACGGATTCACCGGCGGGAGCATCGCCGCCTGCATCAAGCTGCATCCCAATGGCAAGCTGCTCTACACCTCCAACCGCGGGCATGACAGTATTGCTTGCTATCGCATTCTGAATGACGGCACGCTCGAACGGCTGTTCGTCCAGCCGCTGGGCGGGCGCACGCCGCGGGACTTCAACCTAACGCCGGAAGGAAATTTCCTCCTTGCGGGGTTACAGGATTCCAACGAACTTGTGCGCTTCGCCGTGGACGGCGAAACCGGCACACTGGCCGAACTGGAACGTATCCCCTGCGGATCGCCGACCGCGGTGCTGTTTGCGGATTATCCGGAAGAGCGATAAGTGCATATAAAAAAGCGCCGGCAAGGCGCTTTTTTTATATGTCAGAAACCAAAACTCAGAGCGTTTCCACCGCCGCACGCTCCGCGGCAAGTCCACTTAAATATGCAGTCAGAAACGACTGGAATCCCTCCACTCCGGCCTTGTCCGGCTGCAGCGTTGCAATGGACGCATCTTTAAATACGCGGTCTTCCAGATAATCTTCCAGCGTTTCGCCGTCCTTTCGCCAGAGCCGGTATGCCGCAAGGATCGCCATCCCGTGCGGGCCGCCTTCGCCCGCCGTCTCCATGACCGACACGGGGAACCCCATCGCGTCCGCCATATACTGCTGGCCGACCACGGGCGTTTTAAAAAGGCCGCCGTGCCCCATGAGGCGGTCCAGCGTCGCGCCTTCCTTATAAAGGATGTCCATGCCGACGCGCAATGCCGCTAAAGTGGAATAGAGCTGCGCGCGCATGAAATTGGCCAGCGTAAAGCAACTTTCCGGTTTGCGCACGACCATGGGCCTCCCCTCGGAAAGTCCCGTCGTCGGCTCTCCGGAAAGATAATTATAGACCATGACCCCGTCGCAGTCCGCGTCGCCTTCGCGGCTTTTCTCGTAAAGCTTATCGTAGAGTTCGCCCGTCTCCGGCTTCGCACCGAAGAGCCCCGCCGCCTCACGGAACACGCGCACCCATGCATCCAGATCGGACGTGCAGTTATTGCTGTGCGCCATGGCGACCGGCCTGCCGGACGGCGTGGCGACCATGTCGATCTCCGGGTACACGCGGCTGAGCGGCTTTTCGAGCACGATCATGGCAAAGATCGACGTACCCGCAGAAACGTTGCCCGTGCGCTGGGCGACCGAGTCGGTCGCGACCATGCCCGTGCCCGCGTCGCCTTCCGGCGGCGCCATCGGAATCCCCGCGCAGAGCGTCCCGGTCGGGTCAAGCAGCCTCGCGCCTTTCTCGGAAAGGATGCCCGCATCGTCGCCCGCACAGAGCACCTGCGGCAGGATTCCCCGCAGCGCCCAGGGATACCCGTTCGGCCGTACCAGTTCGTCGAACGTTTTCAGCATGGCCGCATCGTAGTCGTTTGTGCTGGAATCGATCGGGAACATGCCGGAAGCGTCGCCCACGCCAAGCACTTTTTTTCCGGTCAGCCGCCAGTGTGCATAGCCCGCCAGGGTGGTCAGATAGCGAATCTTTTGCACATGCGCCTGTTTTTCCAATATGGACTGATACAGCTGCGCGACGCTCCAGCGAATCGGAATATTGAACCCCAGCCGCCCGGTCAGGAACCGCCCGGCTTCCTCGGCGTTGGTGCTGCGCCAGGTTCGAAACGGCGCAAGCAGTTTCCCGTTCCCATCAAACGCAAGGTAACCATGCATCATGCCGGAAATACCGATCGCGCCAACGCGGGAAAGCGTTATGCCATACTGTTTTTTGACGTTATCACACAGTTCGCGGTAACTTTCCTGCAGCCCGCGTTCCGCTTCGGCAAGGTCGTATGTCCAAACGCCGTTTTCCAGCCGGTTTTCCCAGGCAAAGCCGCCGGAAGCCAGCGGCCGGTGCAGTTTATCGATCAGCACCGCCTTAATGCGCGTCGAGCCGAGTTCGATACCGAGCGTCGTTTCCCCGCTGCGGATAATTTTCGCCGTTTCCCCTGCGGTCATGGCTGTCCCTCCTTCAAAATCGCTTCCGGCGCGAATACGCCGGTTTTGCAGAAGTGCTTCGGCACGTTTTTTTTACGCATGCCGAAGCGCTGTTGTCTTCATGCTTCACACATTCTCGAGCAGAAACTTTTCAGCCTCGGCGCACCAGAGACCGTTGTT
>DAOTGE010000040.1:0-24388 GCA_035446965.1 Eubacteriales bacterium
CTTTCACTCAAAGCGCTTGGCGTCTGGTTCGCCGCATACGTAAGCATGTGGATCGTGAAACTGACGATCACGACGGTCTTTACCGATCAGAACGCGTTTGCTTCCGCCTGGGGCGCCGCCGCCGAGCGGCTCGGCATCGTCAAGCAGCCGCAGTTCCTCTTCCGCTACGACAAGCCCGCGGCCATCATATCGGCTTTTAAGCATCTCTTCGACTGGCCGATGCTTGCAATCTTTGCGGTCGTGGTACTGGCCGCCGTCATCGTGGCGATCATGCTTCGCACCGATAAAAAGTCATATATGCGCGGACTCGTCATGCTCGCCGTCGCAATGCTGCCAATCCTCTGGACGCTGGTCGCGACGCAGCCGATGATTATGCACGCGCATTTCCAATACCGGATTCTTGCGGTCACGATGCTCGGCGGAATGTATTTCTGGCTGCTGAGCGTCGATCGCAGCCGTTTGCCGGACATGCATATCCCGGACCTTCCCGCACCGCGCAGTAAAGAAGACGCGCCCGGCCCGGAACAAAAAACATCGTAAGTATGCACACCAAAAAACGGCGGAGAAAATCTCCGCCGTTTTTTTATCGCGCCGCGTCAGCGTACGCTGATTGCATGCGAGGCCGGCATCATTTCAATCCAGGTATTGCCGGGCTCAAGGCGAATCGTCGTGCCGTCATACAGGCTGTAAGTTGTCACGTCTTCAAGCGTCGGGCGGCTCCAGCTCCCGCTTACATACTGGCCGTTAATAAAAAAGTCGCAATCGCCGCTGCCCGTAACGGCAACGGTGCGGAACGTCTTGTCGAAGGCGGAGACGCGCACATACTGCACAATCAGGTTCTGCACGGTGATCGGCTCGTTTTCGTATCCGAGCACGCTGTCCGTCGGTGTAAGCGTTTTGGAAACGCCGAGCGCGCTTTTTGAGTTTTTATCGCTGCGCGTCAGCAGATTCGTCTCCTCGTCGTATGTGAATACGACCCGTTCGGCATCCGAACTCGTAAACGGGATTCCCACGCTTTCAAACGATTTCCCTTTTTCATACTGCACGCCGTTTTCAAATAAAAACCGCTCGGCGCGCACCGCGGAAGATTCGCTGTAAAAGGCGTCCGCATACTCGAGCACCTTAAAAAACAGCGTGTGCTCTTCAATTGCGGTGACTGTTTTGTCCGTATAGAAGAACGAAGCCGCATCCCCTGCGTTTTCCACATAAAGCGCAAGTCCGGCGTCTTCCAGCAGTGTATACCCGTCCGAGACGTTCTCCGGGTCTCCGGCGGAAACATACAGTCCGCCCCATTCTGCGGCGGTATCGGCAAGATATGTGCGCGAATCGCGCACCGGGCCCGCACGCTGTGGGATTTCATCGGCAAACACCGCCAGATAGCGTGTGACGTGGTCCGTGCGGTCCAGTGGAAACTCATACACGATATCCGCAAGCATCAGACCCGTCTGCGGGCGGCTCTGCGCGGCGTTGTCGATCACGACCAGAACCGGCCGGTACACGGACCCTTCCGGCAGCGGCCGCCCGGTCGTGGCGGACACATCCTGCGCGGACGCTTCCTCCGCCTGTGCGGCGTCCGTCTGCCGCGCGGTTTCGGCGTCTTCGCCGGCCAAGGCATCCTCCGCTTCGGCGGTATCGGCGGAGGTGCCCGGCGTTTGCGTATCGTCGATGACCACAACGTTTTCGTCCGGCGGCGTCGTCTGCGGAGAAGCGGTTTCATCCAGAAGCGTTTCCGCAATCGAACAGCCGCAAAAAAGCGCAACTGCGAGCACAAGGACCGCCGCCAGCGAAATCGCCGCCCGGCGGGACTTGCTTTTCATGCTGTTGTTGCGTTCTCTATTCAATGTTCACCGCTATGTCCGACGGATGGACTGCAATCCAGGTGTTGCCCGGCTCCAATATGACAAGCGATCCGTCGTCCAGAAAATAGGATGTATAGTCGTCCGCCGTCGGGCGCGACCATGTGCCGCTGACGTGGACGCCGTTGATAAAATAGTCGCACTTGCCCGACCCGATCATTTCGCAGGTGCGGCGGTGCTTGCTGTCGTCTTTTACATACCCGTAGTCGCAGTACTGCACGACCAGGTTCTGCACGTTCATCTGCTCGGTACTGTATTCGTCGCCGTGATTCGTAAGCGTCCGGGTCATAAACGCTTCCCCGCTTTCACTGCGGTAGAGACGGTTTTCCGCCGGATCGTAGGTGAACTGAATCCACTCCGGGTTATCGCTCGAATAGGGCAGCGAAACGGTCGTAAACGCCTCTCCGTCCGCATAGGACACATTTTCCATAAAGGCAAAGCGTTCGCACTCTTTTGACGTATAATCCCCGTAATAGCGGTTCACAAGCGCAGAAACGCGCGCATACAGCGCGTGCACGCTGCCGCGCCCTTCCTCCGTTTGACGGAACAGATACCCGTTTGTGGTTTCATAGTCGTCGTACGCGCCTTTGCTGCGGGAAAATTTCGCGGAATAGCCGGGAAAATCGCCGCCGGGCAGATACAGCGATATCAGCCTGCCCGGAATACGCTTATACGGCGAAGCAAGCAAAACGTAACCCTGGTGCAGGTACATGCAGTCCCATTCCTGCACCATATCGATGATATAATACCGCGTCGAGCGCAGCGGTCCGGCGTAGAGCGGGTACGTGTCGTTGAACACGGCCTGCAGCCGCGTAATTGCACCCTCTGCCAGAAACTCATAGACGATGTCCGCTTCCATCAGCGAAGTCTGCGGTTTCGCGCCGTTGGCGTTGTCGATGGACATAATAAACGGCCTGAATGGCGTTCCTTCCGCAATCACCTTGCCGGACGTCAGCGAACGGTTCTGCGGTTCGGGCGTCGGGCTTGGCGTCGGAACGGGCGTGTCGGTCGGTTCAGGCGTTATGATTTCAATCTGCTGCGTCGGCTCGGCACTCGGCGTTGGTTCGATTGCGGCGATCCCGTCACAGCCGCAAAGCACAGCGGACACACACACCGCCAGCGCCGCCAGCAGCAGCCCGCGGGAAAAACGAATCGATTGTGCTTTGCTCCGCTTCATCCTATTTTTTCTCTTCGTGCCGCTTTGCTTTGCCGCCCGCTTCGGAACGATGTTTCTTCCGCACGCCTAGCGAAACGGCGATCAAAATCACCAAAAGCCCGACAAGGCCGCCGACCGCGTAGTATGCGACCGGATCGACGTCGGACAAACTGCCGGTTTGCTCGGGCGTCGCCTCCGACTCGGCCGTCTGCAGCTGTGTTTCAATCTGCGGAATCTCGGTCGGCGCAGGCGTATCGGTCGGTGCGGGCGTAGGCGTAACAGGCGTCCAGGGTGTAATAATCGGTTCCGGTATGGTCCCTGCGGCAATGCTTACACCGCCATTTTCCAGCTCAATATAAGCGGAATATTGATTATAATCGTCGTCGATATATGTGATTTCTTTTTCGGAAAGGTGGCTGGTGACCGTCACCGCGCTGCCCGTTTCGCTGAGGATTTCAAACCGCACCGTCAAAAGCGTACCGTCCTCTTCCAGCCCGAGCGCGCAGGCGCAGGCAACGTGTATCACCCCCGCTTCCGATGCATTGGAGACGCAGTATTCCACGGGGAACAGGTCCCCCGGCGTAACGGAAACCACGCTTAATGCGGCAGGATCGTAGTTCAGATCGAATTCAACGGAATCGACGCGCTCGCAGTCGTAAAGCATGACGGGTACGTCCACTTCGGCACCGACTTCTCCGCCCGCCCTTCCAACAGAGAGCCGGACCACCCTGCCTTCGTCCGCCAGCGCGTACGCGGGCGACAACAGACAAACGGCCAGAATCACCACGGAAAAAACGGAGAGAATTTTACGCATTCGTTGCATCTCCTCATAGAAATCAGTATTATATATCGTACAGCAAATCGGATTTGAAGTCAATTTGCACCGGCTGCGTCTGCACGGCGGCCACAGTTCCGGCCGGTCTGCTTAGGAGGTATAATTTGGACAGCATTGGATACTACAATGGAACGTTTGCGCCGCCGGAAGAACTGATGGTTCCGGCTCTCGACCGCGGGTATTATTTCGGCGACGGCGTCTACGAGGCGTTGCGCGTCGAGAACCATGTGCCCTTCGAGCTGGAAGCGCATCTCGACCGGCTGGAGCACAGCCTGGCGGCGCTGAAAATCAATTTTGATATGCCGCGGGACGCGCTGCGCGGCATTCTTGCAGAAGTCTGCCGCCGCGTGGAAAGCGAAACCCAATTGCTCTATTTTCAGATCACGCGCGGGACGGGCCCGCGCTCGCACTCGTTCGATCCAGCCGCCCGGCCCAATCTTTTGGTTTTTGCCCGGCATTCGCCTCTTGCGGACGTGGAAACGCCGAAGAAGGCAACTTTCGTTCCGGATATCCGCTGGAGCCGCTGCGACCTTAAAACGATCAACCTGCTGCCAAGCGTAATGGCGGCACAGCGGGCCGCGGAGCGCGGCTGCAGCGAGGCAATTTTCGAGCGGGACGGCATCGTCAGCGAATGCGCGTCCGCAAACCTCTTCCTGCTTAAAAACGGCGAACTGCGCACCGCACCCGCCGACAGCCGAATCCTAGCGGGAGTGACCCGCGCGCGTCTGATTCTGCTTGCGAGCGAGCTGGGCGTGCCCGTTTCGCAGCAGGCGTTCTCGGTGCAGGATGCACTGGCTGCGGACGAACTGATCGTCACGAGCACGTCCGTGCACTGCGCCTCCATCGGAGAAATCGATCAAACGCCCGTCGGCGGAAAAGACCCGGTTTTGCTCAAAAAGCTGCAAACGGCGTTTCGGGTATATTTTCACTCCGCCGTCGGCTGAATAAGTTTCCCTGCATACAAACTAACCGGCGCTCCCGTGACGAGAGCGCCGGTTTATGTATGTACAACATTCTATTCTTCGTTGGAAAGGAGCACTGCGCGGCAGGGCGCGCCCTCCGCGCCGGATATCTTCAGCGGCGCGGCACAAAGCGTATACCGTCCGTCCGGCACGCCGCGCAAATCGAGATTTTCTACCACTGCGATTCCATAGGAAAGCAGCGCCGTATGCGCGGAAAGTTCGTCGGAATACGAACCGATCGACTGGCTGTCCGTTCCAATGAGCACCAGTCCCTGATTAAACAGATAGCCGATGGCGCTTTCGGTCAGCTGTCCTTTGCCGTGCAGCAGGATGCGCGGCGCAAACGGGCGCTTCATAAAATACATGGAATCCAGCGACGCTTTCGGCACCGTAAGCACGACGCAGTCGCCGACGAATATGTCCGCCGGAAGCGACGCAACGTCCTTGCCCTTTTGAATGAAGTGCAGCGGGGCGTCCACATGCGTCGCCGCATGCACGCTGGTTTCCAGCCGGGAAAGATTGTACTTTTCGCCGTCCTTTATTCGGTGCACCGCTTTGAGCACCGGCGGATCGTCGCCGGGGTACGGCGCCGTCCTCATTACATCGCGAGAAATATCATAAACCTTCATGAAAGCAATTCCCATCCTGTTTAGTGGCAGGTATCATTATACGTTGGTTTTACCGAAAACGCAAAACGCAAATTCAGGAATTGCGTAAAGCGCTCGCCCCGAATGATTTGCCAAATCCGGTCTCCTATAATCAAAACGGCGGCAGGCAGCGCCTCTGAAGCAGGCGTGGTCTCATGGACCGGCCCGGATTGCTTCGTGCCCAGCCCGATTCCCTGTCGCGAGCGTACCGCGCATGATTGCCGAAACCGGCCCCGTCCGGACATGTGCGCAGGGGTTTATTATGCAAAACCACACGGCATACCTTATTACGCCGATTGTAAAAAGTAATAAAATTTATTTGTTTAAAGACGTGGCTGCTCGCCGCAGTGCGATAAAAATTCCCGCCATATGGCGGGAATTTTTATCGTTTTTTTGATTACTCGTTCCGGATGGCCGCCAGCGGCGAGAGCTTCATGGCGCGCACCGCCGGATACATGCCCGCAATAAGCGCGACGATAATTGAAAAGCCGACCGCGCCGAGCGCCAGATAGGCGGGAATAATGCTGCGCAGTCCGGAGCTCGCCAGGAACTGGTTCAGGATTGCACCGACGCCGTAGCTCAGCCCCAGCCCCAGCGCGCCGCCAAACAGGCCGATATACGCGCTTTCCGTCAGGAACAACCCCGCGATGTTGTCGATGCGGCAGCCGAGCACTTTGATGATGCCAATCTCCTTGGTGCGCTCAAAAATGCTCATCATCATGGTGTTCATAATGCCGATGGCCGCAACCAGAAGCGCAACGCCGCCGATTGCACCAAGCAGATACTGGACGTTTTTCGTGCTCTCTTCGGCCATCTCCACCGCGTCCTGAAGACTGTAGGTTCCGTATCCCATGTCCTCAATTTCGGTTTTAACGCTTTTCACGTCCTCGATGGATTCGCATTTAACGAGCACCGTGTCGTATTTATTGCTGTCAAAACTCACATAATCACTGTTCGCCTTGGCAAGCTTGACGAGCTGGTCCATATCCATCAGACAGTAGTACGAAAAATCGTTGTTTTCGTCGCTCATGATGCCCGTAACCTTGACTTTATAGTAGTTCCCCAACGGGTCCTGTGCGATTTCCTCGTCCGTCAGATCGATCTGGCTCTGGTAGATGTTCCGGTAATCAAACGTCAGCTGCATGCGCGACGAACTCGTAACACGCGGATTGCCGTTGCTGTCCACCGCCTGCCGGTACGTGGTCGAATCATAAAAGTTGCTCAATACCCACGCGCCAAGCACCATTTCATAGGTCGAACCGCTCTTGCCCGGCATTTCTCCTTCGCTGAGTTCGATGCCGAAGTCCTCTGCGTCTTCCTGTGTAATGCCAAGAATCGACACGTCCATAACGTAACGGCCGCTTTTGATCATACCGTAAGTCGTGACCAGCGGCATAACGCTCTGCACGCCTTCGATTTGCTTCATCGCCGAGACCGATTTTTTATTCAGTTCGGTTTCCCGGGACGACCCGCCGCCGCTGCCGTTGTCCACCCAGGAATAGGACGAAACGCTGATGGTGGTCAGGCTGCCGGTGCCGGCAAAGCTGTCGATGGTCGCCTGCCGGATGCCGATACCGAGCGACACCATCACCACGATGGACGCCACGCCGATCACCATGCCCAGCACGGTCAGAAACGCCCGCATTTTTCGCCGCCACAGGTTCAGAAACGCCATGGACAGCATATCGGTGATACTCATTTATCCTCCAATGTCCCGAACCGGCGGGAGCCTCACAGGTCCTCCAGCGAACGTTCGCGTTTTTTCTTTGCCCGCACGCCAATCACTGCGCCCGCCGCAACGACCGCCGAAGCAATCAGCACCCACCAGTACCATGCCATGCCGGAAGACGTCGTCATGTCCTCGCCGTCGTCCGCGGAAATCACTGCGTTGGAGCCGGAAACATAGATACTGGTCCCTTCGTCCGTTTCTTCGTTCACATACATGGTCAGCGGAAGCAGTTTTTCCGTCTGATTGCCGTATGCATCCTCGTAGGTCACGCGAACATTGCCCGTAATCTCGCCGCCTTCGAGCGGAGTCACGGTAAGATCGGCCCGCAGCGTTGCGCCGCTTGCGACGTTTCCGCCGAAGTAGGCTTCCTCCAGTGTCATGTTATCCGCGTCGAGGTCGACCATGCAGTTATAAAGAGGCGACTTTCCAAGGTTGTAGACCGTAACGCCGACCGAAACGGACCCGCCGACCCATGGGTCGTCGTAGACCACTGGATCGTTGATGCGTACACGGGCCTTTTGCTGCACCGGCACGTTTACATTTGCGTCTTCCTCAAACTGTGAAGTGTTCTTCGTGCCTTCATAGGTAAATTTTATGGCCAGCAGTTGCGATTTCGGATCTGCGTCCGGCGCGATCTGCAGATCGATTGAAATCACGCAGATGTCGCTTTTTGCAATGTCCCCGATGAAGATGCTGCTGCTGCCGCCCGGTGCGGGCAGAATCACGCCGTCATCGTTGGAAAGGTCGAGCTGGAGGTTCGTAATTCCCTCTCTTGAGGAGGTGTTGGCAATCGCAAGCCGGAGCGTTACGGTGTCGCCCGCGTAGATCGTGTCCTCCGAAAAACTGTAGGATTCGATGATGACCTTCGGCTGTCTGCGGGAGCTCGAACCGGAGCTGGAGGCGCTGATCGGGCGGACGTAAATCGGCACCTGTACCGTGTCCGTGCATTCCGTTCCGTCGTATTGATACGTAATGGTGAACGTCAGTGTTTTATCCCCGGAGGTGGCGCTTGAAAGCAGCGTCCCGGTCACTTTAAAATAGGCGTGTTCGCCGGAAAGAAGCGTATCGGCGCTCCAATTCACAAGCGCGTTGTCGTCCGTGGAATCGACCTTTTTGAACCCGGCGCCCGTCAGTTCGGTCGCCGTTTCGTCCGACATGGAAAACGGGAACGCTTCCGGATCGTCTGAAACGGGAATCGAACAGGTCAGTTCGGTCGCCGTGCCGGAACCCGTGTTTTTAATCGGCACATAGATTGTTATATCGCCGCCCGGCAGGCCGTTTGCCGTCTGCAGATACTCCGTTTCCGCAACGTCCGAAATATCGCTCCCGTCATAGAGCACGATATTCCCTGCGTCGTCCGCCAGCGCAAACGCCGGCAGCGCGGCAAAAACAAGCGCAAACGCCGTCATCAGCGCAAGAAACCGAATGTTGTTGTTACGCATCTTTCTTTACCTCTGCTTCCTGAATGTCCGGTTCGTTTCCTTCGCCCGGTGTATTCGAGTTAATCTGTATATCTGTAATCCGCCCGTCGAGCAGGTTGATGACCGTGTCCCCAAACGATGCGATATGTGCGTCGTGCGTGACCATAACGAGCGTCTTTTTCTGCTTTCGGAGCAGCTCGATAATCATACGCATGACCTCGTCGCCCGTTGCAGAATCGAGGTTGCCCGTCGGTTCGTCCGCAAACACGATTTCCGGATTTGCCACAAGCGCCCGCGCGATGCCCACGCGCTGCTGCTGGCCGCCGGAAAGCTCGCCGGGCTTATGTTTCATGTGCGTTTCCAGCCCCACCATTTTCAGCATGTCGGCCGCGCGTTTTATACGCGCCGCGTGCGGCATCCCACGGAAGGACAGCGGCAGCGCAACATTTTCCAGCGCCGTGTAATACGGCATAAGATTGAAGGACTGAAAAATAAAGCCGATATGTTTCTGCCGGAACAGTATCAGTTCGCCCTGCGTCATACGCTCGAGGTGCTTGCCGGAAATAACGATTTCGCCGGCCGAAACCTTTTCGAGCCCCGCCAGCACGTTAAGCAGCGTGGATTTGCCGGACCCGCTGCGCCCGATGATCGAGCAAATATCGCCCGCCTGTACCTTCAGGTCCACCCCGCGCAGCGCATGCACGCCGACGGTGCCGACATGATAGACCTTTTTGACGTTGCGCACGTCAATCAGCGCGTTTTCCTGCATGGTGCCTCCAAACAAAGTTGCGAATTAAGTGTATTACTCGTACTAATACGCATGTATCTTACTCTCCTTTTCCATATGTGTCAACGCCGTTTGAAAACGAAATGCAAACATCGTTTAAAAAAGATGTAACTTCTGTGTATCCTTTTTACAGTGCCGGTACCGCAGCGATCTGGAAAAACCGCCGTTATAACGCGGATTTCGGTTGCGCTGAAAGCGCATTTCTGATAGGATAGAGCAAATATCCGCTCATCGGGGCGGTTCTGAACGGAACGAGGCGGTCGACATTGCAAAAATCTTTCGGGTTTGACACTCTGCAGCTGCACGCGGGCTGGCGCGGCGACCCCGCGACCGGCGCACACGCCGTGCCGCTGTATCAAACGAGCGCTTTCCTTTTTGACAGCGCACAGGACGCCGCTTCCCAGTTTACGGGCGAAGCGCCGGGCAGCATCTATACCCGCCTCGCCAACCCGACGGTTTCCGTTCTGGAGGAACGCATCTGCGCGCTGGAAAACGGACGGGCCACAGTCTGCTTTGCCTCCGGTATGGCGGCGCTTCTTTCCGTTGTGCTCACCCTTTGCGAGCCGGGCGACGAAGTGATCGCGCTTTCCTCGCTGTACGGCGGCAGTTATGCGCTGCTCTTCGATCAGCTCGAGCACCGTTACGGCGTTCGCGCCATCAAAATTGACCCGGAAGATATAGTCGGTCTGGCCGGCGCAATCCGTGAAAAAACGCGCATGGTTTACTTCGAGACCGTTTCCAACCCGCTTGCAGCCATCCCGAATATCAAAGCTATCGTTTCCGCCGCGCATGAAAACGGCGTTCCGGTGGTCTGCGACAACACGTTCGGCACGCCGTATCTTTTCGACGCGGCGGCAAACGGCGTGGACTTTACATTGCACTCCACAACAAAATATATCAGCGGCAACGGCACGAGCATCGGCGGATGCGTCACCGACCTCGGCACGTTCGAAGTCGCCGGCTCGCCGCGTTTCCCGCAGTTCAATCTGCCGGACGCCGCGCATCACGACCGTGTGTACGCCGATCTCGGCGGCGGTGCGTTCGCCGCGCGCATGCGGGATTATTTTCTGCACGACGCGGGGTTTTGTATGTCCCCGTTCAACGCATATCTGACCCTGCTCGGTCTGCAGACGCTTTCACTGCGAATGCGAAAGCACGTGGAAAACGCGGACGCCGTCGCAAAGTTCCTTGCGGCAAGCCCGTATGTCGAGCAGGTCAATTACGCCCGGCTGCCGGAAAGTCCGTATTTCGCACGTGCGCAGCAGTATCTGCCAAAAGGCGTCGGCAGCATTTTTACCTTCCGCATCAAGGGCGGCCTCGAGGCCGGGCGGCGCTTCATCAACGCGCTTCGGCTCTTCTCGCTGGTGGCCAACGTCGGCGACGCGCGTTCGCTCGTCGTCCACCCCGCCAGCACGACACATTCGCCCCTTTCGCCGGAAGATCTCGAAAAATGCGGCATCTCGCCCGATATGGTACGGCTCTCGGTCGGTATGGAGGACAAAGAAGACCTCCTCGCCGATCTGGAGCAGGCGCTGGCCGCATCCCAGACCGTCTGAGGTTTCCTTCTTAGACCACCAAAACGGGAGCGCCGGCGTGAGCGGGCGCTTTTTGCGTCCCGAAAAACCCGTTACTTCAGAAAGGATCATTCGCTATGCCGATTAAAATACCCGACGGGCTTCCCGCCGGAGAAGCGCTCGCCCAGGAAAACGTATTCGTTATGCAGCAGCACCGCGCGGCGACGCAGGACATCCGCCCGCTGCATATTGCCATCATGAATCTCATGCCAACCAAGCAGACGACCGAAACGCAGCTTCTGCGGCTGCTTGCCAACACGCCGCTGCAGGTGGAGGTTACATTGCTCTGCACCGGCACCTATCAGAGCCGCAATACCTCGCAGGCGTATCTCGACTCGTTTTACCGCACCTTCGACGAAGTAAAGGACGAACCCTTCGACGGGCTCGTCGTCACGGGCGCGCCGGTTGAAAACTACGATTTTCAGGATGTGAAATACTGGGACGAACTGGTCCGGCTGATGGACTGGGCGGACAAAAACGTATTTTCAACGCTCTATATCTGCTGGGCGGCGCAGGCGGGGCTGTATCATTTTTATAATCTCGAAAAGCATCCTCTCGGCAAAAAGCTCTTCGGCATCTTCCCGCATGTCGTGCTCGACCGTTCGCATAAGCTCGTGCGCGGTTTCGACGAGCAGTTCATGGCGCCGCATTCACGGCACACGACCATTTATCTTTCGGACGCGGCAAAAATACGCGATCTGGACATCATCGCAACCTCGCAGGAAGCGGGCGTTTACCTCGCCGCTTCCAACGACGGGCGGCGCGTGTTCGTCACCGGCCACAGCGAGTACGACGCAAAGACGCTGGAACTCGAATACCGCCGTGACCTTGCCGCCGGGAAACCGATCCAGATACCAAAAAACTATTATCCCAACGACGACGACACGCTCCAGCCGGTCATCACCTGGCGCGCACACGGGGCGCTGCTGTTTGCCAACTGGCTCAACTACTTCGTGTATCAGGAAACGCCGTACGACGTTTCCACCATCACGGGCACACAGCACAAAGGATAAAAATCGTCTTTTACCGAACTTTGCGGCGGCCTGATACCGGGCCGCCGCTTTTATGCATTCAGTTCAATTCGGTTCCCCTGATACAATCCGGCTTGTCCGTGCTTACGGGAGCGGCACGTCCACTTCCGCCAGCGGAACGGTGTCTGTGACGGCGTCTGTATCGCAGGCGCCGAGCGGGAACACGAAAACCTCTCCGCCAAGCTGATCGGTGCCGTTAAACGTTTCATAATAGGTATACGTCAGCTTGAGCACAACGGAAGAAACATTCACATACTGGTCCGGAAAGACCGGCAGGATATAAACGATTTCATACCCGCTGATGCTGTCCGGCGTCTGTGCTTCTCCGATCAGCTCTCCGTCCACATACAGATCCGCGCAAACGCCCGCCGAAGTGATCGTTCCGTCGGAATCGCGGCTTGTAAGCCGGACCAGTGCGTTCTTCATGTCCTCCGTCCAGGATTCCGGCGCTTCCCCGACCGACAGCCGCACGCGTATCCCGGTCGGCAGATACTGGGTTTCCATGTTCAGCGAAACCCCGTCGAGCGAAACCTTCTTCGTTTCCATACTCCAGGTTTTCATGATTCCGTCTTCATCTTCGTAATGATCCATGGAAAGATACGTTTCGCCGGAAAGCGGAACGCTTTTTACGACCGTGTTCGCCGCGGCCGTGTTGCCCGCCGTCGCGTCGAACGTGAACGTATGCTCGATCAGCCCAACCGCCGCGCTGTAGTCTATCGCGTCGCCCTCGGCAATGCGGATCGTCTGCGTCACCGTGATCAGACCGTCCGGCAGGAGTTTTTCGTCCCCGGTGGCATAGAAGTCGGTGTAAACCACCACGTGATCGGCGTTTTCACGCGCCGCGTCATCCTTGATCGGCGTAACGCCTCCTCCGCTGGAATATAGCGTATAGACGGTTGGATCGCCTGCGACGGTATAGGTCGCCTCGAAAATGATCGCGTCGGCGCTCTGCCCGTCCGGATCGCTCCCCGGATAGCCGAATCCGCGCATGAACGCCTCCACGCCGTAGTGGGACGTGCAGAGGTTCGTGTTCCATATAAGCGTTTCGCCGTCGTAAAGCACCTCGGCGATTTCCGGACGGATGTCGCGCACCCAGGCCCAGTCTTCCTCGGAATACGGTTCGTAGCCGTTTTGCTCGCGGTACTCCTCATACGGTTGCGGGAGTTTCATCTTCGGCAGCATGGTGGTCGTGTACCCGACGTCCGCCGGCGCCGCGGCGTCCAGCGCCTCCTCCACGGAAGGCACGGGTGTGCGGGATTCCGGCGCTTCGTTCATATACCGGCTCGGCGTATAGTCGATGCCGAAAAACGACGCGACCGCCTGTGCGGCTTTCGGGAAACACACAAAGAATACCGCGATCACGACAACACAGGCCGCAAGCGACGTCATAGCGCGCACGGCGGCGCGGCGGCGCGGAGCTTTCGGCACGGCGGCCTTTTCAACCCGGCTGCGCACGCATTTTGCCGCACGGGCCGGTATGGGCAGCGTATCGATCCCCGCGAGCAGCGCTTGCGTCTGCGTTGCCGAGAGATCGGAAAAAAGATCGTTCCAGTCATTCTGCATCTGTCCTGCCCCCTTCCTCGATGTTTCTGAGTTTTTTCAGCGCCCGCCGGAGCCGCTGATCGACGGTGTTTTCCTTCATGCCGACCTTTTTAGCGATCTCTTTGGTCCGCATGCCGAAATAGAACCGGCAGATCACGATCGTGCTGTCGGGTTCGCCGAGCGCGCGCACACGCCGGACGAGTTCGTCCTTTTCGATGCCGGCAAGCGCAGCTGTGTCCGTCCGCTCGCCGGAAGGAAGCGTTTCATCCAGCGGTTCCGTTTCCGCCTTGCCCCGTTTTTTCAGCCGGTCGATCGCCATGTTCCGCGCGGCGGCGCAAAGATACGCCTTGATCGATCCTTCACGGAAGTCCAGCGTCTCGCGCCGCCGGTAAACCGAAAGGAATGCGTCGCTGACGCACTCTTCAATTTCCTCGCGCGCGCCTTTCCCAAGAACGGCAGCCGCCGCATTGTAAACAAGGCCGGTATACGCTTTGAGCATTTTGTTCAGCGCCCGTTCCGGATCGCGCAGAAGAAGATCGCTCATTGCATCCATGTATGATCCTCCTGTTTTCAAATGAGAGCCCTCGCATATTATATCTATCATAGCGTCAAAAATCTGACATGAACCGCCCATTTTTTCTTTTTTCGCGCATGTTTGCATAAAAAAGCAGCCCCGTCCGGTTGGACGAAGCGCAAGGCTCTCGATAAAGAGGGAGAAACACATTGAAGGCTCCGCCTCCAAACCACCACGCGGGGTCGAAGCGGTCCTGCGAATCTTTTTTTACAATTCTCCAGCGCAGGTGCAAAGTCCGGGATTCCCAAGGGGCTTGTCCCTTGGGCGGGGTTACAGGGGCGGAGCCCCTTGCAAAAAGAACTCTCTTAATATAGACGAAGCAGCCCCGTCCGGTTGGACGAAGCTGCCATATGCGAAATCGTGTTTACAGCGTTGCGGCCATGACCGCCTTGATCGTGTGCATGCGGTTCTCCGCCTCCTCGAACACGAGCGACTGCGGGGAATTGAACACGTCGTCGGTCACTTCCATGTCCTTTCTGCCGAAGCGCGCGCCCATCTCGCGGCCGATGCCGGTGTTGAGATCGTGGAACGAAGGCAGACAGTGCATGAAGATCGCCCCAGGCTTGGCTTTGGCCATGACGGCGGCGTTCACCTGATACGGCGAAAGGTCGTCGATGCGTTCCTTCCAGACCTCGACGGGTTCGCCCATGGAAACCCAGACGTCCGTATAGATCACGTCCGCGCCGGAAACGCCCGCCATGATATCGTCCGTCTGCGTGATCGAACCGCCGCTTTCGCCGCAGAACGCGCGGCAGGTTTCGGTCAGTTCCGCGGACGGGAAATATTTCTTCGGCGCGCAGGCCACGAAATCCAGCCCCATCTTGGCACAACCGACCATCAGCGAATTGCCCATGTTGAAGCGCGCGTCGCCGCAGTAAGCCAGTTTAATCCCCTTAAGCGTACCGAACTTTTCCTGTATGGTCAAAAGGTCGGCGAGCACCTGCGTCGGATGAAACTCCGTGGTCAGGCCGTTCCAAACCGGCACGCCCGCGTACGCCGCAAGCTCCTCGACGATGGACTGGCCGAACCCGCGGTACTCGATGCCGTCGTACATCCGCCCGAGCACACGCGCGGTGTCCGCAATGCTTTCTTTCTTGCCGATCTGCGAGCCGGAAGGGTCGAGATAGGTCGTGTGCATGCCGAGGTCGAACGCCGCGACCTCAAACGCGCAGCGCGTGCGCGTGCTGGTCTTTTCAAAGATCAGCGCAACATTCTTGCCGCGCAGCGTGTCGTGCGGCGTCCCGGCTTTTTTTTGCGCCTTAAACGCGGCGGAAAGGCCGAGAAGACCCGCGATTTCTTCCGCGGAAAAATCCAGCAGTTTTAAAAAGTTCTTGCCCTTGAGGTCCATTTTTCACATTCCTCCCAGCGTTTTTTCCAATATTGAAAGACCCGCGTCGATTTCCTGTTTCGTAATCGTCAGCGGCGGCATCAGCCGGACGGTGTCGCTGCCCGCGGTCAGCGCAAGCAGGCCGTTTTGCACGAGCGCGGCGACCGCCTGTTTATGCGAAACCGAAACGCCCACGCCGGTCATCAGCCCCATCCCACGCACGCTCGTTACGACCGGCAGGTTCATCTTTCCGATCGCGCCGCGCAGGTACTCTCCCTTTTCGGCGACTTCTGAAAGAAACGCCGGCGTCAGCGTACTCAAAACAGCAAGTGCGCCGGCGGAGCAGATCGGGTTGCCGCCGAACGTGGACGCATGCGTCCCCGCGGACAGCACGCCCGCGCAAGCTGCGTTGACGAGGAAACCGCCGAACGGCAGACCGCCCGCAATCCCCTTTGCAAACGTAACCACGTCCGGCTTGATACCATACTGCTGAAAGCAGAACAGCGTGCCCGTGCGCCCGACGCCGGTCTGCACCTCGTCGACGATCAGCAAAAGGTCGTTGGCCGCGCAGTACTCGGCGACGGCCGCTACAAACGTCTTTTCCAGCGGAAGCACGCCGCCTTCGCCCTGGATGAGCTCCAGCATCACGGCGCACACGCCGCCGCTTTCGCAGGCGGAAACAACGCTTTCAAGGTCGTTGGCGCTCGCGTTGCAAAACCCTTCCGTAAACGGGAAAAAGTAGTGGTGGAACACGTCCTGCCCGGTCGCGGCCAGCGTTGTGACCGTGCGCCCGTGGAAGGAATTTTTCAGCGTCACGATCGTGCTGCGCCCTTCTCCGTATTTGTCGAACGAATATTTCCGCGCAAGCTTGATCGCGCCCTCGTTGGCCTCCGCGCCGGAATTGCCGAAAAATGCGGCCGCCATACCGGTACGCTTCGTCAGCTCGCGCGCGAGCAGCGCGGCGGGTTCTGTGTAAAACAGATTGGACGTATGCGGCAGTTTTTTCGCCTGCCGGCCGACGGCCTCCGCCCAGAGCTCGTTGCCATAGCCGAGCGAACAAACGCCGATGCCGCTGGCAAAATCGATATATTCTCTTCCCCCGAAGTCGTAGAGGCGCGCGCCCTCGCCGCGTTCAATGGCGACAGGAAAGCGCGTGTACGTCGACAGGATGTTTTCTTCGGTAATCCGGATGATTTCTTCGTTTGTCATTGGGTCTTCCTTTCCCGCGTCAGGCGGTCACCATGGTTCCGATGCCTTCGTCGGTGAGCATTTCGATGAGGATGGAGTGCGGCACGCGCCCGTCGATGATGAACGCCCGCTTCGCGCCCTCCGCGACCGCGTGTGCGCAGCATTCCAGCTTCGGGATCATGCCGCCGGTGATTACTCCCCCGGATTTCAGCGCGGCGATCTCGCCAAGTTTGATGCGCGTAATCAGCGTGGACGGGTCTTTTGCGTCCCCAAGCACGCCGATGGTGTCCGTGAGGTTGATCAGGCTCTCCGCCTTCAGCGCGGCGGCGATATGCGAAGCCGCGGTGTCCGCGTTGATGTTGTAAACGTTGCCTTCTTTGTCGCATCCAAGCGAGGACACGACCGGAATATAGCCTTTCTCCAGCAGGTCGGCAAGCGGTGCAGGATGGATTGCGACGATTTTGCCGACATAACCGAGTTTTTCGTCGAGCTGTTCCGCCTCGATCAGATGCCCGTCCATGCCGGAAAGACCGACCGCAGAGCCGCCGACATTCTGGATGAGGTTGACGAGCCCTTTGTTGACCTTGCCGGCGAGAACCATCTGCGCCACGTCCACGGTCTCCAGATCGGTCACGCGCAGGCCGTCGACGAACGTCGTCTCCTTGCCGAGCTGTTTGAGCACCGCGCTGAGCGCCGGGCCGCCGCCGTGCACAAGCACGATCTTGACGCCGACGAGCGTCAGCAGCACCACGTCTCCCATGACGGCTTTTTTGAGCGACTCATCCTCCATGGCGCTGCCGCCGTATTTGACCACGACGGTTTTACCGTAGTATTTCTGTATGTACGGAAGCGCCTGGATGAGCACCTCCGCGCGTTTTTGAATATCGATGATCATGTGCGGTAATCCCCGTTGATCTTTACGTAATCGTATGTCAGATCGCAACCGTAGGCGGTGGCGCTCGCAGCGCCGTCGCCCATGATGATCAGAATCTCGATCTCCGGCTCGGAAAGCACGGCTTTTGCCGTCTCTTCCGAAAAGTCCACGCCCGCGCCGTTTTTGCAGACCTCGACGCTTCCCGCGGCGGAAGCGAACGTCACGCCGATTTTCGAAACGTCCGCCGGAACGCCCGCATACCCGAGCGCGCAGAGCACGCGTCCCCAGTTCGCGTCCGCGCCGAACATCGCACACTTGACCAGCGGCGAATTGATGACGGACTTGGCCAGCTTCTTGGCCGACGGCACGTCCTTTGCGCCGCCGAGCCTGCACGTAATCAGTTTGCTCGCGCCTTCGCCGTCCGAAGCGATCATGCGCGCCAGATACAGCGTAACTTTCCGCAGCGCGGCGCAGAACGCGTCGAACGCCTCGCCTTCGGACGCAATCTGCGCGTTGCCCGCCAGTCCGTTGGCGAGCACGGTCACCATATCGTTGGTCGAGGTGTCCCCGTCGATGCTGACCATGTTGAAGCTCTCCGGCACGTCTGCGCTCAGCGCTTTTTGCAGCATGGCGGGCGTAATGGAAACATCGGTCGTGATAAAGCAAAGCATGGTCGCCATGTTGGGCTGAATCATGCCGCTGCCTTTGGCGATGCCGCCGATTTTGCAGGGAACGCCGCCGATCATAAACTCGACGGCGATTTCTTTCTTTTTTACGTCCGTGGTCATGATCGCTTCCGCGGCCACGGCGCTGTTTTTACCAAGCACGCCCGGGAGCAGCGGAATGCCGGTTTCGAACGGCTCCATGCTCATGGGCTTGCCGATCACGCCCGTGGAGGCGACCACCACGTCTTCCGGCGCGATTCCAAGCGTTTTGCCGAGCAGCGCGCACATCCCTTCGGCGATCTCAACGCCGTTTGCATTGCAGGTGTTGGCGTTGCCGCTGTTGCAGACAATCGCCTGCGCAAACCCGTTTGCCACGTTCTTTTTTGTAACCGCGATGGGCGCGCCCTGCACGAGGTTGGTCGTGTAAACGCAGGCACACGCGGCGGGAACCTCGCTGAGAATGAGCGCGAGGTCTTTTTTTGATTTATTTTTGCGGATGCCGCAGTACACGCCCGCAGCGGAAAATCCTTTTGCGGCGCAAACGCCGCCTTCAATTTGTTTCATGCGTTTAGTCCTCTCCGAGTATGAGCCCGGCATACTGGTCCGCACCCATCATGATGTTCATGCACTGAATCGCCGCGCCGGAAGCGCCTTTGCCGAGGTTGTCGAAGCGCGCAAGCAGCGTGATATGTTCCTCGCTGCCCGCAACGCTTAAATCCATGCCGTCCCGGCTGGAAAGCTTCCCGCTGGAAAGATAGCCGTTTTCGTCCATCTTTTCCCGGTAACGCACCAGCGGCCCTGTGTAGCGTTCGCGGTATATGCCGCGGATGTCCTCCGCGCCCATGCCCGGCGCAAGCTGCCGGGGAAACACGGAAATCACCGTAAGCATCCCGCTGAAGTAGTCCGCCACCACCGGGAAAAACGCGGGCTCTTCATTGAGCCCCGTATAATGGCGCATCTCCGGCAGATGCTTGTGCTTCTGGTTAAGCGCATAGAGCCGCGGGGATTTGAGCGTCACATCCCGGTAATCCGACTCGTACTGCGCAATCATCTTGTGCCCGCCGCCGCTGTAGCCGGTCAAAGACGTGCAGGTTAAAAGTGCATCCTTTTTCAGGATTCCCTCCCGCACGAGCGGCGCAATCAGCGTGATAAATCCGCTGGCATGGCAGCCCGGCACCGCGACACGCTTCGAAGCAAGAACCGCTTCATGCCCGCCGTCGAACGGCTCGGGCAGGCCGTAAACCCAGCCGTCTGCGATGCGGTGCGCAGTGGAAGGATCGATGATGCGCGTATTCGGATTCTCCACCATCCCGACCGCCTCGATCGCCGCCGCGTCCGGCAGACAGAGGATGGAAACGTCGCTTTCGTTGAGCGCTTCTTTGCGAAGAGCCGGGTCCTTCCTGCGCTTTTCCGGCAGCGTAATCAGCGTCAGATCGTCCCGCTCCGAAAGCCGGTCGAAGATGCGCAGCCCGGTCGTGCCCTCTTTTCCGTCGATAAAAACTTTAATCATGGCCTAAATACCCCGTCAGATACCGGATCTGCTCCCGCACCGACTCCGGCGACGTCCCGCCGAACGAAGTACGGGACTTCACGCAGTTCGTCAGGTTGACCGCCTCGTAAACGTCCGCTTCAAACAGCTCCGAAAACGTTTTGTAGTCCTCCAGCGGCAGCGTATCGAGCGTCTTTTCGCCCGCAATGCAGTGCTTGACCAGCCGGCCTACAATCTGATACGCCGTGCGGAACGGCATGCCTTTTTTCACAAGATAGTCCGCGCAGTCCGTCGCATTGAGGAATCCTTCGGCGGCGGCGCGCAGCATCTTTTCTTTGTTCGCCGTCATCGTTTCGAGCATCGGCGCCATCACGCTGAGGCAAACCTTTGCGGTATCGACCGCGTCGAAAATCGCTTCCTTGTCTTCCTGCAGGTCCTTGTTATACGCCAGCGGAAGCCCCTTCATGAGCGTTAATAGTGCCGTCAGGTCGCCGTAAACGCGCCCGGTCTTGCCGCGCACAAGCTCCGCCATATCGGAGTTCTTCTTCTGCGGCATGATGGACGAGCCCGTGGTGAATTCGTCCGAAAGTTCAACGAACCCGAACTCCCAGCTCGAAAAGAGCACGATCTCCTCCGAAAGCCGGCTCAGATGCATCATCAGGATCGAAAGCGCCGCGGCCAGCTCGATGCAGAAATCCCGGTCGGACACGCTGTCCAGCGAGTTTTTCGTAACCCCCGCAAAACCGAGCGCTTTGGCCGTCGCCTCCCGGTCGACCGGATAGGTCGTTCCGGCCAGCGCCGCCGCGCCGAGCGGGCAGACGTTCATCAGCGCTTTTGCATTTTCGAGCCGCGCCGCGTCCCGCTCCAGCATAAACGCGTACGCAAGGATCCAGTGCCCGAATGTAATCGGCTGCGCGCGCTGCACATGCGTATACCCCGGCATGACCGCGTCCGCATACTTTTTCGCAACGGTCACGATGCTCTGCATCAGCGCTTTGACCAGCGAAACGAGTTCGTCCGCTTCGACCCGCAGCGTCAGCCGGACGTCCAGCGCAACCTGATCGTTGCGGCTGCGCGCGGTATGCAGCTTTTTGCCGTCGTCGCCGATGCGGTGTGTCAGCTCCAGTTCGACGAACGAATGCACGTCCTCCGCGAGCAGATCGACCGACAGTTTGCCGGAAGCGAGATCGTCCAGAATCCCCTGTAACCCTTCAAGGATATGCTCGGCGCTCGCCTGCGGGATAATCCCGCGCGCGCCGAGCATGGCGGCATGCGCCATCGAGCCTTCGATATCCTGCCGGACCATGCGGCTGTCCACCGCAATCGAGCGGTTGAATTCGTCCGCCAGTTTTGCGTTGTTTCCGTTTGTCCGTCCGGCCCAGAGTTTTTCCATTCGTCTCGCTTCCTTGCTATTGTTTCCCGTTATCGCGCAGAGCGCTGTTTGTTACAGTTTCTTTGCCGCCAGCAGTGCCTGCACTCTTGTCGGCAGGCCGTAAAGGTTGATGAACCCTTCCGCATCCTTCTGGTTGTAGTCGCTCTCGCCGAAGGTTGCGATGCTCTCCGAATACTGGCTGAAGGGGCTGGAAAGTCCCGCCTTGATGATGTTGCCCTTGTAGAGCTTGAGCTTTACCTTGCCGGTGACGGTTTCCTGCGTCTTGTCCACAAACGCCGCCAGCGCCATGCGCAGCGGGCTGAACCAGAGGCCGTTATACACCAGCTCGGCATAAGTGATGGCGAGTTCCTGCTTCTTGTGCGCGGTGAGCTTGTCGAGCGTAATGGTCTCGAGCGCTTCGTGCGCCTTATAGAGGATCGTTCCGCCGGGGGTTTCGTACACACCGCGGCATTTGATGCCGACAAGCCTGTTCTCCACGATGTCCAGCAGACCGATTCCGTTTGCGCCGCCGACTTCGTTAAGCTTATAGATGATTTCCTTCGCGCTCATCTTTACGCCGTTCACCGCAACGGGAACGCCTTTGACGAACTCAATTTCAACATAGGTCGGTTCATCCGGCGCGTCCAGCGGGGAAACACACATCTCCAAAAAGCCCGGTTTTTCATACTGCGGTTCACTTTCCGGGTCCTCCAGGTCCAATCCCTCGTGCGAAAGGTGCCAGAGGTTCTTGTCCTTGGAGTAGCTGGTTTCCTTGCTCACGCGCAGCGGGATGTTATGCGCCTCGGCGTATGCAATCTCCTCGTCGCGGGATTTGATCGTCCATTCGCGCCACGGAGCGATGACTTTCATGCCCGGCGCAAAATGCTGAATCGCCAGCTCGAAACGCACCTGGTCGTTGCCCTTGCCCGTGCAGCCGTGTGCAATCGCGTCCGCGCCTTCTTTGATCGCGATCTCGGCCAGCCTCTTTGCGATGACCGGGCGCGCGGTCGCCGTGCCGAGCAGGTAGTCTTCGTATACCGCACCGGCTTTCATGGCGGGGATGATGTAGTCGTCCACATACTCGTCCGTCAGGTCTTCGATATAGAGCTTGGAAGCGCCGGTTTTAAGCGCCTTTTCCTCCAGCCCGTCGAGTTCGTCGTTCTGCCCGACGTTCCCGGCGACGGCGATGACCTCGCAGCCAGGATAGTTTTCCTTTAACCAGGGGATGATCACGGACGTGTCCAGTCCGCCCGAGTAAGCCAACACAATTTTTTTAATATCCGACATAGGGATCCGCCTCCAAAATGAGAATTGCATATATATTAATAAATTAAGCATAAATAGTCAAGCGATATATTGAAAATATATGATAAAAATGTGCATATCATGCAACATATCTGCAAATTTTGCCAAATTCCATCGATTTTATACAACTGTATGCGGCGCGTGCTGTTCGCAGCGGTATTCCCGTTTCATGCTTTACGCGTTATAAATGCAGCTTCGGCGTGTTTCTTCTTTATTTATAATGTGCTTCGGATCGGAGGAATATGGCTGTTTTCCGCTCCTTTTCATGATAAAATATCCAAAACAATCATCTTTGGGCCGCCGCCGGCAAACTTTCGGAATTTTTCAAAAAATCCCCTTGCGTGACCGGTTGCTTGTGACGCAGCGTCATGTTGTATGCTGTCTTCCAAGGAGGTGAAAATCCATGTCCGCTTACACGACCGGAGAAGTCGCAAGGCTCTGCGGCATATCCGTCCGTACCGTCCAGTTTTACGACGCGAAGGACCTGCTGCATCCGTCGAGTCTTACCGAGGGCTGAAGGCGGCTGTACGCCGAAGACGACCTGTCCCGGATGCGGCTGATCTGTGCGCTCAAGTCGCTCGGCCTGTCGCTGGATTCCATCAGGGGCATTCTGAAAAGCGAACGCCCCGAAAAGGTGCTTTTGCTTCTTCTCAACGAACAGGAACGCCGCCTTGAGGGCGACCTTCAGAAAATTGAGCGGCAAAAACAGGCGATTAAAAGCGTCCGCGAAGCCGTCCTTTTACGCCGGACTCTCTCCCTCGACTCGATTGCGGACCTGGACCAAATGATGGAAGAAAAGAAGAAACTTACTTGGCTCCATGCAAAAATGCTGCTGCTGGCAATCCCCATGACCCTGCTTGAGTGGGGCGCGATCATACTTTGGATCGTTACGGGTATTTGGTGGCCGTTTGCCGCCTGTATCCCGCTGGTTGCAGCGCTGGGAATCATTGTAATGCGGATGTACTACAAAAACACGCTCTATATCTGCCCGGAATGCGGCGAGCGGTTCCGCCCGGCCCTTCGGGAGGTGTTCTGGGCGCGGCACACGCCGAAGACGCGCAAGCTGACCTGCACATGCTGCGGCAAAAAAAGCTGGTGTGTGGAGACCTTCGGTAAAGCAGAAGAGAAAGGAATCTGAACATGGCATACACCGTCCCCGCGTCGTCCATTGCATTTATGGGCATATCGGCGCTCGTTGGAATTGCAATCCCGCTCGTACTCTACCTGTATTTTCGCAGGAAACTGCACGCCGACCGGCTGCCGTTCTGGATCGGCTGCATCGTATTCCCCGTGTTCGCGCTGGGGCTTGAACAGGCGGCTTATCTGCTGATCATGCAATGGAGCGGCTGGCAGAGTATCCAAAACAACCTTTGGCTTTACGCCGCCGTCGGCGGGCTGTTCGCGGGCGTTTTTGAGGAGACCGGCCGGCTGGCCGCGTTTATGACCGTGCTGCGCAAAAAACGCGGGAACGACGCCAACGCGCTGATGTACGGCGCGGGACACGGCGGAATTGAGGCGGTGCTGCTGCTGAGCCTCAGCATGGTTTCCAACCTCGTGTATTCGCTCATGGTCAACGCGGGAACGGCGGACCCGACAACGGTTTCCGCAGCGGCTACGCTCGCGCAGACCGCGCCATGGATGTTCCTTGTCGGCTCGCTGGAGCGCATCGGCGCGGTGGCGCTGCATCTGTCGCTCTCCGTGCTGGTCTGGTTCGCCGTGAAAAACAAAAAATCGTTCGCTTTGTATCCGCTGGCAATCCTTCTGCACGCGCTTGTGGACTTTGCCGCGGTGGCGATGTCGCAAAGCGGCGTCAACGTCTGGCTGATCGAAGGCGCGGTGTTCGTGCTTGTGGGCGGCTGCGCGGCGCTGGCCGTGCTGGTCTGGAAGCGAAATAAACGCCAAATTGAATCTGCTGAATAAAAACGCATATGCAAAAAGGCCCTGAACAGGCCTTTTTACTCATCTTGTCAAAAAAGTCTCCGGGATTGTTAAGGGCCGCAGCCCTTAACCCGTTTTTCCGGCTGCGCCGGTTCATCCGGCGCAACGGATCGCCC
>DAOTGE010000041.1:0-24083 GCA_035446965.1 Eubacteriales bacterium
GCCGCCCGGGAGTCCGAAGGACGAGAGGCAAAGAGCGGTTATCCCGTCAAAAAACAAGTTTTTTGACGGCCTCAGCACCGGTTTTGCCGGTGCGCAGACTGCCCAAAAAGTCTCCGGTATTGTTAAACGCCGTTAGCTTGAACCCGTTTTTCCGGCGGCGCCGGTTCATCCGGCGCAACACCATCGCCCTTCAGGGCGATTGCTTTGTGCGTTTTGCCGCTCGGCAGACCGCTGGGCAAGCGCAAAAGAACGCTTATCAGTATTTTTCGATGTCCACCCGTTCGGCGCACGCGGTCACATCCGCGCCGAGAAAGAGCGCCGCCGTGACCGCAAAGTCCGCCGCGCTGTCGCTGGCAAAATAAAGCCGCTCGCCCTCCCGTTTGGAGTCGTTGAGCAAGTCTTTTTCGCTCAGCAGCGCCGCAAGCGCGCGCGCGGCCTGTTCGCCGGTATCGATCAATACAACGCCTTTTCCCATATAGTCCGAAATCACGTCCCGCAGCAGCGGGTAATGCGTGCAGCCGAGCACGACCGTATCAACGCCCTCGGCCTTGACCGGAGCGAAATATTCCTCCACCACGCGTTCGGTCACGCAGTCCCCGCGCGAAACGCGCCCTTCCTCCACAAGCGGCACAAGCAGAGGGCACGCCTGCGCAATAAAATGCGCGCCGGGCAGACGCTTTTTGATGGCGGTTTCATACGCGCCGGTGCGGATGGTCGCTTTGGTTCCTACCACGCCAATCCGCAGGTTTTTGGTCGCTCTGACCGCCGCTTCCGCAGCGGGCTCGACCACACCGAGAATCGGAATATTGTTTTCGCCGCGCAGCACGCCCAGCGCGGTGGCGGACACGGTGCCGCAGGCGATCACAATCGCCTTAAGATCATAACTTTTCAGGAACGCAACGTCCTGTCGCGCATACCGCACGATGGTTTCCGCCGAGCGCCCGCCGTACGGAACGCGCCCGGTGTCGCCAAAATAAACGATATCCTCACCCGGCAAAAGCCGAAGCATCTGGCGCATCGCTGTGAGCCCGCCCATGCCCGAATCGAAAACGCCGATCGGTCTTGCATCCATGTTTGTTCCTCCGGATGGAAAACGGGCAGGCACAACCTGTCCGTCGGAATTCCTGTAAATTTGATTATACCACACAGCCGGTCTGCTTGCGAGCTCCCCCGGCCCGTCAGTGCTCCCCGCCGATCGGCGGATCGATACCGTGCCCGCCGAAAAGTTTTCCCGCTTCATCGAGACTCAGGCGGTTCACAATGCAGTAGATAATTGCCGCGTCACGCTTAAAACGCGGTTCCAGCGGATTTTTTCCAGCCGCGCGCAAAAGCTGCTGGGTTTGCTCCAGGTCCAACCGGAAGCCGAACGCAAGCTGAATCGCCTTTTCGCGCGAGGGCTTCCGCGTGCCGTTAAAAAGCTGATAACCGTACGTCCGGTCGATTCCCGCGCGCGCAATGACCTGTCCGCGCGAATCGCCCGTTTGCGTGCAGAGCCGCCCGAGGTATTCGTGGAATACCGGCTCCGTGGCGGTCTCCTCCAGAAACTCGCCGAGCGACTCCGTCCGCAGTCTTTTGAGCAGTTCGCCCGATATCGGATAATATGTCGTTTCCATCGTTCTCTCCTCGCTGTTTTCAGCCGATTGAAATTGTTCCCCGGCGGCCGCTTCCCCCTTTGCTTCCGCCTGCGGCTATCATACCGCATCCAATCGCAAAATCGGTGTGCTCCCGGCACACAATGTGAAGATAGCTCACGCCAAACCCGTTTTCTCTGCCAGACGCTCTTTCCTTTGTGCCTTCGGCGTTCCGTCCTTCCGGCAGCAAAAGTACAAATAAATCAGCCGCCCGAAACAGACGTTTCGCCGCGCCAAACCAACTGAATATGCCCGGCGGCCCGCAATACGATGCGCACGCATTATGGCTGATTCGTTCAGCAATCCAGATATGTTGTGCCGATCATAATTTTCCGACACAATCGTCAAAATTCGTCTTAAAATCGTTACGATCCGTTGATGTCTTGTTCATGTTTTCCTGATAGCATTACAGACGTGGGGTCCAAGCGGCGCAGCAATCATTCCTCCCTTCCCCCCCCCCATTAAAATCTTTAGCCGCAAGGACCCGGTACATAAGGACGCTCCGAGAGGGGCGTCCTGCCAATTTTGGCGGAGGACCGCAGCAAAAAAACCCGCCGCCGGAGCAAAAGTCCGGCGGCGGGTTTCGCTGATTCTGCAAGGGATTACAAAAGACCCTTTACGGTTTCCACAATGTGCTCCGCAGTCAGGCCGAAACGCTGCTGCAGATAATCCTGCGGCCCGACTTCGCCGTATTCGTCGTTGACGGCGACCACGTCCACCCGCGCGCACATGTCGCGTGCGAGCGCTTCGCAGACCGCGCTGTAGAGTCCGCCGACGCGGTTGTGGTTTTCGGCCACGACGACCACGCCCGTCTGCTTTGCATATTTTTTCACCGTTTCGATGTCCAGCGGCTTAATCGTGAAGATATTTACAACCGCCGTGCTGACGCCGTCCTCTTCCAGCTGTTCGGCCGCCTGCATGGCTTCGTGCACCATGATGCCGGAAGCAAAAACGACCGCGTCCGTGCCTTCTTTCAGCGGAATAGCCGGGCCGATCGGCGTCTGCTCGCCGTCGGCAAACACCTTGGCCGCAAATTTTCTGCCGACGCGGATATACTTGACCCCCGGCATGTCCTTGCACTGTCGCAGCACGCTGATGAGCATATTCACGTCCGTTATATCGATAATCGTCGCGGTCGGGACCGTGCGGTAAAGCGCGATGTCCTCAAACGGCATATGCGTGCCGCCGTTGAACGCGGCGCAGACGCCCGGATCGGTACCGATTACCGTAATGTCGTTTTTGGCGTACCCAGCCGAAAGAAAAACCTGGTCAAACACGCGCCGGGACGCAAACGGCCCGAACGTATGCACAATCGGCTTGAAACCCGTCGCCGCAAGGCCGCCCGCAACGCCGATCATGTTCGCTTCCGAAATGCCGCAGTTCACGCCGCGCGTCGGATTCTCCATCGACCACTGGCAGGTGCCGATGCAGCTCATGAGGTCCGCGTCGAGATAGATCACGTCCGGATCTTCAGCGGCCAGCTGCAAAATCGTTTCCCCGAGCACGTTTTTGAACGCGCGGGATTCCATGCTTCCGTCGTATACGATCTTCATTTGCTCCGCCTCCCTCAGTCCAGCTGTGCAATGAGTTCCTGCTGCCAGGTTTCCCATTGCTCTTTCGGCGCCGTCATGCTGTGATTGCTCTTCGCGTTTTCAACGCCCGGAACGCCCTTGCCCTTGATCGTGTTCATCACAATCGCATACGGCTTATCGCCGCCCGCTCTGGTACGCTCGAGCGCATCGTAGAGCGCCCCGACGTCGTTTCCGTCCACGCGCACCGTGTCGAACCCGAACGCCTCCAGCTTCGCGCCCAGATCGAGCGTGTCCAGAATATCCTGCGTGCAGCCGTCGAGCTGCTTGCCGTTCACGTCCATGAGCAGCACGAGATTGCCAAGTTTCTTTGCCGCGGCAAACATGCAGGCTTCCCAAACCTGCCCTTCGTTCGCTTCGCCGTCGCCGACGATCAGAAATATACGCGTGTCCCGCCCGCGCAGCCGTTCGCCGAATGCCATGCCGCAGGCAAGGCTCGTGCCCTGCCCGAGGGAGCCGGTCGTCATGTCGATGCCGGGGGTTTTGTTCCGGTCGCAGTGGCTCGGCAGCAACGTGCCGGGCTGATTGAGCGTTTTGAGCCATTCATAAGGAAAATAGCCCAACAGCGCGAGCGTTGCATAGACCGCCGGACCCGCGTGCCCTTTGGAGCAGACGAGCTTATCCCGCTCCGGCCAGCTTGGATTTTGCGGGTCGAAGCGCATTTGCGTTTTGTACAGTACGGACAGCGCGTCCGCAATGCTCAGCGAACCGCCCACGTGGCCGAATCCGCGCGCCTTGAACTCCTCGAGCATACCGATGCGGATTTCCAGCGCAAAGCGCTCCAGTTCCTTTCTTTTTTCCGCGTCCATCGCAGAATATCCTCCTTTATTTGGCAATGATTCTCCGGTTTACCGGTAAAACTTTATATGCGGCACGTTCCGCATTCAATCCGCGGCAGTGTCGAACCGCCGAACGGCATGACCAGCACGGTCGCGTCTTCTCCGCAGTGCGCCAGCGCCGCGTCAAACGCAGCCTGCACGCCGGAAAACGGCTCAAAAAAGATGCTTTTTACAAACGCCGGATCGAGCTCGGAAACGAGGTAGATTTCCGCATGTTCGAGCACCATGGCGATCGCCGCCGCCTTGTGTCCGCCGAGCTGAAAGTCCGCCTGAATGCGCGCGATCATGCTTTGCGGGGTCCCAGAATGCGTCATCCATTCCTCGAACACCCGCTCGCCGAGCCCTTCCCTGCAGGAACCCACCAGCACGATCACGCCGCCGTCCTTGACCGCGTGCTTGGCATTGTCGAGCGCCTTCTGCGTTTGGTAAAGGTTCAAATCCTTTGGCGCGCCGCCCTGGGAAACCACCACGATATCCACTTTTTCGTAGATTGGTTTTACATAGAGCCGGTCGAGATAACGGCAGCCCTCGCGATGCGCTTTTGTCACGTCCCCCGCGACCGCGCAAACGATTTCCTTGTGTTCGTCGAGCACCACGTTGACGATGAAGTCCACGCCGACCATCGACGCGGCCTCCTCGATGTCTTCGCGCACGGGGTTGCCGCCCAGTTTGCCAGCGCAGGCGGTTTCTTCGACCATGCGGCTGTGATTACTCTGAATCGCCGCGCGTGTACTTACGCCCGGCATAATCGCCTTTGCTCCGCCGGAGTATCCGGCGAAATAGTGAAATTCAATGTTGCCAAGGCAAATCCGCCGGTCTGCTTCCGCCACAACGCGCACGATGTCCACGGGCGTGCCGCGGCTCGTAATGCCGATGTGCACGCAGTCCGAGTCGTCTCCGTCGACGCACCGCACTTCTGAAAAGGCGCGCTCGCCAACCAGTTTTGCCTGCTCCGCCGGGGTTTGCTTGCGGTGGCTGCCCAGCGCAAACACGATTGTGATATCCTCTTTTTGCACGCCCGCTGCATAAAGTTCATCCAAAAGCGCGGGCAGCACCTTGTAGCTCGGCAGCGGACGCGTAATATCGCTTGTAACGATCGCGACCGTTTCGCCGGGCTTCACGATTTCGCGCAGTTTCGGCGTTCCGATTGGGTTCATGAGCGCGCGGCGCACCTCAGCCTCGCCCGTGAGCACATGCTCCACCGGGTTGGGCCGCAATACACCGATGAGGTTTTCGTCCGGCACGGTCAGCTTCTGCACGCCCGTGCCGAATCCCAGTTCAATCTCCATAGCGTTCGTCCTTATCGCACAAAGAACCTGCCTACCGTTCTGCGGGAAATGCTTTGGCCGCGTGCCGAAGCGCCTTGACCACAGGCAGTTCTTCGCCGGTCAGAAAGCGAATCAGCGCCCCGCCGCCGGTGCAAACGTACCCCATTTTATCCATCAGGCCGTATTTTTCCGTCGCGGTGATGCTGTCGCCGCCGCCGAGCACGGTGTTCGCGTCCGTTTCGCCGAGCGCCCGCCAGACTTCTTTGGTGCCAAGCTCCGTTTCCGGTTTTTCAAACACGCCCATCGGCCCGTTGACAAACACGGTCTTTGCGGAGCGAATCTTTTCCGCATACAGCGCCGCAGTCTTTTTGCCGACGTCCAGCACGCCCGCGTCCGCCGGGATGGCATTCACGTCCGCTTCCCTGCGTTCACCGCCGACCAGAAACGCCGCGTCAAGCGGAAGCACAATCTTTTCGCCGTATTTTTCCAGCAGTGGTTTGGATGTTCCGATAAATCCCGCGTAGCCGGACTTTTCGATGAACGCAAGGCTGCCGGTCCCAATCGCCTCGCCTTTGGCCGCAAGCAGGATGTTCGCCACGAGCCCGCCGGTCAGCACAAGGTCCGCCGTCCCGCCGGAAAGCACGGTTTCCATCATTAAAAACGCGTCCGCCACCTTTGCTCCGCCGAGTACGAACACGCAGGGCCGCTCGGGCGATTCCATCAAGCCGGAAATCACGCAGAATTCCTTTTCGAACAGCCGCCCCATCATGCTCGGCAGCACCTGTTCGAACCCGCAGAGCGACGGCTGGTCGCGGTGTGCCGCGGCAAACGCGTCGCATACATAATAATCCGCCAGCTGAGCAAGCTTCGTTACAACCTGCGTCTGCGCCTGCTGTTCGTGGCTTAAACGCAGCTTGTTTTCAAAGAGCGTCTGCTCCTCCGAGCAGAAGCGCACGTTGTCCAGCAACAGGATCTCGCCGTCGTTCAGCGCCGCAATCGCCGCGCGAGCGGCCGGACCGGTCACATCGTCGATAAAGCGCACGTCCTGTCCGAGCAATTCCGAAAGGACCGTTGCATGCGGCGCGGTCGTGTAAAAATTTTTGTACTCGATGTCGCTGCCCTGATGCGCCAGCAGCACCACCTTCGCCCCGCGGTCGGAAAGCTCCTGTACCGTCGGCGCGCAGGCACGGATGCGGTTGACGCTTTTGAGCGTCCCTTTTTCGCGGTCGACCGGCTGGTTCATGTCCACGCGGCAGAGCACGGTTTTGCCGGAAACGTCGTATTCGTCCAGCGTATGGATTCCAAAGCGCATTTCGCGTCCTCCATTTCGCACGCGGCCGGGCGCGCGCTTTGCGCGCCCCGGCCCGCACGCCGTTGAATCGGTTTTTGCTTATTTGAAGAGGCCGATGCCCAGGTATTCGTTCGTTTTGGCCGTGCCTTCCCCGCGGGTAAGCTGCATTTCGCAGGCCGCGCGGATGGCGTCCATGGTTTCCGGAATCGTTACGCTCTCCTGCGGAATATTGATGGCATACATAATGTCGTCGCCCGACTCCACGATGGAATCCGACCACAGGCCGATTTCATACATATCCCCGCGCGGATGGCCGAGGTCGCGGGCATACTTGAACAGGCTTGCGTTGCCGAGGAACCCTTCGTCGATGGACACGACCCGGATGCGCGGGTGTTTCTGAAACGCTTCCAGTGCCTGCTGCTTGGTGATCTTTTGTTTTCCATGCGCCACCACGGTAATGATATGCCCGTGCGTCACCGGCGTATGCACAAGGATACCCGTCGCCTGCACGTGCGGCATGATGGTCATAAGGTCGACCGCCTGATGGCTCGGCGCTTTGTCGATCTGCAGCGCGTTGGTCAGCCCGCGGTGATAATCGCCCGGATCGGCCACACGGCGGATGATCGTAATTGCGACGCGCTCCAGCCCGAACGCGCGGTCCAGACAGTCCACCGAACGGATCAGCCCGGTCGTGTTGCAGCTTGTGAGCTTCAGGTAATCTTTGCCGACGCCTTTTTCATAGTTGGCGTATCCGTGGAAGAACACGTCCGCAACAGTGTTTTTCTCGCCGCCCTGGAAGATGGCCTTTATGCCGGCTTTTTCATAAAGCTCCTTATTCCTCGCGCCGATACCGCCGGGACTCGAGTCCAGCATGATGTCCACGCTGTGAATCAAATCGTCAAACGTCCCCTTTACCGGGATGCCCAGCGCGTCGAACTGCGCCTTGTCCGCCCCGGCCACGAGATACAGGTTGTACGGCATGCCCTTTTCCTTCAGTGCGCGGATCGCCAGCGTCGGCGCAAGGTCCGCCACGCCGACCAGTTCCATATCGCCCTGCAGCGCAACGCCGTCCGCCAGCCTCTGTCCGATCGTGCCGTATCCGGCTACGCCTACCCTGATCTTCTTTGCCATTTACAATATTCCTCCTCCAACAAGTGTCGATTTCATTCTTTCGTTCGGCTTCTGCACGCCTATATCGTTATGATCGCTTCGTCGTCCACCGCGCGTTTGGCCGCAAGCGCCCATTCCACCGCTTTGTAGCCGTCGACAAGCCCCGCGCCTTCGAGCGGAGAACTGCCGGCGACTGCGTTCACAAAGCTCTGGATCTCCGCGGTGAACGTCGGCTCCCAGTACTCATAAAACCACTTGAGCGCAGACTGGTTAATGCCGCTTTTGTCCAGGCTGACCACGCGGTCGTTCGTCGGGGTCGTGCAGATGCGCAGGCACCCTTCGGTGCCGAAAATTTCCGCTTCCGCATGGTAGCCGTAAGGGCTGTTGCGCGTGGTCTCGAACCAGCCCATCGCGCCGTTGTCAAACCGGCAGAGAATACCGCAGTTGTCGATATCCCCGACTGCCTTGAGCCCTTCGTAAGCATAGACCCCGCCAAGGCCGTAGACGCTCGTCGCGTCCGAACCAAGGAACCATCTTGCCGCGTCGTAGTCGTGCGTGAGCATATCGAACACGAGCCCCCCCGAGGTCGGCGAGAATTTGATGATGAATTCCGAGAGCGCCGCCGGGTCTCGATTGATCATCTTCACGAGTACCGGCGTTCCGATGAACCCCGCTTCGATTTTCTTTTTTGCGGCGAGGTACGAACTGTCGAACCGGCGGTTGTAACCAACCTGAAATACGCGGATCCCGCTTTTGGCCACCGCCTCGCGGATTTGACGCGCTTCGTCCATGGTCATTGCCAGCGGTTTTTCGATATAGACGTTTTTCACGCCCAGTTTCGCCGCTTCCACCGCCATTTCACAGTGCATCTGCGAGTTGCTGGCAATCACCACGCCGTCGAGTTCGGTGTTGGAAAACATCTCGCGGTAGTCGGTGTAGCGGTACTGCGGGTGCATTTCGGCGGAAACTTCGTCCAGTTCCGTCTCGATGGCGCTGCAAACCGCCGTAAGCTGTGCATTCGGAATGTGGAAGCAAATGTTGCGGGCGTGGTTGCGCCCGAGCCGTCCGAGGCCGACAATGCCGAGTTTTACCTGTTCCATCCTTTGCAATTATCCCCCTCGTTACAGTTTGACCGGCTTGCCGCTTTCGAGCGATTCTTTTGCCGCAATGGCGATGAGCACCGGCTTGAGCCCGTCGGTCGCGTTGACCAGCGTGGGTTTGTCTTCGAGCACCGCGTCCACAAACCCCTGCTCTTCGGCGATGAACGCGTCGTTATAGCGTTCCAGGAAGAAGTACAGCGGTTTTTCGCGCATCACGCCGTCCTCTGTATAGAGCGTGGTCAAATTCGGCGTTTCGTTGTCCGCGGTGACGCAGCCCTTGCTGCCGAAGACCTCGACGCGCTGGTCGTACCCATAGACGGCCTTGCGCGAATTGTTGATCACGCCGATTGCGCCGTTGGCAAACTTGAGCGTAACGATCGCGGTGTCGACGTCCCCGGCTTCGCCGATTTCAGGATCGACGAGCACAACGCCGTTGGTGAACACTTCTGTGACTTCGCTGCCGGAAAGGTAGCGAACCATGTCGAAGTCGTGAATCATCATATCGAGGAAGATACCGCCGGAAACCTTCACATAGCTGATCGGCGGCGGCGCGGGGTCGCGGCTGGTCACCATAACGATATGCGGGTCTCCGATTTTGCCTGTTGCAACAACGTCCTTCACGTGCTTGAAGTTGCGGTCGAACCGGCGGTTGAATCCAACCTGGAATTTCACGCCCTTCTGCTCCACCGCCGCAATCACCTTTTGAATCCGGCCGAGGTCGAAATCGATCGGCTTTTCGCAGAACACGTGCTTGCCGGCCATGACCGCCTCGTAAGCGATGATCGAATGCGTGTCCGTCGAGGAACATACGAATACCGCGTCGATTTCCGGATCGCTTACCAGTTCCTTGTAATCGCCGTACACTTTCGGGATACCGTACTGCTGTGCAAGCGCCTTCGCGCTTTCGGCCACGACGTCGGTCACCGCGACAACCGACGCATTTTTCACCCGCGTCATCAGGTTGCCGACATGCAGCTTACCGATGCGCCCGGCGCCGACCACGCCGATGTTTAAGGTCTTCATTTTGGTACTTCCTTTCTATTCCTTCTGTGCTTTGATGATCGATTTTTTATTCCCTTCGCCGTTAAGGGCGGAAAGTCATCCTTTAATATTTTCTCGCCTGTGCGAGGTGTTCGTCCAAATCCTGTCTTGCGGCGCGCACGCTTTCGCGCTCGCTTACCTCCGCGGTGCCGACGCGCCACCAGCCGCCGTACCCTTCCGTCATGGATTTGGGCAGCACTTTGATGTCGATCAATGTGCTTACGGTCTGTTTTTTGCTGTCCTCCAGCGCCGCTTCCAGTTCCGCGGCGGTGCGTACCGTATAGCTTACGCAGCCGTATGCACGCGCGATGGCCGCATAGTCGATGCACATAAAGTCTCCGTTGTGGTGCATCCGCTCTCCCGGGACGCGCCTGCGCATCTCGGTGCACATGGTGTCGTTGCCTTGTCCGAGCTGGAGATTGTTGATGCAGCCGAAGCTTGCGTTGTCAAAGAGCAGTACGTTGATCTTCTTTCCCTCCTGCACCGAGGTGATGAGCTCGCTGTGCAGCATGTTGAAGCTGCCGTCGCCCGCCATGGCGTAAACTTCCCGTTGATCCCCTATGGCGAGTTTTACGCCAAGCGCGCCGCTGACCTCGTATCCCATGCAGGAATAGCCGTATTCCATGTTATAGGTGTTGGGCACGCGCGGCCGCCACATGCGCTGCATGCAGCCCGGCAAACTGCCGCTTGCGCCGATTACGACGGCGTCCGGCGCGGTGAAGCGGTTGACCATCCCCAGCGCGAGCGTCTGCGTCAGTTCGCAGCCAACGTCCTTTTTAAAGCGCCGCCAGCTTTCGCTGTTGGGGTCCTTCACCTCGGACGCATACCCTGTGCCGATCTCCTTTTGGTCAAGCCGGTCGAGTTCTTCCTGCCAGCGCGCCTTGACCGCTTCGATTTCACCCTTGTAGCCGGCGCGATAGCCGCCGAGCGCACGGCTGAGCGCGTCAAGCGCCAGCTTCGCATCCGCAATTACCCGCACGCCGTCCATCTTGTACGCCTGAAATTCGCTGACATTGATGTTGACAAAACGCGCGTTTTCCGGGAAAAGCCATTTGGACGCGGTCGTAAAGTCCGTGTATCGCGTGCCGACGCCGATTACCACGTCCGCCTCTTTGGCAATTTCGTTCGCCATGAGGCATCCGGTCACGCCGATGCCGCCGAGATTGAGCGGGTGCGACCATTCGATCGCGCTTTTGCCCGCCTGCGTTTCGCCAAAGGGGATGTTGTGCGCCTCGGCGAACGCGCGGAACTCCGCATGCGCCTCGCTGTAGCGCACGCCGCCGCCACAGATCATAATCGGCCGCTTTGCCGTTTTGATCAGTTCCGCTGCAGCTTGTATCGCGTAGTCCGCCGGCGGGCGGCGCTCGATGCGGTGGACTCGTTTTTCAAAGAAGCTCACGGGGTAGTCGTATGCCTCGCCCTGCGTGTCCTGCGGCAGTGCGATGCAGACCGCGCCGGTGTCCGCCGGGTCGGTGAGCACGCGCATGGCGCTGATCATGGCGGTCATGATCTGTTCGGGCCGGACGATGCGGTCCCAGTAGCGGCAGACCGGACGAAACGCGTCGTTGGTGGAAAGCGTCAGTTCGCAGGGCTGCTCGATCTGCTGGAGCACCGGGTCCGGCTGACGCGAAACATAGATGTCGCCGGGAAAAAGAAGAAGTGGAATGTTGTTCGCGGTCGCATTGGCCGCGGCGGTAACCATGTTGGCCGCGCCGGGGCCGACCGAAGAGGTGCAGGCAAAAATCTGCTTCCGGTGCATCTGCTTGGCAAACGCCATGGCCGCCTGTGCCTGTCCCTGCTCGTTTTTACCGTGGTAGATTTCCAGCGCGTGCGATTCCTGCTGGATCGCCTGCCCCAATCCAACCACGTTTCCGTGCCCAGGCAGCATAAAGATGCCGCGGACAAACCGGTGCTCCGTATCGTCGTAGCGGACATACTGATTCTCCAGAAAACGCACCAGCGCCTGCGCCATGGTCAAGCGTACGGTTTCCATTTTTTCTCCTCCTGTCGCAAAGCTCGCTTTTCCTATATTAGTAGAATTTGTGTTATGATGAATTGAGCCGTTGTGTCAGCCCTCTGCGTCGCTCAAAAACGCCGCGCCGGGCTGGAGCATCCACGTGTGCTCTTCTTCGTCGATGCGCGTCTTCTTCCAGGGGTCGCCCGGCAGATGCCGGATGCCCCAAACGTAGCAAAGCCCGTAGCCGGGCGCGGCCACCTGGCTGTGGAACCCGCTCTGGATGACGAGAAGCCCGTTATGCGTGGTTTTGTGGATTGCACCGTTGGCAAATCCCGCGCCGAATCCCTGCGGCTTGTCAAAGCGATAGAAATACACTTCCGGCTGGGGATGGAAATGCGGCGGATAGCTCGACCATTTTCCGGGGAAGTTGAGCACCTCGCCGAGCACCATGTTGGAATACGGCGCATTTTCAAGGTCGAAAATGGTTTTAATATTTCTGCGCATGGTTCCCTGCAATTCGCTCACGCCTGCGCGCTGCACCTGTATATCCTCCGGCATATAAAACACCGGCGTGAACCTGCGCTCGTTTTTCACCCGCTGGACGTAGATTTCGCTGTGCCGCACGGCGCGGACCGTAATCTCTGCGCCCGCCGGTGCATGCAGGCAGCTCGCTTCCTGCGTAAATTCGCTCTCGCGGGAAACGCGCTTTTCCGTCCTGTCCGCCGACCATACTGCTTCTCCGCAAAAGAGCAGCAGCGCCGTTTCCTTTTCCGGCTCGTGCAGTGCCGCAGTTTCGCCCGCTTCAAGCACGAGCAGCAGCACGTCCATGCCGATTTCCTTTCCTTTGCCGCCTTCCATGGCAAGATACGGATTTTGCCCGCCCGAAAGCGCGTCCTTACGAATATACATCTTTTCCGCTCCTTATTGAAAAACCGGGGATTGAATTACCGAATTCGCAATGATATAATAACTAACAAGAACAGATTTACTCAAAAGTCACCAATTACATAACTAGCTTTTACCGTATTATACACACATTTCTGTCCACTCGTCAATGATAAACAAGCGAAAGGAAGAACAATATCATGCTCGATCCCAAAAAAGTATTTCTCGGAATCGCTCCGATCGGCTGGACAAACGACGACATGCCGGAACTCGGCGCGGAAAACACATTTCAGCAATGCGTCAGCGAAATGGCGCTGGCGGGTTTCGCCGGCACAGAAATCGGCAACAAATACCCCGCCGACGCCGCAGTGCTCAAGCATATGCTGGACGTGCGCGGCCTGCGCATCGCGTCGCGCTGGTTCAGCTCGTTTCTGATCACCAAGCCGCTGGAGGAAAACATAAAGGCATTCGAAGCGGAACTAAGGTTCCTCAAAGCCGTCGGTGCGGGCGCGATCAACGTTTCCGAACAGAGCCACAGCGTGCAGGGAATGGAGTCCACGCCAATCTTCGGACATAAGTATATAATGAATGAAGCGGAATGGAAAATGCTGATCGAAGGGCTCAATGTTTTAGGGAAAATCGCCGCAGAACAAGGCTTTCGGCTGTGTTTTCACCATCATATGGGCACCGTTGTGCAGACGGCGGAGGAAACGGAGCGCCTGATGGACGAAACGGATGCAAAATACGTCCACCTCTGCTATGATACCGGCCATTTCGTCTTTACGGGCGCAGACCCCGTGGCAATGCTGAAAAAATATGTCAACCGTATTGGGCACGTCCACCTCAAGGACGTCCGCTTGCCGGTCCTTGCGCGCACCCACAGCGAAAACCTCAGTTTCCTGACCGCCGTGCGCGAAGGCGCTTTTACCGTGCCGGGAGACGGAAATTTTGATTTCACTCCCGTTTTCGATCTGCTTTCGGAGGCGAACTACACCGGCTGGCTCCTCGTGGAAGCCGAGCAGGACCCGGCCAAGGCAAATCCGTTTGAATACGCCCGCAAGGCGCGCGCTTATATCGGCGCAAAAACGGGGCTCTGAGCATAAGTACTCGTATGGGACAACTTTTGTATTTTATACAAATATGCTCATAACTTGTGCATAATCATGTTATCTTATGGCTCTCTATTGAATTATTATGGATTAATTGTTGACATTGTGTTGCGCATGTGATAGACTGACCGCGTTAAATCAAATGGTTCGCATTGCTTAAACGTCAACGAAAAAACAATCAAAATCCGACGCGCCGCCCATCAGCGGCTTTCAACCCCGGCAGCCCCGACCTTCTTCATTTATTTACCAAAAGCCCCGAAACGGACCGGCGTGTCCGCATACGGCAGGCAGCGCGCACATTCCGAGTCCCGATATGCTTCGGTACGCCAAGCACACCGTGAATTTTTTAGTATCTGTTCTTCTAAAAACACATACCGGATTTTGCGTCTTTTGATAAATGGTCCGGTTTCCGCATTCGTCTTCCCACGCCGCGTCCCGTTTTGCGGCACCCTTTTTCAGCAATTCAAATTTGAGCGGCCAGCGCTCAAAAAATAAAAGGAGGTTATTAGGAACTATGAAGAAATTGTTAGCTCTTTTGATGGTACTCGCCAGCGTTCTCGTCATCGTGGCTTGCGCCGCTTCGACGACGGACACCGCCGCGACGGACACCGCCGCGACCGAGGCTACCACCGAAGAAGCTGCTTCCACGGAAGAAGCCGCGACGGAAGCAGCCGCCGAAGAACCGATCACCATCGGCGTATCCCTGTATGCACGCGACCAGTTCATCAGCACGCTGGAGCAGGGCATTCTGGCAGCCGCCGAAGCCGCGGGCGTCACCGTTGACTCCCAGGAGGCCAACAACGACACCCAGAAACAGCAGGAGCAGGTCCGCACGTTCGTAACCAAAGGCTACGACGTACTGATCGTCAACCTGGTCGACACCTCCACCGCGGAGACCATCATCTCGGAAGCCGGCGACACCCCGATCATCTTCGTTAACCGCCGCCCCGACGATTCTCTGCTTGTTGAAGGAAAATACGCTTACGTCGGCTCGCAGGAATGGGATGCCGGCGCAATGCAGGCCGCATTCCTCGCCGAGTACTTTGCGGGTCGTACCGACCCCATCAACTACATCCTCTTCATGGGCCAGTTGGGTCTCGAGAACACGCAGCAGCGCACCGAGTCCGTCAAGACCGAACTTGAAAACGCGGGCTTTACGCTCAACAAGGTGTATGAGGACACTGCCGAGTGGGATCGCGCGACCGCGATGGACATGATGCAGTCGTACATCGGCACGGGCGCGGAATTTGACTGCGTCATTTGCAACAACGACGAAATGGCGCTCGGCGTCGTCGAAGCGATGAAGGCCGCCGGCTATGACCTGAGCACGATTCCGGTCGTCGGCATCGACGCGACCGACATGGCCTGCGAATCCGTCAAGAACGGCGAGATGGCCATGACCGTCTTCCAGGATGCGGCCACGCAGGGCTCCACCTGCGTCGAATTCGCCGTCAAAGCCGCCACGGGCGAATTGACCGACCTCTTCGGTTGGGTACCGTTCCAGCCCGTCACCATCGACAACGTGGACGATTTCATCAGCTAAGAAACCGTCGGCAGACCAAACCTAGTATCAAGGCAATCCGGCGCCCGCTTCCGGGGCGCCGGATTGCCGAATCATCACACGGAATCAAAAGGTAATTTTCTATGGCAATTCGGAAAGAATCACAAACATACAGGACAATGGAGGTGCGCGTGAAGTGAGCGATTATGTGCTCGAAATGATAGACGTATCCAAAAGCTTCCCCGGCGTTCAAGCGTTGAAGAACGTGTCGTTCCGTTTGCGCCCCGGCACGGTGCACGCGCTTATGGGGGAAAACGGAGCCGGGAAATCGACGCTTATGAAGTGCCTGATCGGTCTGTACCAGATGAACGAGGGTACGGTGCTCATCAACGGTCAGGAAGTGCATATCACGAACCCCCTGGACGCTTCCAGACACGGGATTTCCATGATTCATCAGGAGCTTTCCCCCGTTACGGAGCGCTCGGTCGCGGAAAACCTGTTTTTAGGCCGGCCGCCTATGAAGGCCAAGGTGTTCGTTGATCATAAGAAACTCTACCGCCTCGCGCGGGAAACGCTGCAGGGGCTCGGCATCGACATCGACCCCTATGAGAAGATGGGCAACCTCACCGTCGCCAAAATGCAGATGGTGGAGATTGCAAAGGCGGTTTCGCAGGATGCCTCGATCATCGTTATGGACGAACCGACTTCTTCGCTGACCAGCATCGAAGTGGAGCAGCTCTTCGGCATGATACGAAACCTGCGTGCAAAGGGCGTTTCCATCATTTATATTTCCCACAAAATGGAAGAAATTTTCAAAATCTGCGACGACGTCACCGTCTTCCGCGACGGTCAGATGGTCGGCACGGACCTCGTAAGCAACATGACCGTCACGAGACTGATCCACCTGATGGTAGGACGCGATCTGGACGCCATGTTCCCCAAAGTCGAATGCCCGATTACGGACGTGATCATGGAAGTGCGCGATCTGGCTTCCGGAAATACGTTCTCCGGCATCAATTTCGATCTGCGGCGCGGCGAAATCCTCGGGTTTGCGGGCCTCGTCGGCGCGGGACGCACGGAGGTGCTCGAAACGCTCTTCGGCCTGCGCTCGAAAACTTCCGGCACCGTCACCATCAAGGGAAAAGTCGCCGATATCAAGCGCCCGGCCGACGCACTCAAACACAATATGGCCATGCTCACCGAGGACCGTCGCGGCACCGGCATCATTCCCGTTTCCAGCGTCGCGAGCAACATCGTTGTGGCCAATCTCAAACATTATGTCCGCAAGAGCGGTCTGATCAGCCACCGCAAGATCGCGGCCGACGCAAAAGAATACATCAAACGCATCGAAATTAAGACGCCTTCCAAGGATACGCTGATTCAGGACCTTTCCGGCGGCAACCAGCAAAAAGTGCTCGTGGCGCGCTGGCTTCTGACCGGTCCGGACATCCTGTTCGTGGACGAGCCGACCCGCGGCATCGACGTCGGCGCCAAAGCGGAAATCCACTCTCTTATTACCAAGATGGCCGGCGAAGGAAAGGCCATCATCATGGTCTCCTCGGAAATGCCGGAAATCCTCGGCATGTGCGACCGGGTTCTCGTGATGCACGAAGGCAGGCAGACGGGTATTCTCGACCGCTGCGACGCCACGCAGGAACGCATCATGGAATTCGCCACCCACACCGAAGAAGACAGCGGCGAAGCCCAATCCCAGGCGATTTGACAAATTAGGAGGTAAAATTTATGGAATCCAACGCGATCTCGAAACGGCGGTTCGACGCCAAGGGATTCGTCAGCAAATACGCGATGTACGTGATCCTCATCGTATTGATTGCAATCTTCGGTTTTGCCGAGCCGGCGTTCTTCACCGGCAAAAACTTTGTAAACATCCTGACTTCCGAGTCAAGCCGCGGCCTGCTGGCGCTGGGCGTTGCATTTTGCATCATTACGCGCGGCATCGACCTTTCCCTCGGCTCGGTCATGGCCGTTTCGTCCGTCTTCTCCGCCTCGCTGGTGCAGAAGCTGACGTATTCGACGCTGATTATACCCGGCCTTGTAAATTTCCAGCCGATTCCCGCCTGGGTCGCCGTTCTGTTCGGCCTCGCGGTCGGCACGTCGTTCGGCGTGATGAACGGTCTGCTCGTTGCCTACACAAAGATTCACCCGTTCATTGCAACGCTGGGCTCGATGACCATCGCCCGCGGTCTTGCGCTGCTGTTTACGAACGCATACCCGGTGCCGATGCTCCGCGAAGATTTCACGATCATCGGTCAGGGATCGCTGTTCGGATTTTTGCCCAACATCGTGTGTATCTTCCTGCTCATGGCCATCATCGCAAACATCCTTCTCAACCATACGAAATTCGGTAAAAACATGTTTGCTGTCGGCGGCAATATCGATGCGGCGCGCGCGTCCGGCATCAACGTTGAACGCACGCTCGTCCTGGCCTACACCTGGTCTTCGTTCTGCGCGGCGCTCGCCGGCGTAATGGTGACCGCGCGCAGCGCCTCCGGCATTGCGTCCCTCGGCGAAGGTTACGAACTCGACGGCATCGCGGCGGCAACGGTCGGCGGCGTTTCGCAGACCGGCGGCGTCGGCTCGATCGTCGGCTGCATCGGCGGCATCCTGGTGCTCGGCGTCATCAACAACGGCCTTCTGATCCTCGGTGTCTCGCCTTATCTGCAAAAGATTATCAAAGGCGCAATCATCGTCATCGCCGTTGTATTCGACATGCGCAAAGTCGCCCGCAAAAAATAGGTTTACAGATACGGCTGCAGGCGCGCTCTACGGGCGGAGCGTGCAGTGTCGGCAGCCAATACGGGCGCTTTTGTTCCCGGTTTCTCCTTCGGGGACAAGGCGTATACTCCTCCTGCACCGTTTGCAGCCGCCCGGACGGCGCGGCTGCAAACGGTACCTTCTCTTTTGCCTCTTCCTCTGATTTTGCAGTTCTTTCCTGCTGATTTTTCCACTCCCCGCTGGATTGCGACCCCGCTTTAACACAACAAATAATTCGGAGGTATCTCCTGTGAAAATCTGTTTTAACCAGGCTACAACCATGAAAAATTCCACACTGGAATCCGACCTGGACTCCTGTGAAAAGTATGGATACGACCTCATTGAAATCCGCCTCGACAAACTGCGCGACTACCTGACGCGCCACACGCTCGGCGATCTTAAAGCATATTTCGACGCGCACCGTATCAAGCCATTCGCGTTCAACGCGCTCGAGTTCATCAATTTCCGCGACAAAAAGGGTTTTGAAGAAATCATGAACGGTCTGAAATTCTGCTGTGAAGCAGGCCGGATCATCGGCTGCAGCCGCGTCGTCATCGTACCGACATTCGATGTAGGCGACAAAACGATTGCCGAAATCCGCGAAGAGACCGTCCGTGTCATTCACATTATGTCGGACTATGCGGAACCGTTCGGCATGAACCTGGCGTTTGAGTTCGTAGGTTATCCAAACTGTTCCGTCAACACCTTCGGCCAGGCGTACGACATCGTGAAGGCCGCGGACCGCGCAAACGTCGGCGTCGTGCTGGACTGCTTCCACTTCCACGCTATGGGTTCCCGTTTCGAAGACCTGGAAGCGGCGGACGCAAAAAAAATCTTTATTCTGCACCTGGACGATTCCGAGGACCTGCCCGTCGGCGCGGCGCGGGACAATAACCGCCTTATGCCCGGCGAAGGCGCGATCGACCTGAAACGGATCCTTTCCACGCTGAAAAAGCTTGGGTATGACAGCATGGTCTCCATCGAACTGTTCCGCCCGGAATACTGGGACTGGCCGGACGAGGAAAACATCCGCATCTGTTATGAGAAAACATGCGATACCGTTCGCCCGTTTTTCCCGATTGGTTAAGTTCTTTGTGTAAAGCATTCTGAATTTTTCCAGCACTTATCAATAAATCGAGTGCAATTTGCCCATAACACTGTTATAATAGCCGTATTGCAGTCCGCGCAGCATTGTTTTGCAAAGCGAACGACATAAAGAAAGGACCGACCCGTGCGACTGGACCGACTCAACGAAATGGAACAATATGTGCTCGATCACGGCTCTTCATCTCTGGAGGAACTCTGCCAACACTTCAGTGTTTCCATGAATACCGTGCGCCGCGATATCGCCGACTTGGTTCAGCGCGGTCATCTGAAAAAAGTGTACGGCGGCGTTTCCGCGGGCATCCGTCCGCCGGCCGTCATCCCGATTTCCGAGCGTTCCATGCGCAACGACGACGCTAAGCAGATCATCGGAAGGCTTGCGGCAACGCTTGTGCAGGACAATACGAGCATCTTTCTGGACTCCGGTTCCACAACATTGCGCATTTTGCCTTATCTTGCGGAGAAACAAAACGTAACCGTCATTACGCACAGCCTTATGGCGCTCTACGAAGCGGCGAAATACCCTTCCCTGCATGTCATCGCGCTTGGCGGCATGTACAACTACGTCACGTCGTCGTTCGTCGGCGCAAACACGCTGGACGAGCTTTCCAAAATGGCGATCAATCTCGTATTCCTAGCGTCTACCGGCGTCACACTCGAACGCGGGCTGACCAACACGACTTATTTTGAGGTCGAAGTCAAACAAACCGTCGCAAGACAAAATAAAAATCTCGTGCTCATGGCAGACCACACAAAGTTCGGGCACGACGCGCTTTTGACATTCTGCGGCTTCGACGACCTCAGTGCGGTAGTGACCGATCAGCCTCTGCCGGAGTCATACATGGACGCCATCGCGCGGCGCGGCATTCGCCTTATAACGCCCGCTTCCGAAGGCACAGAATAACCCTGCCTGCATCTAAAAGCCCGAAGCTTTATAAAGCTTCGGGCTTTTTTTCGCCGGCAGACATGTTGATACAGTTGTGCGCCATCAATACTCCGTCAATGCTTTGCCCAGATGCACAAGCGCATCGATTTGATCGGGCTCCTCCAAATAGCAACCATGAACACGGATTTTCACACGCCCGGCCGCACACTCAATGCAGACCGGCGCGCCACCGCTCCAACCGCCAATGGCCGGACGAATCCGTTCAATGAGACTCTGTGCGCTTTTTTCCTTGTTTTCAAAAGCGATGCAAGTCATTCCTCGCTCGCAAAACGCGGTGCGCACGCTGGAAAAATCCAGCGCACCGGGGAATGTTCGCCTCATCTTCGCAATTGCGGAGGAGCGTACCCACTCGGGCATCGTTTCAAAACCGCCCTGTGCCTTCGAACAAAACAGCGCGAATGCCGGACGGCTCTCGTCCGCCTGATCGCAGACCCACTCCGTTTCCTGCTCCCATCTGGAGCCGCTTGTCTCCGCACCGCTGGTCAGCGCGCGCATACAGGCACGTAAACCCCAGTCCTCCGACTGAATCGAATATCCCTTTTCGCTGCCTTCCTCCCAAAAGCGCAGTTGGAACCCGTTCGTTTCGCAGTATTGCCGCAGCGTCTCTTTTTGCCGCCTGTCGCGTGCAGCCTTGATAAAAAACACTGCGCCGACAAACGCCGCAACACAGGCAAAAACAATTATACTCAGCGTAATCTCATCCAGAAATATTCCTCCTTTTTTCACGCAATCCGATCGTTTCTAAGGCGGGCATACCCTTCTTCCATCATAACCGACTGTGGCTGTAAACACAACAATAAAGTGTCCTGTTGGACGCCGCTTTGAGCGGCTTCCCGGAAATTTCCGCCGGTGTGCAATTTGCTTACCAATGCGCGTCCTTCGTTTCTTATACTAAAGTCAGAGGCCGGGTATTGTGCCCGCATTCGAAAGGAAGGGCTTGCTATGAAACATTTTGTTTGCTTACTGACGGCGTTTTTGCTCATTGGAGCGCTCTGCGGCTGCTCGGACGCGGCCGTTCCCGTGGAGAGAGCGGATACGGCCGAACCAATCGCCACAGCGTCTCCAGCGCCTGCCGAAACTCCGGTTGTTACACCGGAGCCCGAGCCGGACTATACTGTGTACAACAATGAAAAAGACGCGGCGCTCGATCATCTGCAATCTCTGCTGGAAAGTTATGCACAGCAAGTTTACGTCTACCGGGATTTCGCGCTCACGCAGAACAACTTCACGCAAAAGGCGCTGATTTACGGGAACGATCGCTCGCTTGTAAAAAACATGGATGAAAACTGGACGCAGGACCCCTTCGCCGGGGACAGCTGCATCCGCTGTCAGATCGATACGTCCGGAACCGACTGGGGTGGTTGGATGTTTCTCAACGGCTATCTCCCGGCGGGCGAAATCACGCCGCTGCTCAACGACGGTTCCCTGCCGGGTCAGGGGCTCGATCTGACAGGCGCGGAAGAGCTGCGCTTTTATGCGAAGGGCGAAACCGGCGGTGAAATCGTTGAGTTCTTCACAGCGGGGTTCGGCTACGACGGCGAATGGGGCACCCGCTTGGTCGACTATCCCGACAGCGCAAAGAAACAGTCGCTCGGCTTTATTCAGCTCACGAACGAGTGGACCGAGTATGTCATTCCGCTCGGCGGGCTCGATTTGAGCAGCATCTGCTGCGGATTCGGGTTCGTCTGCAGCGGCGGAAAAAGCGGGGCTGCGGAAAACATATTCTATCTTGACGAAATCCGCTTTACCGGAACGATCGCAAGCGCCGCCTGTGCGCCGACGCTGCTGCGCTCCTACGACACGGACAACATCTATATCAAAAACGCCGCTTTTTCCTATGATAACGCACTTGCGGCAATGGCCTTTCTCTCTGAAGGCATGCAGACGGAAGCGGCGCGCATCCTCGACGCCTTTGTCTACGCCGTTGAAAACGACCGTTACGAACCCGGCCGCGTGCGGAACGCCTATGCCGCAGGGAACATGCAGGCGCTGCCCGGCTGGGAAAGCGGTGCGCGCCTGCCCGGCTGGTATGATCCGGAAATTGGCGACACCGGCACCTGGTATGAAGATCGCTATCAGGTCGGCTGCAACGTTGGAAATACCAGTTATGTGGCACTTGCGCTGCTGCAGTACGACGTACTCTATGGCAGCGATATTTACCGCGCGACGGCGCAGACGCTTATGGACTGGGTCATCGACAACTGCTCGGACGGCGGAGTCGGCTTTACCGCGGGTTACGACGGCTGGCCTGAAGGCGGGACCACCGTCTACCCGTTCACCTATAAATCCATCGAGCACAATATCGACGCCTACGCCGCCTTTTCACGCCTGGCCGCGCTCACTGGGGAAACGCGCTACAAGCAAGCCGCTCAAAGCGCGCTGGCGTTTATCGCATCCATGTACGACAAAGACGATGGTGTTTTTTACACCGGCACGCTGGACGACGGCGAAACGCCCAGCACAGGCAACATCGTCCTTGATGCGCAGGTTTGGAGCGCGCTCGCCCTCCGGGATGCGTTCACACCATACGAAGCCTGTCTCGAACGCGCCGCGGCAATGCGTGTGGAAAACGGAGGATATCCCTTCTGCGAAGCAAACGAAAACGGCGGCTGGTGGGCCGAGGGTACGGCTTACACCGCGCTGATGTTCCGGCTGCGCGGTGCAAGTTCGCAGGCGATCGCAGCACTCGACGCACTTTGCGGCCTGCAATTGGAAGACGGCTCGTTCCCCGCCGCCACTGTAGACGACCTTTCCACCGGATTTGAACTCTTCACCGGCGAACCCTGGGTCTATTCCACAGATTCGCATATCGCGCCGACGGCATGGTTCGTGCTCGCTGTCAACGGATTCAACCCATATCAGTTCTAGCATATTGTTCAGTTACAAAATCCCCGACAGGAATCTGCCGGGGATTTCGCTTGATATTACGATCGCGTCACGCTATACTAATCTCATCAGTAAAGAAAGGCTCTCACGTATGCCGGAAAACGACTGATTCCAATTGAGTAAGCGGCGGCAAGCCGGAACCCATGTTCCGGCCTGTTCGGCAACCGCGATTTGGAATCGGTCGGTATCGATACGGGAGCATTTTATGCCCGCAGAAGGTATCTTCTGCGGGCTCTTTCCGTTCGTCCGGGCGCTGCGCTCTGCGGCGGTCTGTTTCCTTTCGCGGCCAGCTACACAGGTACCACGAAAGGAATTCGTATGCTTCAACTTCATTGGGAGGTCGCTCTGGACGCCCTTCCCTGTTACCATAAAAAAATGTACCCGCTGCGGCGGCGAACTGTTTGAAAACAGCGGTGCCTTCCGCGTCAACGCAAACGGAAAACGGCTGGACGTATGGCTGATTTGCCGCTGCACAAATTGCAAAACGACCTGGAACCTTGCCGTTTATGAGCGAATCAATCGCAGCGCCCTCGGAGAAACGACCTATGCCGCGCTGCTGGAAAACGACGCTGCGCTCGCCATGCAGATTTCACTCAACCGGACGTTCCTCATGCGTAACCGCGCCGTGATCGATGTCGAATCTCTGGTATGGCACGTTCTCGGCGAAACCATGCCGCATGGCGGCGAGGCACAGATTACCGTAACCGCGCAAGCCGACCTGCCCGTTCCCGCCGTGAAAATAATTGCGCAGAAACTCGGTTTGTCGTCATCCCGCGTGAAGGCGCTTATCGCATCCGGAACGCTGCTTTTCGACGGAAATCCAAAAAAGAAAGAAACCGGACGAGGGTTTGTGCTTACGCTTTTGAACGGCTGAGACAGTTGAGCGCAAACATGGATTTTGCTTGCGCGCCGGCTATGCGCGTGCTATCCTGTTCAAAGAGCGCCGCAAAAAACTTTTCGCGGCAGAGCGATAAAGGAGAACCGACATGCTGGAATATAAATTCGACACGCAGCTCCTGCTGGAGGGAGAAAACCTCTCGGAGGACGAAAT
>DAOTGE010000042.1:0-22743 GCA_035446965.1 Eubacteriales bacterium
GAGCGTTCGCCTCCTAAGCGAAAGGCCGCGCGTTCGAATCGCGCCGGGGACGCCAGAAAGGAAAAGCTCTCCCCCGCTTGCGAGGGAGAGCTTGCATTAATCTAAAGCTACTTCTAGCGATTCAAGTCGATCCCACAAAACTTTTTCTTGTTTATTTTCCGACGTGAAAAAGGCTTGAATAATTAAGGGCTTCATATCGTGTTCTGTCATAAAGACTACCCAATCAATAAAAGCCATTTTACATTTTAAAGATTTCATGGCTGAAATCTTTGTAAAACTTGTTCCAGTAGAAAGATAAATAACAACCGCCTTAGAAGCATGCGTTAACAATTCATTATTTTTATTTCTAATAACGGAATAACGAGATGGGTTTGAATCCAGATAACGAACACCATATAAAGATTGGTGAAGGACTATTTCAAAAGATGCTGCGTCGCCGATCTTGACGTGCACAAATGAATCGTTTGCAATATTTATATCACAAACTTCAATAGATTCATCAATTACTCTATCAAAAAGGAGCCAATTGCTTTTTTGGGATAAAATATAGTTGTAAACAAACTCTCTATATACTTTATCGATGGACCCATTACCGTCAATACAGAAAGCAGTGAGCAGTTCTTCTGTATGCGTTTTTTTAAACTGTTCAAATTCTTGTTTTGAAAACGAAAAAGGTAAGGAAGGTATAAGGAAGTCGTTTTCGTATTTTTGTACACTTTGATTTAGATATTCTTTATATGTTTCATTAAATTGTACCCAACTTCCATTATATAGGGCGTAATTTTTATCTTCATATAAAAGCTCGACATCTAGCCACTTTAGAATGCTTGCGGGCGGTCGCTGCTGCCCTTCAATCCAAACGGTGACAATAATTTTCTTAATGTCAACAATTTGGTCTTGGGACTTAATAAAATCAACGACATCTTTTTTTGCCAAGTTACCCTCATGTTCAATGGAAAATGAGCCATATGATAATGTATATTTTTCAATATTATCAAAAAAAGAAAATTTGTCGCTTTCGTCAAAGCCAAAGAATGGAATTCCAATAAAGAAATCCTGCATATCATTCTTAAGTGATTCTAATAAATATAAGTCTAGCTTGTCCCCGATTGGTTTCGGAACAGGTGACATTGCTGGCAAAGGAAAACGCTCTTCATATATTTCAATAAACGGTATTAAAAGAATTGTATCTAGCAGAATATTCAGAGTTATTCTTTCTGCTGACAATGTAATTCTTATATAAGAATAACCAGCAGCAGCATCAGCACGAACATATAGAAGGAATTTATCAATATACTGATCTGAAGGATTGGGCCGTCTTTCGTAGTCTTCAACAATTCGTGCATTTAGGTAATCAACAGCCTGTCCCTCATCGGACTGCAAAGTATAGTCGTCTTTGTAATCAATGATCTGTTTATTCTTGATAACCGAGAAATATTTTGCAGAAATCGAACCAACGGCCTTTCCGTCAAACAAGCGTGTTGCCATTTTTATGCCGAAATCCCGAATATAAAACTCTTTCAAAAGATGGTAAGATCGGCCAAAAACCAACGCAAATAATTTATTGTGTCGAATATCGTTTATGATTATTATTCCATGCCCGGTGAGACTATCAACTCTCAAAGCTTTGTCTACTGAAAATAAATCTTTCCATTTTCTATGCCAAGTAATGTCATGTTTTTCAGTGCACTTGACATACGAAAAATAGGACAATCTAACGTCTTCATTATAAGGAATTATTTCACTGTCTCTGTACTCTTTATCCTTTTGTGTGGAGATACGTGTCTCAAGAATTTCCTTGTATTCTTCAAGTGTCGTTTGGGGGTCTAGTTCATAAATTGTTAAGGTATATGTTTCTTCCACATTCTTACGCAATGAGCTGTCCTCCAATCTGAAATTCAAAATAATATATAAAAATTATACTGTCTATTCGGATATATTACAAGAATTTTATTTAATGAAGAGAGAAGGATAACTGAATGGGAACCCAATAAAGAAGGAAAAGTGTGGAAATGTGTAATAAGTGCAGACAGTTCGCATTGGTAATCGGAGAAGCTGTTTGATGATTGACCAATATCAAGGAAAAAATAACTTGACAAGAAAGATGTATGGCGGTCAACATACGTTTATGGCATGAATTGCCAGACTATATACTGAAAAACATAATAGTATAAATTCTAGTTGCAATTATCGTATTCGGAGTTGATAAAGACTTTGCCGACAAACTGAAAGTCCGTCAGAAAAGCTGGCGGACTTTGTCAGAAGCTTTAACCCTTAAAATCTTTTTTCGTTTTTTAATCAATACCCAAGCGCCGTATCGATCACGCTGCCGTCGGCGGCGCTGACTGCAAACACGATGGAAGGGCCGGAAAAATAGCCGCAGCCGCTCGCGCCGCTCATGCCCTGCCGGTGGTTGGGGCTGTAGGACGTGCCGTCGTTCCAGAAGGACTGCGAGACGATATCGCCGTAAAACACCCAGGCCGGGACCAGCAGGCCGGTCTTGCTTTCGGTATTCTGGTCCTTGACGTACAGCAGGCAGAGTTCCACCCGCGTAACGGCAGCGTCGATCTCCACGCGGTCGAGATTCGGGTTGGCCGAGGCGGTCTGCGCGCCGTACGCGATCGGCGCCGTGCTTTCAAAGATTTCCTGCGCCTGCTCAAAGGTAAGCAGCGTGGCGCATTCTGCCGCGTCGTTGTCAACGGCGACGGGCGTGCTCCAGTGAAACAGCGCGACGCCTTCGTCGTCCACGATGACTTTGATCTGTTCATACGCCCATGCGTCCGTTGCAACCGCAACGCCGCCGACGGTGCGCGTGTACACGAACTCATATGCGAAATGCTTTGCATCGCTCACAACGCCGTCCGTATCGCCCGCTTGCCGGTCGCCGACAACATAGGCTGCGAGCAGGGAAACGTCCGTGTCCGCGGCGGCAAGCAGACCGTCGCTCAGGTTCTTTGCGTCGTCGTAGGTGCGCGAAAGCTTTCCCTGCGCGTCCTGCGGCAGCGCGTCGCCCGCCTGAAACGAAACGGCGTCCAGCATGCTGTATGCGGGCGCTTCATAGCGCTCGTAGTTGCAACTGCTGGCCAGCTGCATGCGGTTATCGGCCGGATAGGAGGAAACGACCAGCGTGTCCAGCGTATCCGACTGCGCCCGGAGTTCCTGATAGTCGCCGTATTCGCCGTCCGAAACGGTGTACAGCGTGCCGTCCGTTTCAACCGGTTCGGCGCTGTCCGTTTCCGGCGCTGTTTCATATGCCTGTTCGTACTGCGCGACGGCCTCTTCGTATTCCGCTTTGGTGAAGCCGCAGTCAGCGTAGGTTCCGTCTTTCAGCGCCTGATACATCCGCTCCAGCTGCGTTTGTATTTCGTCTTTGGTCTGCACGTTTTGCCCGACCGACGCCGTGACCGTCCGCCCTGCGAAGAGATAGTTGAATATGCCGGTGACCTGCTCCTGCGTAAAGCCACCGTTCGACGCATGCGCCATGAAAAGCGCCGTGTCCGGCACGATCACGTCCGCGTCGGCATGGATGGTCAGACAGCCGTCGTCGCTGGTCGTGTCCCATACATAGCTGCCGTCCGGCAGCTCGTAATCGACGGTGGTTTTTTCCGGCTCCAGCTGCGTGGTCGTGGCATACAGCCGCTCCACGTCCGTCGGCATTTCGTACGCCGTGCCGGTCTGCTTCTGACAGCCGGCCGCCGCCAGCAGGAGCGCCGCCGCGGCACAAATCGCTAAAATTCGTTTCATTTTATGAGCCAACCTCCTTTCGGTTTGCGGGGTCAGCATACCGCAGCGCGTGTAAACAAGTCCGCAGAAAAACGTAAAAGAGATGTAACGCTTTTTACGAAGCGCCGTTCTTTTGCGGTTCGTCCGGGAACCGGAACGTAATCTTCGTACCGCCGCCTTTGGCGCTTTCGATTGTGAGATTTGCGCGGTGCAGCTGCGCAATTTTTGAAACCAGCGTAAGGCCGAGCCCGGCGTGCCCCGTGCTGCGGCTGCGCGCTTTGTCCGCGCGGAAAAACGGCTGGGTCACCAGACCGGCGATCTCCGGGCTGATGCCGCATCCGTCGTCCGTTACCACAATGCGGTTTGGGAGCGCTTCGAGAGACACGTGCTTCGCGCCCGCGGCGCAGGCGTTGTCGACAAGGTTGATCAATACGCTTGCCATGAGATCGGCGTCCATCGCGTAGGATGCGCCGCCGTCAAAGAGGGTTAACGCCGCATTGCAGCGTTCGGCGGCGTCGCGCAGCGTGGGCGCGGCGCTTTCCAGCAGCGTGCGCGCCGGCTGAACGACCAGAGCGGCTTCTTCGCCGTCCGAGAGCGCGATTAATCGCATCAGCTTCTGCGTGAGGCGTTCCAGCCTGCTGCACTCGCGGTTGATGTAGCAAACGGCCTCCTCGCGCTGCGCTCTGGAAAGCCGGGTTTTCTGGAGCGACTCGGAATAGCCGATGATGCTCGTCATGGGCGTTTTCAGCTCGTGCGTGAGCGCGCCGAGCAGCAGCTTTCGTTCTTCTGCGGTCGCTGTGACGGCTTCGAGATGCCGCTGCACCGCGTCCGCCATCCGGTTGAAACTGTCCGCAAGTTCGGCAAGTTCGTCTTTGCCGCGGATTTCGATGCGTTTGTCGTACACGCCGCCCGCAATCAGCGCGGCGTTTTGCTGGAGGAGTTTAAGCGGGCGCAGCGCACGGAACGTGCAAAGCATCACCACCGCCGCGGAAACGAGGAACGCGGCGGTGCAGATTGCGGCGAACCGCCATGCCAGGGCGGAGACGGAAGCGTACACGTCTGTTACGTCCCGGATAATGAAGAGCCGGTATTCCTCGGCCTGATACCCGCTGAACGAGTCCGCCGCGAGGAACAGCTTTTTGCCGTCCAGATCGGCCGTGACCGATTCCGCATTGCCGAGCAGCGTTTCCGCGGCGTAACCGGAGTTATTGAAGAGCGTTTCACCGTTGCGGATTAAAACGAACTGCGAATCCACCGAAAGATACTGCCGGAACAGATACAGCGAAAGCGAGCGCTGCGCGGTCTCGCTCAGCGTTGCGTCCGAAGTGCCGCGCAGGACGCTGCGATAGGAAGTTTCGAGCATGGAGAGTTCGGAACGCGCGTTTTCCTCGGCGGAAGAAACGCTGCTTTTTGCCACGGCGCTGAGCAGCAGCGTCCCGCAGACCGAGAGCGAAAGCGCAATCAGCGCGATGGAAACGAGCGCCAGCCGCAGGCGGATTTTCATGCGTCCACCTCCAGCCGGTAACCGATTTTCGGCACGGAAACGATGGTCAGCCCCGTCTTTTTGCGGAGCTGCGAAATATGGATATCGACCGTGCGGCTCTCGCCGAGGAACGAGTTGCCCCAGACGGCGGCGAGGATTTTTTCGCGCGAGAGCGCAATGTTGCGGTTGCGCGCAAGCAGCAGCAACAGCTCGAAGAGGATCGGTGTGAGGGCGACCGGTTCGCCGCAGCGGTACGCGGCGCGTTCGCGGACGCGGATTTCCACGTCGCCGGCGTGCAGCACGTCTTCAAGTCCGCCGCAGCGCTCGAGCACCTTTTCGATGCGCACGAGCAGTTCGAGAATTTCAAACGGCTTCACGATGTAGTCCTCCGCGCCTTCGCGCAGACCCTGCACCTTGCTCTCCACGTCGTTTTTTGCGGTCAGGTAGATCACCGGGATGCCGTGCGCGCGGACGGGGGCAAGCAGTTCGAGTCCGCCGACGCCGGGCAGCATGATGTCCAGCAGCGCCAGATCGAAGCGTTCGCCGCGCTCGATGCGCCTTAGCGCGTCCGCGCCGTCGTACACCGGCGCGGGATCGTACCCCGCGACCGAAAGGTTCATGCAGATCAGACGATTGATGCTTTCGTCGTCCTCGACGACCAGAATGCGCTTCATGGGTCCGCCTCCTGAAAAAAACGGCTTTACAGACCGCTTTGAATTTGAAAATATATATCCGGTGTCCGGTACCGCCGGTTCGTCTGTTTGACGCGGCTTGCAGGACCACCCGTACTTATTTTACAGGAAACGTTGTGAACGGCGCGCCGCCGGGATGTAAATAAGTTGTAAGAATTTGCCTCTGCCGCGGTTCTGGCGGTGCACGCGCGATCCGTGTAAAATGCAGAGAGACGGATTTTTCTATAAAAGCACTGCAAAAACACTGCCGGAAAGCCAGCAGAACGGCATATTTTTCCGGCATTTGCGGATTTTTGCACTTTTTTTTGAAAAGGACTGACACCATACGCCCTGCAAAGCGGGCATACATAGCAAACCGGTTGATGAAACGAGGAACAGCATGGAATCGAGAGACGCTTATTTCGAGCGGGTCTACGGCGAAAACGCGGAGAAACTGAAACGCTTCATCGTTGCGCGGATTCGCAGCGTGCCCGACATGGAGGAAGTCTATCAGGAAACCTGGCGGCGGTTCTACGAGCGCACGGCGCGGCTCCGGCCAGACGAACCCATCCGGTATCTGATCAAGATTGCCAGGGGCGAACTGGCCGGGCGGTATCGCAGCCGGAGCCGGAGGGCAGAAAACGAACAGCCGCTTTGTGAAGCCGCCGCGGATGAGCAGGCGCCGTTTGAACAGGCGCTGCTCGAACGGATGGACGCCGCCGGTGTTTGGGAAATCGTCAAAACCGAGCCACTGCTGTCCTACCAGTCGTTTGTACTGTACTACGGCTTCGATCAGCCGGTGCGGCAGATTGCGGAAACGCTGCACATCAGCCAGGACGCGGTCAAGGCGAGGCTGTACCGCACCCGGGAAAGAATACGGGCAGAATGGAAAGGAGCCGACGGACAATGACGGAACATGAATTGTTCAAGGAGGCTGTTATGCAAAATATGGTCGACGACGCGAAAGCGATGCGTCATGAAACAAAACGGAAAAAACATCCCGCCGCAAGGCGGATACTGGTTTCCGCGGCGTGCTTTGTGGCTGTGGCCGCAGTCACCGTTACGGCGATTCCCAAGGCAAGGGCCGCGGTTGAAGAATGGGTGAGCGGCTGGTTCAGCGCCGGCGACTATTTTCAAAAGGAGCGCGGGGAGCGCGAAGAGGAGCCGTCCATCGAAGCAATCATCACCAGCGCCGGGGAAAACAGCGTCGTCGTTACCAAAATTGGAGACGGGTTTGACGCGTATGCGGCTGAATTCGGCATGACGCTGGACGAAATTGCCTATGACGGCAGTTCGGTTTTTGTCACGGGCACAATGCCGGGCGCAGCGGCGCGGCCGTTTGTCGAGGCGTTTACGGGCGGCGACACGTTCCGCATTGCGGAAAACGACGGTTCGCTGGGCGGAAGTCCCGACTGTGACTACTACTATTTTGAATGTGAGAATGTCGTTACGCTCGAAACGGAGGACGGCGGCTTGTTTTATGGTGAAATATGCCCGAGTTTTACAGACGAGATGGAGCAAATTTTAACCGCGTTGGCAAACGAAGAATCGCAGAGCGTATTTGAAAACGGCGTGCTTGTAACGAGCAACGCGCATGCTGACGAACTCTGGGACGAATATCTGTCTGATCACGACGTGCGTTTCACCATTGAATTCATGCCGGCGTTCGCGAACACACAGCCGCTGACCGGCATGGTGGACGGCGAGGTGACGCTGCGCATGTTTTATGGGAATGTCGAAGGTCAGCCTGCGTCGCAGATGCTCGACGCCGATTTGGGCGGCGTCACGATCGATGCGGACGCATATACGGCGCAGACCATGCAGGCGGTCATCGGCACAAGCGTCCGGCTTGGCGGCGTGCACCCGGTCACCGTGATGGAATGGCAGCCCGTTGCGGAGCGCGCTTCGGGCGACTGCGAGACTTATTTCTATACGCACGAGCTGGATTTCACAGGGGCTACGGTCGCGGTGGAGGGGATTACGTTTACGCCGACGGACACGGAACTGCATATGCATGTCACACTTCCGGAATCCTGGACGGGCGCGGAGCGCGCGTATGGAAATCTGACGTTCTTTTTCCTGCTGGATGGTGAAAAAATGGGCGAAGGTCAGCAGAATCTGTTTGCGGTCGGCTGTCCAACCGGGACAAACGATGAAACAGGCGAAAAATTGGAATATGACTGCAATTTTTGGGAGAGCACGCTTTCTCCGAGCCAGTGGGCGGCGGCAAAGACGCTCACGATCATTCCGACCACCGTTTACTGGTGGGAAATGTATGTGCAGTATGACGACGGCCCGGAAGAACTGGTCTCGCTCCGCGACGGCGCGGTGTACACGGGTTATGCGAACCACACAGGCTGGCGGGACGACGAACAATATGATGAAATGACACAGTTCGCCATCACAATCAATCTCGACGATTACCGCTGACGCAGATATACGCGGAACAAAACGATTGCGGCAAAGCCCGCCGGAATGTCCGGCGGGCTTTTGCGGCCGTCAAAAAACTAATTTTTTGACGGGGCAACCACGTTTTGCCTCTCGCCCTTCGGGCTCCCGGACGGCAAAACGCACGGAGAAACCGCCCTAAAGGGCGATCCGTTACGCCGGATGGACCGGCGGAGCCGGAAAAACAGGTTAAGGGCTGCGGCCCTTAACAATCCCGGAGACTTTTGGGGCAGGCTAGCCCGCCGGAATGTCCGGCGGGCTTTCAGACCGTCAAAAACCAAGTTTTTCGACGGTCATATTACAATCCGTTTACATCACGGTGAAGACCTGTTTACAACTTCGGTGCTATGATGATGGAAACAAAGGGGGGGATTTGATGGCGCGAAACCGGATTCTGGTCGTCGAGGACGACGAAAGCATCAATCGGGTGATCGTAAAAAACCTGACCAGCGCGGGCTACGCGGTGGCGTCGTTTGCGGACGGCGCACAGGCGGCGAAGGCCGTTTCCGCCGACGAGGATTTCGATCTGGCGCTGCTGGACGTAATGCTGCCCGGCATGGACGGCTTTGAGCTGATGGGGTACATGAAGCACGCGGACGTTCCCGTGATTTATCTCACGGCAAAAAACGACTTTGACAGCAAGGTGCGCGGGCTTCGCGACGGCGCGGAAGACTACATCGTAAAGCCGTTTGAGGTGCTCGAACTGCTTGTGCGCATTGAAAAGGTGCTTGAACGCACGGGCAAGATGCGGCAGGTGCTGGAGGTCGGCGACCTTTCCATCAACCTGCTGGAGCGCTCCGTGCGCAAAAACGGCGAGGAAATCCCGCTCAAACCCATGGAATACGACCTGCTGGTGATGCTGGCGAAAAACAAGAATATCGCCCTTTCGCGGGAACGGCTGCTGCACGGCGTATGGGGCGTTGAATTCCAGGGCGAAACCCGCACGGTGGACGTGCATATCGCGCAGCTCCGCAAAAAGCTTGGGCTCACCGACCGGATCAAGACGATTTCCAAGCTCGGCTACCGGCTGGAAGATTGAGGTGACGGCATGCGGCTGTGGGTAAAAGTTTCCCTTTTGTCCCTGATTCTGACGACCGCGGCGGTGAGCGCCTGCTCGCTGATCATGCTGATCCGCAGCGGACGGAGCAATCTGGAGCTGGCGGTGCAAAACGCGCTGACCGATCAGCAGGTGCGCGCCGCTTCCTGGTCGACCGCCATGAGCGGCCAGATCGACGCGCAGTACAGCGACACGGCCGGGCGGAGCCTGGCGCGCTACCTGATCGGCAAATTTGCCGACGCAAACACGATTTTACTTTCCAATGAAGATGTGATCTACAACTGCACGGCGATTGCGCCGGACGAATATCTCCCGCTCACCGGGGAGGCGGCGCAGTATGTCGTCGCCGAAATAAACGGCGGTTCCTATCTGATCGCGGGCAGCACAGAAACAATTGAAAACACGCAGTACCAGCTGTATGTGGTGCGGGACGTGACCTCCGTCTACACCGGCATCGAGCAGATGGCGCGTCAGTTCGCGCTGATCAACCTTGCCGCGGCGGTGCTGGCGGGGGCAATCCTGATGGTGCTGGTGCGGCTGGTGCTTCAGCCCATCGATACGCTGAGCCGCAACGCGCAGTCCATCGCGAACGGTGTTTACGACCGCCGCATCGAGGTGAAGGAGGACGACGAAGTCGGCCGCCTGGCGGTCAGCTTCAACCGCATGGCCGAGGCCGTGGAGACGCGGGTGCGCGAACTGCGCGACGAGGCCGACCGCCGCACCCTGCTCATCAGCGCGCTCACGCACGAGCTCAAAACGCCGATGACCGGCATTTCGGGCAACGCGCAGACGCTGCTTGGCACAAAGATGACCGAGGAGGAAAAGGAGGAAGCGCTGCTTTCCATCGACGCGGAGTGTAAACGCGTCGAGCGGCTTTCCCAGAAGATGATGCAGCTCATCGTCCTGCGCCAAAATGGCGGACTGACGCTGAAACCGGCGGACGTGCAAACCCTGCTCGGCGGCGTGGCCGCGTCCTGCGCCGAGCAGGTGCGCCGGCGGGGACTGACGCTGCGCGTCGTGTGCGATATGGGCGTTTTGCCCATGGAAACGGATTTACTCGCGTCGCTTCTGATCAACCTTGTAGACAACGCCGGAAAAGCGTCCGAACCGGGCGGGGAAATCGTGCTTTGCGCGCATGGCGGCATAATCTCTGTGTCGGACCACGGGCGGGGCATTCCAAAAGACGAACTGGACAAGATTACGCAGCCGTTTTACATGGTGGATAAATCCCGCGCAAAAAAGGCGGGTGGCATCGGCCTCGGGCTCGCGCTGGCGGACGAAATCGCCCGGCTGCACCATGCGCATTTGGCGTTTGAAAGCGAGCCGGGACGCGGAACGACGGCGAAGGTGGTGTTTTATGAAGATGCGTAAAACGAAATGGTATCTGCTCTATATCGTGCTGGCCGCGCTCGTGCTGTTTTCGGTGTTTGCGGTCCCGAAGATTGCCGTTCACACGCTGGAAAAGACCCGCGGGCAGATTTTTACGGTTTCGGACGGCACGAATTGACGCAGTCGCCATAAAAATTACAATCCGATCATGTTTTGGTGAAGACTCGATGACGATTTCTGCGTATCGTTATCTTTGAAAGGAGCGGCTGAATGACCGCTCCATTGGACGAAAAGCGAGGCGGACAAGAATGAAAAAAGCGATTTCTCTGGTTTTGACGGTTGCGCTGGTTTTCGGTACGCTGACAGGCTGCGCAAAAAAGACCGAAGAAACTTCCGGGCTCCAGCTCGACATGGAGCAGATGCTCGAAACGGCGGCGCAGCCGTCCGGCGGGGAAACGGCGGAATCCGGCCGCGCCGCACTGCGCGAAGCGCTCGGCGTGCCGTATCGCGTGGAGGCGCCTGCGCTCTCAACGCAGAGCGAAACGCTCTCAATCGCAATTTCGGCGGACGTTGAAGTCCCGCAGACGGACACTCTGCCGATCTGCCGCGTGTCCGCCGCAGATTTCACGCTGGAGCAGGTAAAACGGCTGTACGAATGTTTTTGCGGGGACGCGCCGATGTACGATTACCTGAACCTTTATAAAACGAAGGATGCGATACAGGCGCAGATCGACTCGCTGCAACTGGACCTCGAGCGAAATTATGCGCCGCAGGATGCGGACAACGACGCGTGGCGCGCGGGATACGAATCGGAAATCGCCTCGCTCAGCGCGGACCTGATTACCGCGGCGGACGATCTGGGCGACGCGATACAAACCGTTGCGTTTACGCAGCGGGAAGCGGACAACGGCGGCGAGCGGGACGTGTTTGCGGCGGTCAACGCGCCCGCGCAGCCATGGACGAAAGAGTTCTTTGTCAGTAACCCGGCAGAGTTTACGGCGGGCGGATCGTTAAGCGAGACAAGTGGCGGCGTCGCGTCCGCGCCGTGCGGCGTGGCGAATTTCAGCTATCGCGATTACGGCCGGGTTTCGTTCGCCGCGTTCCGGCAGCGGGACGTTACAAACGAAGCGCGGATTCCCGAACTTGAGACGACGCCCGCACAGGCGATGGACCGCGTTGCAGCCTTGTTCGACGCACTGGGAATCGGCGACATGGAACCGTACCGCGTTTGCCTGGCGCGCAATTCCTATGAAGAGGGTACGGGCGATTACCTTTATTATGTGAGCGCGCGGCGAACGCTCGGCGGCGTCGCGGTGCAGAGTCCCTTCGTGACCCCCGTTATGGGGGGCATCGACGACGAATACGGCTGGGCGTATGAGACGCTGGACGTCCGGCTTGACGACGAAGGCATTATTGCGATGAACTGGAATTCTCCGTTGTCGGTCGGCGAAACCGTGGTCGAATGCGCAAACCTCCTTCCGTTTTCGTCGATTCTGGCCGTTGCGGAAAACATGCTGCCCGTCGTCAACGAGCCGGACGAATCGGACCTTGCAAGCAGCGGCACATATGAAATTGAGATTGACCGGATTACATTGTCGCTCCAGCGCATTTCCGATTCAACCACGACTGCAACCGGACTTTTCGTTCCCGTTTGGAATTTCTACGGCACACAGCGTTATATCCGGCCGGACGGCATCGAGGTGCGGCAGGATTCGGAAGAGGCGATCGATCTTTTCGAGAGGCCGTTTCTTTCGCTCAACGCGGTCGACGGCTCCGTGATCGACTGCGAGAAAGGATATTGAGGTGGCGGCATGAAAAAGATTAAACGCATCTGGAAACGATTCCTCCTTTGGATTGGAGCAACGGCGCTGACTTTCGGCGCGCTGACAGGCTGCGCGAATAAAGCCGAAGAAACTTCCGGGCTCCAGCTCGACATGGAGCAGATGCTCGAAACGGCGGCGCAGCCGTCCGGCGGGGAAACGGCGGAATCCGGACGCGCCGCACTGCGCGAAGCGCTCGGCTGCCCGGAGCGGTACACATCTTCCTTTACGGACAAGTCCGGGAAGAAACAGGCTATTATCGACGCACAGGTGTATCTGCCGGATGCAGAAAAGCTGTCCGTTGTCAGCGTACTTCGCAGCGATTTAACGCAGGAACGTGCCGATCAGGTCGTCCAGGCGCTCATGAAAGGGCAGATGCTTTCCTACTCGGAAATGCGGAAAGGACTGGACAACCAAAAGACCATTCAAATGCGGATCGACGCGCTGGACGCGCTTGTGAAAGAGGAAGGCGGGAGCAGAAGCGGGGAATGGAACACGCAGATGCAGAGCGAGCGGGCATACCTGCTCTCCGTGCTGGAGAAATCGACGGACGAGTCCGCGCCGATCACCAGCTTTCTGACGCACCCGGTTTACATGAACACCCAAACCTGCGAAGGCGGAAGAATGAACGGCGACAGCCTGCTTTTAACGGGCATGGCGGTTTCGGACGCGGGGTATGAAACGCTGCGGATTTATCAGGGGAGCAACGCGGACTGTGTGATTACCTATGTGCGCGAGCCGGACAAATGGGTTTCGCCTTACGCCGGATTCGGGCTTTACATGAGTCAAAGCGAACTGGCGCTTGCGGAGGCGGCGAACTACGATACGTCCTCGGGCGAAATCCGCTCCGAAGATATTCCGGACATCCCGGCCATCGAAACGACACAGGACGAGGCGCTGGCGGCCGGCGACGAACTGATGCGCGCGCTTGACATAACGGGCGCCGCCTGCGTGGACGCGCAGATGTGCTGGGGCGGCAGTTTTGACGCGGACGGGACTTCCGGCGTGCGCGGCATATCGGTCGCGGGCTACGGCGTGTCCAACCCGCTGCGCTGTGTCTGGCGGCTGCGCTATACGCGCAGCGTTGGCGGCATGGAAACCACCTATTGCAGCAACTACTGCCAGCCGTATCTCGATCCGGAGGACGACAAGGAGGTTTTGCCGTCCTGCGCGTACGAGTCGATTACGGTCTATATCGACGACACGGGGATCGTGGGCTTTTGGTGGGTCGCGCCCTGCGAACTCGGGGACGTTACGGTGGAAGACGCTGCCGTTCTGCCGTTCGACGAGATCATGCGGGTGTTTGAGGGCACGTTCTTTTCGGCGAACGATTTTTCCGACGTGGACAGCGAAATGACGTTTGAAATCGACGAAATCCGCTTTGGCTATGCGCGTATCCGGGAAGTGGACGTGTACGACGAAGGGCTTCTCGTGCCCGCATGGGACTTCTTCGGCAGGGTGACGTCCGCGGACGGCGTGTACAACCAGCCGCAAAGGAGCTGGTTTACGATCAACGCCATCGACGGCTCCATCATCGACCGGGAACAGGGATACTGAGGCGGTGGCATGAAAAGGAACAGGAGGAGTTGGAAACGGTTTTTTCTCTGGATTGGAGCGGCGGCGATTACGGTTTCCGCGCTGGGCGGGTGCGCGGCGGATGCGGCGGACGCGGAAACCGGCGCGCTGCCGCAGGATCTGGAACAACTGCTTTCTTCCGCCGCGGCGGCGGACGGCGCGGTGACAGTGGAAGAACTGGATGCGCCCCGGCGTTACAGCGAACGGTTTTCATCGGAGGACGGCGCGCTGACGGTGCAAATCGACGCGGACGTAGCCGTTCCGGCGGTGAAAGCGATTCCAATTCTGGAAGTGGTTCCGGCCGATTTTTCCCAGGACACGGTCAGCCTGCTTTTTGAGCGTCTCTGCGGAACGCTCGGCATGGGGCAGGACGCGCTGCTGGCGGATTCGGACGTTACGAACCGGGAGGCGGGAGAGGTTATCGCGCACCGTCTGCGCGTGGACGTAAGCGGTGAAGCCGGACATTTCAGCGCGGCCAACAACAGCGATCTCGGCGCGCTGATCGAAACGGAATCCGGCGAATACTATTTGCCGGAATTCTGCGCCGAGATTCGGTTTGTCCGGTACGTCGAGCATCCGAACTTCAGCGAACATCCTGCGCGGCGCGTTTCCGACGAGTCCGCCGTGCCCGGCGAGGCGGCCGGCAGTCTGACTGTTACGCCGGCGGAAGCGAGAAACGCCGTCGACGCCCTGCTTGACGGCACAGGGCTTTCGGTTTCGGACGTGTATCTCACCGACGACGCGCAGTTCGGTTTTACGGACGGAATTGTCTCGGACGCGCAGAATTACGCCTATCTGATGCAGTGTTCGCGCACGGCCGAGGGCGTTTCCTGCCGCTGGAGATACGGCGGCACGCAGGCGGCTGACGAAAGCGGGCGTGCCTGTGGGACATGGGCGTATGAATACTGCAGCGTGGTGTACGGAAACGACGGGGTCGAATTTTTTGAGTGGCGTTCGCCCGTGGAGATCGGGGATATCGTCGTTGCAAACACGTCGCTTCTGCCATTCGACAAGATCATGGATGTTTTCCACAGCATGATTGCTGCCGCGGGGCAGATGGAAAACGCGGACGATACCGCCAAAGACGAGGGGTTGTATGAACACGGCGAAATCTATATCGACAAAATCGTTCTGACGTATCAGCGCATCAACGAAGCCGGCTGCTGTTCTGGCGGATACCTTGTGCCCGCGTGGCAGTTCTTCGGGCGGGAACTCTACGATCTCGACCCCGGTTCGGACGAACTGATCGAAACCGGCAATGTGCCGCCGGACGCAATACTGACCATCAACGCCGTCGACGGCTCCGTCATCGGACGCCGGCAGGGCTATTGAGGAGGAAATTTATGGAAACGGCAAAGCGGTTTCTCAAGCGGACCCTCTTCTGCGGCGCGGCGCTTGTGATGGCGGCGTTCGCCGCGGCCTGCGGACGAGCCGACCCGCAAAAGGACGCGATGCGGCAGGACACGGTGCAGATGGTGGAAACGGCGAATCAGTCGCCCGAGACGGCGGGCGAAACGCTGCGCGGGCGCGTTGATGCGCCCGAGACGTTTACCTATGAAGCGGCGGACGGACTCGTTACCCTCTCTGCAAACGCGGACGTATCGGTCCCGGACGTGGCGCGCGTCCCGGTGGTCCGGGTCGGCGGGGCAGACTTTTCGCAGGAACAGATCGACGCGCTTTTATCCTTGCTCTGGCAGGGGGACGCGATGTGGGACAACGAGCAGCCGCTGACAAAAGCAGAGGTCATGCAGCAGATCGCTTCCATCGAGACCAATCTGGAGACGAACCCCGAATATCAGGACGAACGGACGTATTTTGAGACGGTTCGCCTGCCGGAACTGCGCGCGATGCTGAAAACCGCGCCGGAGGAAACCGGCCGCGTGTCCTCGGACGGAAAATTGACGACGGAGTCCATTCTGGACGGAACGGCCGACAAAGTGGTTGCGCGCGTAACGAAACTTTCCATCAGCGGCGATACCGGGCGGTATTTCAATGTGTATAACAACGCGGACAACACAAGCGTCCTGGAAAACACGCGAAACGGCCGCCTGCGCGTGCAAAAATGGGCGCATCTTAGCTATCGCTCCACGCAGGACGGAATTGCCTATTTCGGGCTGCATACGATGTTCAGCGGGTGCGCGGTTTCGGCGGGCGATCAGACGGTCCCCGCGATCGGCGGCGTGCACGCGGCGCTTTCTCCCGCGCAGGCGGCGGCGCAGGCCGAAGCGTTTTTTGAGAAGCTCGGGGAAGACGTTTCGATTTATGATATGTACCTGATGAACGACGACGGACAGGCCGTTTACGTTCTGCGCTGCGTGCGAGATATTCAGGGCGTTCCCTGTATCATCACGGAGGGCGAGAGCGCCGCTCTGTATACAAACTCGGACGACGAGGAACTGCCGGACGCGGTCTGGGCCTATGAAACCATAACGCTGTTCGTCGACGGACAGGGCGTTTGCCAGCTGGACTGGGCGTCCCCGCACGCCGTCGGTGAAACGCTGGTGGAGGACTGCAGCCTGCTGCCGTTTTCTGACGCTGCGGACGTTTGCACCAGTATGCTGCCGATCCTGTTCGACGAGGAATGGGGACACATCGAGGACATAACGAGCGTGCAGATCGAGATAAGCCGGGTTGAATTCGGCATGCTGCGCGTTGTGGAAAACCAGTCCGTCGACGGCGGGCTGATGATTCCGGTCTGGGCGTTTTACGGGACGGAAACGTTTGAATCCACGAGTCTGGGGACGAAGGGCGGCAAGTTTAAGCGCCTGATGATCGTCAACGCCATCGACGGCTCCGTCGTCGACCCCGGCGCGGGCGTATAAGCGGCTCGCTGCAAAAGAGCATTTCTGCAGAAAACAGCCGCGCGGATTCGCCGCGCGGCTGTTTTGCGTATATCCTGCTGGCTGCCCGCAGATTTGATTGCCCTGCGAGCAGGAAATTTGCGGGGGAATTTCAGCCCGGCTGCTTTTCGGAGGGTTCCGTGAAAAAGGCTTTTTGAATGCAGTCCTGCATCATGCCGTACACGATTGCGAGTTCCCGCATCTCTTCCGGGAAATCCGGCGTGCCCTTTCCAAGCCGGATTGCCGTGCAGAGCGCATCGCAGCATTTGGCGAGACGCACCATGCCTAAATGATACGATTTGACCTTCAATTTTTGCGAAAACCGCTCCGCCTGCAAATAGTTGCCGCTGCCGAGAGAGGCTTTGATCGCGCCGAAATATCTATCGTTCAAAAACCGCTTCAGATGTTTTTCATACAAGTCTTCGTCTCCGGAAAACCGCCGTATTCCAATATCGATGTGGATCATGCTGTTGCACAGCACGACTTTTGTTGGATTGTTCATATCGGGTCACCTGCCTTGCCTGATTTTACCATGCTTTCTTAAAATGGCCTAATTTTATGGTGCAGGTCTGAAACAATTCACATTTCGCGGCGTATACGGCGCAAAAGTCACGCCGGATTTTTATTGACTTCCAACGCTTCATATGATACAGTTCGAAGGTATTCAATAATCGCTTTGACCGCACATGTCTGCAGATCATCGTTGTTAGGTGATTTGAAGCATGTGCTTTTTGAATATAAAACACTATCTGGAGGTACGTTTGTGAATTACGGTACGGTAAAATGGTTCAATTCGGAAAAAGGCTACGGCTTCATTGCCAACGACAACGGCGGGGACGACGTGTTCGTTCACTTCCGGTCGATTCAGGGCGACGGTTATAAAACCCTGGCGGAAGGGCAGAAGGTGACGTTTGAAATCGAAGCGGACCCGCGCGACAGCCGTAAACTGCGCGCCGTGAACGTCTGCGTCGTGGGTTAAGCGTTCGTTCACCGAACCCCATACGCTGTGGATTTTTTAAAGAAAGCAAAAAAAGAGAGGATTACAGATGTTTAGCGACAAAACTCTTGTCTGCAAAGATTGCGGACAGACCTTTACGTTCACTGCCAGCGAGCAGGAGTTCTATGCCGAAAAAGGGTTCACCAACGAACCGCAGCGCTGCAAGGCGTGCCGCGCCGCGCGCAAGCAGAACTCCCGCGGCGGCAGCGGGTCGCGCCAGATGTACGATGCGGTCTGCTCAAGCTGCGGCCGTCCCTGCAAGGTTCCGTTCGAACCGCGCGGCGATCGTCCGGTTTACTGCAGCGACTGTTTCCGCAAATAATTTAACACGGCGAACGAAAAGACGCGGCCTGTACGGGCCGCGTCTTTTTATGCCGGGCGCCGGTGCCGGGCGGACGGCCGTCCATCCCCGCCGGTACAATCATTTTTTCCCCTTGAGTGATTTCAGCTTGTCCGCGACGAACCCGCGCAGACGGCCCGAATCCAAATCCAGCCTGTGCAGCAGGGAGGCGGGCAGGGAGTCCGTTTTCCCTTCATGCCCGTAGAAAAACAGCGCCACCGTGCCGGGGCCGACATGCGCGCCGGTACCCGGCTCGTAGCAGACGACCATGAAGTCTTCGATCTGGTGACGCGCCGCAATCATGTCCCGGAGCGCAAGCGCGTCCTTTTCGCAGCCGCCGTGCGCAATGCCGACCGTCTGGGAAGCCGGGTCGACCACCGTCCGCTCAAAAATATCGGCGAGCGTCCGCAGGGCGGCTTTTCGTCCGGGCACTTTGCAGTCGAGCACGATTTTCCCGTCTTCGCCCTTCATGAGCGGTTTAATCTGAAGCATGGAGCCGACGAACGCCGCCGCGCCGCTGATCCTGCCGCCGCGGCTGAGGAACTGCAGGTCGTCGACCAGAAAATGCTGGCGTACGGACGTTTTTGCTTCCCGGACCCACGCGGCGATTTGCTCCATCGATTTACCGTCGTCGCGCATCATCGCCGCACGGCAGACCATGAGCCCTTCGCCAAGCGACGCAGCCCGCGTATCGAGGACTTCGGTTTTGCGGTCGGGATAGACCGGCTGCAGCTCTTCCGCCGCGGTGACGGCGGCCTGGTAGGTGCCGCTGATCTGGGAAGACATCGCAAGGTACAAAACGTCCCTGCCGGCCGAGAGTTCCTGTTCGAAAGCGGTTTTAAAGCGGGACGAATTGATCAGAGACGTGCGGACGTGGAAGCCCGGATCGCGCAGAGCGGCATAAAACGCGTCGCCGTCGAAAACGGCGTCCGGGTCGTAGCAGAGATATTCGTCGCCGTTTACCGTGTAGGTCAGCGAAACGACCTGGATGTTCAGGGCGGCAAGCGTCTCCGTTGTGAGATTCGCGGAAGAATCGGTGAAAATGGAAAAAGACATACGGCGTCTCCTTAAACGACTTAATTTGTGCATTATATATGATATTTATGTACCAAGCAAGTCAACAAAGAAAGCCAATGATGTCTTTTACACAACGTGGCTGACACGGGAAACGTCACAATTAATTTGCTTTACAAGCAGAGCGCATTGTGTTACCTTAGAAAAGTATTATGATGCCTCGAACATAAGCGATCCTGCTTATAGGTTATTTTTGTAATAGTCCGTTGTCTGTCGCATTGATGATACGCCCAGGCAAGAAATCATCACTTGCCGTACGGCTTGGAGCGTTCCGGCTCCAACGTATCAATAGCGAACAAACGACGGGGAAATTGTTGAAAGACGATGCCCTGATAGTCGGCATGGTCTTATTTTTATGGAATTACGGAACAGAAAGAAAAAGATATGAATTACAACGAACTCCTCTCCGCACCGATGCGGGAAACCCTCGGCAAAGCCGGGTACCACACGCCCACGCCGATTCAGCAGAAGAGCCTCGAGCCGCTGCTTGGCGGGAAAGACATGATCGGCATCGCCCAGACGGGCACCGGCAAAACGGCGGCGTTCGCAATACCGATCATCGAACGGATCGATTCCGAAAACCGCAAACCGCAGGCGCTGATCCTTTGCCCGACGCGCGAGCTTGCTCTCCAGACCGCGGGCGTATTCAAAATGCTTTCGCAGCACAAAAAAATGCGGACCGTCAGCATTTACGGCGGTCAGTCGGCCAACATCCAGATTCAGGCGCTGCGCACCGGCGCGCAGGTTGTCGTAGGGACGCCGGGCCGCGTGAAGGACTTGATTTCGCAGAACGCGCTGAAGCTGAAAAACGTGCGCTGCGTCGTTTTGGACGAAGCGGACGAGATGCTGGATTACGGGTTTCTGCCCGACATTAAATCCATCCTTTCGTATGTGACCGCGCCGCATCAGACGATGCTGTTTTCCGCGACCATGAGCAAGCAGATTGCCTCGGTTGCAGGCAGCTATCTGAAAAACCCGGTCACCGTCGAGGTAGGTCAGCGCAACGAGCCGACCGAGACGGTGCGCCAGCTCTGCGTGCACACCGCGGAAAGCGGCAAGCTGTTTATGATCAACCAGCTCATGCAGCAGGTGCAGCCGCGGCTTACGCTGATCTTTTGCAACACGCGCCGCCGGGTGAAGACGCTGACAAAGAAACTCACGGCGGAGGGGCTGAACGTCGCCTGCCTGCACGGTGACCTTTCACAGAACCAGCGCAACAGCATTATGCGCGCGTTCCGCACGGGAAAGACCCCGGTGCTGATTGCAACGGACGTTGCCGCGCGCGGGATCGACGTTGAAAACATCGACCTCGTGGTCAACTACGACGTGCCGGACAAACCGGAATATTATGTGCACCGTATCGGCCGGACGGGCCGGGCGGGGAACGCGGGCCTCGCCTGCACGCTGGTCAGCGAGCAGGACGTGCCGCGGCTCAAGACGATCAAGCGCGAATATAAGGTCCTGATGGCGCAGTAGCGCAGGAAAACAGCTAAATTCGACAAAGGCGCCGCGCTTCCGCGCGCGATTCCGGGAAACTTTTAGCAATTTAAAACGCACGGGGAACCGTGCGTTTTAAGTTGGATTGAGGGATGCCGGATTTTTTACGGCTGCATCGCGCCGAACAGCACGAGCCAGGCCAAAGCGGACTTTGCCACAAGGCTCAGCACAATGTAGACGCGCTCGCCGTAGACGTAATCCTTCCATTTTCCAACACGCCGGTACTGGAGCACCATATTGACCGGAAACGTGTTGAACGCAACGAAATAGGTTCCGACAATCGCCCAGACGAACCAGGGCACCATGTCGAAATTCCCCGTGCCGAACATGTACAGAAGAATCGCGGTCCACGGCGCGACGCCCGCGAGCGCACCCCAGACAAAAGGTCCCCAGCGTATGTTTTTCTTTTCGGACCCCTCGTTCAGCTGCTCCATAACGAGGCCGAAGAGGTTCATCGAAACGTTGAGCACAAAGATCAGGATCAGCGACGCAATGTCGTAAATGCCGAAAAGCGTGCTGATCAGCACGATCATGATCGAAGAACTGAGCGCATATTCAAACCAGCGGAATTTGTTGATTCCCCTGCGGATTTCGTTCAGGTATGTTTCCCCGCTTAAAAAGACGATTGCATGTGCAAGCGCGGAAATAAAGAGGAACGAGGCGACAAGGATGCCAAACGGCAGTTCAAACAGCGCTTTGCTCGCTTGTTCAAGGGATTGGGTCGCCGGATTGTAGGTCAGATAGTTTTGTGTAATCGTCGGCTGGAATTCTGCAATTTTCTGAATGACGCTTGTCGCCAGAAACAACATGATCAAGCCCTGGATAAAGTGGAACGCGCCCATGATGAGATTAAAACGTCTGAGCTTTTGAAGCGTATGTTCCATTTTTCTCAACCTCCTTTACAGGCATTGTATCATGGAACACCGCTTGTGTTTGTGATTTGGTTACGGAAGGCTCGTTAAAGCGAGGATAAATCAGCCTGGATTACAGCATATTTTTGGGAATCGGGGGCTTCCCGGATGCTGCGCTTTGTACCTGAAATGACTGTTAATATGCGACGCGGTTGCGTCCGGCCTGCTTTGCGGCGTAGAGCGCCGCGTCGGCGGCGGAGATAAGCGCCTCCCGCGTGGCGCCGTCCTCCGGCAGCGCCGACACACCGAACGAGAGCGTCGGCTTTGAAATGATTTGTTCCGGCAGCCGGACTTCGGCGGACAAAAAGGCAGTCCGCATCGATTCCGCCCGTTCGGCCGCTTCCCCGCGGGAACATTCCGGCAGGATCAGGACAAACTCATCTCCGCCGTAGCGGCAGGCGATGTCGGAGCCGCGGACACTCCCGGAAAGGAAATCGGCAATATACTTAAGCACAGAATCCCCAATGACGTGCCCATACGTATCGTTGATCACTTTAAAGTAATCGACGTCGATCATAACGACGGCGAGGCTTGATTCCTTCCTGCGTACACGCTCAAGCTCCCGGTCAAACGATTCTTCCATATAGCGCCTGTTATACAGACCGGTCAGAGAATCGTGGAGGGAGAGGTCGCGCAGCAGCGCTTCGCTTTTCAGCAACTGGACGTGCTGGCGCTCGATCTGATCAAGCTGCTTGCGGTTCGCATAGCCTGCGGAAACGCCGATTGCCGCGGTAAAAACGATAAATGCGAAAAGACTGGGCCAGTTCTGCCCGGACAGCTGCGGATTGAGTAAAATGGCTGTGAGCACACCCGCCAGCTGAAAGAAGGAAATAATCAGCGTCGCCCGCCCGGCAAGCAAAATGGCGCAGAGCTGAATGGACAAGCCGACATACACAAACGGTATGATGTCTCCTCTTAGAATCTGCGGGTCGAAAACAATCGCAACCCACGGTCCGACAATCGTGCAGGCCGACGTAA
>DAOTGE010000043.1:0-21654 GCA_035446965.1 Eubacteriales bacterium
TGGATCGACGAACGCACGGTGCGCATCAACGGCGTCACGCTCGATATCTTCGACGGCAAATACACAGACCCCGGCTATTAGCGGCGCGGCGCAGCGACCGCAACCCGCCATACTGCCGGCGAAGAAGCATATCGCAAGGAATATTTTACTTATGATTATAATAGAGAGAAGTAGCTTCCAGAATCATTATAACCTTGTGGCAAAATACCTGTTTAGAAAAATCTCTGTACTTTTTGAATTTGCATGCAAGGTTATCCAAATTGGTTCCAGACGTGTTTATGAAGCGCTAAACCCCGGCAGGACTGCCAATTGCAAAATATAAGAGGTTTGATCGCCAGTGGTATGCTTCATAATAAATCTGGCATAATCCCCTTTGTATGCAGAGACGTCAAAATGTGTTTTCTCTTCGCTGCTTACTAAAAAGTCCCGGCAATACCGAACCGCTTCGTTATAGGTAACAGCAGAATAAGGATCACGCGTGTTATCCCGGTCTTCCGCCACAGGCGTTTCAAACTCCTGTAGTAAAAACGCAAGCAACGGCTCAATATAAATCGCTTCCCCTGCTGCGCCCGTTGTCTGCTGTTTAAACTCAATCCACATAATCAGCGATTCATCATTCCCGCTGACCGGATAGTAAGTGCAGTAAATCTCGCTTTGGTCTTCGCACTGTATGGGTATCGTTTTATAAGCGTAATTTCCTTCATCGTTGAAAGGTACGCTGTCGATATCGATGGACATGCCGTATTCCGCCATCTGCTCGTTGAACGCTTCCTCAAATTCGCATGGATATTTTTCGTAGGATTTCGTGCGCGGAAGATACCCTTCAAAATAGCTCGTAACCCAATAGAGTATGATCGGTGCCGCCGCAAGCAGTAAAATCCCGATTGCAACCTTCTTTTTGTTCATTCTTCGTCCCCCAAGGCGGCAGTGGCCGTCTGCCAACTATTATAACATCCTCCGGCAGTGGATTTACGGCGGATTTTGTCGGATATACGGGAATCCCCTCCCCCATGCAAACACGCTGCGCAATTATGATACAATACGGTTACGATCTGTATATGGAGGAACACGGGGAATGAAAAAGCCGAAACGGTTAATAAAGATACTTCTAATTACGATCTTCTCGGCTATGAGCGCAATCGTCCTTGGCATTGTTTGCATTTTCGCGTTTTTTGACCGCGTTTCGCCAATCGTCAATACGCCGCTTGGGGAATACACGTCCGGCGACGGGAAACATACGATATCCGTTTATCTCTCTGAAGCCGGAGCAACCACGCCATGGACTGTTGTTGCGCAGGTGCAAGGCTCCGGTATCCTCATAAAGAAAACAATCTATGCAAAAGACAATATTCAGGAAGCCGCTGTGAAGTGGCTTGACGAACGAACCGTCAGGATCAACGGTGTTTCACTGGACATCTACGACGATAAGTATATCGACCACGGCGATTAGCGGCACGGCGGCAAAATATGTTTGTGCAAACAGTGCAACCCTCTCCAAATAAAAAGTCTGAGAAGCCACTAAACCTTCTCAGACTTCGGATATACTCCCGCATGAGCCTCAGCCAGAGTAACCTCTGTTTGCGCCTAAGGCATGCAATCCTAAGATGTATATGTCCTCGTCCCCCGTCACGTGTGCAAGCATAAACGAAGCGCCTTTGTTCTCATAAGGAGTTACAAAAAAATTCGTTTCCTGCTCGCCGCCAGCCACAAAATTCCTGCAACGTTGAACCGCCTCGTTGTATGTAAGCGATTCTAGCGAATCATATGTGCTATCCTTATCCTCGGCAGCGGGCGTTTCAAACTCCTGTAGTAAAAACTCCAGCAATGGTTCCATGTAGATCGTTTCGCCTTCTTCGCCGGTCAAACATTGCTCAAATTCAATTCCCATAATCAATGACTTCCGTCGTTCGCTGGTCGGATAGTATGTGCAGGATATCTCGCTTCCGTCCTCACATTGCACGGGAACGGTTTTATACGGATTCCCACTTCCGTATGTAAAGTGCACACTGTCGATATCAATGGACATGCCGTATTCCGCCATCTGCTCGTTGAACGCTTCTTCAAACTCATATGGGTGCTTCTGATAAGATTTAGTAAGCGGAACATACCCCTTCAGCGAGTCAACGACATTAAAAAGGATCAGCGGCATGGCCACAATTAGTAAAATCCCGATTGCAATCTTCTTTTTGTTCATTCTTCGTCCCCCAAGGCGGCAGTGGCCGTCTGCCAACTAGTATAACACGTTCCAGCAGTAATTTTTCTCGTTTTCACAAGACGTTCCATCTTTCCCGGATACAACAAGCAGCCCGCCGAAAAGCGGGCTGCTGTGCTGGTTCTATTCAGTTTTTCAGGCTGTTGAGCGGCGCGGGGATGCGCCCGCCGCGGCGGACGAAGTCCGCGCTCGACTCGGTGTGCACGGGCATCACCGGCGCGCTGCCAAGCAGTCCGCCCAGCTCGAGCGTGTCGCCCACGACCCTGCCCTGTGCGGGAATGATGCGCACCGCCGTGGTCTTGTTGTTGATCATGCCGATGGCCGCCTCGTCCGCGATGATGGCGGAGATCGTTTCGGCAGGCGTGTCGCCCGGCACGGCGATCATATCCAGTCCGACCGAACAGACGCAGGTCATCGCCTCCAGCTTGTCGAGCGTCAGCGTGCCCGCGCGTGCCGCGGCGATCATCCCCTCGTCCTCGGAAACCGGAATAAACGCGCCGGAAAGTCCGCCGACCTGCGAGGAGGCCATCACGCCGCCTTTCTTCACCGCGTCGTTGAGCAGCGCAAGCGCGGCGGTCGTTCCATGCGTGCCGCAGCGTTCCAAACCCATCTCTTCGAGGATGCGCGCGACGCTGTCGCCCTGCTCCGGCGTGGGCGCTAAACTGAGGTCGACGATGCCGAACGGCACGTCCAGCCGCGCAGACGCTTCCCGCGCGATCAGCTGCCCCATGCGCGTCACCTTGAAGGCGGTGCGCTTGATCGTTTCGGCAACCACGTCGATCGGCGCACCGCGCACTTCCTTGAGTGCATGGTACACGACCCCTGGGCCGGACACGCCGACATTGATGACACACTCCGCTTCGCCCGTTCCATGGAATGCGCCCGCCATAAAGGGGTTGTCCTCCACGGCGTTGCAAAACACGACCAGCTTAGCGCAACCGAGCCCCTGCTCCGCAGCGGTGCGCTTCGCCGTCTCAACAACCGTTTCACCCATGAGCCGGACCGCGTCCATGTTGATCCCCGCGCGCGTGGACGCCACATTGACGGAGGAACAAACGTACTGCGTGCAGGCCAGCGCTTCCGGGATGGCTGCGATGAGCCGCCGGTCCCCCGCCGTGAACCCCTTCTGCACCAGCGCCGAAAAACCGCCGATGAAGTCCACGCCGCATTCCTTCGCCGCGCGGTCCATCGCCTCGGCAAACGGCGCGTAATCGTCCGCTTCGCTCGCGCCGGCCACCAGCGCCATGGGCGTGACGGAAATGCGCTTGTTGACGATGGGGATGCCCATCTCGCGCTCGATATCGCACGCTACCGGGACAAGCCGCTCAGCGCAGCGCGTGATTTTCTCGTAAATTTTCCGGACGGCGACGGCCGGGTCGCTGTGCGCGCAGTCGAGCAGCGAAATCCCCATCGTAACGGTGCGGATGTCGAGATGCTCGTTGTCGATCATATGCTGGGTTTCAAATATTTCCCGCCGGTTGAGCATGAGCGCGCCTCCTTATATGCGATGCATCGCGTTGAAGATTTCTTCCCGCTGAATGCGCACGGTCACGCCGAGCCGCTCCGCTTCGCCTTCGAGCGCAGCGTCGATCTCGGAAAACGGCACGCTGGATTCACCGATGTCCACAAGCATGATCATGGTGAACATGCCGCCGAGAATCGTCTGCGAAATGTCCAGCACATTGACGTTGATTTTTGCGAGAGCAACGCAGATTCCCGCGATAATGCCGACCCGGTCGCGGCCGATCACGGTTACAATTGCATGCATAAAAATTCGCTCCCATCCATAAAAGTTTATTTCGGAGTGTACCATAAACGGACGCTGAAAACAACTTCCCGGGCGGAAAAAACACAGAAACTGCATAAAAAAACACCGGCTGCTCTGTCTGAAACGACGCTGCGACGCTTGCCAATCAAAGCATGGTTTGCTATAGTCTTTGCTAAACGGGCGCCGGACAAAAGAAGCGGCGCCGCAGGAGGATGAAAAATGAAACTTCGGGTCGTTAAAAAGCACAATGCCGCAAAAGGCTGTTTTGTCTGCGGGGTAAACAACGCTTCCGGGCTGCACACGGAGTTTTACGAACTTGAAGACGGCACCATGGCGGCGCTGGTCACGGTGCAGTCGCATCACCAAAGCTATCCCGGCCGCGTGCACGGCGGCGTCTGTTCTGCGCTGCTTGACGAAACCATCGGGCGCGCACTCAATGTCACCGAGCCGGACGCGTGGGCGGTCACGGTGGAACTCTCCGTCCGCTTCAAAAAACCCGTGCCATACGATGTACCGCTGGTCGTCGTCGGGCGCGCGCTGACAAACAATCGCAGACTGTTCACCGGTGAGGGCACAATCCTGTTGCCAAACTGCGAAGAGGCCGCCACTGCAACGGGCAAGTATATGAAGCAAAAGCTGAGCGATATTGCGGACTTTGAATCTTCCGGCGAAAGCTGGGAGGTTTACCCGGACGATTCCGACCCGGACTGTTTCGATTTGCCGGACACGTGGGCTGTGCGGGAGTAGCATTTCCCTGCACCTGTAGCTTTTATTTTTCCGCCTTTTTATCCAGGCGGATTTTTCTTTTCGTTTTTTCCAAAAAACCGTTTCAAACAGCGGTTAAAATGATATTATATTAGTAGAATCCAATCTTAAAGAACAACGGCTTATAAAACTGAATAATCTTTCTCCCACCGAAACAGGCGAGTGACCCGACAGACGCACAAGACGGAAAGGAGTGGAACCTATGAACAGCCAGCATGATGTTCCCGTTCACCCGGCCGATGCCACCGGCGCGTCCGAGCCGGTTTGTCCGCACTGCGGCGGCACAGGGTATTACCATCCAGCGCTGCCGCCGGGCGACCCGCACTACAGCGACGCAGACTATCTCGAACCCTGTCCCTACTGTGCCGCATATCAACCCGACCCGCTTTCCGCACCACAGCACAACCCGCTCAACGATGCCAAATACCGCGCCAGCGGGCACGAAATGCAGGTGTTTGCACTCATCGGTATCCTGCTGCTGCTCATCGGCTCCGCCATCGGCGTCGTACATGCAATCGCGCAGACGCAGCGCGGCATCATCTCTTCGCCGTTCTACGACGGGTACCTCGCGGGCTGGATCCTGCTGGGTCTGGCGGTCGTGCTTGCCGTTACGATGATCGTTTACGTCGGCACCCGCCGCGCAAAGAAACGCTGAGACAGAAACACCCCCGCCGTTCCCTCATCATTAACTTGGTAAAAATCTACACTGAAGGGCAATTTCATGCAGGATGCATATTGGGAGTCGCTTTGGCGCACGGAAAACCCAGGCGAATGCCTGCGGTTTATCCGGGGGCATGCAAGATCCCGGCCTGCGTTTCTCTCCATTTTTGAACGATTCGGCGTGCGGCGGGTTTGCGACGCGGCATGCGGCTTTGGTGCGTACAGCGCAATGCTGCTCGCCAACGGATACGACGTTTCCGGCTTCGACATTGCCGAAAGCGCCGTAAGCCTGACGAAAACCCTGCTTTCCGCCATCGGTATGTCCCCCGGCGAGTACAAGGTTTGCAGCATCTGCGATATCGCATTTTCGGACCGCGCTTTCGGCGCCGTCACCGCGCACGCGGTGATCGATCATCTGCCCGTCGCCGAAGCCGGACGCGCAATCGACGAACTGTTCCGCATTACGGCGGACGGCGGCTTGGTTTATCTTTCTTTCGATCCGCTGGAGGATGACGATCTTGCCGCGCCGCACGAAATTCTTCCCGACGGAAGTTTCCTTTATTCCGGCGCACAGCGGGACGGCCTTCTTTTCCATTATTATCTGGAAGAGGAGCTCAATGCGCTTCTGGCAGGCCGGAAAATCGTATATCGCAATTTAACCGCACGAAAAGAACGCGAACTAATCCTGCAAAAACTCTGACCGGTACGCTTACGCGTAATAACAAAGGAGCCGTCCGTATTGATACGGACGGCTCCTTGATTTGAAATAAAAGCGTTACTGAATTTTCTTTCCAATCGGACCGAACGCCGCTTTGCCCGCATATTTTGCAGCGGAGCCAAGTTCATCTTCAATCCTAAGCAGACGGTTGTATTTTGCAACGCGGTCGGTGCGCGACGGCGCGCCCGTTTTGATCTGCCCGGCGTTGGTCGCAACGGCGACGTCCGCAATCGTAGTGTCTTCCGTTTCGCCGGAACGGTGCGAAATGACTGCAGTGTAACCCGCGCGCTGCGCCATCTCGACGGCTTCCAGCGTCTCGGTCAGCGTACCGATCTGGTTGACCTTGATGAGGATGGAGTTCGCGCAGTCTTCCTCGATGCAGCGCGCCAGCCGCTTTGTGTTGGTGACCAGCAGATCGTCGCCAACCAGCTGCACCTTGCCGCCGAGCGCCTTTTGCAGCTTCCGCCAGCCCGCCCAGTCTTCCTCGGCAAGGCCGTCTTCAAGCGATATGATCGGATACTTTGCACAGATGTCCTGCCAGTAGGCGATCATCTCGTCGCACGAGCGAACAATCCCGGATTTCCAGAACAGATACTTTCCTTCTTTCCCGGCGGCCTTCGCCTCGTCGTACATCTCGGTGGAAGCCGCGTCCATGGCGAGCATGAAATCTCTCCCCGGCACAAACCCCGCCTGTGTAATCGCTTCGAGCAAAGTTTCAAGGGCTTCCTCTTCCCCGGAAAGGTTCGGCGCAAACCCGCCCTCGTCGCCGACGGAGGTGCTAAGGCCCTTCTTCTTGAGGATCGTTTTGAGCGTGTGGAACACTTCCGAGCCCCAGCGCAGCCCTTCGGTAAACGTCGGCGCGCCGACCGGCATAATCATAAATTCCTGGCTCGAAATATTGTTGTCGGCATGCTTTCCGCCGTTGATTACATTCATCATCGGCACGGGCAGCGTATGCGCGTTCGCGCCGCCGATATAGCGGTAAAGCGGAAGGCCAAGCGTTTTGGCCGCTGCTGCCGCCGCTGCAAGCGAAACCGCCAGAATAGCGTTTGCCCCTGCTTTGGATTTGTCCGGCGTGCCGTCGGCAGCCAGCATCGCGAGGTCAATCTCGCGCTGGCTCGTTACGTCCATGCCGCTCAGCGCGGGTGCAAGCAGTTCCGTAACGTTCTTCACCGCTTTTTGTACACCCTTGCCCATATAGCGCCCTTTGTCGCCGTCGCGCAGTTCCAGCGCCTCGTAAGCGCCGGTCGACGCACCGGACGGAACGGCCGCCCAGCCGACAACGCCGGCGCTCGTCGTGAGCTCCGCCTCCACCGTCGGGTTGCCGCGCGAGTCCAGAATTTCTCTGGCTGTAATCTTCGCAATCGCGTGATCTTTCATATCCGCAAACCTTCCTTTCGTTCGTCGCTTTGTGGTTCTCCTATAAAGTATCACACAGCGGCCCATTGTCAAGCGTAAACACGCCTGAATCATCGTTATTGCCGCTTTAAAGACAAACGGCGGCGCCACGCTGCAGCGCAAAATATTGTGCGGCGCGAACGAAACCTGTATAATGACAAAAAAGCATGGAGGCGGAAACAATGGGATTTTTAAGAAAGCTGCTCGGCGTCGGCGCGACCGTCGGCGCAACGATTGCAGCGGTCAAAGTCGCCGACCAATATAAGGAAAACAACCCGGACGGCGTGCAGGACGTCAACGGGGACGGCAAAGTGGACGCAAAGGACGTCATTTCCGAGGTGACGCGTGCCGCAACCGAAGTCTATACCGAAGCGGCGGCCAACGTGAAGGAACGCGCGCCGGAAATCATAAAACAGGCAAAAGAAGCGTTCACCGGCTCAGACGCAAACAACTAAAAAGCAACTGCACAAAAACCCCGAAACACTTGTTTCGGGATTTTTCTCTTCTCACGACTCCGGTTCGTTTCGCCGCTCGATCACTGCAAAATTCGAATGCGGAAGGATCACAACGTTCAACGCGTCGCCCGCCTCCACACGCCTGCCGAAATAGTGAATTCTGTATTCCATCCCAGTCTGTTCGTCCCGAACGGTAACGTCCATTTGTCCCGTTTTATTCGCGCTGCTGCTGTTTTGCGCAGCCACCGCCCGCATGGCGGCGTGTTCCTTTTGCAGCGCGGTTGGAATGTCCAGCGCAAGCGGAATCAGCCGCGCAAATGTCATAACGGCGGCGGCAAGCAGCGCAAGAACCTTTAGAACCATATCGATGCGCTTTTTTGTTTTCTCGTTCTTTGGCCCGGCTTTGCCTTTAAAGACAGAGCGCTTCGGCGAAAGGGCGTAGACCACAAATAAAACAGTGCCCGCAAGCCCGATTGCATTTGCAATGTAAATCTGCAGAAATCCGTAACCGGTCCGCACGCGCGCCTCCCGTCCTCACCGTTATACCCGAAATCATCCCCGCCGGCGGCCCCTGCTCTTCGCCCGTTCACGCCGGCGTTTTATTCCTGCGGCGTTACGATCACCGATACGCCGTTTGGAATGACCGTAACAGCCGCCGCTTCGCCTTTGATGCGGCGCGCCCGCAAAAGCGCATCGGCCGGCGAGGGCGCATAGTCCATCTTCATTTCCCGCACGGTCGTTTCCAGTTCCGGCCGGGTTACAAAGACCACGCGTCTGTCTTTAAGAATCCGCGCAAGGATCTGGCTCTGCCATTGATCCGGCGTGGTCTTGTCCTGCGGCGTGGCCATAATGGCTTCATACAGCGTATGCGGACTTTCGCACTCCCTGAGCAGGCGGTAGATGCCTTCTCCGCCGACACCGTCGGCACACTCTGCGCAAAGAATCAGCACGCCGCCTTGCTTCGACGCGGCTTCTGCGGCGGTCAGTCCCTTGACGCACTGATAGATGTTCTGGTCGAGCGGTGCGCCGCCGTTGGTGGTGATTACGATATCCGCCGCCTTGGCGCACACCTCGCAGAAAGGCCGCAGAAACGCGCATCCCGCCGCATGCGCGGGCTCCGGCTCGCCCGCAAACGCGGCGACCGTGCGCTTGTCTTCGTCGATTACGACGTTCACGATATAGCGAAGTTTTGCAGCCACCGCCGCCGCGGCCATGTCGTTATGAAGCGGATTGTTCCCAAGAATTCCCGTGCGGGCAAACGGGCTGTCGATAAAGCGGCTGCAGTGGTTGCCGAGCACCGTCACGCGGTCGCACACCCCGGGTAAAACGCTTTTTCGCCCGCCGGAAAAGCCCGCAAAAAAATGCGGCTCGATGAATCCCTCCGCAACCAGCAAATCCGTTTGTGCGGCCAGCTTGTCGATCACGAGCGGCGCGCCGGAAGGCAGCGTGCCGATACACACGTTGGAAGCTTCATCAAACGCGTCGTGCACGACAATCCGCTCGGACGAAGCAATCGCTTCCCCGAGTTTTTCGCGCAGTTCCGCCCGCGTTGTTTCGCGATGACAGCCCGTTGCAACCAAAAGCGTAATGTCAATTTCCGGATTTCCTTCACGCAGTTCTTCGAACATTGCAGGAAGGATATCCCGGCTCGGAACGGGCCGGGTATGGTCGGAAACGATCAGCGTGCAGTTCCGTTTTCCCTTTGCAAGCGCCCGGAGCGATATCCCGCCGTACGGTTTCGCCATAGCCTCGCGTACGATTCGCTCTCCGCTTTCTCCGCCCGCAAGCTCATCGATGCGGGAGCGCAAAACCGTCGCCCCCGTTTCATCGAACGCAATCGCGCCACGTCCGTATGGCAGCCGTATCATATCTTCCCTCCCGCATGTCCCGTTTTCCCCGGCGTTTTGTCGTCTTCTCCGTTTTTAAACGCGGCGCACACCACGTTGTATACTAAAAGATTCGGGCGATAGCGCGGATCGTTCCAGATCAGCGCGTCGCTTTCGCCAAGCCCGGCAAGCACCGCCGCGGCGACGGCCGCGCTGCGCGAAACGCCTTCTGTGCACTGCACGGTCAAAACGTCGATCCCGCCGCGATACCGCAGCACAAAATCGCGCACGGCTTCCGCCTGCTCCGCCGTAATCAGATTCTGCTTTCCCCAGGCTCCTTGCGCGTCCTGAAAGCAAAGGCGCATCACCCGCGGCGCGGGATACCGCACGGCGCAGTCGCGTGCATGGTCCATAATCGAAATCACGGCCTGCCTTTCCGGCGCGCCGTAAACCGCGTATTCGAGCGTTTCACGCGTAAGCGGTAAAATCCGAATCGAAAACATAGCTCCGCTTCCCCTTCGGCCTTTCGCCTGTGCAGCAGGTCCTGTAAGGCGTTTCTTTTTATTATAGGCGATCCGGCGGCGCGGTTCCAGATAAATCCGGCGCTGACCCACGGTAAAACTTAACAGCGGGGCCCGGCGTTTATCCGCCGGGCCCCGCCTCCGCCAATCCGCACGGAGCGGATGAAGCGTTTTTACCTTTTTTGCTTAGTTGCCAAACGTGCCGTCCTGCAGCTGCTGAACGTATTCTACCACCTTAGCCTGCGTTTCCGCATCGATCAGATCGTCGTTGAAAGAGCCGAGGTAGACGCAGCTGTTCTCCAGCGAGCCGTAGACCACTTCGTTGCCGAAGGTGCCGTTTTCGCAGGCTTCGAGGCAGATTTCAAGCATGCCGGCGTTGTCGGTAACGACGCTGCACGCAACGCAGGGATTCTGGCCGAGCAGATCGGAAGGCTGGCCGATGTCGATAATCGTCACCGTATCGCCGTTGGCTTGGTCGATGGCCTGGCGTGCGCCGGAGTCGACCGCCGAAGCGTCGCCAAAGAACACGTCCGCGCCTTCATTGATCATCGAAGCGGCAAGTTCCATTCCCTTTGCGGTGTCGCTGAACGAACCGGCATAGGCGGAAACGGCCTTGATTTCAGGATTGATGACCTGCGCGGCGGATTCAAAGTGGGCAAGCTTGGACTTCGTGGTGTCCAGTTCCATGCCGCCGATAAAGCCGATCACGTTGGATTTGCTCATAAGCCCCGCGATGATGCCCGCGATGGAGCCGATCTGGTCGGCGTTGGGCAGCATGCTCATGATATTGTCGGTGGGCAGTTCGGTCGAGCCGTTGAGCACCGCGAAGCAAACGTCCGGATAGTCCGCGGCAACCTGCGTGACCGCGTCGCTGTACTGGTTGCCCGGCGCAAAGATCAGATCATAGCCGAGGTCACAGTAGCTGATCATGGTGTCGGCATAGGCCGACTGGTCGATCGAGTCGGTATAAGCGGTTTCCCAGCCGCGGGCCGCGGCGGCGTCCACCATGCCGTTGTAGCAGGCCGCACCCCAGCCGCCGTCGGAAATGCTGGAATCGCAGATCATCGCTACCTTGTAAACTTTTTCTTCGGCCGCAGCGGGTTCTTCCTTGGCAGAGCACGCAGCCAGAACGCCGAACGCAAGACATACGACCAGCAGCAGAGCGAGAGCTTTCTTCATCATGTTTGTATTCCTCCTAGAATATTTTTTGTAATCGGGCGTTGCCCGGAATTACCGTTTCGTTTACCGCTCCTCGCGGTAGTACGGTTTGCCGTTGGCTTTCGGCCCGGCAATCTTGCTGCCGAACACCGTCAGCGCGACCAGCGTCATCACATACGGGATCATCTGGAAAAGCTGGTAGGGAATCAAATCCGTGCCGACCTGAAGCCGCAGCTGGAGTGCGTCGAAGAAACCGAACAGCAGGCAGGCCAGCAGCACGCCGGAGGCCGACCACCGGCCGAAGATCACCGCCGCAAGCGCAATGAACCCGCGCCCGGCGACGATGCCGTCCGAATAGGTGTTGACATAGCAGGTCGTGAGATACGCACCGCCCATGCCCGCAAGGAACCCGCAGATCATGCAAGCGATATATTTATGCAGCACGACGTTGATGCCCATCGTTTCGGCCGCTTTGGGGTATTCGCCGACGGCCTTGTAGTTGAGCCCTGATTTCGTGCGGTTGAAATAGATCGCCGTAACGATTACGAGCAGATAGACGACATACACCATCGGCGTCTGATCGAAGAGAAGTTTGCCAAGGAACGGGATATCCTTGAGTACGGGAATCGCGACCGTTTTCATCAGCGTCGCCTGCGCGAGCGTGGAGCTCACGCCGAACACGATGCGGTAGATAAACGACGCGAGCGCCGGAGCAAAGATGTTGATCGCCATGCCGTATACGATCTGCTGTGCGCCGAGCGTTACGGTGCAGAACGCATAGATCATGTTGACCAGCACGCCGCCGAGCGCACCGCAGAGTACGCCGAGGAACGGGTTGCCCGTCCAGAAGCAGACGAGGAAGCCCACCAGCGAACCAAACGCCATCAGTCCGTCCAGCCCGATGTTGACCAGTCCCGCCCGCTCGGAGTAGAGCTCCGCCAGCGCCACGAACAACAGCGGCGTCGCCATGCGGACCGCGGAAATGAGCAAATCTGAAACCGCGCTGAAATTCATAAGTTAAGCGGCCTCCTTTTTCCCGAATATGTTTGCAAAAAACTTTTTCACGGCCGGCAGATGCACCAGCGCGGTGCCGGCCACCGCAAAGATGATGACGAGCGCCTGAATGATATCGATCACGCTCGTCGGAACGCCGGTTCCAACCTGCATCGTCGTGGAACCGACGCGCAGCACCGCGAAAAAGTATGCAACGATCATCGTCGCAACGGGGTGCAGCTGGCCGATCAGCGCGATTGCCACGCCGTCGAAACCGTATCCGCTGCCATATCCGCTGATGAGGCGGAACTGCGTGCCTAAAATGTCGCACGCACCGCCGAGTCCGGCCACAGCGCCGGACACAATAAACGCCGCAAGCATATAGCGCTTGACGGAAAGCCCGTTGAACCGGCTCGCCGTCGGATTGAAACCGACCGCGCGGAGTTGGAATCCCTTGGACGTGTTGAAAAGGAAATACCACATTGCAACACCGAGCACAAGCGCAATCACAATGCCCCAGGTTATGCGCAGCGACGGGAAAATCCGGCCGATCTCCGTGGCTTCCGGCACGGGCGCCGTCTGCGGCACGCTGCCTTCGCGCAGCGCCGTCGTGTAAAGATATCCCATAAAGAGCGTCGCCACATAGTTGAACATGATCGTCGTGATCATCTCGTTCAGCCCGCGCCAGGTCTTTAGGATGCCCGGGAGCAAACCCCAGACGCCGCCCGCGACCGTACCGGCCAGAATCGCCAGGACCGTGACCCACCAGCCGCTTTTGCCGATCAAAAGCGAAACCGTAATCGCCGCCATCGCGCCGCAGAGGAACTGCCCTTCGCCGCCGAGGTTAAACACGCCGCAGCGATAAGCAAAGCAGGTGCAAAGCCCGCAGAAGATCAGCGGCATGGCGCGAACGACCGTGTTGGCCAGGTTCGTTCTGGACCCGAACGCGCCCTTGATCAGATAGCCAATCGCCTCAAGCGGATTGGCTCCGAGGCAAAGGATTATGATCATACCGATCACAAACGCCAGCAGGATGGACAGGATGGGAACAAGCAGGTTCAGCAGTTTTCTTTTTTGCATAACGCGTTCTTCCCTCCTTATTTGCCCGCCATGGCGAGGCTGATCGCCTGAATCGGCGGATTCTTGCCGGGGTATTCGCCCATGATCTTGCCCTCGAACATCACAAGGATGCGGTCGCTCATCTGCAGCACCTCGTCGAAGTCCGCGCTGATAAGCAAAACGCCGCAGCCATTGTCGCGCGCCTCGATCATCGCGTCGCGCACATAGCGCGTCGCGCCGATGTCCAGCCCGCGCGTTGGATGCACGGCAACGAGCAGGTCGGGATGCGCCTCAAGTTCGCGCGCGAGGATCACCTTCTGCTGGTTTCCGCCGGAAAGACTGCGGATTTCCTGTTCGAGCGACTGACAGCGGATGTCGTATTTGGCACGCATCTTCTCGCTGTAGGAGCGCATCGCCTTTTTCTTGAGATACCAGCCGCCCGCGTCGCAGAACTCGCATTTTTCGGTGCACTTGAGCAGCAGGTTTTCCTCCACCGTCATGTCGCCTACGAGTCCCATGCGGTTGCGGTCTTCGGGAATATGCGAAACGTTCTTACGGATGAAGTCCGCGGCGGTGACCCGTGAAACCGCGCATCCTTCAAGGACCACCGTCCCCGACTGCGCGCAGATCACGCCGGTCACGATCTGCGCCAGCTGACTCTGTCCGTTTCCGTCCACGCCCGCGATGCCGACGACCTCGCCGCGGTGCACGCAAAGCGAAACGCCGCTTAATCCGTTATGTTTGGATGCTTTATTGTAATCAACGTCGATGAGTTCGATGACGGGTTCGCCCGTCGCGTCCGCCTTTTCGTAGTCCGACTCCGCAAGTTCGCGCCCGATCATCAGGCTGGCCAGTTCGCGCCCGTCGGTCTGCTTTGCGTCCAGCGTGGCGACCGTTTTCCCCGCGCGCAGGATGGTAACGCGGTCGCTGACATGCAGCACTTCGCGCATTTTGTGGCTGATGAAAATGATGCTCTTTCCTTCGCCGCGGAGTTTATCGATGATTTCGTAAAGATTTTCGACCTCCAGGTCGGTCAAAACCGCGGTCGGCTCATCCAGAATCAGGATTTCCGCACCGCGGTAAAGCGCCTTCAATATCTCTACGCGCTGCTGCGCGCCGACGGAAATGTCCGTGATTTTCGCGTCCGGATCGATGTCCAGCCCATAGCGTTTGGAAAGCGCTATGATCTCTTTTTTTCGTTCGTCGGTGTGGATGAAAACGCCTTTTTCGCGATTGTCGCCCAGGATGATGTTCTGCCAGACGGTCATCGCCTCGACCAGCATGAAATGCTGATGCACCATGCCGATGCCGAGCCGCACCGCCTGTGCGGGCGATTCGATCTTTATCTTTTTACCGTGCAGGTAAATATCCCCTTCGGTCGGTTGGTACAGGCCGATCAGCACGTTCATAAGCGTGCTTTTGCCCGCGCCGTTTTCGCCGAGCAGGGTGTGCACTTCGCCCTTGCGAACGCCAAAATTAATGTCACGATTCGCATAAAAATCGCCGAATTGCTTGCTGATGTGCTCCATTCGCAGTATTTCTTCCATGTATCACGTCCCCTTCCCATCATCCAAGGCTGCCGTGGTGCGTCGCTGCATAAAAAAAGACCAGTTTCAACCTGATCATAACAAACGTTCCGTACGGGAACCGTACGGAACGCCCAGTCGCCGAAAAACCCATGTTTTTCGGCGAAACCCGTTGCTGCGGGATTCTGCATGCAGCATCAGCCTCGAACGGCTGCGCCGTTTGCCGGCTTCGCTGCATGAAGCGTGCCAAAACCACCGTGCACGCCGCCGGCTTTGACGAATTATCAATACCGATGCTGAAACTTCATCCTCTCTCGATCAATTCGAAAAAGTTGCCAATTTAGAATCTTGCCGATACACTGCCGTCCCGTACGGAAATCGTACGGAACGAAGATTGCGCCAAAATTGGTTTGAACAAGCTACTTTTCCAGATCGATGAGAGCCGCATGTCCTTTTTTTTCAAACATGCGATAGATTGCGGGCTCCGCCCAGGCGTAATCGCTCATGAACCGCCCGTCGAAGCGGGAGACCGCGTCCGCGGCACCCGACCAGAAATCGTAATAGTCGCAGCTCACAAGTTCCCGCCGGATACGGCAGCTCCCGCGCTCGCGCACGAATATCTCTTCCTCGCCGCACTCTCTTAACGTATCCAAAAGCTCTTTGATCGTCCGCCGGTAGCCGGTGTTGGCGGCATTTTTATCCTCGCTGCCCTCGCAGAGCGCCTCGATGATCGCGTAAATCGAAACGGGCCGGCCTTCGTTGTATACACAAAGCGCCATGAGTTCCTTTGCCTTGGCGGAATGAAAGCGCACGGGTTTTTCGCCGACCAGCATCTCGAAACTGCCGAACGTATGGAAACGCACGCGTTTTTTCTGCCGGCTTTGCAATAACTTCGCCCGCTCGAGTACGTCGCGTATGTCGTCCCGGTCAAACGGTTTAAAGACCATGTAGTCCGCCTTCATGCGGAACGCCTCCACGGCAAAACGCGGATGCGCCGTTACGAACACGATGATGATATCTCCGCGGATTTCGCGCAGCCGCATCGCAAGGTCGATGCCGTTCATGCCTGGCATGTCGATATCCAGCATGGCAAAATCGACCTCATTTGCCCCTGCAAACGCAAGCGCTTCGGCCGGGTCGGTGAATTTCCCGACAATCTCAAAATCCGGCATGCCGGCACATTTGAGCTCCAGCAGGCGCATATCAAGTTCCATGTCGTCCACAAGAATCGTCCTCATGTTTCCTCCGTTTCCGCCGCGGCCGCTTCACCGCCGAGATTGCGCGGATACCGCAGCGTCACGCGCGTACCGCGCCCGGGTTCGCTCTTTACGCTTACGCTGCAGCCGGGGAACTGCTCCATGCGGGCGCGGATGTTGCGTATCCCGACCGAGCGCCCGGCCTGCTCGTCCCCGGGCAGATACCCCACGCCGTCGTCCTCGACGGTGATTTCATAAAAATCTTCATCTATATTAAGCCGCACACACACCGTGCCGCCGCCGACTTTCGGCTTGATGCCGTGGATGATCGCGTTTTCAACAATCGGCTGCACGGTCAGCACCGGAATCATGAATTCCTCTTCCGGCACGTCGTATTCCATCTTCAGCCGTTCGCCAAGCTGAATTCGGTTGATTTCCGCATAAGCGCGGACGGTGCGCAGTTCCTCGCGGAACGGCACAAGCCCGTCTTCGGCGCTCACGCTGTCCACTTTGAAACGCAGGAACCGGGAAAAATCCTCCGTCATCGTGTAAGCGGATTCCGGATCCAGCACGATCAGCGCCTGAATTGCGTTGAGCGTGTGATAGAAAAAATGTGAACTGATTTGCGAAAGCATCATATTCGTCCGGTCATATTCGAGCTGCTTTTGCAGCTCGCGGATGCGGCAGTCCGACGCTTCCTTTTCCATGCGGCGGATCGTACCGCCGGCGGAAACCCCCGCCGCAACGGCAAAGCTGAGCACAAGGCTCAAGATGACGCTCAGGATCACGCTCGCGTGTGCATACCATGGATTAAGCGGAGAAACCGTCACGTGCCATTCCGTGTTGAATATCGGGAACGCATAATCGTATTCGCGGTCCGCCACACCGTTGCCGGACAGGAGTATGGTCTGCTCCTCGCCGGTGTCCGGGTTGATGCGCCAAAGCCTGCAGGCATATCCCTGCGTAGAAAGATTCTGCATAGAACTCATGGAATCCAGCACGGCCGGATACTCCAGCGTGACCGAAACGATGCCCCAGAACGAACCGTCCAGATACACCGGCAGCCGCCCGGCAATGCCCATGCCGCCCTGCACAAGGCTGAACGGCCCCGCCATGATCATCGTCCCGCGCTCGATGGCGGCCTGCGCTTCCTTATCGCCCGCGCCTTCGCCGGTCAGGTCGTGCCCGATCACGCCCTCGTTGCCGGCAAGCGGATAAACGTCCGTTACGATTCCGTCCGGCGCCAGGAGCACGTTTTTCACCGCGCTTTCCGTAACGAGCAGCCGCGCTACTTTTTCAAACCCCTCGCTGCTGCCGTTTCCCTGAATCACAAAGGCTTCCAGCGTTTTTGTTTTGCTCAGCTGTACGGAAAGCACCTCGTACGCCTGCGCGCTGACGGTGCTGGCGATATATTTCATCTGTTCGTCTTCGCTCGATCGCCTGCCGGTCTCGATATAAACGGAAATTGCCGCGAGCAACAGCAGAGAAAGGAAAAACGCGACGATCTCCGCAGCGCCAATCCGCCGTTTGCGCATTTCTTTCCCTCCTCCGCCTTTTGACTTACATTATATTGTAAGCGTGCTTTGCGCGCAATCGCCGTAAAAAGACGTTTATTCAATCCCCGTCCGTCTTTCAAAGGCCTCAAGACCCGGAAATTTTCGAACTTCGGGCCGTTGAAGCAGGAATTGCGGTTCGCAGGCGGATCACTGCCCTGTGACATTGAAGTGCAACTTTCACATATCGGGTCGCCGGACTTTGCCGGCAAACTACAGCCGTCTAAAAGGGGCGGTTTTTGCACGTTGCTTCCCTTCTGAAGTACAAACAAGAGACGACACACCGTGCCGAAGTACAAAAACTATATATCATAAATGTGACAATGCAAAACAATTGACTTTCGCGCCATTTTTACTATATGATATTTGTGCGTAATGTTCACATAAATGGAAAAGAAAGGTGCAATATCTATGACGAAAAACAAAAAGTTACTTGCTTGGGTCAAAGAAGTTGAAGAACTCTGCGAACCTGACCAGGTCTATTGGTGCGATGGTTCCAAGGAAGAGTGGGACCGCCTTCTTGAAGGAGCCGTAGCCAGCGGTTCTGCAACCGCGCTGAATCCCGAAAAGCGCCCCGGCTGTTACCTTTTCCGCAGCGATCCTTCGGACGTTGCCCGTGTTGAAAATAGAACGTTCATCTCCTCCCGGAAGGAAGAGGACGCAGGCCCGACCAACAACTGGATCGATCCCGTCGATCTGAAAAAGACCATGTCCGCGCTCTACAAGGGCTGCATGCACGGCCGCACGCTCTACGTCATCCCGTTTTCGATGGGTCCCATCGGTTCGCCGATTTCAAAGATCGGCGTGGAAATTACGGACAGCCCGTATGTTGTGACCAACATGCGCATCATGACCCGCATGGGCACTAAGGTGCTTGAAACCCTCGGTGACGACGGTGATTTCGTGCCGTGCCTGCATTCCGTCGGCGCGCCGCTGGAAAAAGGCCAGAAGGACGTCGCCTGGCCCTGCGCGCCCATGGACAACAAATATATCAGCCATTTCCCGGAAGAACGCCTGATCTGGTCGTACGGTTCCGGTTACGGCGGAAACGCGCTGCTGGGCAAGAAGTGCTTCGCGCTGCGCATCGCCTCCGCCATGGCGCGGGACGAAGGGTGGCTCGCCGAGCACATGCTCATCCTCCGCCTGACCGATCCCGAAGGCAACAAAACGTATGTCACCGGCGCATTCCCGAGTGCCTGCGGCAAGACCAACCTTGCCATGCTGATTCCGACCATTCCCGGCTGGAAGGTCGAAACCATCGGCGACGACATCGCCTGGATGAAGTTCGGCGAAGACGGCCGCCTGTACGCCATCAATCCCGAATACGGCTTCTTTGGCGTCGCGCCCGGCACTTCGGACAAGTCCAACCCGAACGCCATGCGCAGTATTGAAAAGAACACCATCTTTACGAACGTTGCTCTGACCGACGACGGCGACGTTTGGTGGGAAGGCATCGGCACCGACGCGCCCGATCATCTGATCGACTGGAAGGACAAGGACTGGGCTCCCGGTTCTGAAACGCCTGCCGCGCATCCCAACGCCCGCTTCACCGCACCGGCGGCGCAGTGCCCGGTCATCGCGCCCGAGTGGGAAGACCCCGCGGGCGTGCCGATTTCGGCCATCCTCATCGGCGGCCGCCGTCCGCACACCATTCCGCTCGTCCATCAGAGCTTCGACTGGACGCACGGTATCTTCTCCGGCTCCATCATGGGTTCCGAGATCACGGCCGCGACGATCTCGTCCAAGATCGGCCAGGTCCGCCGCGACCCGTTCGCCATGCTGCCGTTCATCGGCTACAATGTGTGCGATTATCTGCAGCACTGGCTCGATGTCGGCGCGATGACCACACCGGACAAACTGCCGAAAATCTTCTATGTCAACTGGTTCCGCAAGAGCGACGACGGCAAGTTCCTCTGGCCGGGCTTCGGCGAAAACAGCCGCGTGCTCAAGTGGATCGTCGAGCGCGTCGCCGGCAAGGCGGACGCGCAGGAAACCGCAATCGGCTATATCCCGACAAAAGAATCCCTCTATCTCGACGGGCTGGACATCAGCGACGAAGCGATGGACGAACTGCTCAGCCTCGATAAGAAGGAATGGACCGCGGAAGTCGAATCCATCAAGGAACATTACGCCAACTACGGGCCGAAGATGCCCAAGGAGCTGGTCGACCAGCTCAAGGCGCTCGAAGAACGCGTTTCCAAGATGTAACGCTTCCTCCCGCGGCAACTTCAAAACGAACGAAGCGTCCTTTCAGCAAGGACGCTTCGTTTTATTGTCCGGCTGCATGCGCATGGGTCGTTTTGCAAATTCCCGGCATAATTTCTGTCCTGATTTCCTTTACTTCTCGTTCCAGAAGTAATGTGTATGTAATAATTTTCTCAGGCGTCGATGAAAAACTATGCCAAAACCTGTTGCATTAGGACATATTTCTCGTTTTACCCGGTAATATCACATAAATTATATTAATTTTATTTTTCATCCTTCCTGTTTTGCAACTATTATGTAACATTCCGCGCGTAAAATAAAATGTGAAAAGATACAAAAAGGTGATGTGTAACATGAAAAGTAAGAAAACGAGGACGGTTTTGCTGATATTGGGAACGCTGCTTTTGGCGTTGGCTCTGTTCGCAGGAGCATGGCTGCGCCTGAAGCCCGTCGTGAGTTCCAGCGTGCAGCAAACGGCTGCGAAATCCGCCGAGCAAAACGGAACCTCTTTGGAGACAGTGGCGGATGAGGAAATCCCTCTCGCCGGCGTTGGCGAAAGCCCCTCGGAGGATGCAGTCCTTCCTGCAGCCGAATCCGTGCCGGCCACGGTCCACATAAATACGGTCTCCGTCCCCGTCGGACAGTCCGCCGGGCAGGAGCCTGCAGAAGAACCCTCGGATGAACAACCCGCGGAAGAGGCGCCCACAGAACAACCCGCGGATGAGGAGTCCGCAGAAGAACCCACGGATGAGGAGTCCGCAGAAGAACCCGCGGATGAGGAACCCGCCACCGCTACCACTGCGGCGCAGCGCCTCTATGAACGCGCAGCCGCGCTGCTCGAACAATACAACGCTTGCACGACGATGGAGGAAAAACGTGTCTTGCTCGGCGCAAGCAACTACTCGCTCGGCAACGACGCAATCCGCAAAAAACTGCTTGCCGACATGGAAGGCAGTTGGGAACAGCTTGAAGAAGAAACCGTGGACGCCACAGAATATCAGCAAGATAAAACTTTGTATGTGCAGGTTTATATGGCCGGCACTTCGGATGATTACCAACCTGTAATTTACACCACGCAGAATTCTGATCTTTCCGGGAACCAGTGGTCGACGAATCTTGTGTATATAGAAGACACGGAAACCTGGATGGAATACGTAAAAAAGCATCCCTACAACGACTCGTGCGTCGGCTACTATATGACCTCCCTTTACAACGACGCGGATGCCTGGGACGAGTTGCAGGAGGATATGGAAACCGACGGCCTCTGGACCGAAGTAGACACGCAGGACGAATCGTCCGGAGCGGAGGAAGCGCCGTCTTCAGAATACGTGTCCGGCGAGGACTATGCACCCGTTGAATAAGTGAAAACGACCATATTGCTGCCGCGGCGGACCAGTATCTTTAAAAGCCGACTGCAAATTTGCAATCGGCTTTTTCTTCTGCGAAAAGCTGCGGCACTTCTGTGTGGAAACAGCAAAAATGCTCCGTCCTGTCTTGCATCGGTGATCCGCCTTAAATCTGTTTAAAATGCTTCCGGTTCGCGCCGGTGCAAAAGAATGAACACGGCAAGCAGCAGCGCGGCCGGGATCCACACCGCGCGTTCGGAGAGCACGCCGGTGGCAAACATGCCGAAAACCGCGC
>DAOTGE010000044.1:0-21419 GCA_035446965.1 Eubacteriales bacterium
TTGATCATGTCGCCGGGGCTCTGCGTCTGGCGGGGGAATTGCACGAGGCCGCATTTGATGATAAGGGCGATATTGAACCCGTCAAGAGAAAGAGGCGTTTTCATTTCATCCAGGAACAGCAGCGCAATCTGGCGCGCCTGCTGGAGGTCTTCACCCGGCACGATGACCGCCAGCTCGTTTGCATAGATCGAATAGACGGGCCGGCTTACCATGCGTGTCAGCGTTTCAATCGTTTTAAGCAGGGCTTTGACGCCGATGTCATAGCTGGCGTACTGGTTTATTTCGTCAATGTTTACAAGCCGGAAGCCCAGAAGCGAAACCTCTGTTTCAGCGGCCATGAGATGTTCAAGATCCATACTGAGTTTATTTGCATTTGGCAAGCCTGTTGTCAGGTTGGTCGTGGAACGTTCTTTTTCTTCCTGCGCGTATGACAGGATTCCTTTGAACAAAATGGCAATCAGCACTCCGATCAGCGAAAAGAAGACCCACCGGACGATCCAGCCGGCGGGCTGCTGCATCAGCCCCAGCGCCACATTTTCCGGCATGAACGGCCCGAGCGCAATCCCTCCGATCAAAGCGGCGCATAAAGCGCCGGCGATGCCGAAATACAGCGCCGCTAGAATGATGGGGACATACATTAAATGAGGCAGCGCCGTTTTCGTGCCGCCGAAAAAATAGACGATGTAACTGATTATCAGTGTTAGCGACGCAACAAAAAGAATTTTGAAGATGAAAGCGCGCGATCGGATCCGGCACAGATGGTCATGCTGTCGGATATTGGACATGGAAAACACCCTCTAAAAAGAAATTTCCATCGTACCTGCGGCAACGGCTGATGAACGGCAGGTAAAATCGTACCAAATATACAAATAAGTATAACAGGAAATGGAACAGGAACCAAAAGTTTTGTTCCGCGAAACATAGCGCTTTCTGAAAGCCGCTTGCAGGCATCTGCCGTTCGCGTCCTGCATGCGCGCTTCCGGATCAATTTCTGCGCGCATTCCATCCGGAACAGAGCGGGGCGGCCAAAGCGTTTCGTCCCTTCATTCGCAGTATGAATCAAAGCGGCGGACGGCAAAAATCGCGTGCTTTTACAGGCGTCCGTGTTGTGGCGAAGTTCTATCTGCAGCTGCGGCCTTGGCTGGCTGTGTCGTTTGCCGTGCATGAAGCGCATTAAGAGCAGCGTTTACGCCGTCGGGGTGGCGGGTTAATCCGAGGAGGATTCATCTTTACATGGCGGGTCCGATCGCTTCATCGACGCCGGACTCTGCCGGAAAACAGAAGGCCGCCTTAAAGCGGCCTTAGTTTTTTAAAAATTTCCGGGATTGCCAAGCGCTGCAATCCTGTGTTTTATGGGCCGGCTGCGCTGGTGTTGCCGAAGCAACGGATTGCCCGGCTCGGGCGGCCCCGAGCAGTGCTGCCGCCCAGGAGGACAGGAGACGGAAAGGCGCGATTCGCTAAAGACAGTTATTAACAGACAAAAGTCACCGTATAACGCCGTCTTTGGACGCAAGCCACATCAGTCGTCCGGCTTTTTCATCAGCCTGCCGTACGATATGGCATCCTTGCCAAAACGCGAGCGAATGCCGTCCATTGCATGATCGAGCTTTGCGTTTTTTAGTTTTTCGTCGGTCGAATCGCCGATCAGCGTCATTTGCTCGGCGCAGCGGTCGGTCAGGCCGGTTCCGGTCACGGAAAGAAGCCGCACCGGCGCGGACATGGTCCAGGAGCGCTCCGTTATGGCGACCGCCGCGTCGTAAATCACTTTTGTAACGTTCGTCGGCGCAGTGAGTTTTTGCTGGCGCGAAATGGTGCGGAAATGCGGATCGCGAATCTGAATCTGTACCGTAGTGCAATAGAGCCCGTGCTTCCTCAGACGCGAACCAACCTGGTCGCAAAGCGCCAGCAGCCCCGCGCAGATTTCCTGCCGTCCCTGCAGGTTGTGCGAAAAGGTGATGCTGTTGCCGATGCTTTTGGGCGGTTCGGCATCGCGGCGGGGTATGACCGGGCTGGCGTCCAGCCCCATGGCATAGTCCCAGATTGTTCCGCCGCTGCGGCCGAGGATTGTTTCCATTTGTTCCCGTCCGGCGCTGGCTATCGCGCCGATGGTTTCGATGCCGGCGTCCGTCAGCCGCCCGGCGGACGCGCTTCCCACAAACAGCATGTCCGTCGCCGGAAGCGGCCAAAGGATCGCCTGATAATTTTCGCGCGTAATCAGCGTTGTAGCGTCGGGCTTTTTATAGTCGCTGCCGAGTTTGGCAAAGATTTTGTTGTAAGAAACGCCAACAGAGATCGTGATGCCGATCTCTTCGCGGATGCGTCGGCGCAGCGTGTCTGCAATCTGTGCGCCCGTGCCGAATTTGTAGGTGGTCCCCGTAACGTCCAGCCAGGATTCGTCAATGCTGAACGGTTCTACCAAATCCGTGTATTCTTCGTAAATACGGTTGATTTGTTCACAGTATTCCGAATACAGATGATGGTGCGGCGTTACAAGCGTCAGGTTCGGGCATTTCTTTTTTGCCTGCCAGATGGTTTCGGCGGTTTTCACCCCAAAGCGCTTTGCAGGCTCGTTCTTCGCAAGGATGATTCCATGGCGGCTGTCCGGATCGCCGCAGACGGCCATCGGCACGTTTTTCAGCTCCGGGCGGCCGATGCACTCCACCGAAGCAAAATAGGAATTACAATCGCAATGCAGTATCGTCCGGTCCATCAACAGGCCTCGTAACGCAAATCCGCCGCCGCACCGGCAAGCAGTGCCCGGTAATCCTCTTCGGGGGAAAGCCAGCCGTGCATGCGCTCCTTTGAAAGCAGAACGGGCATGCGGGAATGGATGAACTTCAGTTCGTCCGTCGCGTCCCGCGTCAGGATGGTAAAGAAAGGCAGTTTATCGCGTGAGGAGCGAAAGTACAGTCCGGCCAGATACAGAGGTTCGTTTTTGCCGGACGAAAACGAAAACTTTACTTTTTGAGCGCCCGATTTTTGCCATTCATAGTAACCGGAAGCGGGAATCAGACAGCGCCGCTCGATGATGCTGGTGCAAAACAGCGGCTTTTCGGCAGCCGTTTCACTCCGCGTATTGAAAACCAGCATTCCGCGCGTCGGATGGCGGAACCCCCAGCGCATGGGGAACGCGCCGACCGTGCGGTGCGCGGCGCTGGTCGCGATCACCGGCGCGATATCCGTTGGGCGGATTTCGCCGCCACAGCGCATTTCGACGTCCAGCTGCCCGGCACGGGCCAGGGCTTGCGCAATGTAAGACGCGAGGACGCTGTCTTCGTCATCCTCGGCGATATAATACCGGCCGCACATACGCGCGCCTCCTTTCGCTCAGCAGTTTAAACGTTCAGGACAGAACCCTGCCGAACGTACGCAGGTCGTCTCCCTCCAGAACGGGGATGGGCGCATACGCCCGGTTCAGGGAAATCAGGCGTACACCCTTTTCCGAAGGCCGCCATTGTTTGATGTAGGCCTGTCCGTTGAGCAGGAAGATTCCAATGTCCCCGCTTTCCAGCGTGGGCTGCCGGCGGACCCAGGCGATCTGCCCGTCGCGGAAATCCGGCTCCATGCTGTCGCCGGACACCCGCACGCCAAAATTGGCGTCCACGGGCACTTGCGGCCCGGCCGGCAGTACTTCATATGAATCGCCGTCGAGGAAAACGCCCGTGCCGGCGGAAGCCGGCAGGTCGTATACCGGCAGGGATCGCGGCTCGAAGGCAACGACATTGCCTTTTTGCGCGAACAGACCGCTTGCGGAAAGGATGCGGGCGAATTCTTCGACCTTTTCGCGTCCTTCGCGGTTGAGCTCCCCGGCGAAGGACGGGGATGCGTCTTCACCGAATGTGGCGAGTACGTCTTTCACATGATAGATTGCGCAGAGCCCGAGAAACTGCATGGCCGACGGCTGCGTGCGCTCCTGTTCCCAATGACTGACCGCCCGGTTGGTGACGGGGATGCCCATTCGGGTCAGCTTTCCGGCAACCTCCGCCTGGGACAACTGCCAGCGCTTGCGCAGTGCAGCGAGCGCTGTGCCAAGGTGTTCGTACATATTGCTCTGCACCTCCCTGTAAATTGATTGTACTACCGGGAAGCATTGAAAACAAGAATAAATCTCCATATATAGCATAAAATTGATATATAAGTCTCCCGATAAAAGAAAAAAGAGCCGCAAGGCGGAACGAAAGATCAGACGAAGGAGTAAAATGCAAGTTGCGCCGACGCACAGGCAGCAGCCGGCGGCGCCGCTGAACGCTGCGTGCAGAACACAAATGCCGCGGCTTAGACGTGCAGAACTTTTCAAATAAGCAAGTCAGGGACAGTTAAAGACATAGAATTTGTGCATAAGATGTGCCGAAAGCGTTCCCGCGGTGCGGGCGACCGGGAGCACCCGTACTCTGCGATTTCGCCCGGGGAGTATGCCTCCGGTTTAAACGGGAAAGCGCAGTGTGGTTTACCCAAAAAAGTTTTTGCCCTTGGGACTTACGACGGCAGTTTCGGATAGCGGGCCGTGTCCTCTTCCTTTTTTTGCGCGAGAGCCTCCGCGTTTTTTTCGTCTGTGCCGGGCGGAGGCGCTTCGCCGAACGCGCGGCTGAAATATGGCTCCATGACCCGGGCACATATCAGACAGCACGCGCCGGGAAGGATCAGGATACAGGCAGGGAACACCAGTGTAAGCCAGCCTGCGGCCAAAAGCAGCAGAAAGCAGGTGACGGAAGTAAACAGATGCCGGAAGGCGAGCACAATGCCGAGCTTGACGCACCGGAGCGCCTTTTCGTCCGTATGCGTAAACGTTGCAAACAGAAAGCAGCCGATTACACCGAGGACCAGCAGCATCCCCGTGTAGACGTAACTCATCAGCCGCCAAACGGCAGCCGTGTCTGCAAGCGCATTGGCAAAGCGGATGCAAAGCACGATTACCGCAGCCAGCAGCACATAGGCCGTCCCAATCGGGGCACTGCGCCGGAAATTGCTCCGAAACGACGAGAAGTATATGCGGAAGAAATGACCTTCGCCGTGTATGACCGAGCGTACGACGGCATCGTACAGCGCCACGCATGCAGGCCCGAAGGGAACGACCAGCGCGCAAAGCGCCGTCCAGACGACGCTCACGCCGACAAGGTTTAAAAAGCTGTGCATTCTGCTGTGGCGCCGGTAAACGGATTCCTGTTCGGATTGCAAGCAAGGCACCTCCATCCGGAATTGTAAAATTGGGGGAACAGACATTGAAAACGTTATCACTTACGGGGATGAACTATTAAATTATAGTATATATAAATTTGGATTTACACGCAAGTATCGCGCTATTTTTAAAAAATAGAGCAAATTTCGGCCATATTTGCTATTGACACGATAGAACAGATTTCATATAATGGTGAAAACGATTGCAGGGTGAAGCATGGGAGTTACGATAAAAGATGTCGCACTGCGTGCGGGCGTATCGATTTCCACCGTTTCTCGCGTTCTGAACGAGAAAGGCATTGTTGCACCCGAAAAAGAGCGCCGCGTACTCGACGCGGCGGAGGAACTGCACTTCATTCCAAGCGCGATTGCCCAGTCGCTCAAACAGAAAAAGACAAAGACAATCGGGCTGCTTGCATCCAATTTCAGCGTCACGTTTTTCCCGGAGGTCCTGCGCATCCTTGAAAATGGCATTACGCGGGACGGATACCAGATTTTCAGCGCCAACTTCTACGACAGCGAGGAAAACGAGGCGCGGCTGATCGAAAACATGGTGCGAAGCCGCGTCGACGCGCTCATCGTCAACTCGACCGGCGGAAACGATGCGCTGCTGTGCGAACTGCAGGACACGGTTGTTCCGGTGCTCTGCTATGACCGTCATCCGAAGAACCGTGAGTTTCCCGCCGTATATGTGGATAAAAAGCGCGGGATCTACGAACTGCTCGTTTACTTCTATCAACTGGGGCACCGGCGGATATGCCTTGTTTCGGGGCCTGCATCGCTGCCGACAAACCTTGACCGGCAAAGCGGCGTTGAAAAGTTCATTGCCGACTACAAAATTCCGGAAGGCGACGTGCGCTGCTTCTACGGCGAGTTCTCGGAAGGGTTCGGCTATCAGGTGTTTCAGGAAACCGCTTATGGGCCGGACGCGCCGACGGCGTACATCACCGGCAGCATCGCAATCGCCGAAGGTATCATGCTCTATTGCCTCTCCCATGGGATCGATATCCCAAAGGACGTTTCCCTCGCATCGTTCGGAACGTTCCGGCATGCAAATCTGGTTCGCCCGACACTCGTACATGTCGACGACGAGTACCGCGCCATCGGCGAACAGCTGCTTTCCTGGCTGCACGTCATCATGGACGACAAGCCGCTGCTGCATTCCAGCGAAAAGGTCATTCCGCCTCGCCTGGTTCTGGGCGAATCCGGCAGCGTGCCACGCACCGGCGAATTGAAAAAGGATTAATCCGTCCGCATTCCAACAAATTGATTCTCAGACATTCTTGAAACGGAAAATCCATGAACTCCCGCGAAATTCTTTTTAAAGGCGAGTCATTTTTTAGAACATCTGAAAACGTTTTCATAACGGCGATTGACAAGAAATGGAATTATAGCTGTTTTTGCAGACTGCGCAGATGCGAAAACGGCTGTGAGAAAAAAGCGTTCGCAAAAAAGCTTTTTCCCGCTGTGGAAAGACCGCGGCGGGAAGGATGCTGCAGGCAAACGCATCTGCAACACAGGACGATAAGGAGGAGACAGGAATGAAAAAACTGATGGCAATGCTGCTGGCACTGGCGATGGTGCTTTCTATGGCGGCTTGCGCAGCCCCGTCGGAAACGGCGGAAACCCAGACCGCGACCGAAGCGACGGAAGAAACGACGGCCACGGCCACGGAAACGACCGACAAACCCTTTGACGGCACGACGATAACGGTCGTCACAACTTCGTCCGGCCCCATAACGGCCGTACAGAACAACTTGGACGAATTTGAAGCGGCGACCGGCATCACGGTCAACATGGAACTCTATGAATTCCAGGAAGCGATCGACAAAATCAACATCAATGCTGCGGCAGGCGGCTCCGATGTCGACGTAATTTGCTACCGTCCGATTCAGGAGACCACAACCTGGTACAACAACGGCTATTTCAAAACGCTCAACGACTATATTGCCGCTGCGGACGACTATGACTATGAGGACTTCTTCCCGTCCGCAAGGCAGGTTACGACCGTCGACGGCAACATCGTGGGGATTCCGTACCTTGTAGAAGGCGAAATGCTCTGGTACAATAAGAAACTCTTCGAGGAATACGGCGTTTCCGTGCCGACCAACTTTGACGAACTGCTTGCCGCCGCGCAGGCGCTCTACGATCCGGACAACAACGTATACGGCATTTCGCTGCGCGGCGAGGGCAACTCCGCCGTGACGCAGTTCTCCGGCTTCCTCTACGGTTTCGGCGGCGATTTCTTCGACGACGATATGAACGCCACGATGAACACGCCCGAAGCGCTGGCGGCGCTCGAGTACTATGCCGACCTCGTCGCCCTCGGGCCGGACGGGCAGGCGGCTTCGAGCGGCACGGCCGACGGCATCAACTGGTTCAACAACGAAATCACCGCGATGCGCATCGACGCCTATTCGCAGACATTCAACCACAACGACCCCGATACGGCGCTCGTTGCCGAAAACCTCGGCTATGCGGCGTTCCCGGCGGGCGTAAACGGCGAAGCCACCCCGTATAACATCGTTGCGTGGGCATGGGGCATCAGCAGCACGTCCGAGCATCAGGATGCGGCCTGGGAGTTCATCAAGTGGGCCTCCAGCAAGGAAATGGAAGTCCAGAGCATGCTCCAGAACGGCTTCTCCGCCCGTACCTCCGCATGGCAGGACGAGCGGGTCGCGGCGGTTGTCGATCCGGAACTCATGGCGGTCGTGGAGGAGACAGGCGAAGTCGGTTATCCGTATGACCGGCCGCATAACGCGAATTCCTCCGAGGTGCGCGCGATCGTCGGACAGATGATCGACCTGGCCAACTCCGGCCTGCGCGGCGACGAACTTGCAGCCGCGGTGGAGCCGCTCAACCAGCAGATTCAGGAAATACTCGACAGCGAGAAATAGGCGGTCCGCCGCATCGCTGCAAACGACAGGCGGAGCACGGGGGCGTTCCTCCCTCCGTGCTCCGCGGAAAAATCAAGGCAAGGGGGAGTGCACTTGCGCGCCTGGATAAACAGAAACACAAAATGGCTTTTTACGCTGCCTACGCTGACGTTCGTCGTCGTGTGCATCGGGTATCCGCTCTGCTATGCGCTGAACATGAGTCTGCATTCGTGGCGGATGTCGCTGGTCGACAAACCCGTTTTCGTCGGACTGCAGAACTACATCGAACTGCTTTCCGAATCGCGCACGCTCCACGCGATCTGGTTTACATTTAAGTATTTCCTTGTCGCGTCCTTTTTTGAGGTCACGCTCGGCGTGACGCTCGCGCTGATGATCTCGAAGATCAAGCGGGCGCAGGGGTGGATCCGCACGGGCTTCCTTTTCCCGATGGTGGCTACGCCGATCGCGATGGGCTACGTATGGAAGATGATGTTCGATTCCTCGCTCGGTTTAATCAACGGGCTTCTCCGCTTTCTTGGGATCGCTACCGTCAACTGGTTCAGCGCGCAGAACGTGTTTCGCTCGCTGATGATCATGGAGGTCTGGACCGGCACTCCGCTGATACTGCTCATTACGCTCGCCGGCATCACCGGACTGAGCACGGATGTGTATGAGTCGGCGAAGATCGACGGGGCCAACACGCTGCAGACGACGTTTCGCATCACGCTGCCGCTGCTTTCGCCGACGATCATCATGGCGTTTTTGCTGCGCGGCATCGAGCTGCTGAAGATATACGACATTATCCTCGCCATGACGGCGGGCGGCCCGAACCAGAGCACGGAGAACCTCAACCTGCTGGTCTACACCTATGCGTTCGACTACATGCAGATGGGCAAGGCCTGCGCGCTGATGATTATTTTCTTTTTAATCGTCATGGCGTTCGCGCTGATCAGCATGGCGCTGAAAAAACGGATTGAATCGAGGTATCTCTGATGAACGGAATAAAAATGAAGAGAATCCTGCTCAAATCCGTTTTCTGGCTGATCATCGGCGTTTCACTGATCCTGCTGCTCGTGCCGATTTATTATATGATCGCGTCGTCGTTTAAAACGCAGGTGCAGATGATGGATATTAAAAAGCTGTTTATCTTCACACCCACCGTAAAGAATTACATCAAGGTTTTTGCGCAGTATAACCTCGTCGAGCCGCTGATCAACAGCATCATCGTCAGTTTCGGCGCGACCGGTCTGGCCTGCCTGCTCGGCCTGCCCGCGGCATACGCGATTGCGCGGCACCATATGCACCGCCTTTCCGCGGTCATCCTCTGCGTGCGCATCCTGCCGGCCGTAACGTTCCTTGTGCCGTGGTACATCATCCTCAGCAAAATCGGGCTGATCGGCACACGGACGGCGCTGATACTGGCAAATCTTCTGGTGCTTCTGCCGCTGATGATCTGGATCGTTTCGCCGTATTTTGCTTCGATTTCACGTGAACTGGAGGAGGCGGCGTTCATCGACGGCTGTTCCGAAGCGAAGTCTTTTGTCCGCATCATGGTTCCGCTTTCCACGCCCGGCATCATTACGGCGGCAATCCTGAGCTTCATTCAGGCATGGAATAATTTTATGTTTGCGTATGTGCTTGGCGGCAGCAAGGCCAAAACGCTGCCCGTCATGCTCAAGCTGTTCATCGGTTACACGACGGTCGACTATGCCTCTCTGATGACCGCCGCCGTCGTTGTGGCCATGCCGGTGGTGATCATTTCGATCCTGCTGCAAAAATATGTGGTCAGCGGTCTCACGGCCGGGGCTGTCAAAGGCTGACGCTCCGCCGGAAAGGCGCCGTTTCACTGCGAAAATTTTAGGAGTTAAACGAATGAAAAAACTGTTTGGTATCACAACTGCGATGACGACCCCCTTCAAAGAGGACGGGAGTGTCGACCTTGGCGCCGTTGCAGGGCAGGTGGAAATGCTCGTGCAAAAGGGAGTCGACTGCCTGTATCCCGGCGGTACGACGGGCGAAATGCTGCGCATGAGCGTGGCGGAGCGCGAAGCCGTCGCGGACGAGGTGATCCGGGTTGCAGGAGGCAGACTCCCCGTCTTTGTCCATTGCGGCGCGATGGCGCAGGAGGATACGATTGCGCTGGCAAAGCACGCCGAGGCGGCCGGCGCGGACGGCATCGGCATCGTAACGCCGCAGTATTTCGGGCTGAGCGAGCGCGAAATGGAGGAATACTACGTGCGTATGGCGGGGTGCGTCTCACCCGATTTCCCCGTCTACCTTTACAATATTCCGCAGTGTGCCGCAAACGACATTTCGGCGGACACCGCGCAGAAAATCGCCCGGCGTGCAAAGAACGTCGTCGGCATTAAGTACAGCTTTGCCGATATCAACCGGACGATGGACTACCTGCGCATCAACGACTGGACGTTCTCGGTCATGCACGGATGCGACCGCGTGTTTGTGGCGTTCGCCGCGCTCGGCTGCGTCGGAACGGTGTCCGGCATATCCGGCGTCTTCCCGGAGCCGTTTGTGGAAGTCTACCGCGCCATTTGTGCCGGCGACTGGGAAAAAGCGCGGATTTGGCAGCACAGTGCCGCGCGCGTGACCGACATCCTCAAAGCCGGCAGCAATATGTCCTATTTTAAGGAAGCGCTCACATTGCGCGGCCTGAACGGCGGGCATATGCGCCAGCCGCAGCTCGATATCGAGCCCGCCGAAGTCAAGGCGCTCGCCGCCGAGCTGGAGCAATTCTGCGCGGACACAGGGATTCCGATGAAAGCATAAGGAGGCGAACCACAATGGGAAGAGTGCTTGTTACGTCTTCGCATTTTGAGACGCTCTGTCAGGGCGCAAAAAAGCTTCTGGCCGAAGCGGACCATGAGATCGTCGTCTACAAGGGCGAACTGCCGTATATGCGCTTTGAGGAGATTGCCGAGGTGATCGACACGATCGACGGCGCGATCATCGGTCTGGACGACTGGACCGACGCCGTGTTTGAGCTTGCGCCGCGGATGAAGGTAATCGCCAAGTTCGGCGTCGGCACGGACAACATCGATAAGCAGAGCGCCGCGCGGCACGGGATTCAGGTTGTCAATGCGCCCGGACTGAATTCAAACGCCGTCGCGGAACTGACGGTCGGTTTTATTATCGACCTGCTGCGTGGTGTTACAAGGTTGCATGGAGCGCTTGAGGAAGGCCGCTGGCTGCGCTCCATCGGCGGCGAACTAAGCGGCCGCACCGTGGGATTGCTGGGATTCGGCGCAATCGCGCGGCTTGTCGCAAAAAAGCTGCAGGGGTTCGATGTGGACGTCCTGGCTTCCGATCTTTACCCGGACTATGAGACGGCGGAAAAATACGGCGTTCGGATCGTCCCGGGCGAAGAGGTGATTTCCGGCAGCGACATAGTGAGCATCCACGTGCCGAGCACGCCGGAAACATATCATCTTTTCAACGATGAAACGTTTGCGAAGATGAAACCCGGCGCATACCTTATCAATGCCGCGCGCGGGAGCATCGTCGACACGGGCGCACTGCTGCGCACGCTGGAATCCGGGCGTCTTTCCGGCGCCGCGCTGGACACCTTTGAGAGCGAGCCGCTGCAAAAGGACGATCCGCTGCTGACCTGCGGCAAGGTGATCTGCACGCCGCACACCGGCGCGGAAACGCGCGAAACCTACCGGCGCGTCAGCCTCAGCGTCGCACAGGACGTAATAGACGTTCTGGCCGGGAAGCCGCCGAAACATCCGGTACACGCCTGAAGGCGCGCTGCGGGGCAAGTTCTTTTTTGCGAATTCCCAAAGGAATGTATTTTCAAACAGAGCATAGCTAAAAAGCCCGGGATTTCCGGGCTTTTTAGTGTCGATGGAACATCGGAAAACGATATAGGGTGTTTTTCAGTTGCTCAAGGATGCGGGCGGTCAGGATATCCCCAGAAGCGCGCCTAAAACGAAAGCCTCCCGCAAGATGAATTTGGTTTTGTATTTGCCGCCCAGAAACGTATTGGTTTCGTATGCCGTTCTGATATCGGTCCACTCCAGCGTGTAGCCGGACTCCGCTTCATACGCGTCCAGCGAAACGGGACTGAGCGTATCGTCCACGCTGGCGGAATAATAGTAGGACGTTTGGTCGAATATGACCGCATCTTCAAAAACAGACTTGCGAACCTCGCGAATGATGCCGATTTCGCCGACGGAATCCATCCTGATGTTCAGACCGGTTTCTTCCAGCGTCTCGCGGGCAAGTGCCTGCAGATGCGTTTCGCCCTGCTCGATTCCGCCGCCCGGAAACTTGTAATAGCCCTCTTTTATGCTCCTCACCAGCGCGATCGTTCCGTTTTGAACGATAACGGCTCTGGCGGCGCTCCTTTGAAGCCTCTTCCACTGCAGTTCATAATTTCTCTCGTCAAAAACAGCCAGAACTTTCATAACACAATCCCCTGAAACGACGTTTGGTTTTGCGGGCCGGAAAAGAGCGTTTTGCACCCGCTGTTTGGCATGCGCAACGCGCGCAAAACAATGGAAGCGGGATGTGCCGCCGCACGGAAACATGCTAACTGCATAGTTCGCTCAGCAGCTTCACGCCGAGGACGGTTGCAGGGATTCTTTCGCTGGGCGGCAGGTTGGAAAGGATTACGACCGCCGTTCCGGATTCGGCCTGGAAACCGAGATAGCAGTTGTAGTCGTCTGTGCCGCCATTGTGCCAGACAACGCCGTTTTCGTCGTCAATAATCCAGCTCATACCGATTTCGTCCAGCCGGATTCCCATTTTTTGATAGCTTTCGGTGGAAGCGTCGATCGACACAAGGGGTTTGTGGCATTCGCCAAACACGCCCTGTTCCGAAAGCTGCAGCTGCGCATAAGCCAGCATGTCCGTAATGTTCGAGGTGAGCCCGCCGGCAGCGAGATATGCGTCGCCCGTTTCCCAATCCCAGTAGTGTGTAAGGTCGCCATTTCCGTCGGAAATATGCGTGCTGTGCAGTCCGAGTTCTTCCCCGGCAAAACGGTTGACAAGGGTGGTGTAGGATTCCCCATAGACCGATTCCAGAACCAGCCCGAGCGTTGCAAAGCCAAAGTTGGAATAGCGGAACGCATAAGTACTTTCGATGGTGGATAGCCTGGAAAGACGGTTCAGGATCAAATCGCCGCCGATGCCGCAGAAATCGTTTCTGCCGCACAGGAAATTGCCGATCATCGGCGATTCAAAATAGTATGCTTTGTATCCTGCAGTGTGGGTCAGCAGTTGCCGGATGGTTGGATACAGGTTGCCGTCCGGCAAATCGAGATACATGCCGACGGTATCATCAAGGCTGATACGGCCCTCGGCAACACCCATTTCAATCAGGGCCGCCGTAAACGTTTTTGTCAGCGAGCCGATTTCATATATATGCGTTTCATCCGGCAGGATTGCACCGTCTTTGCCATACACGGTAAACGATGCTTGCCCGTCGGAAACGACGCCAACGGTAATGACGGCGCGTCCGCTGCCCCGGAGTGTATATGCGAGCGCTTCCTGAAAAGAAAGCCCGGGGATTTTCTGCATCTGAACAGTTCCGTAAATCGCATAGCCGCCCAAACAGCCTGCCGCGAGCAGCACGACGGCGGCGATTGCCAGCAGGACTTTTCTTTTAGTCGTTATCGGCTTTTCTCTTGTATGTTTCACAAAACAATAATACCATAACGGCCGCCCGATATCACGCAGTTTGGTGCTGCAGCCTTTATTGGCGCGATGCCGCCCGGGGAACCGCGCTTTCTTACTGCCGCAGAGTTTTCCACCGTGCTTTTCCAGGTAAATTGTTTTGCATCGGTAAAGTAATCACAATCGCAGAGGTTACAAAATGATATCTGATTTTTGCGTATCCGCTTTACTTATTGCATAAAACGAGTGCATATGCTACGATAATATTAATCACTTCAGAATCGAGCGTACCGATATGAATCAAAATGTTGTCGAGGTAATCCGGCAAAAATATACCGAATTAACAAAAAAACAGCGCCTGCTTGCGGATTATATGCTTGCCGATCCGGAGTCTATGTCGTTCATTACACTCAAGGAACTGTCCGCTGAGACGAAGATTTCCGAGGTTACGATACTGCGCACCTGTTCGGTACTGGGATATTCCAACTACAACGAATTAAAATACGAATTCCGCAAATATCTGGGCGTTCGTATGAAAACAGAGGTGCAGAAGCAAAACCTCTATGAAGCGACGGGCGCGCCGGTTTACGAACTGGACGACAAACAGCAGCTGATGATGCAGATTTGTCAGGAAGAACAGGGGTTGTTCGAGGCGCTTTTTGCGCAAATCGACGCGGGCGAACTCCTGCATGCGGCGGAAATGCTGCTGGACGCGAGCAATACCATCATTTGTGCGCGCGGCGCGTCCATGCAGCCGGCGAATTTTCTTTCAAACCGCCTTGCAACGATGGGCCTGCCGTCTTTGGTCGTGAACACCGAACTTAACGACAGTATCCAGGCGGCTCTGCCAATGTTTTCTGCAAGCGTGCTGGTCGTGCCGATCACGCTGCCGGACTATTATCTGATGACGACGAAGGTAACGGAGTTCGCTGCGCAGCGCCGCTGCCGGATTCTTTGCCTGACCGATTCAAAATCGCATTCGCCGGTGGTTCCGTTCGGGGATATGGTGCTCACCGTGCCGTCCAATACAAGGCTGTTTTTGAACTCCACAGGCCCGATGATCACGCTGATTCATCTTTTGGCCACGGCGGTGAATATTGAAAAGAGCACACGAAAGAACAACCGCTTTACAACGCCGCAGGAATTTGCAAAATTCTTTCGGCGTGTGGAGGACTGAATTTTGCCGGATACGCATGTGCGGTACAGATGGGTGTGGGCGGGAAGGACGAAAAAGCAAAGTAAACGCAATAATAAACTCATTGATACTAAAAAAATTTCTTAAATTACGATAGTATATTGACATAATATATAGTAAATGCTAAAGTGACTGTATTAGACACATGTCACTTTTTTTATATCGGGTTTTGTAGGATTCCGCCCGCGGCATAATCACCGGTACCAAAGTAAAAAATCAACATAGGAGGAAAAAATTCATGAAAAAAGCGATAGCGATTCTCTTGGCACTCGTTTTGTGTTTCTCGCTGTTTGCCTGCGTGGACACAAGCACAACGGATGGTGACGAAACGGCAGCCGCCGCTCCGGCCGATACGGCCGCTTCGGCAAGCGACGGGACACAGACGGACGAAACGGCGGAACCTGCACTGGATGCGGACCAGTACTTCAATACCTACCTGAGCAACGAGCCGACCACGCTGGATATCAGCCTGCGCTCCGACTCGTATTCTTCCACGATTATGATTAACACGATGGAAGGCCTTGTGCGCAACGGTGAAAAAGACGGCGAGTATGTCACGACCCCGGGCGTTGCCGAGAGCTGGGAAGCGAATGAGGACGGCACCGTCTGGACGTTCCACCTTCGCGATTCCTACTGGTCGGACGGCGAGCCGGTCACCGCGCAGCAGTTCGTTTATTCGCTGCAGCGCAGCGCGGCGCCGGAAACCGGCTCCCCGAGCAGTTTCTTTTTACAGCCTCTGAAGAATTTCACGGCGGTGAACACCGGCGAGATGGCGCTGGATCAGCTGGGTGTGAAAGCGCTGGACGACAACACCCTCGAAATTACGCTGGAGCAGCCGACGCCCGCGTTCCTCCAGATGATCGACGGCACGGTTTACTATCCGCAGCGCGAGGATTACATCACGCAGTACGGGGACAAATACGGAACGGAAGCGGAAGCCTATATCTGCAACGGCCCGTTCAAAGTGGAGAGCTGGACGCATAACAGCTCGATTATTCTGGTGAAGAACGACACGTACTGGGACGCCGACTCCGTAAACCTCTCCCGGATTACGCTGAGCATTATGCCGGACGAAAATACTTCGTACAATGCGTTCCAGAGCGGAGAGCTGGATTACGTCACGACGGAATCCATGGAATGGCTCGAAACGTTCAAGGCGACCGACGCGGAATATGTATCATCCGCGTCCGCTTCGCTGACGTATGCGTTTTTCAACAGCAAAGACGCGCTGTTCCAGAATGCCAACATCCGCAAAGCCTTTACGCTGGCGCTGGACCGTGAAGACGTAAACGATATGGTGTTCAGCGGCCTGCGCGTGCCGACTTACGGCTGGGTCGTGCCCGCCATTTCCGTGGGTGAAACGAATTACCGTCAAGCGGCGGGCGATATGATACAGGAAATGATCGACGAACTGGCGGCGGAAGGCAAAACGCCGAAAGACCTGCTTGTGGAGGGCATGGAAGAACTGGGGCTCGGCAGCGATCCGTCCACGCTCCAGGTGACGTTCTCGCTCGCGGGCACCAGCGAATGGTTCCGAACGCTGGGCGAATATCTGCAGCAGGTTTATAAGGAAGAACTGGGCGTCAACATGGAGATTTCCTATTCCGAATGGGGCATCTTTTATGATAACGTGCTCAATGGCAACTATCAGATCGGCTTTATGAGCTGGGGCGCATATTATAATGATCCTTACGATGTGCTGAGCCTGTTCGTGTCCAGCTATGACGCAATTGCGACCGGCTGGAGCAACGCGCAGTACGACGAACTGATTGCAGCCGCGTCCGGAGAGATGGACGAGGCGACGCGCCTGCAGGAGTACATCGACGCGGAAACCATTCTGATTAAGGACGAGTGTGTCGCCTGCCCGCTCGCAACCTGGCAGAGCCATGCTTTCTACCGGTCGTATGTACACGGCTACTCCACGCTTGGATTCTCCAACGACGGGTTCAAATACATGTATACCAGCGGCAGATAATTGCTGCGGCTGCAACGCAGATCAATTCTCGCGGGAGGCGGCGCGCTTGCGCCTCCTCCCTTTGAAAAGGGGGAATCCGCAGCTTGGCCAAATACATTGTCAAACGCATTCTATACATGATAATTACCATATTCCTGGTTGTGACGCTGACGTTTTTTCTCATGCGCGCAATTCCCGGCGATCCGCTTGCGAGCATGGCGAGGGCGCTCCCGGAGCAAACCCGGCTGAATTACTATGCAAAATACGGCCTGGATAAGCCGCTGTTTACGCAGTATCTGATTTATCTGAAAAATCTATGCATGGGGGACCTTGGCGAGAGCGTCGTTTATCCGGGCCGGTCCGTCCAGGAAACCATCCTGACGACTTCGCCCGTTTCCGCCTCGGTAGGCGGGATTGCGCTTGCCGTCGGGCTGGTGCTGGGCATTGGCCTTGGAATCATCGCCGCGCTGAAAAAGAACCGATGGCCGGACTATGTGGTGACCTGCATTGCAATAATGGGGATTACCATACCCGTGTTCGTTTTGGCTTCTTTGCTGCAGTATCTTTTCTCCGTCAAGCTTGGCTGGCTGCCGACTTCCGGCTGGGGGGACGGCAAGCATATGGTCATCCCGGTCATCGTGCTGGCGTTTGGCACGATTGCAACATATGCCCGCTTCACAAAATCCAGCATGCTCGACGAACTGAATCAGGATTACGTTCTGACCGCCCGCTCCAAAGGACTCAGCCAGTTTCAGATTGTCACGCGGCACGTGCTGCGCAATTCACTTCTGCCCGGAATTACGATCCTCGCCGGACGGATCGTCGGCATCTTCACCGGCGCGTTCGTCGTGGAGCGCATGTTCAGTATTCCGGGAATCGGGTTTTACTATATCAGTTCGATTAACAACAACGATTATTCCATGACGCTGGGCACGACGATCTTTTACGCCGTGTTGTTTGTGGTGATGCAGCTTCTGACCGATATCGTTTATGTTCTGGTCGACCCGCGGATTCGTCTCGCGGGCGATCAGTAAGGGGGCGCGCGATGGAAAACATACCGCTTGAAAAATTCGTCATCGTCGGCGCAGAGGATGCGGAAGCGGAGCGGATTGCGCGCCCGCGCGTGAGCTACCTGCAGGATGCCTGGCGAAGGTTCCGGGAAAATCGGCTTGCGCTGCTGGCGCTCGTGCTGCTCGCCATTTTAACGATTCTGGTTATCTTCGGACCGAAGGCCAGCGGCTATGCGTTTGAGGAGATCGACAAGACCGCCCGCAATCTTGCGCCATGTGCGGAGCACTGGTTCGGCACGGACAAACTGGGGCGGGACTTATTCGCCCGCGTTTGCCAGGGCGGCCGTGTTTCGCTGCTGATTGGCCTAGTCGGCGCGCTGGTGACCTCGGTGATCGGCTGTATTTACGGGGGTATCTCCGCTTATTTCGGCGGCGTGGTCGATAACGTTATGATGCGGATTGTGGAAATCATCATCAGCGTACCGTATCTGATCGTCGTAATTCTGCTTTCGGTGGTGCTGCAGAGCAAAAGCATCTTCACGCTGATTCTGGCGATGACGCTTACGGGCTGGTGCGGGATTGCGCGGCTCGTCCGCGGGCAGATGCTGCAGCTCAAAGGGCAGGAATTCGTAACGGCGGCCCGCGCGCTCGGCGTAAGCCCGTTCCGAATCGTAACGCGGCACATGATTCCGAATTCGCTGAGCGTCGTGCTCGTTTCCATCACGTTCGACGTGCCGGGCTATATCTTTGCCGAAGCGTTTTTGAGCTACATCGGGCTGGGCATTCAGCCGCCGAATACGAGCTGGGGTGCGCTGGCCGCGATGGCGCAGAACACGTTTACGTTTTATCCGTACCAGATGTTTTTCCCCGCGCTGATGATCGCGGTAACGATGCTTTCCTTTACGCTGCTTGGAGACGGCCTGCGGGACGCGCTCGATCCGCGGTTAAGGAAATAAGGGAGGCGAACCATGGACCGAATTTTGGATGTAAAAAACCTCCGCGTTTCCTTTCACACCTACGCCGGAGAGATAAAAGCCGTTCGCGGTGTCGATTTTTCGCTCAACCGGGGCGAAACGCTCGCGTTCGTCGGCGAATCCGGCTGCGGGAAGTCCGTAACGGTGAAATCGCTGATGCGGCTGATGGAACCGCCGTTTGCGGAGATAAAAGAAGGTTCGCGGATTCAGTATAACGGCGAGGACGTGCTCGCCATGAACAAAACGCGGCTCCGCGAGTACCGCGGCAGCGACGTGAGCATGATTTTCCAGGACCCGATGACCTCGCTGAACCCGACGATGACCTGCGGCAGGCAAATTGAAGAAACGCTGATTTTACACCGGAAGCTGAAAAAAGCGGAAGCGCGCAAGCAGGCGCTGCGCGGGCTGGAGCTTGTGCGGATTCCGGATGCGGAAAAGTGCCTGGACAAATATCCGCACCAGCTTTCCGGCGGGATGCGTCAGCGGGTGATGATTGCGCTTGCGCTTGCATGCAAACCGAGCATCCTGATTGCGGACGAGCCGACGACGGCGCTCGACGTCACCATTCAGGCGCAGATCATCGATCTGCTGCGGGAATTGCGGGACGAAACGCGGACCGCGATCCTGCTGGTTACGCACGACCTCGGCCTTGTTGCGAATTTTGCCGACCGCATCCAGGTGATGTATGCCGGGCAGATACTGGAGCGGGGGACCGTGAGCGAGATCTTCCACCGTGCGGCGCATCCCTACACATGGGCGCTGCTCAGCTCCGTTCCAAAGCTGGCAAAGTGCGCGAAACAGGAGCTTTACTCGCTTTGCGGAACGCCGCCGGACCTGCTTTTGCCGCTGAACCACTGCCCGTTTGCGGCCAGATGCGAATATTGCATGCAGATCTGCAAAGAGCGTATGCCGGAGGAAAGCGTGCTGAGCGAAACGCACCGCTGCGCCTGCTGGCTGCAGCATCCGAACGCGCCGCACGTTAAGCCGTTTTATGAAAGAGAGGTGTGCCGCCATGACTGAACCGCTGATGGAGGTGGAGCACCTTTGTAAATATTTTCCCGCCGGTAAGAAGCGGCTGCTCAAGGCGGTGGACGACGTTTCCTTTTCGATCTACCCCGGCGAAACGCTCGGGCTGGTCGGGGAATCCGGCTGCGGGAAAACGACATGCAGCCGGACGCTGCTGCGTCTGTATGAGCCGACGTCGGGTTCCGTGCGGTTTAAAGGCCGGGAGATCGTCCGGCAGTCTTCCAAAGAACTGCTCGCGTTCAAAAAAGATGCGCAGATGATCTTTCAGGACCCGTATTCTTCGCTGGACCCGCGTATGACGATTGCGGAAATTGTTGCGGAAGGCATGCAGGTGCATATGCCCGCAAGCAGGCAGACGATACAGAAGCGGGTGACGGAACTGCTTGCAAAAGTCGGACTGACGGAGGACTATGCCAACCGGTTTGCGCACGAGCTTTCCGGCGGGCAGCGGCAGCGCGTCGGCATTGCCCGCGCGCTGGCGGTCGACCCGGAATTCATCGTATGCGACGAACCGATTTCCGCGCTGGACGTGTCCATTCAGGCGCAGATTATCAATCTTCTGCTGCATCTGCAGCGTGAAAAGGGACTTACCTATCTGTTTATTTCCCACGATCTATCCATGGTCAGGCATATTTCCGACCGCGTGGGGATTATGTATTTAGGAAAACTTGTGGAGCTCGGCAACTGCGAGGAAATCTTTGAAAAGCCGCTGCATCCTTATACAAAAGCGCTGATTGCGGCGATTCCGGAGGCGGACCCCGACGCGGGAAGCCAATGCCGCTTCCGCCTGGAGGGGGAGGTGCCAAGCCCGGTGAATCCGCCGAGCGGATGCAGGTTCCGCACGCGCTGCGCCTATGCGGACGAGCGCTGTGCAAGGGAACTTCCGCAATTACAGCAAATAAAACCGGGACGGTCTGTAGCGTGCCACTACTGGAAAACGCTGCAAAGCGATCCGGACTGCAAGGAGTAACAAGTATGAACGACCTGACAGCAAAACTGTCCAGAATCATCCGTCCGGCGATCAAAAAAGGCGGAGCCGGCGTTTCCTACGCAATTATGCAAGACGGCCGGATTCTTGCCGCGGACACGCTCGGCGAAAAAGCGCCGTACGCGTCCGCTTCCCCGAAGCCGGAATATACATATAACGTCGCTTCGATTTCCAAGGTGTTCTGCACGGCCGCCGTGATGCAGCTTGCCGAACAGGGGAAGCTGGAGCTTGACGCGCCGGTTGTGAAATATCTTCCGCGTTTTACCATGCAAGACGAGCGCTTTCGCGCAATCACGCTGCGCCATTGCCTGAATCACACGAGCGGGCTTCCGGGCACGCAGTGGCGCGGATTTTCCGTTACGGACGCGGACCAGAGCCGCTATTACGAAGACGTATACGACTATCTTTCCAGATGCACTTTAAAGGCGGACCCCGGCGTATATACCGTGTACTGCAACGACGGGTTCACGCTTGCGGAAATGGCGGTCGCGGCCGTCTCCGGACAGCCGTTTTCGGCGTACTGCATGGAGCACATTACCGAGCCGATCGGAGCGCATTCCACGCGGCTGTCCGACACGCGGAATCCG
>DAOTGE010000045.1:0-4177 GCA_035446965.1 Eubacteriales bacterium
AGCAAGAGCAATTGAGTTGTGCATGTAAAAATGATAGCATTAAAAGAAATGTTGAACGTCATGGTTTAGCCGGGGATAGACATGGTGTTCTAAATCGCAGTTGCTGAAATGCACAGATGCTCCGCCTGACCGTCGGGGACGAGATGCGGCCCTGGGAAGAAGCGCTAAAGACATTTTTATCTTGCAAGGAGAATATGGAATCATGAGCACGTATCTGGTTACGGGCGGCGCCGGGTTTATCGGCGGCAATTTTGTTTATTACATGCTGGATAAATACCCGGAAGACCGCGTGGTCTGCCTCGACGCGCTGACGTATGCCGGCAACCTGGAGACGCTTGCAAAAGCGATGGAGCGTCCCAATTTCCGCTTTGTCAAAGGCGACATTACAAACCGGGAAACGGTGTTCGGCCTGTTTGAAGAAGAGCATCCGGACTACGTCGTGAATTTCGCGGCGGAAAGCCATGTCGACCGGTCGATCGAGAACCCGTCGGTGTTTTTGAACACCAACATCATGGGGACGCAGGCGCTGATGGACGTCTGCCGCAAATACGGAGTAAAGCGCTACCATCAGGTTTCGACGGACGAGGTCTACGGCGACCTGCCGCTCGACCGGCCGGACCTGATGTTCACGGAAGAAACGCCGATCCATACGTCCAGCCCCTATTCGGCGAGCAAAGCCTCCGCCGATCTGCTGGTGCAGGCGTATTACCGGACGTTTCAGCTGCCCGCGTCGATTTCGCGCTGCTCCAACAACTACGGGCCCTATCATTTCCCGGAAAAGCTGATTCCGCTGATGATCGTCAACGCGCTGCACGACAAATCCCTGCCCGTATACGGCACGGGCGAGAACGTCCGCGACTGGCTGTATGTAGCGGACCACTGCAGCGCCATCGACGCAATTATTCACAAGGGGCGCGCCGGGGAAGTTTATAACGTCGGCGGGCATAACGAGATGCGCAACATCGATATCGTGCGGCTCATCGTCCGCGAGCTGGGCAAAAGCGAGGAGCTGATCACCTTCGTGACCGACCGCAAAGGGCACGACATGCGCTATGCGATCGATCCTGCGAAAATTCACAGCGAACTCGGCTGGCTGCCGGAAGTAAAGTTTGCCGACGGCATCCGCCTGACGATCGAGTGGTATCTCGGTCACCGGGGCTGGTGGGAAAACATCATCAGCGGCGATTATCAGGATTATTACGAAAGGATGTACGGCAACCGGTAAAAACAGACGCCGGCGTGGTTCGGCCGGAGGACGATTTGCCGGAAGAAACGCGCTGAGGACGGCTTATTAAAACGATGGAACACGATACGGCGGTTCGCGGAACGAGTGGTTCCGCGGGCCGCGCTGCATTTTGGCCGGACGCGCGGGAAAGCAACTTTTCCGCGCTATTTGAGCGCAAATTGAAGTGTTCGCGTTATAATGAACACAGAAACGGGAACATGCGCCGGTGGATCCCGCTGCGAATACTTGCATGCCGGCGTGCGCCGGGAAAGTGAAGGTGCGATGGACGTTCAAAAGGATATCGCTTTAGAAAAGAAACTGATGCTGATCGTCAACCCCGTCGCCGGGCGGAAACAGTCGCTTAGGCTGATACCGGAAATCGTGCGGGTTTTTATGGACGCGGGCTATTTTGTGACGCTGATGGTCACGGGCGCGGCGCGCGATGCGACGCGCTTTGCCGAGCGCTACGGCGCGGGGTTCGACGCGATCGTCTGCGTCGGCGGGGACGGCACGCTGAGCGAGACGATCGCCGGAACGGTGCGCTGCGGCGCGGACGTGCCGCTGGGGTATATCCCGGCGGGCAGCACGAACGTGTTCGCCATGAGTCACGGGCTTTCAGGCGATATCCTCACGGCGGCGAAAAATATCGCCGCCGAACCGGTCAAGCGCATCGATACCGGCCTGTTCGGAGACCGCTGTTTTGCGTTTATCGCGGCGTTCGGCGCGTTTTCATGGACGTCTTACACCACGCCGCAGAGCCTGAAAAACGTGCTCGGCGCGCCCGCGTATGTGCTGGACGGCGTGATCAGCCTGCCGAAAATCAAACCGATCCATATGAAGGTGACGACGGCGGACGGCGTGCACGAAGGGGATTATCTCTTCGGCGCGGTCTGCAACCTTTTTTCGTTTCCGGGGCTCATGAAGATGCCCGCGGGCAAGGTGCATACGGACGACGGGATGTTCGAGGTGCTGCTGATCCGCGAGCCGGGCTCGCTGCTCGACTGGCAGGCGGCCATCAATTCCGTTACGAGCGGAAAATACGATTCGGACGTAATCGAGTTCTTCCAGGCGGACGAACTGACCATTCAGTCGCCGGATTCGGTTGCCTGGGCGCTGGACGGCGAGCACGAAGGCCGTGGCTCCTGCGAGACGATCCGCGTTGTCAACAATCCCCGTTCGATCGGGCTGCTCGCAGGGAAAAAAGGTTAACGCCTCCTCTCGCCGGGAAGCCGGTTTTCGGATATCCTCTGCTCCGCCCTGCGGCGGAGCTTTTTCTGTTTTATGAAGGCCTGTTAAGCACCGTGTCTTTGTGACCGTTTTGTGAAACCGACCGCCGGATGCGGCTATCGCCTTGACAAAGTGTGGAATCGGATGTACCATTCAAGCGTATTAGTACAACTAGTACACCGTTTATGCAACGTAACTGTCAGGGGGGTTGAATATGAAACGAAAGGTACAAAAAGTGCTGAGCGCGCTGCTGTGCGCCGCACTGCTGGCCGCCGTAATGCCTCTTGCACGCACGCATGCCGAAAGTGCGCTGGCGACGGGGTATGTTAACTCCGCTACGCTGAATATGCGAAACGGTGCGGGTACGGGCAACACGATTGTGGACACGCTCACGCGCAACACCGCCGTCAATATCTACGAGGTGTCCGGTTCGTGGCTGCGTATCGACGTGCCGTCCACCGGCAAGGCCGGGTATGTCTACGGCAAATATATTTCGATCGATTCAAGCAGCCTTTCGGCCTATGCGCTCGGCGTAACGACCGGGAAGGTGCATCTGCGCAAGGAGGCCACCTCCAAGAGCGACAGTATCGCGATTGTGGAAAGCAACCTCGGGGTGACGATCTATTCCGCGGACGGTACGACCGGCTGGTATAAGGTCAAGGTGCACGCAACGTCCCAGGAAGGGTATATTTCACCAACGTACGTCAAGGTGGTGTGCAAGGTTTCCGGCGCATCGTCGGCGAGCGGCACGGCGGGCTATATCAACGCTGCGCAGGTCAATTTCCGAACCGGCCCTTCAACGGGGTATACCAGCCAGGGCAAACTGGACAAATATACCGCGCTGACGGTGACGGGGACCAACGGCAACTGGTATAAAGCGACGCTGACGTCCACCGGCAAAAGCGGGTATGTGTACAAAACCTATGTGACGATCGGCACGACTTCCGCCACGCCCACGCCGGTTGTCACAAGCGGATCGTCCGGCTATATTAAGGCAACACAGGTGAACTTCCGAACCGGGCCGTCAACGAGCTATTCGAGCCAGGGCAAGCTGGACAAAAACACCGCGCTGACGGTGACGGGGACCAGCGGGAACTGGTATCAGGTGACGCTGAGCTCGAGCGGCAAGAGTGGGTATGTGTATAAAACCTATGTGACGATCGGCACAACGTCCGTTACGCCGACGCCGGTGATCACCAACGGTACGGCAGGCTATATCAACGCAAGCGGGGTGAATTTCCGCACCGGCCCGTCCACACGCTACACCAGCCAGGGCAAGCTGGACAAAAACACCGCGCTGACGGTGACGGCCACCAGCGGGAACTGGTATCAGGTGACGCTGAGCTCGAGTGGCAAGAGCGGATATGTGTATAAAACGTATGTGACCCTTGGCGCGGCGGCAACGCCTACGCCCGCACCCGCGAGCGGCGCACCGGGGTATATCAACGCAAGCGGAGTCAATTTCCGTACCGGCCCTTCCACAAGCTATAAGAGCAACGGCAAGCTGGACAAAAACACCGCGCTGACCCTGCTGGGTATTTCGGGAAGCTGGTATAAGGTGAAGATCACCTCCACGGGCAAAAACGGCTATGTGTTTGCAAAATACGTGACGCTGACCGCCGCAACCCCGACGCCTTCGCCGAGCAACACGCCGACGCCCACCCCGAGCGCGACGCCCTCGCCGTCCTATGTGATTATCACGCCGTCGCCTTCGCCGAGCGATAC
>DAOTGE010000045.1:4277-21372 GCA_035446965.1 Eubacteriales bacterium
GCGACGACCCCGGACGCGACGACTCCGGATTCCGGCGAGTAAGAGCAGAAACCAAAGAACCAATCCAGGAAGCGCTTTTATAGCGCTTCCTTTTAGCTTGTCAAAAAAAGGTTCCGGGATTGTTAAGGGCCGCAGCCCTTAACCCACTTTTCCGGCTGCGCCGGTTTAACCGGCGTAACGGATTGCCCGGAACGGGCGGTTTCTCTGTGTTCTTTGCCGCCCGTGAGTCCGAAGCACGAGAGGCAAAGAACGGTTGCCCCGTCAAAAACTGGTTTTTGATGGCCTAAAGGAAGCGATTGTGCGCCCGTTTTGACAAAGCGTATGCCGCGTGTTACCATGAGCCGTGATTTGCCGCTCGCACGGGAAGAAGCCCGCGCAAATCGAAGGCGGCGTGGAGAGCGTTTTTAATATGAAGCAGGAGCGTGCGTTTTTGCGCCTGACCATCTCAAAAAAGGCGGAGCGGTCCGTCCGCGCGGGGCATCCCTGGATCTTCGGCGAGGAAGTGACCGGCGACACGGAATCCGCCGAAAACGGCTCGCTGGTGGACGCGTTCAGCGAAAAGGGCGCGTACCTCGGCACGGGGTATTTGAGCAAGCAGAGCAAGATCCGCATCCGTCTGCTTTCGGACAACGCGAACGAACGCTTCGGCGACGCGTTTTATGCGCGGCGGCTGCAGTATGCGCTCGACTACCGCAAAACCGTCATGGGCGAGGACTGCGAAAACTGCCGCCTGATCTTCGGCGAGGCGGACGGGCTGCCGGGGCTGACGATCGACCGCTACGGGGACATTCTGGTGAGCCAGGTGCTCTCGGTCGGGATTGAGCGCGTCAAGGGCACGCTCTACCGCCTGCTTGTGCAGTTGCTCAAAGAGGACGGCGTGCAGGTGCGCGGGATATTCGAGCGCAACGAGGTTTCCATCCGCTCGCTGGAAGGTCTGCCGCTGGGAAAAGGCTGGTTTACGGCGGACTTCCTGCCGGAGCCGCCTTCGCCGCTGACCGAGATCACCGAAAACGGGATTCGCTATGCCGTGGACGTGGAAAACGGGCAGAAGACCGGCTTTTTCCTCGACCAGAAATACAACCGCCTCGCCGCGGCGAAGATCGCGCGGGGCAAGCGCGTGCTGGACTGCTTTACGCACACCGGTTCGTTTGCGCTCAACGCCGCGAAGGGCGGCGCGGCGCACGTGACCGCCGTGGACGTTTCCGAAGCGGCGATCGGGCTTGCAAAGGGCAACGCGAAGCTAAACGGGCTGGAAGACGCGATGGACTTTGTCTGCGCGGACGTGTTCGACCTGCTGCCGCAGCTCATCGAAGAGCGCGCGGCGTTCGACTATATCATCCTTGATCCGCCGGCGTTTACAAAGAGCCGCAGGACGATCCGCGGCGCGGAGCGCGGCTACAGGACGATCAACTATAACGCGATGAAGCTGCTGCCGCGCGGCGGGTACCTTGCCACGTGCTCGTGCTCGCATTTTATGGACGGCGAGCTGTTCGAGCGGATGCTGCTTTCCGCCGCGCATGACGCGGGCGTTTCGCTCAAGCTGATCGAGGCGCGGCGGCAGTCGCCCGACCATCCGACGCTGATGAACGTCCCGGAAACGGACTACCTGAAGTTTTATCTCTTCCAGATCGTATAAGAACCGTGTATCGATCAAAGGCCGCCCGAAAAGGCGGCCTCAGTCTGTCAAAAAAGTCCTTGGGATTGTTAAGGGCCGATGCCCTTAACTCGTTTTTTCCGGCTGCGCCGGTTCATCCGGCGCAACGGATCGCCCTTTAGGGCGGTTTCCCTGTGCGTTTTGCCGCCCGGGAGCCCAAAGGCGAGAGGCAAAACGTGGTTACCCCGTCAAAAAACTGGTTTTTTGACGGCCACAGGCCGCCTATTCAGGCGGCCTTGTTTTTCCGAAAATCTGGGATTGTTAAGGGCCTTTGGCCCTTAACCCGTGTCCTCCGACCGGGATCGGCATCCTCCGGCAATGAAGTAAGCGCCGTCAGCGCGCGACGCTGAAGCGGTAGACGGTTTCGGAAGCGAAGATTTCGCCCGCATGCAGAACGACGCTCGGGAAATCGGGGTGCGCCATCGCGTCCGCAAAGCGCTGCGTTTCGAGGCAGAACGACGGGCGGAATCCGTAGGTTTTGCCGTTCTTGCCGGGCCGTCCCTCAAAATCGTATGCCGTAAAGAGCTGCACGCCGGGCTGATCGGTGTAGGTTTCCATGACGACGCCGCCCTGCGGGTCCGCCGCGCGGCAGGCAAGCTCCAGCCCGCCGTTTTTGTGGTTGAGCACGAAGTTGTGGTCGTATCCGCGCGCGGCGTCCATGTTTTCCTGTTTAGACTCGATGTCGCGCCCGATGGGCTTTGCGGTGGTGAAGTCGAGCGGGCTGCCTTCGACGGGCTCGATCACGCCGGTCGGGACGATCTCCCGGTCGATGCACGTGAAACGGTCCGCGTCGATCATCAGCGTCTGACCGAGCACCGTGCCTTCGCCCTGCCCGGCGAGGTTGAAATACGCGTGGTTCGTCAGGCTGACGATCGTGTCCGCGTCGGTTGAGGCAAGATAGCGGATAGAGAGCGCGTTGTCTTCGCTCAGCGTGTAAGTCACCATGACGGAAAGACTGCCGGGGAAATTCTGGTCCCCGTCCGGGCTGAGCAGCGAAAAGACAATAGAATCGCCGTCCGCGACCGCGCGCCAGTTCTTTTTGTCGAACCCTTCTTTGCCGCCGTGCAGGCAGGCCTTGTTGTTGTTGGCAAAGAGCAGATATTCCTTTCCGTTGAGCGTGAAGCGCGCGTTGGAAATCCGGTTGGCGACGCGTCCGATGACCGCGCCGAGATACCCCTTTTGCGTGCGGTATTCCTCCAGCGTGTCGTAGCCGAGTACGACGTCGCGCAGTTTGCCGCTGCGGTCGGGCACCAGCATGCTCTGCCAGGCCGCTCCGTAGGTGAGGAACGACGCGCTCGCGCCGGATTGATTTGTGATGGTGTAACAAAGCACTTCTTCGCCGTCCGGCATGGTTCCGAAACGGGTCTGCGTAACGCTCATGAAAGGATACCTCCGTTTTGATGTTTGAACTGGGGGACGGGAGAACCGCCCGCTTGATTATAATACACATTTCCCGGCGGGAAAAGGGGAACGGACGTCCGCATGGCGCGCGCCGTGCGTTTTTTATGCAAAAAAATGTAAAATAATGCAAAAAAGCGGCAAACCGGTTTGCCAGCGCGGGGGTTTCGTGCTAAACTGGTCGAAAGATTTTTTCCGGGAAAGGGGAGCGCGGCGCATGAAACTGCTGGTGTGCAACGTTGGGAGCACGTCGCTGAAATACCGCCTGTTCAATTTTGACGGCGGCGAAACCGTTCTGGCCGAAGGGAAGATGGAGCGCGTGGGCGCGCAGTGCGGCGCATGGACGCACCGCGACGCGGGCAAACCCGCCAGGACGCAGTCGCTGCCCATACCGGACTATGCGGCGGGCATCGGGCGGATGCTGGACGCGCTGACGGCGGGCGCGCTGTCCTCGGCGGACGAGATCGGCTGTGTGGCGTTCAAGGTCGTGCACGCAAAGGGCGTCACCGGCGTGCAGCTGCTCACCGGCGAGGTGCTCTCCGCCATGGAGGCGTTCAACACCGTCGCGCCCAGCCACAATCCGCCGTATCTTGCGGCGATCCGGCAGTTCCGCGAAGCGCTGCCAAATACGCCGCTGGTCGGCTCGTTTGAAACGGGCTTTCATGCGGGCATGCCGCCGGAAGCGTATTTATATTCCATCCCGCTGGAAGTCAGCCGTAAATACGCCATCCGCCGATACGGCTTCCACGGCGCTTCCCACGAATACGTGACGAATCGCGTCTCGGAACTCATGGGCAGGCGGGATATCCGGCTCATCTCCTGCCATCTCGGCGGGAGCGGTTCGCTCTGTGCGGTGAAAAACGGCCGCTCGGTGGACACCAGCCTCGGCTTTTCGCTGCAATGCGGCATCATGCATAACAACCGCTGCGGGGACATCGACCCGTATATCCTCGTCTATCTGATGGAGGAATGCGGCTACACGCTCGAGCGGGTGAAGCAGATGATGAACCGCGAAAGCGGGCTGCTCGGCATGTCCGGCGTGTCCAACGACCTGCGGGACGTGGAAGCGGCGGCGGAAAACGGAAACGAAGACGCGTGCGTTGCCATCGGCAGCTATTGCTATCAGATTAAAAAGCAGATCGGCGCGTATGCCGCCGCGCTGGGCGGCGTGGACGCGATCGCCTTTGCCGGCGGCATCGGCGAAAACAGCGCGCTCGTGCGGCAAAAGAGCCTGGAAGGGCTCGAATACATGGGCGTGCGGCTGGACGAACAAAAGAACGCCGCCTGCGAATGCGACTGCGAGCTGACAAAAGAGGGCGCGAGCGTGCGCATCTTTGCCGTTGCAACCAACGAGGAACTCGTCGTCGCGCGCAAGGCGAAGGCATATTTGGAGGAATTGAACGGGTGAACGAACGGCCAACGGACGCGGATAACTACAAACTCAAGGAACAGGGAAACGGAATCTACCGGATCGTCGACCCGATGGGCGTCGGCGGGAACCTGATCGTCGGGGACGAAAAAGCGCTTTTGATCGACACGGGCTTTGGCTTAAGCGACATTCGTCCGGCGGTGCGCCGGGCGACGGAACGGCCGCTGATCGTTATGAACTCGCATGTGCATACCGATCACAGCGGCGGCAACTATCTTTTCGACACGGTGTATATCCCGTATGTCGAACTGAGCAAAATTCTCGACGGAACGCTCGACCGCGACCGGGATTCGCTGTTTCGCAGCTGGCGGGAGGTGCGTCCGAAACTCGCACAGTATATGCTTGAAGGCGTTCAGCTGACCGAACAGCTCCGCAAAACGCACTATCTGCCGCTGCCGGAACAATTCGACCTCGGCGGGCGGACGCTCACGACGGCGCATCTGGCAGGGCACACGCAGGACAGCTCGATGGTGATCGACTCGAAAACGCATACGGCGTTCGTCGGCGACGCGGTCGGCCCCTCGGTCTGGCTGTTTCTATATCCGGAGGGGACCATCGCCGAATATGCGGATTTGCTGCATGCGTTTTCCCTGCGCACGGATGTGGAGCAGCTGCAGCTTTCGCATAAATCTGCGCCGCTGCCGTTTGCGTTTGTTTCCTATTATGAAGGATTCGTGCGCCGCGCCAGCCCCCAAAAGTCCGCGCCGTGGCCGAACAACCGCTTTCCTGTGCCGGTCTACCTCTATACCGAGCCGGAATCGCCCTATGGCCCGCTCGAACTGTATTTCTGCGAAACGAATTTAGGCGGGCGTTATTCCGCGAAAAGATAATTTATGCCCGCGGCGGATTGCAAAAGAGCGCCGTTTGGACTATACTTCGATTATGGCAAAATCGAAGCAGAAAAAGGCGGACGTAATCACCGCCGTACTATATGTAGTTTTCGGCCTGATCGTCGCCGCGGCACTCTTCGGGCTTTTCATGCTCGGGCGGACGCTGCTCGGCTCCGTGTTCGGCAACGCGTATTACGCGAACCTGGCGGAAGACGTGCACAGCGGCGAATCGGTCGACTTTACCGCGCTTGCCGCGGAAAACCCGCAGATCAAGGCCTGGGTCACGCTGGACGACACGGCGATCGACCTGCCGATCGTGCAGGCGAGCGATAATTCATACTATCTGACCCATCGTTTCGACGGCAAGAAAAACAAACTCGGCACGCCGTTTATGGATGCGGCGAACATCGGCGACTTTTCCGACCGCCATACGGTGATCTACGGCCATGCGGTCAAGAGCGGTGCGATGTTCGGCTCCTTCTGGGAATATGAAAACCCGAACTACTACAAGCGGCATCCGGAACTTTCGCTCTATCTGCCGGACGGCTCGCAGTATACGCTCAGCGTGTTCGCGTGCTCGCGCGTGGACGCGGTGCGCAGCGCGGTGCCGGTTTCGTTCTCCAGCGAAAACGCGTTTCTGGCGTACATCGACGAACTGCACGAACTTTCGGCGTTCACCAGCAACGTTGCGATCACGGCGGACGATCATATCGTTTCCTTCTGCGTCTGCCTGCCGAACGACGAAGAGCAGCTGCTGCTTGTGAGCTGCAAGCTGACCACGCCCGGCGCGGCGACGGCGCTTTCCGACGGCACGAGCATCACCATCGGGGACACGGACACGCAGACCGGCGAAGAGTCCGGCAACTGAAAACGAACGAAGCAAAACAAAGCGCGCCGCGACAGCGGCGCGCTTCAGTTTGTCAAAAAAGTCTTTGGGATTGTTAAGGGCCACAGCCCTTAACCCGTTGACTCCGGCTGTGCCGGTTCATCCGGCGCAACGGATCGCCCTTTAGGGCGGTTTCTTTATGCTCTTTGCCGCCCGGGAACCCGAAGGGTGAGAGGCAAAGAGCGGTTATCCCGTCAAAAAACTGGTTTTTTGACGGTCTCAGCGCGCCGCAGCAGCGGCGCGCTTTTTGCGACAAACAATTTTTCCGCAGGGGATTTCCCCTGCACCAACCCAAGAGATGCGTCCCTTGTGAATCTCTGCCTCCGAAAATCCTATGCAAAAACGGGTTCTCAGGGCCGTTAGGACCCTGAGCGGTGGTTTGGAGGCGGAGCCTCCAATGCTGCCCGTTCTTTTATTTTGCGGCTGGTTTATGGTATCATAACGCCATGGAAAAGACGGTTCCGAACGATCCGCCGCTTTTTGGCACGGATGAAAACAAACAGTTAAACAACATCGACACAAAACACATCGGCGTTCTGGACGGCATGCGTGCGCTCGCCGTGCTCGGCGTGCTCTGGTTCCATTTCTGGCAGCAAAACTGGATTACGCCGTATTTCCGGCTGCCGTTTCTGGAGGCGTTCGGCCTGCCTTCCGGCGTCAGCCTGGACTTTTTGCCGCGGGCGGGATTCCTCTTCGTCGATTTGCTGCTCTTCCTTTCGGCGTTCTGCCTGTTCCTGCCGTATGCGCGCGCGGCGCTTTCCGGCGCGCCGCTGCCGGACACGCGGCTGTTTTATAAAAAACGCGTTGCGCGCATCGTGCCGAGTTACTATTTCAGCGTGCTGGTCATCCTCTTTGCGGTGACGATTCCTTCCGGCGACTATGCGTCCGTGCAGGCGTGCCTGAAGGACCTCCTGCCGACGCTGACGTTTACGCAGACGTTCTTTCCGGGGATTCTGCTTGGCACAAAGATCAACGGCGTGCTCTGGACGGCGGCGATCGAGATGCAGTTTTACGTGTTTTTTCCGCTGCTGGCGCGCGCGTTCGTAAAAAAGCCGGGATGGACGTACCTCGGCATGGTGTTCGTTTCGCTCTTGTACCTGCGCGGGTACGCCCTGCGCAATCCGGACTCCATCCGCACGACGCTCAACCAGTTGCCCGCGTTCTTCGGCGTGTTTGCAAACGGGATGGCGTTTGCGTTTCTCTTTGTGCTCTTCGCAAAAAAGGTAAAGCGCAGCGTGCAGCTTTCCGCTGTTTCGCTCTGCACGCTGATTGCCGGAATCTGGCTGCTTGTAACCATGATGAAGGCCGCGCCGAACGTCAGCCCGGTGCATATCTGGCAGGCGCAGTACCGCTTCCGCCTCTCGCTGGTGTTCGCGCTGATCGTCGTGTCCGCGGCGCTGACGTTTTCCGGCGTGCGGTTCCTGTTTTCCAACGCGCTCATGCGCTTTCTTGCGGGGATTTCCTATAACCTCTACATCTGGCATCAGTGGATTGCGGTGCGCTTTAAACAATGGCGCATTCCCTACTGGTCGGGCGATACCCCGCCGAACATGACGGGCGATACCGCCTGGCAGTGGACATACACGGCGCTGATTGTCGCAGCGGCGTTTACCGCCGCGGTGCTCTCGACCTATCTGGTCGAGCGGCCCGCGTCGAAGTGGCTGTTATCGCGCGCCGCCGCGTCCAAAGAGCGCGAACCGCTGATTTTGGTCGAGACCATGGACGAGAACGAAGAACAAAAGCCGTAACGCGCGAAAAAATTTGCAAGGCCGGGCAAAGCACGGTATAATGCCGCCGCAGGGCGGCGGGACGGTCCTGCCGGCCGGGAAACAACGGATAAAGGAAACAGAAACGGGAAAATGAAGTATCGGTTTTTGCCGAAGGGCGTGTGCTCGCGGCAGATAGAGTTTGAACTCAACGACGGGAAAATCAGCCACGTGGTCTTCTGCGGCGGCTGCAACGGCAGCCTCAAGGCGATTGCCAAGCTGATCGACGGCATGGACGCGGACGCGGTGGTCGAACTGCTCGCGGGCAACACCTGCGGCTACAAGACGACTTCCTGTCCCGACCAGCTGACCGTCGCGATCCGGGAAGCGCAGCAAAAGCAGAAAAAGGCGGTCTGAATCCTTTAAACACGCATGCTTTCGCGGCGGGATACGTTTGGGAGCGGTGCATATGGAGAAAAAAGAGAGGACGCCGTATTCGTCCGACGGGTACATCGTCGATCAGGCGCGGCTGACAAACATCCGTTACGGCGCGCTGACAAGCGACGCCAACGGCTGCGGATGGATTGCCGCGTATAACTTTCTGCGGCGGCGCGGCGAAGACGTGACGGAGCAGGAGACGGCGGACGAGCTGATCCGCTTTACGCTCCTGCGCGGGCTGCTCGGCACCGATCTGTTCCGGCTGAAGCGCATGCTCCGGCGGCACGGCTATCCGACGCGGTTGAAGTTCGCCGGCAAAAAGCACGCCGAACTGCCGGAAACGACCGAGGCGGGCGTGATCTATTACTGCCACAAAAACGGGTTCCATTTCGTGACGTTCGCGCGGGACGAGCAGGCCATGGACGCGGACGGCGAAACAAAAACCCGCTTTCGCTTTTTGAACGCGATTGCGGGCCGGGAGCGGCATGTCGACACGATGCGGGGCTTTCTGCAGAAGCACAATGTGCTGCCGTTTGCAATTCTGCTGCTCTGGCCGAGGCCGGGGAAGGGTCAGTCCTCCGAAAGCAGATAGTCCAGCAGGATCGGATTGAGCTTGTCTGCACAGCGCAGCACAAAATCGTGACTGCCGAGCGGGAAAAACACCGTGAGGCAGTTTTTGTTTTGCCCGAGCGCGCGCACGGACGCCTTGGTTTCGGCGGTGTCGCCTTTGGCGCACATGGCAAGAATCGGGATGGAAACGCCGGCGTAGCCGGGCTCGTCCGAGAGGCGGATGCGCTTTTCAAAGAACGAAACGTAGGTTTCCTTTGGAATCTTTGCGCTGTATTCGACGAGGCAGGCGGCCTGCTCCTCGTTAAAATGCCAGTATTTTGCCTGCTTTTGCAGCAGACGTGCGTTTTTCAGCGCGAGATAGGACAGTTTCGCGATCGCGGCATAGGTGCGCGCGCTGCGCTCGGAGGCCGTCAGCCAGGGGCTGAGCAGCACCGCGCGGGAAAACAGCGTCTCGTATTCGCAAACCAGTTTAAAAGCCAGCTCCGCGCCGACCGAGTGCCCCATGACGCGCACCGTTCCAAGTCCGAGCGAGACGATGCACTCCGCCAGCGCGTCGCAGACGGCCTGCGGCTCGTAAGGCTCTTGTGCGGCCTGACCCGCGCCGGGCAGATGCGGCACCAGCACGTGAAAGCGCTCGGCGAGCATCTCATATTGATTGGCGAACGTGTCCAGCGCGGCCGCGCCGTGCAGCAGCAAGAGCGGCGGGTTCGTTTCGGCTCCATATTGGTCGAAATACATGTGTTTGTTCCCCCATAGAAAAAAGACTCTTTTTAGTATAGCATTGCGGCGGAGAAAAAGCCCGGATTCTATTTAGCTTTTTAATTAATATGGGGGTCCAGGGGGCGAACGCTCCTTGGCGGGGTGCGGGGCGGCGCCCCGCATATTTTGTGTCGCATTCGAAAATGTGGGGTTCCAAGGGGGCGAACGCCCCTTGGAAGGGGTTGGGGGGCGGCTGCCCCCGAATAACGACTTCCGCAACAAAAGCCCGGAGAAAATCCGGGCTTTGCGTTTGTTTATAATATGGAAAAAATGTGGGGTAGGGGTGGATACCCCTTGGCGAGGGTTCGGGAGCGGAGCCCCCGCAACGTTAGATCGTAATCTCCTGCGCCACGCGGTACATGTATTCGTCGAGGCTCTTGGTCATCTCCAGCGCTTCGTCGATGGGCAGGACGGTGATCTGGGAGTTGCGGTAGCATACGACGAGGTTGCTGCCGCCCGCGAGCAGTTCTTCGACGGCGCGGTGCCCCATGCGGGTCGCCATCACGCGGTCGCGCGCACTCGGACTGCCGCCGCGCTGGACGTGCCCGATGATGGTCACGCGCGTTTCGAGCCCCAGTTCGTCGCGGATGCGCTGGGCGATCTCGTTGGTGTGGCCCACGCCTTCGGCGACGATGATGAGGTGATGGTGTTTGCCGCGGTACTGGCCTTCGCGGATATGCTCGACAACGTCCCGCTGGAAATCGAACGGATGCTCCGGAATGAGAATGGAAGTCGCGCCGCACGAAATGCCGACGTAGATGGCAAGGTGCCCCGCGCCGCGGCCCATGACCTCGACCACGGACGTGCGCTGGTGCGACTGCATGGTGTCCGAAAGCTTATCGATGGCTTCGATTGCGGTGTTGGCCGCGGTGTCGAATCCGATGGAGTAATGCGAGCAGCCGATGTCGTTGTCGATCGTGCCGGGGATGCCGACGGTGTTCACACCGTTTTGCGCGAGCTCGCGCGCGCCGCGGAACGTCCCGTCCCCGCCGATGGCGATCACGCCGTCGATGCCGAGGTATTTGCAGTTGGAAACGGCGGCCTTGAGTCCGGCTTCGGTCTTGAACTCTTCGCTGCGCGCGGTGTAGAGGATGGTGCCCCCGCGCGACGTGATGCCGTTGACGGCGCGTGCGTCGAGTTCCACAACGTCCGAATGGATCAGTCCGTTATAACCGCGGTGGATGCCCACGGGGATCACATCGTGCAGAACGCAGGTGCGCACGGCGGCGCGGATTGCGGCGTTCATGCCGGGCGCGTCCCCTCCGCTGGTTAAAATGCCGATCCGGCGAATTTTATCTGGCATAAGCTTTTTTTATATCCTTTCCCTGGCATAGCCTGTAAATTCAAAATTTTCACCTATATTAGTATACTACGCTAAAACGCAAAACTCAAATCATGGCACAAACGGAACCATTCACATGAAATGCAAGAGATAATAAAAAATCCTGCATTATTAAGCAACACAGCGTTGAGAAAAAGCAGGACAAAACGCAGCTTCCGGATGGAACAAAACAAATGCAGTTTCAGGATGCAGGGGAAAATGCGCGATAAAATATGTGCCGAATCCCCTGAAAGCGGCGAATAAGGATTGTATATTTATCGAATAACAATAAAATCAAGACTTTTTGAAAGCAGATATAAATAAAAATCAGCGGACAACCCCCAAAAAGAAAAATTTGCAAGAAATACTGGACAAGGCTTCATAATGGCGCTAAAATAAATTTGTGCCGCAGAGGTAAGGCGGCCCATATCACATATCTTTTCAATTCAATAAGGAGGCAGAACCCATGAGCAAGTACGATATCCGCGTTGATGAAATGGAAGCCAAGCTCCGTCCGCCGTCGATCGGCTTAAAGCACTATGAACCAAAAGTGATTCCGCTGACCACAGGCGAGGACATGCTTGTGCGCGAGGCGACCCGCGACGAGACCGAAATGGTGATGAACGGCATCAAGGTCCTGCTCGATCACGAGAAGGATTTCTACGATATCGTGTCCGCGCGTATCGTCGCCGAACTGCTCGGCATGCTGCGCTACCGCGTGCAGGACGAATACCTGTTCGTGGGCTGCGTGGACGGCGTGGTCGCCGGCATCGTCAACGGCCGCATGGTCAACGAGAAGGTTGGCATGAGCTATCACACCATGACGCTCAAGCGCGGCGCGCGCGTCGGCGCACAGCTCTTTGCCGCCAAGATGGAATACCATTTCGACTTTATGAATCAGGACGAAGTCTGGATCGTTGCGGAAAGCCCGAACGGATTCAAACGCTGGATGATCGAGTACGAACTCGAATCCAGGCCGGAATGCCCGCACGAGCTCGGCGGCGTGCCGACGTTCGTTCTGACCCGCGCGCTCTGGGAAAAACACAGGGCGAACAAAAACGCGGGCATCCGCCCCGCGTTCGAGGACGTGATCGAGGCCAACAAAGTCATCCGCATGCCGGAGAAGATCAGCGTTTGAGCCGGCGCGCTCAGGAAAGGAAAAGGAAATGAGACAGGTAGGGATCGTTGGCGTCGGCCATACCAAATTCGGCAAATCCGCCGTCCCGTTCCTCGACATGCTCTGCGAAGCGGCGCTCCAGGCGATGGACGACGCGGGCGCGAAGACCGGACGGAAAAACGTGATCGACCAGGTGTTTGTGGGCTCTATGGGCTCCGGCATGGTCAGCCGCATCAGCGGCGCGGCAAGCGCCGTCGTGGATGCGCTCAACATTCGCCCGGCCGCGGCGGAGACCGTTGAAAACGGTCCTGCGTCCGGCGCGTCCGCCGTGAAGCTCGGCGTGATGGCCATCGCGTCCGGACTATGCGACTGCGTGCTGGTGATCGGCGGCGAAGGGATGCGCGCGGTGAGCGGCTGGGAAGGCACGGATTTCGTGGCGACCATGCTGCATCCCGAGGCGGAGTATAAATACGGCTGCACGCTGCCGTCGTTCGCGGGGCTGTATACGCGGCTCTGCATGGAGAAATTCGGCGTGGAGAGCAAGGACCTTGCAATCGTCGCCGTGAAAAACCACGACAACGCCTGCCACAACCCCGTTTCGCATATCATGCGGCCCGTGGTGCTCGAGCGCATCACGAACCCCGCGTATATCAACGCGACCAACCCGCTGGTGGCCGACCCCCTGCGCCAGTTCGACATGTGCCCCGTTTCCGACGGCGCCGCGGCGGTGCTGCTGGTTGCCAGGGACAAGCAGGAAGAACTGGGATTCGGCAAAAAGAAGTTCGTGCGCGTGGCGGGCATCGCCTCCGCAACGGACACGCACGTGGTCGCCAACCGCGCCGTGCCGACCGACCTATTGGCCGTCCGGCTGAGCGCACAGAAAGCGTATGCGATGGCGGGCGTGGGTCCGGAGGACATCGACGTGGCCGAACTGCACGACGCGTTCCAGATCCTCGAAATCGAGGAGGCCGAAGAGGTAGGATTCTTCCCGCGCGGGGAAGGACACCTCGCCGCGCGGCGAGGGGACACGAAGATCGGCGGGAAAATACCGATCAACACCTCCGGCGGCCTCAAGGCGAAAGGCCATCCGTTGGGCGCGACCGGCGTTTCGCAGATTGTGGAGCTCGTCAAACAGCTCCGCGGCGAAGCGGAAGGCCGCCAGGTGGAAGGCGCGCAGACCGCGCTCGCCGTGAACTTCGGCGGGTTCGGCAACAATGTGGTTTCGACCGTACTGACAACGAAGTAAGGAGGGAGAAAAAGTGGAACAAATGTACGCATACAAGTGCAAAAAATGCGGCAAACTGCACCACCCCCGTTACGTCGTGTGCCAGAACCCGGACTGCGACGGCCGCGAATTTGAGGAAATCCCGCTTGAGGGCAAGTGCAAACTGCTGACCTGGACGCGCGCATACAACCTGCCGGAAGGTTACATGCAGCCATGGCTGAACTTCGGCATCGTGGAGTTTGAAAACGGCGTGCGCGCAACCGGGCAAATCGGCTTTGACGACGGCATCGAAAACGGCATGGAGCTGGTCTCCAGCGTCGGGGTCGTCCGCACGCGCCGCATCCTTTATAAAGAGACGATCGACTGCGAGGAGTACGGCTTTATCTTCCAAAAACCCTGATGGAGGGCGGTAACGCGCGAATGCGCGCCGCCGCGCTCTGCGGCAGGCTCGCAAAACTCACGCAGATGCCCGTGCAGACGGGCAGGGTGCATTCCGTATTCGCGCACGCGGTGAACCTTGCGCTCGACGGGCGCGAGGGGCTGATTTCGCTGGTGCGAAGCGACCGAACGCTTCCGCCGTACGCCGTGTCCGTTGAAACCCCGTATCTTTTGAACGAAGCGGGTGTTTCCGCGGGCATGGCGGCGGCGGTCGGGAACGGAAAAGTCGAAATTCCGCAGGCCGGGATTTCGCTGGACTGCTCCCGCGCCGAGCGGGCCGACCTCCGGCTGGATTCCGTGCAGGCGGCGAATGCAAACGTCCGCCTGAAGGAACGCGTGCCCGTCCTTTTGGACCTGCTGCGTGAAACGGACGGAGACGGGCTCAGCCCGCTGGTCACGGGACGCGGGGGAAACGTCTATTCGTGCTTCCTCGAAAACCGCGTCGCGCATTTGGTACAGGCCGTGGCCGGCGGCGAAGCACAGCGCGCCGCGCTGGCCGCCGAACGCATCGCCGGCTGCGGGCCGGGGCTCACGCCGTCCTCGGACGACCTGTTGAACGGGTACCTCGGCGCGCTGCGCGTGATTTTCAACGCGCAGGGAACGCCGCAAAAAACGGACATGCTCCGCGTAATGGCGGAGCGCGCGGCGGGCATGACCAACCGCATCAGCGCGTCGTTCCTGCTCGCCTGCGGCGAAGGACTGGCCGCGCAGGACTATCTTGCACTTCTTACGCTCATCTTTTCGGACGCGGACGACGCGCGGATTAAAAGCGCGGCAAAGGCCGTTTTGTCCGTCGGCTCGACATCCGGCGGGGACATGCTCACCGGGCTCGTCCTCGCACTGACACATCACACGGAGGGATAGAAAAGTGGTTCGACTGGAAATTCGGAAAAACGCATATTACGATTCCGTGACCCTCATGCTCATCTCGAAGGAACTCAAAAAGCTGGACGGCGTAAAGGAAGCGCTGGTCGGCATGGGCACCGATCTCAACATGGAAATCGCGCATAACATCGGCGTGGCGACGCCGGAGTTCGACAAGGAAGTGAGCGCCAACGACTTTTTCGTCGCGGTGGAGTGCGCTTCCGAGGAAACGTTTTCCGCCGTGCTCAAAAAGGTGGAGGAACTGCTCAACAAAAAGACGGAGTCCAAGGCCGCGGCCTACGCGCCGCCGACGCTCGAGGGCGCGCTCAAAATCGACCCCGAACTGAACATGGCCGTGATCTCCGTGCCCGGGCGGCACGCCGCGGACGTTGCGCAGGGCTGCCTGGACAACGGCATCAACGTCATGCTGTTTTCGGACAACGTGACCATCGACGAGGAGCGCGCGCTCAAGCAGTACGCCTACGCGCACGAACTGCTCGTGATGGGGCCGGACTGCGGCACGGCGATCATCAACCATGTGCCGCTGGCGTTTGCAAACGTGGTGCGCGCGGGCGACATCGGCATCGTGGCCGCCTCCGGCACCGGCACACAGGAAATTTCGAGCATCATCGACCAGCTCGGCGGCGGCGTGAGCCAGGTGATCGGCACCGGCGGCCGCGATCTCAAAAAGGAGATCGGCGGGCTGATGATGAAGCTGGGACTCGACGCGCTCAAGAACGACCCGGAAACCAAGGTGATCGTTCTGATCAGCAAACCCCCGGCCAAGGAGATCGCGACCGAAATCCTGACTCTTGCGTCGAAGGCGGGCAAGCCCGTGGTCGTGAGCTTCATCGGCGGCGACCGCAGGGAGGTCGAATCCTTCGGCCTGATTGCCGCGGTGTCGCTGGAAGATGCGGCGCATAAAGCCGTTGCGGTCAGCAAAGGCGAAAAGACGGAAGATTTCGTTTCGTTCACCATGGGGGACGAAAAAGCCGAAGCGCTGGCCAAAGAGATCGCGGGCAAAATGGCGAAAGGGCAGAAATACGTGCGCGGGTTCTACACCGGCGGCACGCTCTGCGACGAGGCCATGAAGCTCATGATCGGGACGCTGGGGCATATTTACAGCAACATCCCGCTGCACGCGGAGGACAAGCTGGCGGACGCCAAGGGCGGCAGGAGCCGCGAACACACCTTCCTCGATTTCGGGGACGACGAGTTCACCGTCGGCCGCCCGCATCCGATGATCGACCCGAGCCTGCGCGCCGAGCGCGTGGTCACAGACGGCAAAGACCCGGAATGCGCGGTGATCATGACGGACTGCGTGATCGGCTACGGTTCGCATCCGAACCCGGCGGAAGACCTCGCCGCGGCGATTCGGGAAGCCAAAGCGGAAGCGGAACAGGCCGGGCGGCATCTCTGCTGCGTCTGCGCGGTCTGCGGCACCGAGGGCGACCCGCAGTGCCTGAGCAAAACGCAGAAGCAGCTTGAGGAAGCGGGCGCAGTCGTCCTGCCGAGCAACGCGCAGGCGACGCGCTTCGTTGCCCGCGTGCTTGCCAACCTGCAGTGAGGAGGGAACGGATATGAGCAAGCTGAACGAACTCTTTAACAAGAAACTGCACGTTGTGAACTTCGGCATCGAGTCGTTTTACGACGATCTGACCGGCCAGGGCGTGCCGGCGGTGCACGTGGACTGGAAGCCGGTCGCGGGCGGGGACAAGGTCGCCGCCGCGAACCTGCGCAAGCTCAAAAAGCCGGAACTCGCGGCCAAGATCGACGCGGCCAACCAGGAAGCGCTCAGGCGCATCCTCTCCGCGCAGCCGACGCTCGTCGGGCTTGGCGTTGCGGGCGAAACGATTCCCGGCATGGCGAAAAAGACCATCCTGCACGCGGGCCCGCCGGTCACGTGGGAACGCATGTGCGGCCCGCAGCGCGGCGCGGTCATGGGCGGGCTGATCTACGAAGGGCTTGCAAAGGACTTGAAGGAAGCCGAAGCGCTGGCCGCCAGCGGCGAAATCAAGTTTGAGCCGTGCCATATGCACAGCGCGGTCGGCCCCATGGCGGGCGTCGTCACCTACAGCATGCCCGTGTGGATTCTGGAAAACAAAACCTTCGGCAACCGCGCGTACTGCACCGTCAACGAAGGCCTCGGCAAGGTGCTGCGCTTCGGCGCGTGCGACGACGAGGTGATCACCCGGCTGCGCTGGATGGAAAAGGAACTCTATCCGGTGCTCAAGGAGGCCATGGAGATCAAAAAGGAGATCGACATCAAGGTTCTGGTCTCCAAGCTGCTGCAGATGGGCGACGAGGGACACAACCGCAACGAAGCGGGCACGTCGCTGCTCATCCGCGAACTTGTGCCGGCCATCATGGCCTGCAGCAAGCCGCGGGAGCAGAAGATCGCGGCGTATAACTTCATCAACGGCAACAACCACACGTTCCTGAATATCTCCATGCCGGCCA
>DAOTGE010000046.1:0-21320 GCA_035446965.1 Eubacteriales bacterium
GTAGTACCTCCCTAATCATCCGGTCCGGCGTCGATGCGCCCGCAACAATACCTATTATATCATCGGATACCGATTTATCAAGAAAAAGTTTATCAATCGACTCTATGTTTTCCGTTAAATCGCAATGTTTTTTGCATAATTCAAACAGCTTCTGCGTGTTGGCGCTCATTTTGGAGCCAAGCACATACATGCGATCGCATTGCCGGGCAATCTGCACCGCTTCGCTTTGCCGGGCACGCGTCGTGTCACAAATCGTTCCAAATACGCGCAGATCTCCGCAGCGTCTTGCAAGCGCCGCGCGGATATCCGCAAAGGTTTCCTCCGGCAGCGTCGTCTGCGCGACAAGCGCCGCAAGGTGCGTATACCCGACGTGCTCCACGTCCTTTGGGCTTTCCAGAACAACGGCGTTTTCCCCTGCCCAGCCGCAGATCCCAACGACTTCCGGGTGCTGCGGCTTCCCCGCAATAAACACGCGCCTTCCGTCCGCCGCGGCATTTCTGACGATTGTATGGATTCTCTTCACAAACGGGCACGTCGCGTCCACAAGCTGAACGCCGTTTTTTCGCGCCGTCTCATAAACGGACGGCGGCGCGCCGTGCGCGCGTATAATCAGCGTGTCCCCCGCGCCAAGCACCGAAGGATCGTCCGCGGGATGCACGCCCTTCTTCTCCAGTTCGGTGACAACGTCCTCGTTGTGGATAATGTATCCGCAGGTGTAGACGTTCCCCCGCTCGCCCGCGCAGGCTTCGGCCATCTCGACCGCGCGCCGCACGCCAAAGCAGAAACCGCTGTTTTTTGCTACCAGAACACGCATATTAAAGCATCAGCTCCAGTTCGTTTTTCAGTTGCTGCATGCGGTCTCGCACCGCGTCCGTCACCGCGTCGACAGCACGCCCCGCGTGCGTGGCGGAAATCTCCTTTGCATCCATCGCCTCGCCGACAACCATCGTGATCCGCCCGTGTTTTTTCCAGTCCGGATCGGCGTATACCGGTATAATCGGTGCGCCGCAGCGGAGCGCAAGGAACGCAACGCCTTTTTCAAACGTGTCCAGTTCACCCGTGATGGAGCGCCTGCCCTCCGGGAAGATACCGAAGATATGCCCTTTCTCCAGAACCGTCATCGCCTGCTTAAGCGAAGCCATATCCGCGTGCTTGCGGTAAACGGGAAACGCGAGAAGCTGCTTGAGAAAAAATCGCTTCAGCGGCGAATTGAAAAGTTCCTGCTTGGCCATAAAATGCACGGGCCTTGGCGCGACGAACGCAAGCCGGATCGGGTCGCCCAGTGAGAAATGATTGGAAATCAATATTCCGCGCCCGCGGAAAAACAGATTGCCGAAGCGCTTCACCCGCGGCCGGTAAATCAGCCAGAAGAAAGGCGTCAGTATGAACTTCAGTATCACATAGACCATTTTTCAGCGCGCTTCCTTTTCCGAAATAGCGCTCAGGACCGCGCTGAGCGCCTGCTCGATGCTCATCTCGCTTGTGTCGATCAGCGTCGCGTCGTCCGTCCGCCGCAGCGGCATATATGCGCGTGTGCTGTCCTGGTGGTCCCTCTTTTTTATCTCTTCAAGAACATGCTCAAACGTTTCGCCGGATTTCCCGCGCGCCTGCAGTTCCCTGAGCCGGCGCTCCGCGCGCACCTCAGCCGAAGCGGTTACATAAAACTTGTGTTTCGTATGCGGCAGGACGTTCGTCGTGATATCCCGGCCGTCCATGACCACATCGTAATGTCTGCCGACTTCGCGCTGGAGTTCGGCGAGTTTTTCCCGTACGCAGGGATGCATGCTGACCGTGGAAGCGCCCATCGAAAGTTCCGGCGTGCGCAGTCTGTCCGTCACGTCCTCGCCGCCGAGCAGCACGCGCTGCCCTCGTTCGTTGTAAACAACCTGTATGTCCGCTCCGTCAAGTATCTTTTTAAGTCCCTGCTCGTCGTGTACGTCCACGCCGGACCGCTGTGCAAAGAGCGCCATTGCGCGATACATCGCCCCGGTGTCCAGATAGCGGATTTTCAGCCTTTCGGCAATCCCTTTAGCCAGCGTGGATTTGCCCGCGCCTGCGGGACCGTCGATCGCAATATTCAGATGCTCTTCCATATCTGTTTTCTCCGTCATTTTCAGATGCTGTCTCCCGCCAGTGCGCCCGTCGACCACGCAATCTGCAGGTTGTATCCGCCGGTCGTCGCGTCCACGTCCAGCACTTCCCCTGCAAAGTACAAGCCGTTAACTCGTTTGGATTCCATCGTGGACGCATTCACTTCGCGAACGTTTACGCCGCCGCGCGTAATCACGGCCTCCGCCGGCCCGCGGGCATCCTTCACCGTAAGCGGCAGCGCTTTGAGCGTCTCGATCAGCCGCAGGCGCATCTTTTTCGTCATCTCGCCGACCGCGAGCGTTTCCGGCACGTCTGCCTGCCCAAGTACGACGCCGAGCAGCTTTGCCGGGAGAAGCGCATGCAGCGCAGTCTTCACCTGCGAGCGGGGCGCGCTCTGCAGGTCCCTCAGCAGTCTTGCATCCAACTGCTCCTGTGTGAGCGCGGGCTTGAGATCGATCAGAATCTTCGTTCCCGCAGGATCGTTTGCAATCACGCCGGAAAGCGAAAGCACAAGAGGGCCGCTCACGCCGAAGTGTGTAAAAAGCATTTCGCCCAGTTCCGAATAGATGGTTTTTCCGTTGCGCTTTGCCGTCAGGACAACATTTTTCAGCGTCAGCCCGCTCAGTTCGTGCGGCCATGTTTCAGCCGTGTCAAGCGGCACAAGCGAAGGCACCGGTTTCTCGATTGTGTGCCCCAGCGCGCCGGCAAAGGTATATCCGTCCCCTGTGGAACCCGTCTGCGGATACGTGATCCCGCCCGTCGCGACCACAACGGCGTCGCAGGACAGCCGCTCGCCGTTTGCCGAAACGCCGCACACCGCGCCGTCTTCAGTGAACACCTCGTCCACGCGTGTGTTCAGGCGCACCGTAACGCCCGCTTCACGCAGAATGTGTTCCGCAGCGCGGATGATGTCGCTCGACTTGTCCGACGCGGGAAACACCCGGCCGCCTCGCTCCGTTTTCAGGGGAACGCCCGCGCTCTCAATGCGCTTCATCAAATCCCGGTTGTCAAAGTGTGAGAATGCGCTGAAAAGAAATCTTGGATTATGCAGAACATGCGCAAAAAACAGGTCCCGGTCCGCAGTGTTCGTCACATTGCACCGGCCCTTGCCGGTAATATACAGCTTTTTACCCAGCTTTTCGTTGCGCTCGAACAGCGTGACCGAATGACCGCTCAGCGCCGCGTTTGCCGCGGCCGTCATTCCCGCCGGACCGCCGCCGATCACAAAAACGATCATGAAGAACGCTCCTCTTTGACCGTCTCCGAAAGGTAAACGCCCTCCGCGTGCCAGATGTCCTCCAACTGCGTCAGATGCTGCGTCGCCTCATCCTTACGCGCATGTCCGACGGCGACAATAATCGCGTTAATCAGCGAAAGCGGTGCGACCAGCGAATCGGCAAACGACGCCATATCGCTGCGCGCGCAGAGCGAAAAGTCCGAAATGCGCGCAAGCGGCGAGGTTGGCATGTCTGTCAGCGCAATCAGCGTCGCGCCCTTAGATTTTGCGTATTTCATCGCGTCCACAGTACGCGCGCTGTAACGCGGGAAGCTGATGCCGAAGCAAACATCCTGCGGTCCAACGCGCAGCATGCGCTCATGGATATCCTGCACCGCGCCGTTGACGAACATCACATTATCGCAGACATAGTCCAGATAATATGTTAAAAACTGCGCCAGCGACATCGCGCTGCGGATGCCCAGCACATAAATGCGCCGCGCGCGCAATGTTGCGTTGATTGCGCCCTCAAAGTTGTCGTTGTCGATCATGTCGATCGTCGCACGGATGTTGTTCATATCCGACGTCAGGACCGTTTTGAGCACATCCTGCTGGGGAATGTTCGCGGCAAGCCGAATCCGCTGCACGCTTGTCAGCCGGTGCCGGATCAAATCCTGCAATGCTTCCTGCAGCGCGGGATACCCGTCCAGCCCAAGCATGTAAGCAAAGCGTACGACCGTCGATTCCGAAACGCCGACGCGTTCGCCAAGCTTGGCCGCCGTCATAAACGCCGCGTCGTCGTAGGAGTTGAAAATATATTCGGCAATCCGTCTCTGTCCCTTGGAAAAAGTCGGATACTGTTTTTCCATCAACGAAAACAAAGCGTCCATCTCACCCCGTCCTTTCCGTCGCACACCGCGTCTGTTTCCTGCCCCACGTCATCCTTTTATCGTCCATTCCGGCACAGTCGTTTCCATTTGCCGCATTCGCGCGTAATTCGTCAGGTCGTACGTCAGCGGCGTGAGCGTGACATATCCTTCGCGCGCCCAGCGGTCGTCGACGTCCATCCCGTCCGAGCAGGAAGTCCGTCCGCGCGGCGCCCAGTAATACTTGCGGCCCATCGGGTCTTCCCGCTCCACGAATGTCAGCGCATACTGCTCGACGCAGGCGGGCACAATTTTAACGCCCTTGAGCGCCTCAAACGGGATCCCCGGAACATTCACGTTCAGCAGCGTGCCGAACTCAAGCGGGTGCTCCTTTACATAGTCCACCGCCTGCGCGGCAATCCTTGCGGCGGTTTCAAGGTGTTCGCCCTCATAGGAAAGGCATGAAACCGCAATCGACTGATACCCCAGCAGCGCCGCTTCGTGTGCGGCCGCAACCGTCCCGCTGTAGAGCACGTCCGTGCCCAGATTCGGCCCAAGATTGATGCCGCTGACCACGATGTCCGGTTCTTCAAAGAGATTTCCGAGCGCAAGCCGCACGCAATCGACCGGCGTACCACTCACGGCATACGCCGGGATGTTCGGCAAACCTTCGATTCTCGTTTCCTTTGCGCGGAGCGGGTCAAACAGGGTCATAGACCTGCTGACAGCGCTCTTTTCGCTGTCCGGCGCGCTGATAAATACCTCGTGTGTTTTGCTGAGCGTTTCCGCCATCGCCCGAAGGCCGCTTGCGTATACGCCGTCGTCGTTGCTTAAAAGCAGTTTCATGCAGGAACTCCGTCAAATTTAAGTAAAGTTATTGTACCATACCGCTCAGATAAAAGCTACCGGAACAGGAAAGTGCAGGGGAAAATGTTTTCTCCTGCACTATACGCACTGTATGTGCTTGTCATGCGCGGTCTACCCGGCAGTTATTTCAGAAATCGAATCGATGCTGAATCCGTTCACCCCGTCCACAAATCCGTAGCCGATAATCAGCATCACCGTTGCAATCTGAACGGCGATAATCGCCAGAATTGCAAAAAACCACACCCCGCGCGGAAAGCGTCCGTGCCCGCGGAACGCACGAAACAGCAGACGGTTGAGCAGAATCGTCAGTATGACCGGCGAGAACAGCAGAAGCAACTGCAGCGCCGTTTCCAAAATGGCCTGTAAACTGCCCGTTTTCAGCGACGTCCAGTCATACGCCAGCGCAAAGCCAAGCATATAGAGCATAAACACGCCGAGCAGCACGTTTAAAAGAATCAGCACCAAGAAATAAACGGTTACGCGTCCGGCCCTGTGTCGGGGCGGCGCAATCGGCGGTCCTTTCGGGGGTCCTTCAAAATGATGTTCCATATCGTCGGCAGCCTTTCTGAATGTTATTCGGCGTTAGCTTAGATTTATTGCCAAATCGGAAACGGCGCAAGCGAATCCACGCCGAACGTGGCCGCTCCACCCATGAAATTATACCGCAGGATCGCCAAAATCGTAACGGCCTGCACAACAACGATCAGCACGACCGCAACGGTGCCCGCCGCACTCGTGTGCATTCGTTCCAGCCGGAACGAACGATACAAAAAGCGATTGAACAGCACAGTCGCAAGCAGCGGCACAAACAGGAAAAACACCTGCACCACCGCGTCGATCACCGCCTGCAGTCCGCCGTCCTGCAAAATCGTCCAGTCGAAACCAAGCACTTTGCCAAACATGAAAATCCCGAAGATCGCGAGGAAAAAGTTCATCACGATCAGTGAAACGCCGTATCCTGTCAAATCGAGGGGCGTGACCCTGCGGCGATGCCTGTATGCCGCACACATCCGGCGGTATTCGGCTTTCGGGTCAATCTCATCTTCGTCTTCGTCGTCCAAATCGTCGTCAGTTTCTTCATCGCCAGTTTCTTCGTCGTCCGGCTCTTCTAAAAACGGATCGTCTTCCGCTTCACCAGCCTGCGCCGGCACATCAGCGCTCGCAGTTTCTTCCGCCGCGGAGGGCAGGGCGGCATCTTCCGGTTTTGAAGTCGTTCCGCGCGGGGCAGCCTGCTGCTCCAAGCTGTTTTCCGGTTCAAAGCGCTCCGCAAGCACCTTTGTGGTAAGGTATGCGGAAATCGCATCGATCGCCATTTTATTCTTCCCTCCGCGCATCACTGCAAAATCGGCGTCGTTGATATAGTTGGCAATGTATTTTTCGTACACGGGCTTGACCGTTTCCAAATATTGCGTATAAATGTTGTCGATATTGCGTCCGCGCGCCTTGATGTCCCGCTTGATCCGGCGCAGCAGGCATACGTCCACATCCACATGCAAAAACACCTTCAGCGCCATCATCTCGCAGATGCGCTTGTCGTAGAACATGTGGATGCCTTCCAGAATCAGCACTTCCGGCGGCTGAATCTGCTCGCCGGTTAGCTCCGCACGCAGATAATTCGTGTAATCGTACCCTTTTTTCGGGATGGGCTCGCCGCGTTCCAGCTTTTCAACGTCCTCGTACATCTCGTCGAAATCAAAGATTCCCGGCTCGTCATAGTTCATTTTTATGCGCGTTTCAAACGGCAATTCCGGGAAATTGCGGTAATAGCAATCCTGTCCGATGATCACGCAGCTGCAGGCAAGCGAATCCGAAATGCGCTTCGCCAGCGTGCTCTTCCCGCTTCCGCTCGCGCCGCAGATGCCAACGATAATCATGCTTCATTCCCCCGCTTCGGCCGGATTCCGCAGTGCTGCGGGCAGTGCCGCCAGGCGCTTCAAACTGCACCCAAATACTCCGACCGTATTCCTTTTGAAAGTGTACCATGATTGCCTGCTCTTGGCAATCACGGGTGTTTTGCAGTTTTTAACCAACTCGCAGATGTTTATCCCCGCCGTTTTTAACGGTGGACGAGCAGGCGGCGCGGATATTAATTCCGCGCCGCCTGAAACTGTCAAACAGTCCTTGGGATTGTTAAGGGTTGCAGTCCTTAACGCACATATTCCGGCTACGCCGGTTCATCCGGTGCAGTACGCTCGCCCTTTAGGGCGGTTTCTTCGTGCGCTTTGCCGTTCGCGAGTCAGAAGGACGAGAGGTAAAGAGCGGTTACCCCGTCAAAAACTAGTTTTGGGGCGGTAATAAACGGCGCGGAGGTTACTCCGCGCCGTTTTGTGTTTTGAAATACCGATTATTTGATTTCGCAGGTTGCGCCGACTTCCTTGAACGCGGCGACGACCTTTTCGGCGTCTTCCTTGCTGATGCCTTCTTTGACCTTGCTGGGCGCCTTGTCGACGACGTCCTTTGCTTCCTTGAGGCCGAGGCCGGTCAGCTCGCGGACGGTCTTGATGACCTTGATCTTCTCCTGGCCGACTTCCGTGAGAACCACGTCGAACTCGGTCTTCTCTTCCGCTTCTTCCGCGGCGGCGGCCGGACCGGCGACTGCGACGGCGGTCGCGGCGGCGGATACGCCAAACTCTTCTTCGAGCGCCTTAACCAGCTCGCTCAGTTCCATGACGGACATCGCTTTAATATCAGCGATCAATTTTTCCTTATCCATTTTATCCTCCATAATTTTTTACTGCGGAATCCCGCATATTTTTTCTTTGTTCTTTCGTGCGTTACTCCGCCTGCGCTTCCGGTTCGCCCTGTTTCTTGGCGATCTGGTCGAGCACGATAGCAAGCTGAGAAATCGGAGCCATCATAGAGCCCAGCATACGCGCAATAAGCACCTCGCGGCTCGGCAGATCGGCGATCGCATTGATTTGCGCCGCGTCCATGACGCTGCCTTCCACAATGCCGCCCTTCATCTCGCATTTCTTCGCTTTCTTTACGAATGCTTTTAAAATGCGCGCGGGAGCCGCCAGTTCCTCGTAACCAAACGCAAACGCGCTCGGTCCTTTCAGCAGGTCTGCAACCTTTGCATCGATTCCGCTGTTTTCGCAGGCACGCTTCATAATGTGGTTTTTAATGACCACGTATTCAACGTTCGCCTTGCGCATTTCTGCACGCAGTTCGGTATCCTCCGCAACGGAAATCCCGCGATAGTCGAACACGACGACGCTCTGCGCCTTTTTCACCTTCTCGGCAACCATGGAAACCTGTTCCGCTTTCCGTTCAATATTCTGAACGTTTGCCATGTAGTTTTCACCTCCTCGTTGTTAAATACAAACGACTAAAAAAATCCTCCCGCCCAAATCAGACAGGAGGACTGCATACTCGTTGAAATCACATGTATGCGTCACCTCGGCAGGACTTATGCGGTTTCCCGCTGCCGGCTGTCTTGGGCGATCGTTTCCGCGAACAATCATACCACATGCCGTTAACCTTTGTCAACGGCCTTCCGCACGGAAAAACTGCCGGAAAGGCACGCTTTTATGCGGCCTCTCCGGTTTGTTGCTTTGCGTTAGAACCGAAGCGTGTTGAATTTGACGCCCGGGCCCATGGTCGCGCTGATTACAACGCTCTTGAGGTACGTGCCCTTCGCCGCGGAAGGCTTCGCCTTAACGATGGCTTCCATCAGCGTATTGAGGTTTTCTTCCAGCTTTTCAACGCCGAAAGACGCCTTACCGATGGGGCAGTGCACGATGCTCGTCTTATCCACACGGTACTCGACCTTACCGGCTTTGATGTCGGCGATGGCCTTGGCAACGTCCATCGTGACCGTGCCGGACTTCGGGTTCGGCATCAGGCCCTTCGGCCCGAGAATACGACCGATGCGGCCGACGACGCCCATCATGTCGGGAGTCGCGACGCAAACGTCGAAATCGAACCAGTTTTCGGTCTTGATTTTGTTGACGAGGTCTTCGTCGCCAACGTAATCGGCGCCGGCTTCCTGCGCTTCGCGCGCCTTGTCCGCCTTTGCAAACACGAGTACGCGAACCTTCTTGCCCGTTCCGTTCGGAAGGACGACCGCGCCGCGGACCTGCTGGTCGGCATGACGGGGGTCTACACCCAGACGGATGGAAGCTTCGATGGTTTCGTCAAACTTCGCCTTCGCAGTGGTCAGAACGAGTTCGAGACCTTCGTGCACATCGTAGAGCTTCTGGCTCTCGATGCTCTTCTTGCTGTCGAGATACTTTTTACCTTGCTTCATCGTTCGTTTCCCCCTCAGTCGCTGACGATAATGCCCATGCTGCGGGCGGTGCCGGCGATCATGGACATGGCCGCCTCGACGCTGGCGGCGTTGAGGTCGGGCATTTTCAGCTCGGCGATCTCGCGCACCTGTGCCTTCGTGATGGTTGCGACCTTATTCCGGTTCGGTTCGCCGGAAGCGGTCTCGATGCCGCAGGCCTTTTTGATCAAAACGGCCGCGGGCGGCGTCTTGGTCACGAACGAGAACGAGTGGTCCTGATAAACGGTGATAACGACCGGGATAATCAGTCCCGCAGACTTCTGCGTGCGTTCGTTGAACTCTTTGCAGAAAGCCATGATGTTTACGCCATGCTGACCCAGCGCAGGGCCGACCGGCGGCGCGGGCGTCGCTTTGCCCGCAGGAATCTGAAGCTTGATATAGCCTTCAATCTTCTTTGCCATTGCAGTTCCCTCCAATTATATTGTGGTGCGGGGTGCCTCCCCTTCCACGGTTCTATCCACGGCGGGTTACCCGCCGAAACAGACGTTTTGTAATGATGTTTTGCCTAAGTTTCCGCTCAGTTCATCCTCTGAACCTGGACGAAATCCAACTCGACAGGCGTTTCGCGCCCAAACATCGAGACCGTCAGCTTGATCTTCTGGCGTTCCGGGTCGAGCGCTTCTACACGCCCGGTGAAATTTTCCAACGGGCCGGAAACGACGCGAACGGTTTCGCCAACCTCGATATTCAGGACGATCGGAATGCGTTCCACGCCCATCGCGGTCACTTCTTCGTCCGACAGCGGCACCGGTTTGCTTCCCGGGCCGACAAATCCCGTCACGCCGCGGGTGTTGCGCACAACATACCACGCGCGCGGATTCATCACAAGATCGACGCTCTTTCCGCCGCCCTTTTCCGGCGGGCGTTCCTTCTCGACCACGTCCACAACCATTTTGACCATGACGTAACCGGGGAAAACCTTCCGAAGGGTCACCTTGCGCTTTCCGGTGGGCAAAATCTCGATGGTTTCTTCCGTGGGGTATTTGACCTCGAGGATGATATCCTGAAGGCCTGCGTTCTCCACAGATTTTTCAAGGTCTTCCTTGACCTTGTTTTCATACCCCGAGTAGGTATGCACCACGTACCATTTTGCTTCCTGCACGCTCAAGACTCCTTACCCGATGCTGATGTTGCTGATTGCGCCAAACCCGGAAGAAAACGCCAGGTCCAGCACATAGATGATGGCGGCCATTGCGAGCACAAAAACGAGCACGGCAAGCGTATGGGAAGCAAGCTCCTTGCGGGTGAGCCAGTTCAGCTTTTTCACTTCGCCGTTCATCTCGCGGAAGAAGCGGATCAGCCCCATGTCGAACATACCGTCCACCGCAACCACAAAGATAATTGAAAGCACGATCACAACAACGCCCGAAGCGATTGCAATGCCGCCCGTTTCAGCCGTCGCGGTCAAAATGATAATCGCGTAAACCAGCGCCATAACGCCGAGCGTCATAAGCGCTTTTTTGCTCTTCTTCATCATGCCGAGCACGCCGGTGACAACGAGCAACAGCCCGAGAATCGCGCTGCTGACCATCATGCCGGTGGTCGTTGCGGTTTCGGCGCCTGCCGCTGCCTTTGTGATGGACATCACGTTATAGACGGCAAGCAGTAAACCCGCCGCAATATACAGGATGCTCGCCGGCAACAGAAACTTCTTTGAGATCTTGCTCCAGAGCAGGGGGCGCTTCGCTTTGGAATCGCCCTTTTTATCCGGAGCGGATTTCCCGCTCTTTTGCAGTTGATTGTTATTCTTTGCCATATCGTTCCTCTTTCGTATATCCGTTATTTGGATTCACGATGTACGGTGTGCTTGCGGCAGAAACGGCAATACTTTTTCATTTCGAGCCGGTCGGGATCGTTCTTTTTGTTCTTAAATGTGTTGTAGTTCCTCTGCTTGCACTCGGTGCAGGCCAGTGTTACTTTTACGCGTGCATCTGCTGCCATTGTTGAAAACCCTCCATTAATAAGGTCGAAACATCATAAATCGAGCCCCTTTGCGGGGCACCTAAAAAAGATACCATAACCAAAGGTCGATGTCAACAAATTGTTTTGTTTTTCGGCCGTTTTCCGGCTAAAAATTCCGGGGGATCTCAGTTCCCGGCAATCGTCAGTTTTTCAACCAAAACGCTTGGCGCAGCGTAGTATCCGTTTTGCGGCAGCGCGTACTGCAAATCGCTTCCGAGAGCGGACACGTTTTTCATCAGTTCGATGAAATTCCCTGCCGCCGTCACGCCGGAAACCGGCCGCACGACAACCCCGTTTTCGACAAGAAATCCCGCCGCCTTGAGGGAGAAATCGCCGGAAACCGCGTCGACGCCGGCATGCAGTCCTTCCAGTTCCGTAACGATCAGCCCATTGCCGAGCCGCTTTACCATCCCGTCGAACGGAATCCCGCCCGGCTCGATGCGGAACACCGCGGGTGCTACGCCAACGGTGGACGCGGCGCTTCTGCGGCTGCCGTTGCCGGTGCTTTTTACACCCGCCTTTGCCGCGGTCTTGAGATTGTGCAGCAGTGTTTTGAGCACGCCGTTTTCAATAACGCTTTTGGGAGCGCAGGGCGTGCCCTCTCCGTCGAACGCGCGCGGCGCAACGGGGTCGAACGGGTCGTCCGTCAGTGTCACAATCTCGGAAGCGATGCGCTGTCCTTCTTTTCCTGCAAGCAGTGAACGCCCTCTCTGCGCTTCGTCCGCCGAAAACATCGGGGCAAACGCGGTCATCAGGTCGCAGAACGCAAAAGGCTTAAACAGCACGCGGTACGTGCCGGACGCAACCGGCGTTCCGCCAAGCTTGTCCAGCGCGTCCTGCACCGCTTCCCTTGCGCAGCCTTCCGCATCCGCGGCGTCCGCACCCATGCGGAAAGCGATGCCTGTCTGCACTTCCTCGCCGTCCTTTACCGACGGCATGACAAAGATGAGGGACAGATCGGAGGAACGCTCGGCCAGCAGTCCGTTCGTATTCCGGATCGCCACTCTGCCCGCTTCACAGATTACGCTGCAGTAGACGACGCGCTGCACGCGCTCGTCCGCTTCCATCGCCGCCTGCTCCATTCGCCTGGCCAGCGAGATGCGCGCCTGTTCGTCCTTGTCCGCCAGCGCGGACTTTCCAGGCGCAATCGTTTGATAGGCGCACTTTTTCTGCATCGGATGCGGATCGTCCGATTCGATGCATTTTGCGTTGTCGATCGCGCGGTCCACAAGTTTTTCGGGCTCGTCGATCCTTTCGGTATATGCATACCCCTGCCTGCCGCCGAACGATATTCGTACCGAAACGCCCGCATCCCGGCTGACGCTGTAGCGGTCGATTTCCCCTGCATTTGCGTTGACTTCAAACGACTCGCCTGCGGCAAAAAAAGTCTCGCAGCCATCGCAGCCCGCCTTGCGCGCATATTCGGACGCCTTTTTGAAAAAATCCGTATTCGTCATTCGATCGCACCTCCCTTGCCGCCGATCGTAATGCCGCTCACGCGGATACGCGGCTGACCGACGTTGGTCGGCACGGAGCCGGAAAGCGAGCCGCACATGCCCGGCGCCATCCACATCCTCGGGCCGACCCGGTCGATTTTTTTGAGTATTTCGGAGCCTTTGCCAATCAGCGTCGCCCCACGGACCGGCGAAACGATCTTTCCGTTTTTCACCCAGTAGCCTTCGTTGACGCTGAAGTTGAACTCGCCGGTCGGCGGATTGACGGAACCGCCGCCCATCTTCTTTGCATAGAGGCCTTCCCCCATGGACGCGATCATTTCTTCCTCGTCGTCGCCACCCTCGCAGATAAACGTGTTCGTCATGCGCGACGTCGGGGCAAACGTGTATCCCTGCCGCCGCGAAGAACCTGTTGCAGGCATCCCCATCCGCCTCGAACCGAGCTTATCGATCAAGTATCCTTTCAGCACGCCGTTCTCAATCAGCAGATTCCGCTGTCCGGGCATCCCTTCGTCGTCGATATTGATCGAGCCCCATTCGCCGGGCAGCGTCCCGTCGTCGACGGCGCTGACGCAGTCCGCGGCAATCTTCATGCCGAGTTTGCCGCAAAACACGCTGTTGTCGCGGCCGACCGCGGTCGCCTCCAGCGAATGCCCGCAGGCTTCGTGAAAAATTACGCCGCCAAACCCGCCGTCGATTACGACCGGCAGGAAACCCGCCGGGCACTCCGGCGCGTGCAGCATGGTAACGGCCATATTGCCCGCCGTCCTGCCGGCCTGCGCGACATCGATCCTGTCCTTGTATGCTTCGAACCCAAGTCCGCAGCCCGGACCGTGATAGCCGGTCTGCGCTTCGCCGTCCTTCATGGCGATCGCCTGAATGAATATACGCGTGCGCGGCCTTTCGTCGAACGAAAATACGCCGTCGGTCGAGATAATCGTCACACGCTGCAAAACGTCGATATAGCGCACCATCACCTGCGTCAATTCGCCGGACACGCCCTTTGCGGCCAGCGCGCCTTCACGCATCAGTGCAACGCGGTCCGCATTGCCGATGGAATCGAACGGACGCTCCATTTTCGTGCCATAGCGCTTCGCGGCGAACGTCACCTCGCCGGACGGCGAATATTTCGCTTCGCCAAGCGCCGCCGCCGCGGCGCGCGCAGTCTCCATGAGTGCCTGCTCGCCGATGTCCGCGCAGTACGCGTATGCGCTCTGCGTGCCTCGCAGCACGCGCACGCCCGCGCCGCAGGAGCGCGTGTAGTTCGCGGACTCCACTTTGCCGTCGAGCATTTCAATTTGCGTGCTTTCCTTGTCCTCCAGAAAAATCTCAGCGTAGTCCGCACCGCTTTTTTGCGCTTCCAGCAGCACCGCCTGTGCGGTCGATTCCTTAATCAAACGGCATTCCTCCTTTTCCCGCCGCCAGAAGCGCACGTGTTTATCTTCGCCTCCGGCCAGTCCATTTATGTCCCGCTTCTTGGAAACACAAGCCGCTTCATGAAGAAACGGCTTGCAATACTCCTTGCCTGTTAACGCCAGGCGTGACCCATAAGCAAAAAAATCACAGTAAAAGCCACGGCAAAAACCAACAGCACCAGCAGGTAAGCCGACGCCGTTCCCCATGCGATCGATCGTTTTTCTTTCCGGGTCAGATCGATGGGGTCGGACTTCTGCTTCTTTTTCCCGAATGCGTCGAAGCTCTTCCTCGCGCCGCGCCGGAACGTGTTCGGAATGCCGTCAACGTCCATACTGGCGATGACACGCCCGTCGTCCACCCATTCCTCGCGCCTGCGCTTGCTCATCTATACTCTCTCCGTTCAGTCCTGGCTGTAAAGGTGGCAAGCCACTTTATGGCCGGGTTCATACTCTTTAAAGACCGGCGTTTTCTTTGCGCAAATGTCCATGCAGTGCTGGCAGCGCGTGCGGAATTTGCAGCCGGACGGCGGGTTCGCCGGGCTCGGAATGTCTCCCTTGAGAATAATCCGGTTCATCTTGTAGGATGGATCGGGCATCGGCACCGCACTGAGCAGCGCTTTCGTATATGGATGCATCGGGTTATCAAAGATGCGGTCCTTGTCGCCCATCTCCACCATGGAACCCAAATACATGACCCCGATGGTTTTGCTGATGTGCTCGACGACGGAGAGGTCATGCGATATAAACAGGTACGTATACCCGAACTCGTTCTGCAGGTCCATCATCAGGTTGATGATCTGCGCCTGAATCGAAACGTCCAGCGCGCTGACCGGCTCGTCACAGATGATGAGTTCCGGATTAAGCGCAACCGCACGCGCAATGCAAATCCTTTGGCGCTGACCGCCGGAAAACTCATGCGGATAGCGATAGTAGTACTGCGGCTGCAGTCCGCAGTCGCGCATTACCTTCAATATGTAGGCGCGGTATTGGCTGTTGGGCACGATATGATGCTCGCGCACCGCCTCGCCGATGATTTCGCCGACCGGCATGCGCGGCGAAAGACTCGAATACGGGTCCTGAAAGATCATCTGCATCTTCGGCCGCATGCGGCGCAGATGCTCCTTGCTGACCTTTGAAAGATCCTCGCCGTTGAACAGCACGGTGCCGGCCGTTACATCATGCAGGCGCAGTATCGTGCGGCCAACCGTCGTTTTTCCGCAGCCGGACTCTCCGACAAGCCCCATCGTCGTGCCGCGTTCGATGTCGAACGAAACGCCGTCGACCGCCTTGACAAACTCCTTTGCCTTGCCGAAAACCGACGAAGAGATCGGATAATATTTTTTCAGGTCCTTTACAACCAGAATGTTATCGTTTTCCATGCTTCCTCCTCACGCGTTTGCCGAATCTCTCAATGACGAGAAGATTTCCGCATTCGGGTCCTCCTCGTAGAGATAACAGGCGGCGAAATGCGTTTCGCTGAACTGGATCATCGGCGGATATTCGCCTTCGCAGCGTGCAAGGCAGTGCTCGCAGCGATTTTTGAAATAACAGTGATTCGGCATGTTGATCGGGTTCGGGACCTGCCCGGGAATACTGTAAAGCCGTTCCACACGCTTATTCACGCTGGGCTTGCTGCGCATAAGCCCGACCGTGTACGGATGCTTGGGGTTGTCGAATATCTCGTAAACCGTGCCTTTTTCGACAATCCGGCCCGCATACATGACGACCACATAGTCCGCCATCTCCGCAATCACGCCAAGGTCGTGCGTAATAAGCATGATGCTGCCGTTGATTTTTGTCTTGATACTCCGAAGCAAATCCAGTATCTGCGCCTGAATCGTAACGTCCAGCGCCGTGGTCGGCTCGTCCGCAATAATCAGACGCGGGTTGCACGAAAGCGCCATTGCAATCATAACGCGCTGCCGCATCCCGCCGGAAAGCTCGTGCGGATAGTTTGCATACACTTTATCGCACATTGCAATGCCGACCAGCTTGAGCATTTCAATGGAATGCTTTTTCGCTTTTTCCGGCGTCATGTCCGGCTCGTGCAGCAGCACGACCTCGTCCATCTGCTCCCCGATGGTAAACACAGGGTTGAGGCTTGTCATCGGCTCCTGAAAGATCATGGAAATTTCGCGTCCGCGGATATGCAGCATCTCCGAACGAGGCATTTTAGAAATCGCGTAGCACGTCCCGTCGCTGGAGGCAAAACGGATTTCGCCTTCGACAATCTGCCCTTGCGGCGATTGAACGAGCTGCATCAGCGAAAGGCTCGTAACGGACTTTCCGCAGCCCGATTCGCCGACCACACCGACCGTTTTTCCGCGGGGAACATCGAAACTCACGCCGTTGACCGCTTTGACCGTACCGATGTCGGTGAAGAAGAACGTATGCAGATTATCGAACTCCACAACGTTTTCCGGATTTTTCATCTGTGTCACATATTCGGAGGGCGGTACGTTCTTGCGATTCATGCGCCTCTCGTAGTCGCGCATAATCTTCGCGTTTTCGTGGCTGATGTGCCGCTCTTCCTTCAGCGTCAGATATTCGACGTCGTCAACGCCTTTGATCTGCTTCTTTTTAAATAGTTTTTTTCCTGCCATTGCCGTTACCTCTTCATTCTCGGATCAAACGCATCGCGCAGACCGTCGCCGATAAAGCTGAATCCTAGCACCGTAATGATGATGAGGACGCCGGCCGGCACCCACATATTCGGATAATTCGCCAGGATTTCCTGCCCCTTGGAAGGATCGGCCAAAGCAATCATCGAGCCCCATGCCGCACGCGGGAACGGGACGCCGAGGCCAAGGTACGACAACGTGGATTCATACAGGATGATTCCGCCCAGCCCCAGCGTCATCGTAACGATCAGCTGCGGCATGACATTCGGAATCAGATGCTTGAAAATCTTCTTTCTTGCGGGAATACCCGTCGTTTCCGCCGCCATCATGTATTCCTGTTCGCGCAGCATCAGTATCTGGCCGCGGACCAGACGCGCCGTTCCGGACCAGCCGATCAGCGTCAGGCAGCCCATCAGATAATAAATTCTGTGCTCTGCAGGAATCGCTTCGATGGAAGCGATGGTTGCCGAGAGGATCAAAAGGATCGGAAGCCCCGGCAGGCAGAAGAAAATATCGACGATACGCATGACCAGCTGATCGACCCACTTGCCGAAGTACCCGGCAATACCGCCGAAGAACACGCCCAGTATGGTTTCCAGGAAGATGACCAGGAACGATATCGCCAGCGAAATCCGCCCGCCGTACATCAGGCGAACGAAAATGTCAAATCCGCTCGTGTCGGTACCGAGCCAGTGTTCCCACGAAATCGGCGCTTTGAAATAGATATGCGACTGTGATTCGTCGTAATACTGGTATGTTTTCCCGTCGGCCGCGTCGAAGTCCGCCGTTGTGACCATGCTGGAAACCCGCTCGATCTTAAAGACCTGCGTTTCGCCATAGCCCCATGTCATGTCGACAATAATCGGTCCGATAAAGGAAAATACGAACACGAAGATGATCATGCAGAGGCCGATCACGGAAAGCTTGCTCCTGAAAAAGCGCTTGGCGACCATGCGGCCCGGTGACATGACGTGGAAATTCTCGTCCCGCACGATCTCCACGCCGGACACGTCCGTATAGCGGGAATTCTTCTTCTGTTTATCCGTTCGGGGGCTCGCGCCGCCGGTTTTATTGTTTTCTTTCATGTAATCACGCGCCTCCCTTACTTCAGTTTCACACGCGGATCAACGACCATGTACATCAGATCGGAGATCAGCATGCCGGCAACCGTCAGAATCGCAAGGAACATATTGTACCCCATGATGAACGGGATGTCGCCCTGCATCGTTGCACGCAGCGCGATATAACCGATGCCCGGAACGGCAAAAACCGTTTCCGTGATCATCGCGCCGCCAAACAAGCCGGGCAGGGTGCCGCTCAGCGTCGTAACCAGGGGGATCAGCGTGTTGCGAAACGCGTGCTTATAGATAACCGTATGTTCGGAGAGCCCCTTTGCCCTCGCGGTACGGATATAATCCGAATTCATTACCTCCAGCATGTTCGTTCTCGTGAAACGCATGAGACCGCCTATGCCGAGCAGGACAAGGACCGTGATAGGCAGCACAAGGTGCCACGCCTTGTCCAGAAAAATTTCCATGTGCGCGTCCGACGCAAAAATTTTGGTCGCAGTCGTTAATCCCTGTAATGGGAACCACCCCAGATGAATGCAAAAGACGTTCATCAGCAGCGCCGCAAGGAAGAACGACGGAAGCGCAGTGCCGATCATCGCCAGCACCGATACGGTGTAATCGTATCCCCCGTATTGGTTGACGGCGGCACGTATTCCCATTGGGATGGATATCGCCGTTTCAATGATAAACGCGATCAGCGCAAGCGTAAACGAAGTCCACATGTATTCGTTGATGACCTGCGTTACCGGTTTGCCATACAGGAACGAAAAGCCCAAATCGCCGGTGAACGTCCCGCTCAGCCAGCGCAGATAGCTGCCGACAATGCCGAAAAAGCTCTTGTCCGCCAGTCCGTACAGCTCTTTTAACCGCGTTACGTCCTCTAAAGTCATTGTGCCGTTTGATAGCGCGGGCGCCGTTTGCCGGTCGATATAGTCGGTCGGCATCAGCATCGAAAGCAAATAAATCAGCATCGACACGCCCAGCAGTATGACAACGGCTAATATGAGTCTTTTACGGATATATTTCCACATACTCCATCACCAAGCCCTTACGTTATTTTTCGGGTCAACACAAGGCTTGGCTCATCGCCAAGCCTTGTGTTCCGAAAGATAGGTTGCAACTAAGTCTCAATTTCTTTTCGACTAGCCGTTGAGTTCCACGTTCCAAATGAAGGAAATCGGGCTCTGGAACGGAGTGACGTCGTCGCCGCTGAACAGGCTGTCCGCATTGATAACATCCTTGTTGTACACAAACATGTTCTTTCTCTGGTACGTCGGGATTTCAGTCGCCAGGCTGGTGGAAATCTCAAGCGCTTCGGCGTAGATCGTCTTGCGCTCTTCGGTGTCCAGCGTGGAGCGGCCGGCAAGGATCAGCTCGTTGAGCTGCTGCAGAGCGGCTTTCTGATCGTCGCTGCCGTTTTCGAACAGCCAGAAGAGGCCTTTCGCGGCCGGGGAGGTCGACTGGTTGACGTCGGGATCGGAATACCAAACCTGGAACATATCCGGGTCCTGGCCGCCGTTGCCCCAAGCTGCCGCCCAGATTTCGATGCCGGAATCATAGGCTGTGCTGAGCTTGTTGAGCAGGCTCTCATCGATTTCGATGTCCATCTTGACGCCGATCGCCTCGAGCACTTTCTGCGAGTTGATCAGAACGGTGCCGGCCGGGTGGGTGGCGGCATCCGAAGGCAGCGTCGCCTTAACGGTCACTTGCTGTCCGGCTTTCTCGTTGTCTTCCGGATAGTACATGATGTTGGCGGCCTCATCGTAGATATAACCGGCTTCGAGGAAGAGCGCCTTGGCAGTTTCGCCGGTTTCGTCATACGGGAAGAGGTTTTCCGGATTTTCCGGATACGCCCACTGGATCTTCGTCATCGTGCGGTAGTTGACCGTGGCCAGCTCGCCGTAGAAGTCGCTGATGCACAGTTCGGTGTTGAACGTGGACGCGATCGCTTTGCGGACCTCCCACTCGGGGAAGAACTGCGCGTTGATGCCGATGTAGCCGTAGCCATCGTTGTCAACAAGCGTGTACGCCAGTTTCGCGTAATCGCCCTGCGCTGCGGTGATATCGTTGATGGTCGTCGTGGACGCCGAAGGATCGGTGAAGTGCACGACGTCCGTCAGAGCGGAGTCAAGCTCGGAACCGCTGGCAATTTCCTGAATGCGCATGTACTCAATTTTCGGCGAACCCATCAGATAGCTGTCGTTCGCAGTGAAGTACACAACGTTGTCCTTGTACTCTTCGAATACATAGGGGCCTGCGCCCAGAGGCGCCGCGTTCTTGGTCTTGAGCAGTTCGATGAAATCGGCGTCGTTCAGGGAAACGCCATATTCGTTCAGTTCCCCGGTGAAGCCTTCGGTATAGTAATGGAACGGAGCAACCTCGACGCCCATCTTGAAGATGGCGGTCGGGTCGATCCCGTTGAGGACGATCTGGATGTATTCGCGCTCCACACCGTCGTCGCAGGTCATCGTGCCGCTGGTGATGCCGCTGATGCTGGCAACGCCGCCTTCGACAGCGCCTTCGTTGGCAATGTACAGATCGCGCACATAATCTTCAATGCGCATGTCGCCGGCCATTTCGTAGTTGATGCCCGCGTCGGAAATGTCATAGCCGTAAGCAGCAAGAATAGCCGCCCAATAATCAGCTGCAGTCATCCCCGTCGTTTCATCAAAAGAGTTTCCAAACGCATCCGTGAACACACCATCGACATAAGATTGTCCGCTGCCAGAGCTTACTGCTGCGGGAGTAGCCGCACCAAATCCCCACATCTGCATACCGAAAGCAACTGTAAGAAAGTCACTGGACTTGATCTGCTCAAAGGTCAGTTCAGGCGAGAAGTACGTCTGGACATAATCGTCCGAACCATAGTTGTTCAGAACATAGTCAATGATTTCCTGCGCGAACTTTTCGCCCGCCTGATCCAGGTAACCCCAGAAAGCGGCCTGCTGCTCGGCGGTCGCGCCATCGGCGGCGGGGAACGTCATGGAGCCGTCGTCGCCGGTGCTGATGCCGGCGGCCACGATCGCGTCCGCAACGGCCAGCGTTTCAGCGCTGGTCTGCAGGCGGTATTCGTTGAGCCCCTGCACGTCCATAGCATAGAAGGTGCTCGAGCCGTCATACAGCGGATCGCACAGCGTGTAGATCGTGAACAGCACGTCCTTAGCCGTCACGGCTTCGCCGTCGCTGAAGGTGATGCCGTTTTTCAGAGCGAACGTATAAGTCGAGGTGGTCTTATCGTCGCTGACTTCCTGCGTATACGAATACGCCAGGCAGGGATACTCAACGCCGGCCTGGGGCGCGCCGGGCTTATCCAGATAGATCAGACCGAGCTGGGTTTGTCCTTCGACGTCCGTATCATAGGCAGACGTGGCAAAGAACGGGCTGAACTTGCCGTCCAATGTGCCGGTGCTTACAACCAGAGGGGTCGTCGCGTTCGCGCCGGTCCTCGGCGTTGTGGTGGCATCGTAACG
>DAOTGE010000047.1:0-20678 GCA_035446965.1 Eubacteriales bacterium
CCGTTTTATTGTTTGTCTCTGGACGTAATTTCAGATCGATAGGCCGAACGTTTGCGCCATTTCGTCCGTCATCTTCAACCGGCGACAGGTTTCGCAAAGGACCGGTACGTCCTGCCCTGCGCGCTTTGCCGCATGGGCGAGTGCCTCCGGCGTGTCGAGCACCGCGCCGCAGCGCGCGCATTTGACCAACTCGAACGTCTTTCCCCAAATAGTCCGGGCGTCGGCGGTCTCCGTTACGACGATATGGCCGGTGGGACAGACCTCCGCGCAGCTTGCGCAGCCGACGCAGTCGGGCGAAGCTTCGTTGTACGGCGTGCCGACGAGTTTTTCCGTGCCGCGAAGCATCGTGTTGATCGCCCCGGAGCCGAGCCTGCCGCACGCCTGGACGCACAGGCCGCAGAGAATGCATTTTCCGGAATCCAGCGCGCGCAGCCGATCGAGCTTCGGCGCGTGATACGCTTCGCAGAGCGCCGCGATCTCCGGGCTGTCCGGCGCGCGTTTTCGCAGCAGTTCAAGGATGATTCCGCGCTGTTCGCGCACCTTTTCGCTGTCGGTTTCAACGCTGCATTCGCGGGAGACGGGGTATACGCAGGAAGTTACGATTCGCTTTCTGCCGTTTTCTTCCACTTCGACGATGCATACGCGGCAGCAGCCCTGCTCGCCGAGCGCGGCGTGGTGGCAAAGCGTTGGGATGTGGATGCCGTTGCGCTCGGCAACGGTCAGCAGATATTCGCCTTTTTCGCAGTCGCAGGGTTTGCGATCGATTGTAATTTTCATTGTTTTGTCCCTCCTGCAACCGTTACGGCGCCGAACTTACAGGCCGTGCGGCAGCTGCCGCAGACGATGCATTTCGACTGGTCGATTTCGTGCGGCTGCTTGAGCGCGCCCGCGATTGCACCGGTCGGGCACGCCCGCACGCAGGCGGAACAGCCGACGCACTTGCCCGCGTCGATCCGAAAGCTTGTCAGCTTCCGGCAAACGCCCGCCGGGCAGCGGTGCTCGCGGATGTGCGCGTCGTATTCGTCGCGAAAATAGCGAATGGTCGTCAAAACGGGATTGGGTGCGGACTTGCCGAGCGCGCAGAGCGAACTGTCCTGCAGCGTGTGCCCGAGCCGTTCGAGCAGTTCCACGTCGCCTTCCTGCCCGCGGCCTTCGCAGATGTCGGTCAGGAGGTGCAGCATCTGCCGCAGACCTTCCCGGCAAGGCGTACATTTGCCGCAGCTTTCTTCGCTTAGGAAATTGACGTAATAGCGCGCGACCTCGACCATGCAGCTTGTGTCGTCCATCACGATCATGCCGCCGGAACCCATCATCGCGCCGTATTTGGTGAGCGTGTCAAAGTCGACCGAAAGGTCGAGCATGCTTTCCGGGATGCATCCGCCGGACGGCCCGCCGGTCTGTACGGCCTTGAACGGCCGCCCGTTCGCGACCCCGCCGCCGATGTCGAAGATCAGCTCTCGCAGCGTGCAGCCCATCGGGACTTCCACAAGGCCGGTATTTTTTACTTTTCCGACCAGCGAAAACACCTTTGTCCCGGCGCTGCTTTTTGTGCCGAGCTTTGCAAACGCCGCGCCGCCGCCCGTGATAATTACGGGCACGTTCGCCCAGGTTTCCACATTGTTCAGCACGGTGGGGTGGTCCCAGAGTCCGCGCTGCACGCTGCGGATGTATTTTGCGCGCGGTTCGCCGACGCGCCCTTCGACGGACGCCATCAGCGCGGTCGATTCGCCGCAGACGAACGCGCCGCCGCCGCGCACGACGCGGAGCTTAAACGGTTTGCCGCTGCCGAGCATATTTTCACCGAGGAATCCGGCCTCTTCCGCCTGCCGGATTGCGTTGCCGACGGCGTGTACGGCCATGTCGTATTCGTCGCGAATATACAGATAGCCTTCCTTTGCGCCGATTGCCAGCGCACAGATCGCCATGCCTTCCAGCACGCTGTGCGGGTCGCCTTCCAGGATCGAACGGTCCATGAACGCGCCGGGGTCGCCCTCGTCGCCGTTGCAGACGACATATTTGGGAAACACGTCGTAACCCGCCGCAGAGCGCCATTTGCGCCCGGTCGGGAAACCAGCGCCGCCGCGTCCGCGCAGGCCGGATGTTTCCATCTCGGTCAGAATTTCGTCCGGCGTCATGCTTAGCGCTTTTTTGAGCGCCTCATATCCGCCGCGCGCCAGATAGTCTTCCAGCGAGTGCGGGTCGATTTCGCCAACGTTGCGCAGAGCGATTTTCTTCTGCTTGTTGTAAAACGGATGCGCGGCGCGCGGCGGATGCGAAGCGCCGGTTTTATCCTTATACAGCAGCCGCTGCACCGGCGCGCCTTGAATCAGGCCGCGCACGATGTCCGGCGCGTCGGTTTCTTTTACGTGGTAGTAGGCAATGTCGTCCGGCTGGATGCGAACGAGCGGACCCTCTTCACAGAAACCGTGACAGCCGGTTTTTTTTACGGTGCGCTGCACCTGACAGTCGGCGCCTGCGGCGGAAACTTCGCGTTCCAGCGCGTCGGCGACCGCGCGCGCGCCGTTTGCAAGGCAGCCGGTGTCGCAGCATACGAGGATAGTCTGTTTCATTCTGCGGCCGCCTCCTCCCGGTAGGAATCCAGCACGCCGGGGAGTTTTTCCAGCGTCATGCGGCCATAAAACGTGCCGTCGATGAGGATGACCGGCGCGATTGCGCAGGAGCCGAGGCAGTTGACCAACTGCAGCGTGAACAGGCCGTCCGGCGTGGTTTCGCCCGGGCGAATGCCCAGCTCGCGTTCGACGCCTTCAAGCAGGACACTGCCGCCGCGGATATGGCAGGCGGTCCCGTCGCAGAGCTTGATGACGTGTTTGCCTTTTGGTTTCAAACTGAAGGCCTTATAAAACGTGGCCATGGAGTACAGTTGTGAAAAAGGGCAGGTAAGGTGCTTTGAAAGCGCCTCCAGCCCTTCGCGCGGCAGGTAGCCGAACTGCCGCTGCATATCCTGCATGGCGGCGAGCGCGTATTGCTGCGAGCACGGGTAGCGGTCGATCACCGCCTGGATTTCTTCTGGTGTATGCAAGGCGTTTGCCTCCTGATGTCGGTTTTGATGGTTTCTGTTTTCCGCCGGGAAATGCGAAAAGGGAATGGCGTTTTGCCGGCATGCGCTGGTAAGGCGGCCGTGCTTCAGCCGCCTGCCATCAGCGGAAAAATTGCCACCGTGTTCGCTTCGGACAGCGGCGTATCGATTCCGTTGAGATGCGTGATGTGCCGTCCGTCCACCAGCACGATGGCATTTTGGCCAAGCGCGCTTAAATCGGGTGAAAGGATTTCTTTTTGCAGCGCCGGGCCAAAGCGTTCGCAAAGCGCCAGGAGAAGCCCGCGCACGCTTTCGGGCGCGGGCATCTCCAGTTCCGCGACATGCGTAATGTCTCGGTAGGTTGCAAAGAAGCGGACTTTCATGCCGCTAGATACCAAGCTGCGTCAGCTTGTCCGGCGTCGGGACGCCTTCCTTGTCCCAGCCGCGCAGCGCATAGTATTCTTCGAGCATGGTGTACAGCTCGGCGACTTTTCCCTTTGCCGGGCCGGACGGGAGTTTTTCGCGCAGCAGCCGCGGCGGGAGCGTGTCCTTTTCCACACCGGCGGCGATGTTGAAGCGCTTTTCGAGGTTCCAGATGCGCTCGCCTTTGAGCAGGATTTCCTCGTCTGTTTCGTCCGTACCGACCGCTTCACGGTATTCGGCGGCGATTTCCGGCAGACCGATGCCGAACGTTGTAAACAGGCAGGTGCCGGTTGCGTCCACAAACGACGTGAGGTCCTGGAAGAGCTTGAGCAGCGCTGCTTTGCCCTCCGTCACGAGCGGGTCGGTTTTAAGTGGGATGCCGAGGATTTCCGGCGAGGTCAGATAGCCGCGGACGTGACAGCCGCCGCGGTTGCTGGTTGCGTATTCAAGCGCCATGCCCTGGACGGCGCGGCCGTCGTATGCGGGCATTTCCTGCTTTTTCACGCTCATGGAGAGTTCCGGGTGTCCGTATTTTTCCGCCAGACGATAGGAGCCCTTCGCCAGTTCTTTGCCGAAACCTTCGTTTTTACCGACGGCCTCCGTAAGGTCGACGATGGCCTGCGCGTCCCCGAAGCGGAGCTTAAAGCCAACGTCGCTTTCCGGCAGTACGCCCATGTCCGCGAGTTCCATTGCACAGGCGATGGTCGAGCCGAGCGTGATCGGGTCCATACCGTATTCGTTGCAGAGGTGGTTTGCGCGTACGATTGCGGCCAGATCGGTTACGCCGCAGTCCGCGCCGTAGCTCCAGCCCGCTTCGTATTCCGGTCCTTCGCCAAAGCTCTTGAACGGGCCGTCCGGCACGTTGGTCACGCGCCCGCAGGCGATCGGGCAGCCATAGCAGCCTTTCTTTTTGACGAGATAGGTTTTTGCGAGCGTTTCGCCGCTTGCGGTGTCCGCCTGGTCGAATACGGAGCCGTCGCGCCAGTTACGCAGCGGCAGCGCGCCGGATTCGTTGACGATGTTGACCAGCACTTCCGTTCCGAGTGCGCCGAGGCCGGTGCCGGTGACGGGGTGCGCCTTGAGCTTGGCGCGCGCGTCGACGACCGCTTCCATGAATTTTTCCGGCCGTGCAACGGTGACCGAGCCGGTGCCGCGCACGGCGATCGCCTTGAGTTTTTTGGAACCCATGACGGCGCCTAGCCCGCCGCGGCCTGCCGCGCGGTGTTTTTCGTTCATAACGGCCGCATAGAGGCAAAGCCGCTCGCCCGTAGGCCCGATACACGAAATTTTGAAATTGCCGAGCGACTCCTGCAGCGCGTCGGTGGTTTCGTACACCGTTTTGCCCCAGAGGCCGGTTGCGTCGCGCAGTTCGACTGCGTCGTCGTTGATGTAGAGGTAGACCGGCGTTTCCGACGCGTTTTCAAAGATGATGCCGTCGTATCCCGCGAACTTCAGTTCGGGGCCGAAATGCCCGCCGGAGTTCGCCGCGCCGATGGTGCCGGTCAGCGGCGCTTTAGCGACGACTTCGTAACGCCCTGCGCAGCCCGCGGCCGTTCCGGTCAGAGGACCGGTCATGAAGATCAGCTTGTTGTCCGGCGAAAGCGGATCGACCTTGGGGTCTACTTCGTCGCAGAAGTACTTCGTTCCAAGGCCGCGTGCGCCGACGTAATCATGCGCGTCCTGCATGCTGAGCGGTTCCTTTTTTACCGTTTTTGCGGCAAGGTCCACCCGGAGGATCGTTCCCATCCATGCGTTCATGCGAGCCCCTCCTCTCCAAAGACTTCCTTAAAGCTTTCGGCCACCGCTTTTTTTCGGTCCGCGCTTTCCGCGGGGTCGACAAATGTGATCGCGCCGGTCGGGCAGAACTTTGCGCACATCGGATCGCCGCCGCAGAGGTCGCACTTGAAAACCTGCCTGGTGATGGGGGAGAAGCTGATGTTTCCCAACGGGCAGGCGGACACGCACATCTTGCATGTGATGCACTTTTCGTGATCGATCAGTACGGTCCCGTCGGCGTCGCGGCTGATGGCGTGCACCGGACAGACTTTTTCGCAGCAGGCGTCCTCGCATTGCAGGCACATCACCGGGATGCTTACGGCCGCCGATTCATAGTCCATGACCGTGACGGCGGACAGCCGCGGGTTGAATTGCTGAGTGTGCTGAAACGAGCACATGATCTCGCATGTCCGGCAGGACATGCACTTTTCGGGCTGGATGATGAGTTGTTTTCCCATGTTTTTTCCTACGCCGCCGGCAGGCTGCCGGACGGCCTCGGAGCGCCACCTCCTTTATTAAATTGAGTGAATCGGAGGGTTTGAAAGCATGCAAAAACCCACGGGAAACACAAGTTTCCCGTGGGCTCCTTTGCAAACATGGCAGGTCGGGCGGTCACCCGCGCGGCCCTTTGGGCAGTCCCTCTTAAACTGGGTGGTTAAGCGGAAACCGTCTCGGAAGCACACCTTACATAACCCGTATGGAATTGCACCTATAGTATAACAAGTACGGTATGGCTTGTAAACGCTGCCCGCGCAATAAATTCGGTTTCTTTACAAAGGAGAAAGGCTGAAGGAGGGAAACTCACTGTTTGTGCGGTGAATTCCCAGGACGATTGGTGGCGGTATTGAATTAATGACAAAATTATGGTAATACAGTTATGTCAGTATTGAAATCGGTCAAGACGGTTTTTCTTTTCATTGAAAAATACAGCCGTGGCTTTTTATAATTTCCTTGGGGGCAATGCTCCGGAACACATCTCACCATTCTACAATTCAATTTTTAGGAGGTAATTGCATGTCCAAGGGAAACACGAAAGCAACCGTACAGAGAATAGGCCGCAGTTTAAGCGGGATGGTCATGCCCAACATCGGCGCGTTCGTCGCATGGGGCCTGATTACGGCGCTGTTCATCTCGACCGGCTGGCTGCCGAATGAAAAACTGGCGACGCTGGTCAGCCCGATGCTGACATACCTGCTGCCGCTGTTGATCGCCTACACGGCCGGCAAGAACATCGCCGGGCTGCGCGGCTCCGTCATCGCGTGCATTGCGAGCATCGGCGTCATCGTCGGGACGGACATCCCGATGTTCCTCGGCGTAATGCTGTTTGCGCCGCTGGCCGCATGGATTATCAAACAGTTCGACAAACTCATCGACGGGAAAGTCAAAGCGGGCTTTGAAATGCTCGTCGACAACTTCTCGCTCGGCATCATCGGCACGTTGCTGGCCATCGTCGGCTACTATTTGGTCGGGCCGTTCGTGGCCGCGATTACAGCGTTTCTGACTGCAGGCGCAACCTGGATTTACAATGCCAAGCTCCTGCCGCTGATCTCGGTATTCGTCGAACCGGCGAAAGTACTCTTCCTCAACAACGCCATCAACCATGGCATCATGGGGCCGATCGGCATCCAGCAGGCGGCCGAAACCGGCAAGTCCATCATGTTCCTGATCGAAACAAACCCCGGTCCCGGCATGGGCATCATCCTTGCATACTGGCTCTTCGGAAAAGGACAGGCCAAGAGCACGGCGCCCGGCGCGGCGATCATTCATTTCCTTGGCGGCATCCACGAGATCTATTTCCCGTATGTGCTGATGAACCCGGCGCTCCTGCTCGCCGTAATCGGCGGCGGCGCGGTCGGCGTTCTGACGAACGTCATCACCGGTGCGGGCCTTGTCGCAACGCCTTCCCCGGGCAGCATTTTCGCGCTGATTGCAATGGCGCCCAAGGGCGATACGTTCTGGGTGCTGCTGAGCGTTCTCACCTCGTGTGCCGTTTCGTTTGGCATTGGCTCCATCTTTGTCAAGCGTAACGCCAAGCGGCAGCCGGACGACGGTTCGCTGGCTTATGCACAGCAGCAGATGCAGTCCATGAAGGCCACGAGCAAGGGTCAGCTCAAGCCGCTCGCTGCGAAAATCGTGTTTGCCTGCGACGCAGGCATGGGCTCCTCGGCGATGGGCGCGACCACCCTGCGCAAACAGATCAACAAGGCCGGCTATGACACCAAGGTGCTGCACAGCTCCATTGAGGACATTCCGGACGATACGGAGTACGTTATCACCCAGACGTCCCTTGCGAACCGCGCGCGTGCAAAAGCGCCGAACGCAAAGGTATTTACCATCGACAACTTCATGAACGCACAGGAGTATGACGCTTTCATAGAAGAACTCCTGAAATAAACTTCCATTGAGTGCCTCGCATAAGAGGCGGGGAAAGGGCGCCGGAGGACGGACGCCCTTTCCCCGCACGAATCCACAAAGAGAGGGCGATCGCCAGATGCTGACCACGCGGCAATATGAAATTTTGGAATTCGTGCTGCAAACGGACGATTTTGTCACCATATCCGGTGTTGCCGAACGGTTTCGTCTGAGCGCGCGCACCGTTCAGCGGGAGCTCGACGCGATCGATGGATACCTCGGCGGGGACAACAAACTCATCGAAAAAAAGACCGGATATGGGATTCGCTTCTGCGGCGCGGAAGCGGACCGCAGGCGTGTCCTCGGCGGGATGGGCAGCATCCCGAACCTGCGCCCCGTATATTCGCAGCAGGAGCGCGTCGCCGCGATACTGCTTGCGCTTCTTATGGAGAACGAACCCCGCAAGATCTACACGTTTACGCGCTGTCTTGGCGTTTCGGAAACGACGGTCGGCACGGACCTGAACCTCTGCGAAACGTGGCTTGCGGAAAACGGGGTTGCGCTGGTCCGCAAACCCGGCGTCGGCGTATATGTTGAAGCGGACGAGATCCAGCGCAGGCAGGCGCTTGTGCGGCTGTATTACTTTCACACAGGCGGCGGGCGCAAACAGAAAAAACGCGCGCACATCCAATATGAAAAACTGCCGAACACAACCGACGTCAGGAAACTTTTTGATTCGCAAAAGGCGGACCAAATCGACCGGATGCTGGATGAAATCGGCTCGCTGAAGGGACTGATTCAAAACGACCGGAACCGCAGAGCACTGGTCGTCCATCTGTATCTGATCCTTCTGCGCGTCAGCCAGGGCGCGGGGATTGCCGGAGAAACGGAACGGCTTTCACAGGACGACCCGACGCTGCCGCTTGCGCAGGCGCTGATCGACGGCCTGGAACGGGAGTTCGAAGTAGATATTCCGCAGGGCGAACGCTTATATCTGGCGATGCTTCTGCGCACCACGAAAGGCCTTGGTGGCGTTTCCAGCGAGGAAGCCGACCAGCAGGCAAAGCGGATTGCCAGCCGCATGATCCACATGGCGGAAGCGCGGACAGGCGTTATGATCGACCCGAACGGCGGGTTTTCGGAAGCGCTGAAAAAGCATCTTGTCCCGACGATTATGCGTCTTTCGATGGGTATGGACATCCGAAATCCGATCCTCGACGACATCAAGCAGCACTATGCAACGCTCTATCAGCTGGCGCGCGAATGCGCCTGCGTAATCGAGGACGAACTGCATGTAGCTGTTCCCGATTCGGAACTCGGGTATCTCGCGGTGCACCTCGGCGTTGCTCTGGAGGACAGCCGCAGTTACTATTCGCGCCGCTGCCGCGCAATCGTATGCTGTCCGAGCGGCATGGTGACGGCGCAGCTGCTGGCGCTGCGCGTAAACCGGGAATTCCCGGACATCGAGACGGCGGACGTCGTGTCGACGGCCAATCTGGACTATGAACAGCTTTTGCAAAACAACGTGGAAATGATCATTTCCACCGTGCCGCTTTCCGATGAACGGATTCCGTCCGTTCAGGTTTCGCCGTTTTTAACGGACACAGAGAAGGACGCCGTCTGGCAGCTGCTCAAGTCCTGCAAAAACGTTCCGCATGTTTCGGCGGAGCATGCGTCGATTGCCGACCTCGCCACGGCGCTTGCAAAGACCAGGAGTGTGATCGACACGATTCTGGAGATTCTTTCCAACCTGTTTATCGACGCAGACGACGTTTCCGAAACCGTTGGCGACGTGATCGACCGGATGGCGAAGCGGACGGCCGCGTCGGCGGAGCTTGCCGGAACGGTCCGATCGGATTTATACGAGCGGGAAAAATACGGCAGCACCATTACCACCGATAAAAAGACCATGCTGCTGCACTGCCGCACGAACGGCGTAAACCAGGTTTGGTTCGGAGTCGTTCGCCCGCAGAAGCTTTTTTACCAATACCGAAACGAGACAATTCACCTTGAAACGGTGCTGGTTATGTTCGCACCGAAGTCGGCGGCAAGACAGACGCTTGGCACGCTGGGCGCAATCTCCCGCGCGGTCGTCGAAAACGAAGCGTTTATGGAAACGCTTCGCACCGGCGGCCGGAAAAGATGCTACGCCGCCGTAGAAAAGGTTCTGAATACATATTATAACGAAATCATAAGACAGTAAGGAGAACGTACATGAGGACCGATCAATCCGAAAACAAGAAAGCGGCTGAATGCTTCAAGAGCCTGCGCAAAGAGGACGTGCGCACCGGGCTTTCCGCCGCCGATAAATATACCGCTATCCGTATGGCGGGGGAACAGCTGGTCGCCCGCGGAAGCGTGGACGAGGCATACGTGGATGCAATGCTGGAGCGCGAGGACGTCGTTACGACCTACATAGGCGAAGGCGTCGCCATCCCGCACGGCGTCGGAACGGCCAGGCAGTATATCAAAAAAACGGGACTGGCGGTCCTTCAGTTTCCGGACGGCGTTCCGTTCGGGGATGAAAAAGCGTATTTGGTGGTCGGGATTGCGGGGCTGGAGGACGAACATCTCCCAATTCTGCAGGCACTTGCCAACATCATGCTGGACGAGGAACGGATCGGGCAGATCAAGCGTTCCAACGATCCGGCGTTTATCTATGAGCATTTGATCAACGGAGGCGAAGAAGTGTGATCATCACCGTAACGTTGAATCCCGCGCTGGATAAAACGCTTACGATCCCGGGCTTTGCGCTCGATGCGGTGAACAGGGCGGTATCCGGCAGGCTGGACGCGGGCGGTAAAGGCGTCAACGTCTCCAAAGTGCTCAAAAGCCTCGGTGCGGAATCGCTTGCGACGGGATTCCTCGGAGGCGCGACGGGCGCGATGATTGCAGACGCGCTGGAACGGCTGCAAATCCGCAGCGAGTTCGTTTATACCGTTGGAGAAACGCGCACGAACCTGAAGGTGTTCGACCCGAAAAACCACACCTATACCGATCTCAACGAGCCTGGGGCCGCCGTTTCGGCGGACGACTTGGCGCGCCTGCGCAAAAAGCTCTGCGACAGGTCCGCGCCGGGCGACACGACGCTGTTTGCCGGGAGTCTCCCCGCGGGGGTTCCGGCGGACGTACCGGCGGCATGGGCGGCGGAACTGAAGGCACGCGGCGTGCTTGTCGCGGTGGATCAGGATGGCGAAGCGCTGCGGGAAATGATCAAAACGCGTCCGTTTTTTATCAAGCCCAACGAACTCGAACTGTGTGAGCTCATGGCGCTGCCGGACACGGAAATTGTGACGCTCTGCAGCGCGGCGTGGACGCTGGTGCGGCACGGCATCCGGCATGTCGCCGTGTCGCTCGGCGAAAAAGGCGCGCTGTTTGCCGATGCGGGCGGGATCTTACTTGCCAGAGGGCCGCGCGTTGAAGCCGTCAGCACCGTCGGCGCGGGCGACGCGCTCACCGCGGCCTACCTTTACGCGCTGGAGCGGGAAAGCCCGCGCGAGGACGCGGCACGCATCGCAATCGCCGCTGCCACGGCAAAAGTGACCTGTCCGGGCAGCAGCCCGCCGGCGCGCGAAGCGGTCGAGGCGTTGATTCCGAAAATTGAGATACAAACCATAAACGGACAGAAGGAGGAAGCATGAAGACGAGAGCGGTCCGCCTTTACGGCGCAAAGGACCTCCGACTGGAAGAATTTGACCTGCCGGAGATGAAAGACGACGAAATCCTTGTGAAAGTCGTGTCGGACAGCGTTTGCATGTCCACCTATAAATGTGCCACGCTCGGCCAGGCGCACAAACGCGTTCCGCCGGACGTTGCACATCATCCGACGATCATGGGACACGAGATGGCCGGGGATATCGTTGCGGTCGGTAAAAAATACGCGGGACAGTACCATGCCGGTTCAAAATTTACTCTGCAGCCCGCGCTGAACTATAAGGGCACGATGTGGTCGCCCGGATATTCCTACCCGTATTTCGGCGGCAACGCGACCTATAATATCGTCCCGCAGGAAGTTATGGAGCTCGGCTGTTTTCTTGAGTACGGCGGCAAGGCTTATTTTGAAGCGTCGCTTGCGGAGCCGATGAGCTGCTGCATCGGCGCGTTCCATGCCGCGTATCATACGCACATGGGCGAATATCATCATTTGATGGGCATAAAGGAAGGCGGAAAGCTGGCTATCGTCGCCGGCGCGGGCCCGATGGGGCTCGGTGCGCTGGATTATGCGATCAGCTGCGACAGGCGGCCGTCTCTCGTGCTGGTTGCCGATATCGACGCAAAGCGGCTGCGGCGTGCGGAAGAGATATTCGCGAAGAAACCGGCGGAAAACGGCGTGAAAGTCGTCTTTGCAGATACGTCCGCAATGAAAGACCCTGCAAAGGAGCTCCGGGCGCTTGCCGGCGGCGGGTTCGACGACGTATTCGTGTTTGCGCCCGTTGCGGCGGTCGCCGAGCTGGGGAACGCCCTTCTGGGACGCGACGGATGCATGAATTTCTTTGCCGGGCCGATGGACAAATCCTTCGGCGCAAAGCTGAACCTCTACGACGTGCACTACAATTCGACACATCTGATGGGCACGACCGGCGGCAACACCGACGACATGATCGAATCGCTCCGCCTGACGGCTGACGGGAGGATCGATCCGGCGGTGATGATCACGCATGTCGGCGGGCTGGACTCCGCCGCGGAGACCATACTCAACCTGCCGCATATTCCGGGCGGGAAGAAGCTCGTTTACAATCATATTTCCATGCCGATGACCGCCATCGACGATTTTGAAGCGCTTTCAAAATCGGACGCGCGTTTCGGAGCACTCTGCGAAATCGTCAAAGCGCACAACGGACTCTGGTGCGCGCGGGCGGAAGAATACCTCTTGAGCAACTGGGACTGAAAAGAAGGAGAACGACCGATATGTATGCAAAAACAGTTATGCTGAAGAATGCGTCCGGCCTGCACGCGCGGCCTGCATCGGAATTCGTCGCCTGCGCAAAACGGTTTGACGCAAAGATTTTTATTCGCAATCTCGATAAGCCGGGCGCTGCACCGGCGAACGCAAAATCCATTGTGCGCGTCCTGGCGGAGGGGATTCCGGCCGATACGAGAATCGAAATCTCCGCGGAAGGCGGGGACGAAACGGCGGCCGTTGAACGGCTCGCGGAGTTAATCGCTGCGGGACTCGGCGAGGATTGAACGCATGAAAATCTTTAAGGGAGAACCGGTTTCACCCGGCGTTGCGGAAGGGCGCGTCTGCCTGTATCAGGCGTTCACCTGCGATGTGTACGAAACGTACGTGCAGGCGGGGCGGGAAGAAGACGCGCTCAAACGTTATGAGCGGGCCGTGCGCGCCGCGGACGGCGAACTGCTGCGTCTGATCGACTCGTTTTCCGCCGAAAACGCCGATAAAGCAAAAATTTTCGAGGCGCACCGCGAGATTCTCACCGACGAAGAGATCGACGGGGAAATCCGCGCCGCCATCCTCGGCGAACGCCAGGCGGCGGACTTTGCCGTCAACCGCGTTTATACTGAGTTTGCACTGCTGCTGAGCAAAGTGGAAGACGAGCTGATTGCCGCGCGCGCAACGGACATCCGGGACGTGCGCAACCGCCTGATTCGCATCCTGCACGGCGAAAAGGAGAAAAACCTTTCGGCGCTGTCCGGGCCGGTCGTCGTTGTCGCGCACGACCTGCTTCCGAGCGACACGGCGACGATGGACCGCAAAAACGTCCTTGGCATTGTGACGGAAGTGGGCGGCGCCACGTCGCATTCCGCAATCCTTGCGCGCAGCTTCGGTATTCCCGCCGTTCTCGGCGTGCCGGACGTGACGGAAGCGTTTACGGACGGCGCATATGCGACGGTGGACGCAATTACGGGGGAAGTTTATCTTGAACCGGACGAGGAAACACGCCTGCGCATCGGCAAAAAGCGCGATGCGTTCCAAAAAGACCGGCTGGACGCGGCGCGCTATCTTGTTGACGGCGGGCGGCTGGCCGACGGAACGCATGTGGACATCGGGTTGAACATCGGGTCGGGTGCGGAGATGGACGCGATCCAATACTGCGACTTTGTCGGGCTGTTCCGCACGGAGTTTCTCTATATGCAGACCGACCGTCTGCCGGACGAGGAAACGCAGTTTTCGGCTTATCGGGACGTGCTGCAAAAGGCGGGAGGCAAACCCGTTACGATCCGTACGCTGGATATCGGCGGCGATAAAACGCTGCCGGGGCTGTCGCTTCCCAAAGAAGAAAACCCGTTTCTGGGCTGCCGCGCGCTGCGGCTCTGCCTGCGGAACCGGGATTTGTTTTTAACACAGCTGCGCGCGATTCTGCGCGCGTCGGTTTTTGGCGAACTCTGGGTGATGTTCCCCATGGTCGGCTCGCTGGACGATCTGCGTGCGGCAAAGGACGCGCTCTCGGAAGCTATGCGCATGCTCGATCAGCGCGGCGTTCCATACGATAAAACCATCAAAACGGGTGTTATGATCGAAATTCCGTCCGCTGCGCTCATGGCCGCCGATATTGCCGCCGAATGCGATTTTGCGAGCGTCGGCACCAACGACCTTTGCCAGTACCTGAACGCGGCGGACCGCATGAATCCGGACGTGAAGGCGTATTATCAGAGTTTTTCTCCGGCGATGTTCCGGATGCTGAAGATGATCTTTGACGCGTTTATCTCGGCAAAAAAGCCGGTTTCCGTGTGCGGGGAACTGGCGGGGAATCCCGCGGCCGCGCCGGTGCTTGCGGGTCTGGGACTGCGAAAATTCAGCATGAACGCAAGTTCTGTTGCCGGCTTGAAACGGGCGCTGCGCCAAATTCGTCTTGACGATGCGCGGGAGCTGGCGGAGCGGGTCTGCGCGCTGGATACGGAGCGGGCTGTCAAGTCGCTGCTCGGCGGTAACCCCGTCTGAAGCGGTTTGCTTCACAGAACGATTGAATTAAACCGCCACAAACGCAAAAGCAGAGCCGCCCGGAAACGGGCGGCTTTTATGCGCATTCGTGCAGGACCGCATGCCGATGAAGCTTTTCTGCCTGAAAGCAAGATTGTCTCTCGCGTACTATATGGAAAAAGCTTTATAGCACTCCATAGCGGCAGCCTGAACCGGATGCAGCTTTCCCTTCCAGCGATCGTATTCGGCAACGTAGTCCTGGCTGAATATCCGCTGCGAGAGGTCTTTCACGATCAGATAGGAAGCATATGCGTGGGAGTTATCCGGATTGTCCGCGCTTGCCTCCGAAAGGAAACTTTTAAAGCGAAGCATGTTTGGATAGTAGATCAGCTCGGCCAGTTTCGCGCGGTATTCGAGCTGCAGGGCTGAAATCGACGGGAAATGTGCCGCGTCGTACACATGCTGGGCTTCATGTTTGAGATAGGAGACAAGAAAAGCCGGACTGTCCATCTTTTTGGCATAGGAAGCTTTTACGCAGAACAATTCGCCGTTTTTTGCCCATCCGCCGGTGCCGATCGTTCCCGCGGAGATATAGTCCAGCCAGCTCCTAGAAACGAAGCCTTCCATCATTTGGACGGTCAAATCCTGCCGGGCGGCAGGGAGCTCGACCGGGTATGTTACGGGCGTCGTACTTTTCCAGATATACGGCCCGAAGAATCCCTGCGTGTCGCCGCCAAGGTATTGATAGCCCTCTTCTGCGACGGCTTTTGTCAGCAGTTCCTCTATCCCGCAGACCCGCATGGAAACGTCCGCATACTGCTTTTCGGCGTCGGCTCCGAACGTGTTCTGAAACAGATGGAGCAGCTTGTCCGTGCCGACAAGGCCGACCAGGTTTTCGGCGAGATAGGCCGCGCCGTCCTCGCGGGATTCACCGAGCCAGAAGATCTTTTTATAGTATTGCTGGAAGACCGCATCGATTTGATTGACGAATGCGTTGTCCGAACGCCGGATTGTCTCCGTCGTCCGCTTTTCCATTCGGTGCAGGACGGCCTGCCTGGACGGGAACTGCCGAAGATAGCCGATGGCCTCGTGCCAGTTTCCCCGGACGAGATACCCGCCCAGCGTGTATTTGCTGTATTTCATAGAAGCGCCTTTCCGTATGCGGACGAACGCGCAAACATTGTTGTTTTCGCCTGCCGTGTAAGCAGCAGCAACTGTATTTCATTTTAGCATAAAAACGCTGAAAGACGGCAGCATTTTATCCGCCAGGGCGAATCGTAAACGGCGCGTTCGCTCGTAACTGCGCCGTTTTGATGTTTCAAATTTGGGATGCAGATTTTACGGCTGCAGGCGCGGAACGACCCGCGTCCAGCCGCGTTCGTCGGGGATACGCCCCGTCTGGATGCCGGTGAGCGTGTCGTACATAACCCTTGCCACAGGCCCGATCGTTTCGCCGAGGCGGATGGTTTCGCCTTTGAACTCCATTTCGCCGATCGGGGAAACGACCGCCGCGGTGCCGGTGCCGAAGGCCTCCGTGAGCGCGCCGGACCGATAGGCTGCAAAAAGTTCGTCTATGGAGATTGCACGTTCGCAGGCCGGCATGCCGATGCTTTCTGCCAATTCGAGCACGCTCATGCGGGTAATTCCATCGAGGATGCTGCCGTTTATGGCGGGGGTGGTCAAAACGCCGTTGATAACGAACATCACGTTCATGGCTCCGACTTCTTCGATATAGCGGTTTTCGCGTCCATCCAGCCAGAGCACCTGATCGAAGCCTTTTTCCTTTGCGTTCATCGCCGCTAGCAGGCTGGAGGCATAGTTGCCGCCGGTCTTCACGCAGCCGGTTCCCCCGGCCACGGCGCGCACGTATGCGTCCTCAATGTAGATCCGCAGCGGCTGGATGCCGTTCGGATAAAAGGAACCGGAAGGGGAGCAGATGATGTAGAAGATGTGCCGCTGTGCTTTGTTGATGCCGAGGCGGTTGCCGTCGCCGATCATGCTCGGACGGATATAGAGCGTCGTGCCGGAAGAATGCGGAACCCAGTCTCGCTCCAGATCGACCAGCGTTTCGATGGCTTCGAGCTGCAAATCTGCGCCGATCGGCGGCAGGCACATCCGCTCCGCGCTGCGGTTGAGCCGCGCGCAGTTCAGCTCCGGCCGGAAAAGTCCGACGTCCCCGTTTTCATAATGATAGGCCTTGAGCCCTTCAAACACTTCTAGCGAGTAATGCAGTACGGGCGAGGCCGGGTCGATTGAGAAGGGCTGATAGGGCACGATGCGCGCGTCGTGCCAGCCGCGACCGTCTTCATAGTTGCAGATGAACATGTGGTCGGTGAACACTCTTCCGAAGCCGAGTTTTGATTCGTCCGTATATTTCGCTTTCGGCGCGGTGGTTTTTAAAATTGGAATACTCATGGTTACGCCTCCCTGACGATGCAGGCCGCGCCGCGGCGAAGCGCCTCAACGTTCAGATCGACCAGCGCCGCTTTCCGGCCCGTAAAGATATGCCGGAGCATTTCTTGTATAGTTTCGTAGCGCAGCAGGCCGGTTGCTTCGATATACGCGCCGAGCATGACCATGTTGGCGACCTTTACGTTGCCCAGCTCGTTAGCGATATCGAGGCAGGGGACATAGTACGCCGACACGTCCGCGCGGGACGCTTTGATTTCGATGATGCTGCTGTTGATCAGAAGCGTGCCGCCGGGCGCCATCTGCGGCTCGAATTTCAAAAGCGAGGGTTTGTTCATGACGATCAGCTCAGTCGGGTTTTCGATCATCGGGGAAACGATCTCGTCCTCGCTCAGCACGACGGAGCAGTTCGCGGTGCCGCCGCGCATTTCAGGCCCGTAACTCGGCAGCCAGCTTACGCTCAGGCCTTCCTTCATGCCCGCTTCCGCAAGCGTTTTGCCCATCGACATAACGCCCTGACCGCCAAAGCCGGAAATGATGATTTCGTGCGTCATGTCATTTCGCCTCCGCTCTGTCCGCGTACACGCCCAGCGGGTAATAGGGGATCATGTTTTCCTTGAGCCAGCCGACGGCCTCCAGCGGCGTTAAGCCCCAGTTGGTCGGGCAGGTGGAAAGCACTTCGACGAACGTGAAACCCGCGCCGGCGTTTTGCAGTTCAAACGCCTTTTTAATCGCTTTTTTCGCTTTCAGGATGTTGGGAACGTCAACGGCGGCAACTCGCTCGGCGTAAACGCAGCCGTCCAGCGTGGAGAGCAGTTCCGCCATGCGGATCGGCATGCCGTAGTGTTCTTTCTGCCGCCCGTAGGGAGCGGTGGTCGCCTTTTGTCCAACCAGCGTGGTCGGCGCCATCTGGCCGCCCGTCATGCCGTAGATTGCGTTGTTGATGAAGATGGCGGTGATCTTCTCGCCGCGCATGGCGGCGTGCACGATCTCCGCGGCGCCGATGGCGGCAAGGTCGCCGTCCCCCTGATAGGTGAATACCGTCAGTTCGGGGTGCGGCCGCTTGATGCCGGTGGCGACGGCGGGCGCGCGCCCGTGCGCGGCTTCCTGCATGTCGCAGGCAAAATAGTTATACGCAAACACCGCGCAGCCGACCGGCGCCACGCCGACGGCGGAACCGATCAGGCCGAGTTCTTCGAGCGATTCGGCCACAAGTTTGTGCACAACGCCGTGCGTACAGCCGGGGCAATAGTGCATTTCCGCGTTGGTCAGTCCTTTGGAGCGCTGATAAACGATGCTCATTTTTCCTGCCTCCCCAATGCCGTGTTTGCTTCGCGGACCAGTTCCGCCGGCGCGGGAATCACGCCGCCGCCCGCACCGATGAAGCGGACGGGTTTTGCACCGCAGACCGCAATTTTTACGTCGTCGATCATCTGTCCCATGCTCAGTTCCACGGCGATAACGGCTTGCACGCTGTCAGCCTGTGCACGTTTCCGCAGCGCCTGCTCCGGGAACGGCCAAAGCGTAACGGGCCGGAACAAACCGGCTTTTACGCCCGCCGAGCGGAGCTGCAGGACGGCGGCGCGCGCAATCCGCGCGGTCGTGCCGTATGCCACGAATAATATTTCTGCGTCGCCGGTCAGGAATTCTTCAAGGCGAATTTCGTTCTCCGTGATGCGGTCGTACTTTGCCTGGAGTTTGCGATTTTGCTCCGCGCAGTCCTTCGCGTCGATAAACAGCGAATTGACGACGTTATGCCCGCGTTTGCCCTGCGTGCCGTCGGTCGCCCAGTCCTTCGGCGGAAGCGTGCGCGTTTTGGGTTTATGCCATTCGATCGCCTCCATCATCTGCCCGATCATACCGTCCGCGAGCACGACCACGGGAATCCGGTACACATCGGCGATGTCGAAAGCTTCCTGCGTGAGGTCCGCCGCTTCCTGAATCGTTGCGGGCGCGAGCACGACGGTGCGGTAATCCCCGTTGCCGCCGCCGCGCGTCGCCTGAAAATAGTCTGCCTGCGAGGGCGCGATGTTGCCGAGCCCCGGTCCGCCGCGCATCATGTTCACGATGACGGCGGGCAGTTCCGCGCCGGCGATATAGGTGATGCCCTCCTGCTTGAGGCTGATGCCCGGGGACGAAGAGGACGTCATCACACGCACGCCGGAGCCCGCCGCGCCGTAGACCATGTTGATTGCGGCAATTTCGCTTTCCGCTTGCAAAAAGCAGCCGCCGTGCTCCGGCAGGTGCCGGGAAAGATACTCGGGGATTTCGTTCTGCGGGGTAATCGGATAGCCGAAAAAGCAGCGGCAGCCCGCGCGAATTGCGGCCTCGGCGACCGCTTCGTTGCCCTTCCAAAGTTCCTTTGCCATGGTTTCACATCCTTTCAACGGTGATTACGCTGTCCGGGCACATGCGCGCGCAGCTTGCGCAGCCGGTGCACTCGCTCATGCGCCGCACCGTCGCGGGACGATACCCCTTGGCGTTGGTCGCCGTGTCCATTTCGATGATGTGCTTGGGACACACCGCAACGCAGAGCTCACAGCCTTTGCAGCGGTCCCGCTCGAAGGTTACTTTTCCTGCCACAGTATTTCCTCCTTTTCAAACTCGCGGTCGCTTTCCCAGGGTTTTTTGAGCATGATGTCCATGGGAAAGAGTGTTTCCGGCGGAAGACCCGCGATATTGCCGACCCACCGCGGGAACGCGTGATAGCGGACGGGGATTTGAACGCGCGAGGCGAGCGTTTCCGCAAGCTCTGCGCCGCGCAGCACATCTTCCGCCGCCGTATCGCCGCAAAGATGCGTGTTGTTGATCAGCCCCGTCGCCGTAAGTTTTGCGCTGCGCTCGATCTCGCGCAGGTACCGCTCGGCTTTTTCCGGCGTCGCGGTCTCGGGACGGTTAAAATTCAGCACGCAGAACAGTTCGTATGCAATCGCTCGGATTTTCGGGGCGAACCGGCCCAGCACGCGCGCGCCGGCCGCGTCTCCGCCGACGTCCAGAATGCCGCAAACGTCTTTTTCCAGCAGGGCGTATACTTCCGGGTTCAGCGCGGGTACGTCGGCGTCTCCGCCCGTGGATGCGATTACGCGCACGCCGTGCGATTCAAGCGCTTCTCTCTGACCACGAGAACAGAAATACGGGTTGACGATGTCCAGGTCGGCGAGGGTCACGGCATAGCCTGCGCGGGCAAGACGAAATGCAAAATTGACCGCGAATTCCGTTTTTCCGCTGCCGTAGTGTCCGGTTATGATATGCAGATGATTTTCCGTTTTGTTTTGTAAGCTGTCCATCCTATTTCCTGCGTAAGGGCTTGTTCTTTCAGTCAAGTCAGTATGTTTTGAGCTGTTCTTCGCCGGAAAGCACGCGGAGCGCGGCTTCACAAAGCGCTTTTTGCTCGTCCTCGCCGGGCATGATCACGATCTCCGCGATAAACGCGGTTCTGGATGCAATCCAGTTCGTAAACAGCCGGTCGTATGCAAACCCGCCGGTGAGGATGATTGCGCGGACGTCGCCTTCCAAAACGGCGGCGCATGCGCCGATTGCCTTGGCGGCCTGATAGGCCATCCCCTCGTAAACAAGGCGGGCTTTTTCGTCGCCGCTTTGCGCACGGCGGCTGATTTCCCGGCCGTCGTCCGTGCCGAGATAACCGAGCAGACCGCCGTGTGTGTTCAGCTTGCGGATCAGATCGGCGGCGGGCAGGTTTTCCCGGCGGCAGAGCTTGATCACGGAATTTGTCGGCAGGCCGCCGCAGCGCTGCGCGCTGTAGGGACCTTCGCCGCCGAGACCGTCGTTTACGTCGATCAC
>DAOTGE010000048.1:0-20560 GCA_035446965.1 Eubacteriales bacterium
GGACCCATTGGTTGGAAGAACCGTTTCCAACCATCTGCAGCGCCGCCTCCTGTCCCGCGGCGTTGATGAATACCCAGCTGACATACCCGCTGCAGTCCAGTCCCGGAACCTGCGTAACAGACCGGCGGAATCCTTCGTCGGTCAGCCGCACGCCGTTTTTCGCGCCCCATTCAGGCGCCATCCCGAGTTGACTGTATTTGCCTCCCCATTGATACGGCACGAGTCCAACCGGCAGACACGCGGTTTCGGCCACCTCCCGCCGCTGGGCGGAGAGATCCGCCGGAAGTTCGCTCAGCAGCGCCTCGGCCTGCCGCCGCGTTTTGATAACGACGCCGTCTTCACCCGTCAGCATGGCATAAACACGCTGAAATTCCGGCTCCATCAGTTCCGACTGCAGCTCCCTCTGCGCCTGACTAAAATTGTATTCATCCGCGATCTCAAGATATGTCTTTGCATGCAGCCGCAGAACTTTACCGTTTTCCGTGCGGACCGTTTCCGTCTCGTTCATATCCCAGAAAATCCGGGACAGTTCGTCCAGCGGCAGTGCATTCATCTGTTCGTCGCTGAAGGGCGTGAAACTCTCCGCGTTGTACTTTGCAATAAACGTTGCAAAGATATCCGGCCAGTTGGATACCTGTTCGGCCGCCGCATCCTGCGTTTCGGAAGCGGACGCATTTTCGCTTAAAGCCATCCGGCTGTATTCTTCTTCCAGACTGTTAACCAGCGGTGAAAGCGTATCGTATACGCTTAAAGCGTATTTTGTAATCTGTTCCGTTTCCGACTCAATACGAACGGTTCGCTGTTTTTCTGTAACGGCAGTATTGCCGCCGGCATTTCCTAAAACGGATATGCTCCTTTTGACCGTGACGATTTTATCTTTTTGCATCGCGGCATAAGTGACGACATAACGACCGGGTATTTCAGCCGAAAATCCGCCGTCGCTTAACACCCAAACGTACACGTCGGCGCCTGTTTCGTCCCTCGCCGAAACGCCGTCTAACAGGGAAAACGACGCCGCCCCTATCGATATCCTTATATCCCGGGCGATAAGCCTGACCCGTGCGGACTCGTTGCCGCTGAATTGAAAAACAGCGCTGCTTTCCGCCTCCGTTTGTTCCGGCTGCTCGCCGCTCGCCGTTACGTCGCCGCTTTCCTGTTCGCTTTCGCCCAGCGCCGGCGTACCCGCACTTTTGCATTTAAGCAGAGCCTGCCGGTACAAAACAGTCTCGTCAAGCGCGGGGAAAATTTCTTTCAGCGCATCTGCTGCTTCGGTTGACTGTGTGCCGGATGTCCCGGCGCTCGTTATTGCCTGCTCTCTTCGCAGAGCGCACCCGAAACAACCTGAAAGTATGCAGCAGAGCAGCGTAAGCGAAAGAAGCGACGCAAGCGCATGTTTCCTCATAGCACCGGCCGCATTCATACTACCGTCTCCATGACTCCTTCCGCCATGGCCGGTGCCGATAAGTTTTTCTTTTGAATAATCGGGCAATTCTTTTACTTCCGGCGGCGCTCTCCCCGATAGATCGCCGCGCCGGCCTTCCTTTCAGTCTTTCTGTGTTCGTTTCATCCGTCTTCCTTGTCTGCATCGGCCCATGGCGGAAGCAAACCGGATATACACGACCATTTGCTGCGGCAATGCGCTTAAAAAGCATTGGCTTGCAGCGCTTGTGCAGCAACCTGCTATTTCCACTTCTTCGTTTCTCCGGTCTCTTTTGACCCCCGCTGAAACCGCACTTACAGAAACACACCTTAGTATAACAGAACTGAAAGCAGGAAACACCACAAAAATCCGGCTCGTGCGCCGCCCTTCTCCGCATTGTGCTTCCGTTCGGCGCTGCCCATGCTGGCATCTGCTCATACAAAAAGCGGAGCCGTCCGCCAGACGGCTCCGCTTTTTGTTGCTATGTTTGAGTCTGTCCGATACATATATCCAAAGAATAAACGCTTGCGTTTTATTCTTACGCGGTCCTTATTTTTCCACCAGGATTTCCCCGCCGACCATAACGCGCCGGATTTGAATGTCGTCGTCGAAAATGCAGACGTCTGCGTCGTACCCCGGCACAAGAATGCCTTTTCCCTTTGCGCCCAGTACGCGCGCGGGATTCATCGTCATCATACGCACCGCGTCCGCAACGGGAAGCCCTGCGCCCTGCACCATCGTCCGTACACAGCGGTCCGCAGTGCAGACGCTGCCCGCAAATGCCGAACGGTCCATCAGCATTGCAACGCCGTCTTCCAATATCACGTCCTGACCGTGTTCCAAACTGCCGAGCTTCACGATTTCGCCTTCCGGCAGCCCCGCGCCGCGCATGGAATCCGTAATCAGGCAAATCTTGTCCCAAGGCTTCTGCTTCAGAATCAGCCGCAGCAGTTCCGGCGGCAAATGGCAGCCGTCCGCAATGATTTCAACGTCCAGTTCGCCAATCATATACGCGCTTTCCACCACGCCGAGGTGCCGCCAGGGGCCGATTCGCCGGAGCATGGACATGCCGGAATACAGATGCGTGACCAGGCTGTAGCCATGTTCAACGCCAATCTGCACATCCTCATAGAGTGCGTTGGAATGTCCGATTGCCGCAATAATTCCCCGTCTGCGCAGCTCACTCCCAAGTTCCGGCGCGCCCGGCAGCTCCACCGCGGCGGAAATCCGGGAGATGTCGCCGCATGCATCGAGGATACGCAGGTATTGCTCCCTTTCCGGCGTCTTCAGATGCTTCGGGTCCTGCGCGCCTGCCTGCGCCTTCGAAAAATACGGGCCTTCCAGATGCAGCCCGAGGAAATTCGGTCCGTCCTGTATACCGGCTTTTGCCTCGGCATAACAACGAAACGCAAGCAGCAGTTCTTCCTCCGAACTGCTCAGCGTGGTCGGCGTCAGCGACGTCGTACCGTGCTGCAGATGCGCTTTTGCGGCTCCGGCGAACGCCTCCGCCGTTCCGTCCATATAGTCGAATCCGCCGCCGCCGTGCGTATGCATGTCGATAAATCCGGGGCTGACATAGCAGCCCTGCGCGTCGTACACAAGATCGGCCTTCGCCGATACGTCGTCCTGCGTAATTCCGGCAATCTTTCCGTCCTCAATCAGCAGATTCGCATCTTTCAGCATCCTGAGTGGCGTTAGAACCCGTCCGTTGACAATCGCAGTTTTCATAGATTACCGCCTTCTCACAAAATGTATTTTGCCGCGTCCGCATCCAGGTAGAGTTCCGCCGCCGGATGCGTGCGCAAAACCGAAGCAGGACATGCGGCCGAAACCTCACCGCAGAGCATATTTTTCACCGCTTCCGCCTTTGTTTCCGACGGCACGCTGCAAAACAGCCGTTTTGCCTCCATCATGGCCGGGATGGTCGCCGTGATCGCGTGCGTCGGCACCTGTTCCAGCCGTTCAAAGCATCCGTCGTGCACCTGCTGCATGCGGCAGCGCTCTTCCAATTCGACCACCTTTGCCATCGCGGGATCGCAAAAATCGGCAACAGGCGGATCGTTGAACGCGATATGGCCGTTTTCGCCCACGCCGAGCAGGCACGCGTCCAGCGGATGCGCGCGTAAAAGCGCGTCGTATGCGCCGACGGCGGCATGCAGGTCGGCGGCGTTTGCGTCCATCAAATTGACGCTCTTAAACGGCAGCCGGTCAAAAATCGCCCGGCGCAGAAAGTTGCGGAACCCCGCCGGATGCGCCGGGTCCAGCCCCACATATTCGTCCATATGAAACGCATTGACTCTGTTCCATTCGATTCCTTCCGCCGCGCAGAGCGCGGCCAGCGTTTCGTTCTGGGACGGCGCCGCGGCGAACATAACGTTTATCTCGTCCTTTTCTTTTAAAAGCGCGCGCAGATAGTCCGCCGCGTCCTTGCCCGCACAGGCGCCCATGGAAGCCCGCCCGTCGAACACGCGCACGCTTAGTTTCCCTTTTGTAAAAGATTTCAATACCGACATTTCAAATCACTCCCGTCACAGCAAATGCTTGATAACCCCGCCGTATTTTTCTTCCAGCGCGCGGTTGTGTTCGTCGCCGCCGGGCATATTTGCGCTCATAAACACCGGCGGTTCAATCCCCCTGCGCAGCATTTCGGAAACGACCTCCTCGGTCAGGCAGTTCATTACGAAGCAATTGCAAAACGTCGAGGTCGAACATACCTTCTGATCATAATCCCCCACCGTCACGACCGCATCGCCCAGCGGCAGATGGTTGTCGATAAAGATATCGGCCTCCTCGTATAGATTCTTTCGGCTCGGGTGGCGGGATTTTGCCCCCGCGGGCACAATTTTTGCAAAGCTGGACGATGTGACGGCAACGGTCGTTACGCCGCGTTTTTTGCATTCCAGCACCGTATCGATGGTCATCGCATTGATGCCGTAGGCGTTAACGATCACCATGACCTCGCCGGGTGTTTTGCCTACGCCGTACGCATTAAGCACTCCCAGCGCATACCCGGGCGTACGCTCGATGTAGTTGGAGCGCTTCGCGCCGTGAATCAGGTTGGTGCCCGGATCGAGGATTGCGTCCCACATGGCTAACCCGCCCGCGCGCCAGAGCACTTCTTCAACGCCGATGTTGGAGTGCCCGCCGGGTCCTATTACATGTACCATGGCGCCAGCTGCGTATGCATCCGTAATCGCCCGCGCCGCATTTTGGATCTGCGGCAGTTCGCCCTCTATCTGCTCGAAAATAGCGCAGAGTTTATTCCTGAATATGGAAATTTCGCCTTTACCCATCGTCTTCGTCCTTTCTCTCGTTAATGGTACAAAAATGTCTCCGCGCCGTTGCTCACCGCTGCAACCGTCGCGTCCGGGCTGCCCTCCAGCGCGTCGTCCACCGCCTGCTGCAGCTTAGAAATCGGATAATGCACACAGCCGCAAACGGCCATTTCCGCCGCCGTCACGCCGTCGCTGACGACGACCAGCTTCCTCCTGCGCCGCATCTTCGACATGCTGTTGCCGATTGCCATGGCGAGTGCGTCGCCGTTAAAGCGCCTGCCTGCAAAGATACCGCGGACGAGTTCGTCCCCGTCGTCGCGCCCCATCCATTCCGGATATTCGCTGTGTGGACCGATTCCCTCATAATTCGGGCTGACGAGTATAATCGTTCCGCCGCTTTCGCCTTTTAGCGCATATTCGGCGGAGTACATCCCCTTGGGAGACTGCCAGAAATCCTGATCGGCGGGAAACGAACTTACCACAACCACATCCGCGCGTTTTTCCACATGACACCCCAGCACCCGTTTGCCGATCTCAACGCCAGCGCGGTGCGCCGCGATATAGTGGCCGGCCACCGCCCGTTGCAGCTGCATATGCGAGTTCAGAACGGTGTTGACAATGAAATCAAGGCCAATCGTATCCACCCAGCCTTCCATCATCGTGCGGATCGGGCTGTCCTCCCTGCCGAACAGGTTGTCGTTTTCCAGCGAACCCTTCAGGTGGAAATACGAAACCGTGTCTTCCCCGGCAACACCGGGATAGAGGATTTTTCCGCCGCCGCTCCAGCCCATCACGGGGTGCGGCACAAGGTTGCCGATCCCGATTCGGATATCCGCGTCCATCGCGTCCTTCGTGGCGTGGATGTCCACGCCGTCCGGCGTTTTGCCGACGTAAACAAGCTTTTTGGGATCGCGGAATTCCGAATTGACCACCGCATAGCGGGTGTATACTTCGGGTCCGACCCGTTCGCTCAGTTCGTCCGGCGTCATATGCCGGTGACTTCCGAGCGCAACGATGATGCGCACCTGGCTTTCCATTACGCCGATCTGCGCAAGCTTTTCAAGCAGCACCGGCAGGATGCGCGATACAGGCGTCGGACGGGACGCGTCGTCGACGATGATATTGATCTTTGCACCCGGAAAGACGATCTCCTCAAGTTTCGGCGTGCCGATCGGGTGCTCGATTGCAGAGCGGATTTCCGCTTCAAAATCGGCCGCGGCGGGCGCTTCCACAGGATCGTACATCCGTAAAAACCGCTGCTCGTCAACCCGAAAAGAAACCTTTTTGTCTCCGTACGGCAGGGTGATTTCCATCATTCAATTCCCCTTCTTTTCAGCAGCGCCATTTTAAGACGTTCCATCTGTACGCGACACGCTTCTTCCGTTAAAAACACACGGTTTTCCGGGAACATTTCAAACGGCCTTCCCCAGCCGATTTTATCCTTGTATTTCGGGCACACGGTCACGTGTACGTGCCGCACGGTATCCCCGTAGATTCCATAGTTGATTTTATCCGGACTGTAAAGCTCCTTGATCGTCTCGGCAAGCGCGCATACGTCGTCCAGATAGACGTCCCGTTCGGCTTTCGGAATCTGATAGATCTCCTCGTAATGGTCCTTGTACATGATCGTGCAGCGCCCCGGCAGGGTCTGGTCTTTGCAGAAAAACACCTTGGAGACCTTCAGGTCGCATAGTTCAAAGAGCAGTTCCTGAAAGTCTTCGCCACGCTCACAATAATAGCATCCTTTTTCCGTCATATCCGTTCAATCCGTCCATTCGTTTCATTTTTCTATTTCCCGCCGCCGGCAACGCCTGTTCCGCATGCGAAACGCCGCCATCAGCAGACAAACACCCACCGCGCATGCGGCCTGTGCCATCCAGAACGCCGCTGTGAAACCGCCGGACACGTCGTAAATCCATCCAACCAGCGCGACCCCCATTCCGCCCATCGCCGCAACCGTCATGGTCGAAAGAGACAGAACAGACGTATACGCGCCGCGGTCAAACAAATCAAGTATCAAAAGCGGTACCAGCACAGACGGCATCGACATGCTCGCGCCATAGAGGAACGATCCCGCTATCAGCAGTTCCGGCGAACGCTGAAAAACCTGAATCAGCATAATCCCCGTCATCGTGAATACCGCGCCAAGCAAAAAGGCTCGCTTTGAGCCGGCCCTGTCATTGAGCCATCCCAGAAAAAACTTGCTTGCAAGGTTGCCGGCCATGCTCGCCGAAGACATCATCGATCCGACGGCCGTCGTCAGCCCGACGGAGAGTGCGAATCCCGGGAAGTGATAGATGAACACCGTTTCAAAGACGGCGATCGTTACGACCCCCAGGAACACCCAGAGAACTCCATCCTTGGCCAGCGTGCCGGCCGGCCGCTTCCGTGTGCATGCCCGGCCTTCCGCCTGCGTCGTAAAAGCGGAACCGCTTTGCTCGGCCCCGTACGGCCGCACGCCGGCATCCTCCGGCCGCCTTTTCAGAACGAACAGCGTGAACGGCAAAATGCACGCCGCGCCGATTCCTGCAAAGATCAGATACGCAGCCCGCCAGCCAAGCGACTCAATCAGCGCGTTTCCAAGCGGGTTCATCACAATCCCGCCGAGCCCTGCAAACGCCATCGCCATCCCGACCGCAAACCCACGCCGCTTAAAAAACCAGTTCGTCAGCAGAATAGGCGACATATTCAAAAACAGAAAACCGCCTGCGAACCCGTAAAACACGGACGCAACATACCATTGCCAGAGCTTGCTGAAAAACGCCATGCTGCCGACGGAGCACACCAGAACGACCGCCGCGGGGGTCAGCACCAGCCGCGAAGGATAGCGCGATATCAGGCGGCTGGCCAGCGGAAGCGCGGCCATCATCGCAAATCCGCGAATGGTTACATGCAGCGAAATCTGCGCCGTCGTGCAGTGCAGGCTGGCGCAGACCGCCGGAAAAAAAACGCCGATGCTGTTGGAAAGAACACCCAGCCCGCCGAACTGCACAAGACAGCACGCAAACAGGATTTTCCAGGCCGGATGAATCGGTCCGGCGGCCTTAGTGTGCAAGCGCACCGCCAGCTTCCGCCCGTTCGAGAAGCTCAATCATCAGGATCAGAGCACGCGCAATATGATAAGGGTCCTTTACCGGAAGCGCGACAACCTTCTCCTGCGGCGTTCCATCCCTTTTCAGAATCTGCACCCATTCGCGCACCTCCCGGTCCGAATTTGGAAAATGCGAAAACGTATACGCAAACACCTTCCTGTGCCAGCGTAAAAACGCCTCGTCTTTCTGCGTAAGGCAGAACAAAAGCGTCGTGTAGAGCGCTTCGGCATGCACCCACCAGAGCTTGTCCCCCCAGCCGGAGAGCACCTGCTTCACAGTCGGTTCATTCGCTTCCTCCGCCAGCGGAATACCGGGCGCGCCGCCGTCGGTGGAAACAAAGTGCATCAGCCCGCCGAATTCCGCGTCCCAGCCGATTTCCAGCGCTTTTTTCGCAATCGCCGCCGCGCGTTCCCGTCGCGTGCCTTCACCCAGAATTTCCGCCGCCTCCGCAATGAACCACATGTCCTCGAGCGTGTGACCCGGATTTGCGTGCGTGCCAAGCACGCCGCCAAAGAAACCGCCGCTATTGCGGATTACCTCGTGCACCACGTTTTGTGCGTCGGTAAAGTCGTTCAGAACGCAGCCGGAAAACCGGGCGATATCTGCTTTAAGGCTTTCAGCGAACGCCGCATCGAAGAGGCCGGCCGCCCCGAAAAGCTCCGCCGCCACGTTGGTGAGGATCATCGGAACGCCATGCGCGCGGTATTCTCCCGAGAGCGGATACGGCAGCGTTTTATACGTGCCCGCGTCGTACCGTTCCCGGCAGGAGCGGTACAGCCGCCTTGCAAACGCAAAGTCCTCCTCTCTGCCGGATACGGCGGCAAAGCGGGACAACCCGCAAACGACGAAGCAGTCCGCATAGATACTCAGATCGAGTTCTTCGTACCCTTCAACCTGTTTCGGCGCGCCCGTTTCGTCCATAAGAAATACGCAGCGCCAGTCGTCCGGGCCAATCAGACAGTGTTCCCGCAGAAAGTGCGCGCCGTTTTCGGCAAGCCGCAGAAACTCTGCGCGCTGCTCGCTTGTAAACGTGTCCGATCGCATGTCCGCCAGTTTGGCAAACATCCAGACAAAGCGCCCCTGGCTCCAGGTATATTTATCCCGGCTTGTCAGGTGTTCGCCGGCGTTGTCGAAGCAGTTGAAGTATCCACCGTGCTTTTCGTCCAGACAACGGGGGAGCCAGAACGAGAGAATATTGTTCGTCAGTTCGTTTTCATAGAACCCCTTCATTTGTCTGATCAATACTGTGTCCATATCCGCCGTTCCAATTTCTTTCTTTGATTGCGTTTTTACTTGATCGCGCCTGCGGTCATATCCCCTGTGATATTGTTCCGTATCAGAATAAACAGGATCACCAGCGGCACGGTCGCGTACACCGCGCTCGTCATGACAAGATGCCACGGGATGCCCACCGCCGGATTGTTCTTCAGAATCTCATACAATCCCACGATAATCGGCTTTTTCGAACTGGTGGAAATATACGTAAACGCAAACAGGAATTCGTTCCATGTCCTTGTAAACGTAAAGATGACTGCAACGGCGATTCCGGTTCTGGACACCGGCACGAAGATCCGCCGCAGCGTCATAAACGAGCTGCACCCGTCGATCTTCGCCGCTTCCACGACCTCTTTGGGTACGGTGTCGAACGAACTTTTGAGCATGAGCACGATAAACGCAAGGTTGAACGTGACGTTCATCACCACAAGTCCCGCGTAGGTGTCGATGAGTCCCAGCGAATTCATCATGATATAAAGCGGTATGATGATGATGACCGGTGCGAACATCTGGCTGACCAGAACCAGATAATACGTCGGTTTCTTGAAGAAAAACCGCAGTTTGGAGAGAGCGTAAGCCGCCGGAATCGCCAGAAGCATAATCACGACGATCGTTGCGCCGGTCACGATGATGCTGCTCTTGAACCCATCCAGAATATCCAGTTTCTGGAACACTTCCACATAGTTTTCCCATGCGACCGGATCGGGAATCCACGTGACCGGCACGGAAAACACGTCGTTGGCCTTTTTGAGCGAAACGGATATCATCGCGGCGACGGGAAACAGCAAATCGACCAGGATCAGCAGGATGAACACCGCGAATAAAACCCGGTAGATCTGTTTTGCGATTTTGGGTTTATTGACCGTCTTATTCATAGCTGACCTCGTCTTCCTTGGCGCGCACATAGAGGATTGCGAAAACGGAAAGCAGCACGAAGCTGACTACGCTGATTGCCGCCGAATACCCGCGGTTGTTGAACCGGAACGCGTTATCGTATATCAGATTGACCAGTATCGCCGAAGAATTCGCCGGCCCGCCCTGCGTCATCATATAGATCACGTCAAAGGAGTTGAACGCCCAGATTCCGATCAGGATGCCCAGCGTGCGCATGGATGAAGAGATCAGCGGCATCGTGATGCACCGAAATCTCTGCCATGCGTTCGCGCCGTCGATCGAGGCGGCCTCGTAGATATATTTGGGGATGGAATACAGCGTTGAAAGGATATTCAGCGCACAAAACGGCGCCACCGCCCAAACGTTTACGATCATGACTGCAATCAGCGAGGTTTTCGTGTTTCCGAGGAACCCCACCGCCTGCGTCGTGATGCCAAGGTCGCGCAGGAACTGCCCGATATGCCCGAACATGGGATTGTAGAGCAGCCGCCAGATCATGCAGGCCACCGCCGCCGGCATTGCATACGGAATGAGCATGATGCCGGTAATCAGTTTTTTCCCGTAAAATTTCTTATACAGCGCCAGCGCCATAATCAGTCCGAGTCCAAGCTTTAGGAACACCCCCAGAAAAACCCAAATAGCCGTATTCAAAAATACGCGGGGCGTATCGACGTTTGTGAAGAAGTCGACAAAGTTCTGAAGCCCAACGAAGATCATGTCCCCGTTGATCTTTTTATCGAAGAGCGACAGCTTCATCACGCTTGTCATCGGATAGAGTATGAATACGACATAAACCGCCAGCATCGGCAGGATATAGAGCATATTCAGCCATTTTTCCCGCTTATTGCGGTCGATTCGTTTTGGTTTCTTCATGTTGGCGCCTCCTGTTGCCTGAAAATGCGTGTGCAAAAGGCATTGTTTGCCTTCTGCACACGCAGAGGTTAACATGCCGGTTCGTTAATCCGCAAGCAGTTTATCGACCTGCTCGCCCGCGGCGGTGAACGCGTCCGTCGCGCTCATCTCGCCCATAACCGCCTTTGTGACATAATCCGCCATAACCTTCTGGATTTCTTCCCAGCCGATCAGGGACGGCTTGAACTTCGCAATCGGTTCAAGTGCGCAGAACGGCGCGACCATGACGTTGGTTTCGTCGCTGAACGCCGGGCGCTCGTCGAAATAGCTCTGCTGATTCGGGACCCAGCCCGCGTCCTCGATAACGCTGCCCTGATACTGCGCCGTGTGCCACAGTTCAAGGAATTTGGCGGTGATTTCCTCATTGCCGGTTGCAAAAAGGATATCGATATCCATCACGCCAAGCGCATATTTTTCTCCGTCGGGACCGGCCAGCGGTTCGGCGATGGTGACCCAGCTGTAGTCTTCGCCCGCGTCGGCCAGCGCACGCATGCCCTGCGCATTGTGGAAGTAAGCGGCCGCAACCTGATTTGTAAAGTTGCTCTGCGTTTCGTTGATCGTCGCTTCACCGTAATCCGGCACGGCGTACTGCGCCAGGTCGACATACATCTGCAGCGCCGCAATGCCCTCTTCGTTGGCAAACCCGTTGGCGGTGCCGTCTTCGTTGGTAACGTCCGCGCCATACGCCCAGAGAATCGGCAGGAAGCAGTCCAGCGTGTTTTTCGCATGGCCCGCAACGAGCGAGTAAGCGTACTGTCCGTTTTCAGGATCGTAGAGTTTCGGTGCGATTTCAAGAAGCTCGTCCCAGGTGGTCGGCACGCTCACGCCTGCTGCGTCAAGCATGTTCTGGTTGAACAGGATCGTACGCACCGACATATACGAGGGCATCGTCCACATTTTTCCATCCACGCTGCAGACGCTGCGCGCAGCTTCGGAGAAGTCGTTAAAGAGGTCCTGGCCGATATAGTCTTCCGCGCAGGAAATGTAGCCTGCTTCTTTAAATTCTCTCGTCCAGGAGGCAAAGCCGTACATCGCATCGGGCATGTTGCCGCCCTCCGCCAGCGTCAGGATCTTCTGATACGCATCGGAATAGGCCCAGTCTTCAATTATCACTTCTACGCCGGTCTCGCTTTCAAACTCTTCCGCCGCCTGTTTGAGCGTGTCCAGGCCGGTGCTTCCAAGCGTTACATACGTAATGGACTCGGGCAGTTCCGTTCCGCTCTCGGCAGCCTGCGCTTCATCACCGGACGTCGTTGTTGCGCTCTCCTGTGTGCACGCCGTAAAGGCAAACACCATCATCAGGGCCAGTATCAGTGCCAGTGCTTTTTTCATTCTGATTTCTCCTTCATTTTTTATTTATCGTCAGTCCAGGAACTTGCCGCTCCTCACGGCTTCGTTATCACAGGACCGAACAATTTCTTTGTAAAGCTCCGGGCGGCGAAACCGGAGCAGGTCCTCGCGGATGCGGTCGACGCCGTCCCGCCGGGCCGCCGCAATATCCTTGCCCAGCCGCGGCGTGTCCAGATCGATATCCGCAAGCGCAGCGCCCGGATAGTGTCCCGTATCGGCGAGAATTACGCCGTCGGGATTGATGACCACCGCGCGTCCGGTAAACTCGTGTCCCCTTTCGTATGGCGCATAATATCCGGGACTGGCAAAATTCGCGCCGACCAGATAACAGCAATAGTCGATTGCACGCGCCCGCGCCGTAATCAGGATTGTTTCCTCGGAGGGACCGTACGTCTGATGCGGCCAGAATATCATTTCCGCACCCTTCAGGGTCAGCACGCGGAACACTTCCGGGAAATACATGTCCATGCAGATTGCAATTCCAATCCGCCCGAAATCCAAATCAAACACCGGCAACTCGTCTCCGGCGTCCACGCCATAGCAGCGCTTTTCGGATGCACACAGGTGGGTTTTGCGGTACCTGCCGGCAACTTCCCCGTCCCGGCCGATGATGACGGCCGTGTTATAGAACGTCTCCCCGCTTCGCTCGGCATAGTCCGCAATCACATACATGCCGTATTCCCGGCAAACGCGTCCGAAACGCTCCGTCATCGGCCCCGGGATTTCTTCGGCGACCGCCCGGTAGAGTGCGCGGCGGTCGGTCGTCCCGTCGTATATTCCGCCGTCGTCCGGTTCACACTCGGCCGCGCCGAAGCTGTCGAAGTGTTCCGGCAGCAGGCAGACGTCGCAGCCGGCGCGGCCCGCTTCCTCCGCCTGGCGGATGCAGTGCGCAATATACGCTTCCCGCGGCAGCGGAACGGGCTGTTTGATCCGCGATACCGCCGCAATCCGGACTTGTCTCGCCATAACCGCCTCCGTCGTTTACAGATGGCGCACGCGCCAGCGCCAGCGCTCCAGCAGCGCCCGGTTCTTCTCCGTGTCCGGGAAAAAGTCCCCCTGCCAAACTTCGGCTTCCGGATACTCTTCCAGCGTACGCGCCGCAATTTCGTTCAAAACAGCCGTCATGCAGATCGTTTTGTGCAGTTGTCCAAAGCATACCATCACATCCGCCAGCGAGACAATCCTCGCGTCGACAGGCTTCTCCGGTACAATAACAATCAGCGCGAGCCTTTTTTCTTTTGCCCATTCGGCCGCCTGCGCAAGCGCCGTCGATTCCGCGTCGAACGCCAGGAGGATCAGAGGATCACCCGGGTCGATCAGTTCATAGTACTCCAGAATCTTCGGTGTAAGCCCGTCCAGCGGTCTGCAAAGCTCGCTTCGGTACGCACCATGCGAATTTGAAAACGCCGGGTCGTAAATCGGGTCGACGCAGGCAAGCCCGCCCGCCCGGTAAAATAATTCGCCTTCAATATCGGCCGCGCGCGCGTCCACGCCAAAGACGTGTATCATCCTGCCCTGCTTCGCAGCCTGCGCCAAACAGGCCGCCGCCGCGCCGATTTCCCCGGATTTTTCCGTCAGCGCCGACAGCGCATCGGACATTTCATAAAATCGTTTACCTTCTTCTGCCATCTTGCCTTTTCCTCACATGCTTTTCACGCGGCCCCAAATCCGCTTCATATAATCGCTGTTGGCCTCGATCCCGCCCGCCTGAAGCGAATTGGTCCACGTAAACGGCTCGGCGCCTTTTTCTTTCATCTTCAGCATTGTTTCCGCCATCAGTGCCTTTAAAACAATCGCCTGCATGATCGTCGCGACCGGGGAAATCTTATGCTCCAGGCAGTCGTATGACAAAACCGCGTCCCCGTACGGAACAAAACTGTCGATATATAAATCTGAAACGCTGTAAAGGCTCCGTCCGCTTTTATGCTTCGCTCCGCCATACGTGGAAGCATCCGAAAAGGCGGGCGACGTAATGGAAATCACATATGCGCCTCTCGCCCTGCATTCCAGCGCACCCTGGATTGCGACGGGATTGATGCCGTATGCACTGCCAAGGACGACCGCGTCGCCGTTTGCAATGCCGTTGTATTCCACAACAACCTTGCCGTATCCCTCGACCCGCTCCATTCCGTTGATTTCCCGGGCCGCGCCATGTGAAAGCGAGATGCTCGGATCATAAATCGGGCAAAGGTTCGCCAGCTCACCTTTGCGGTAAAGTGCATCTTCGGAAAAAATAGAAGAATGCCCGCCCGGTCCCCAAAGGAAGATCGTCTTTCCGCCGATGACCGTGTCCGAAAGGATGTCCGCCGCTTTTTCAATGTTCTCCCGCTGCGTGGTTTTGATCTTTTGAATTAAATCTGTTACTGCGTCCAAATAGTCGATTGATGGATTCAAGGCACTGTCCTCTATTCGCATACATAGAATGATATGATGATTTATCATTTATAGGTGTATTATATTCTGCCATCGGCTGGTTGTCTTTACACAAAAGCAGTTCTATTTTTGCATATTTTGAATTATTTACTACATTCTTTAGCGATACGTTGCTTTTCTTCTCTCCAGTCTTTACAAAAAAAGGCCTTCATGTTATCTTATCATTATATGATTTGATTAATAGGTGGAAAAAATTATGAGTGTAGTCAAAGACAGGCTTTCGGATCAGGTCGCCCGTGAACTGCAGGCGATGATTTGCAATAACATTTATAAAATCGGCGATAAACTCCCTGTTGAGAACGAGTTGGCGCAGATGTTCAATGTCAGCCGCATCACCGTCCGCGAAGCCGTCCGCATGCTCAGCATCATGGGCATCCTGGACGTGCGCCAGGGCGACGGTACCTTTGTAAAAAGCCTGAGTCCGGAATCGTTTATGAAACCGCTGCTGCCCATGCTTTCACTGAACAAAAAAAATCTGCAGGACATTTTTGAAGTACGCATGCTTCTTGAGTGCAAGGCAGCGGAACTTGCCGCATTGAATGCAACCGACGAACAGCTGGAAGTTCTGCAGGACCTGCTGAATAAGATGGAAGCCTGTGCTCTGAACGGCGATCTGGAGAACTATAACGAATATGATGCATGCTATCATTACGAAATCGCCCGCACCAGCGCCAACGAGGTGCTTAAGACAATATTGGGATTGCTTGGCGACATGGTCAAAGATGCAATCAAAGCGAGCATTTCTCCGCCGAACGCAATGATGACTTCCTGCGTCTACCACAAGAAAATATTCGAATCCATAGCAAACCACGACCCCGACGGCGCAGTCGAGTACATGCGCGCCCATATCGGCGGCGGCGCGGATTATATCCGCAGTCAGGTCTGAACATGGAAGAGGCAATGTTTTTCCCCTGGATCGGCAACGGCAGGATCATGCATTTCGAGGATGTTTGCCCACCCGAAGATTCACAAAATATGTTTTTTCTGGTTTTTTCGCCGGAAGCAATCGGTCCGTTCCGGGTCGGAAATATTCGCTTTACCCCGAAAAAAAACGATATCTTTCTTTTCCCCTGCGATTCCTATCGCCTGCTCCATCTCTCGCAGGAACAAAGGACCTCGGTCGTAATCGTTTCGTTTGTCGTCACCGACAGTGCGCTGCAGCAGAGAGTTCTCTCCCTTGGTCCCCGGCTGATCGTCGACAGCTTTCTTGCCCGGTCGTGTCTGCTGAATATTCTGAACTACGGCACGCTGAAAACGGACTGTTTTTCGGATTGTCTGAGTTACAACATCCTTTCGCTGCTGTACCATGCCTATGTGGGTCAGCAAAAACATGTTTTCGCGCCAGGTGCATCGGGCGGCGATATTATCTTTGCGCCTTCGCCAAATGCAGCGCTGAACCGTATTTTGAGTTATATTGACGAACACATTTCCGAAGATATTTCCATCGAAGAATTGGGCGGCGCAACCCTGCAAAGTCCCAAGCAAATCGGCGAGCTGTTCCGAGATGAATTCAACTGCACAGTTTTGCAGTTTATAAATCGTTTCCGCATTTTTAAAGCAAAGGAACTGCTTTGTTTCACCAACTACAGCGTCACGGAAATTTCAAGCATGACCGGCTTTGGCAGCATCCATTATTTCAGCCGCTATTTTAAGGAAAAAGAAAAGATCACGCCTATCGAATATAAACGCACAATCAAGCATATGCGCTGACCCGTATACTTTGCCTAGCGCCTGAGAGATTACCACATCGTAATCTCTTTTTTACGCCGTCCCGTCTTATACCGGCTTTCGCCGGGAGTTGCGTGAATTTCCCGGTCGTTGTATAATATTGTCTACATGCAATTTGCATGTGCTGAAATTAAGTAATTTCTCACTGAGGGAGAATATGTACGAAAAATACTCGGGATTGCCCGACACCACAAAACCAGCATCGTCGAACCCGCCCCGCAAGCAGACCGGTTCTTCTGCGCGCAGTGTAAAAAACGAAGGAAACAACGGCGACATGGAATATTATTACACCCCGAACCGCGGCGGCTCGTCGTCTTCGCGGCGAAAGAGTTCGAAACGGGCGAAAATTCGCAAGCGCAGGCTGGTGCTTTCGCTTATGACGATTTTTTTCCTGGCTCTGATCGTCACCGCGGTCGTCGTCCTTGCGCGCAGTTGCAGCGGCACGGCGGTTGTGGACACAGAAACCGGAAAGTTTCGCAATGAAGTATATATCAACGGGATGGACCTCTCCGGGAAAACTGTCGCGGAAGTGCGCGATCAGCTGGAATCCAACGAATCGTATGCGCTGAACAATATTGCCATTACGCTTTCCGGCGACGATTTTTCCGCGGCCATTTCCGGTACCGACATGAACGCATCCTCCAATTTGGAAGAGCTGATCCAGACGGCGCTTGCGGGCGGCTCGAATCAGGTTTATTACACGACCATATCCATCGATCAGGACGCGCTCACAAGCCGGATCAACGAGATCAACCAAAGCATGACATCCTCTCCCGTGGACGCTTCGTTCACCTTTGAGGCCTCAGACAGCGGCAAGCCGACATTTACTTATACCGAAGGCACGCCCGGCTACGGGCTGGACGTTACATCGACGATCGAAGCCGTGGAGCAGGTTATCGCATCCGGCCAGCTGCAGGCGACCATTCAGCCTACGCTGACGACCGTTGAGCCTACCCTTACGGTTGCGGACATGCAGGCGCGCACCACGCTGATCGGTTCCTTCACCACCACATACGACTTCAAGGGCACCGCCGAAGACACGGAAGAACAGCGCACCACGCTGATTCCGAACCGCGCTTACAACGTTGAAAAAGCCGCTTCCATCATCAACGGCAACATTGTCGCAGCAGGCAAATCCTGGAGCTTCAACGACACGGTCGGCGACCGCACCGAAAAGAACGGCTGGCTGGAAGCCAACGGTATCTTCGGCGGAGATAAATATAACCTCCAGTACGGAGGCGGCGTCTGCCAGGTCAGCACAACGCTCTATAACGCGCTGCTGCAGGCATACCCCTATTTCCAGGGCACCTTTGACCGTCAAAAGCACTCCATTCCCTCCACATACGTAGACAAGGGGCTGGATGCAACCGTGGATACGGGGCATATCGACTTCGGGTTCACGAATAACTCGGATTACCCGATTTATATCTTTGCGTATGTTTCCAAAAATAAAATGTCCAGCAGCCGCAAGCGCGACCTCACCGTTCTGATTTACGGCGAAGCACTGCCGGAAGGCACGGAATATAAAACGCGCACCGAAATCGTAGAAGAAATCCCGCCGGATGACGATATTGTCCTCGAATCCAGCTCGCTTTATATCGGCGAATCGGAGATCGTTGCGGAAGCACGCAGCGGCTATGTCGTGGACATGTACGTTGACCGTTATGTCAACGGCGAACTGCAGGAGTCCATCTTCGACCACACGGACCGCTATCCGGGGAACGCTCTAAAAACGCGCGTCGGCACCAAGGCGACGCCTACGCCGGAACCGTCGCCAACGCCGATACCAACGGACGCGCCTGATCCGGAAGATTCGCCGTAATCCTGCAACCTATGCGCACAAAACGGGAACGAAAGATTTCGTTCCCGTTTTCTTATTCAGGCAAACTTTCAACCGCCGCAAGGATTCTGTTTGTCTTCTTTTCTGCAATAAAGCAGCCACCGCCGCGAAAAGAAGTTAAAAAGATACGTGACAACCCCGGCGACGATTCGAGAAATACGATAATCGATCCCAAGCGCATCCGTAAGCAAATACATGCTCAGCTCCGTGACGGCCAGAGCCAGCAAAGAAATAAGTAAAAAGAGTGAAAGCTCCAGCCCGCGCGACCAGTTGCCGCGGCAGAACACAAACAGCACTCCAACCAAGTAGTTTACCCCGACGCCGACAAGAAAGGCAATCGGAACAGCCAGAAGGTAATGCAGGCCCAGCCATTCCTTGAGCATCAGCAGCACAGCATAATCTGCTGCAAAGCCAAGAAAAGCCGCGGCACCGTAACGAAGCGCCTGCGTCAGCAGGCGCGTATCTTTTCGGATATCAGTCAGCTTTCGTTTTTGATTTCCCATGAGCTAATATACCATACCTTGCAAACATAAACCGCCTTTTGCAGGCAATCCGGGATGCTGCGAAAAGGGCTGCCCATACGGACAGCCCTTTTGAACCAACGAACTTATTTGTCGTCGTCGTCAACCTTGAGGCCTTCAAACAGGGACGCCAGCGAAGTGGTGGTCTCCTGTACCGGCGGAAGCTCATATTCGCCATCCTCATTGCGGCGGCGGCGGTCGAACCTCGATCCGGAATCACGGCGCTCGCTCTGTTGAGAATACGTACGCTCACCGCCCGTCCGGGACGTCTCTCTTGTGGTGGCGCGCTGCTGCGCCTGGCCGCGCTGCTGTGCACGCTGCTCCTGGCGCTCGGCATACTGACGGTCACGCTCCGCCTTTTCGGCACGCAGCCGTTCGGCAAGTTCCGGATCGTCCTCCAGCATGGCTTCCTTGCGGCTCAGGCTGATGCGCTTCGCCTCCGGGTTTACTTCGAGTACTTTGCAGCGCACTACGTCGCCAACTTTGAGCTCGTCCTCAACCTTCGCAATGCGATGCGGTGCAACCTGCGAAATATGAATCAGGCCGTCGATCGTGCTTTCCAGTGCAACGAATGCACCGAACGGAACAATGCGGACAACTTTGCCTTCCACGATGGACCCAACAGGATATTTCTCACCGGCAAGCGTCCAAGGCTTCGGCTGCAGCTGTTTGTAGCCCAGCGATACACGCTCCTTCTCAACGTCCACGTTAAGAATCAACACTTCGATTTCCTGGCCGATCGAGAAAACATCGCTCGGGTGCTTCACGCGTCCCCAGGCAGCGTCCGTGACATGAACCAGTCCGTCGATGCCGCCGATGTCCACAAACGCCCCGAAATCGGCAATCCTGCGGACGACGCCGTGAACCTTTTCGCCGACAACCAGCGCTTCCCACTTCTTGCGGCGCTCGGCTGCGGCTTCCGCAAGCAGAACCTGCTTCTGGGACGCGACAATGCGCTTCCTCTGCCGGTCGACTTCAAGAACCTTAAGGCGCATCGGCTTGCCGACAAACTCACCAAGGTTCTCGATGTATTTAATGGAAACATGGGACGCGGGAACGAACGCACGAATCCCGCTGATGTCTGCAATGATGCCGCCCTTGACGACTTCCTTGCCAACCGCGTCGAACACCTTTTCTTCGATGTCCTCCTGGTTCATCATTTCGTCCCAGAGCTTCTTGCTCTGCACGTTCTTGCGGGAAAGCAAAACATTGCCTTCGCCGTCGTTGACCCGCATAACCTCGACTTCGATCTCGTCGCCCTCTTTAAAGAGTTCGTCCGGTTTATCGTCCGGATCGCTCGAGAACTCGCCTGCCGGAACTACACCGTCGGACTTATAGCCGATGTTGACGAAAACCTCGCCGTCCACGATGGAAATGACGGTGCCGCTGATCACCTGGCCGTTATGGATCCGGGTCATGGTCTTTTCAAACGCTTTTGCGAATTCGGAACTCTCCTCGTGCTCGGGCGCTTTTTCAGACTCGGCTTCTTCAGCCGCCGGTTCTTGCTTCGCTTCGGCCTCTTCAGCCTCCGCGCTTTCAGCCTGAGCAGGCTCAGCCACTTCTTCGACCTTTGCTTCCTCGACTTTCGCTTCGGCGGGCTCTTCCGGCGCAGCTTCAGACGACGCCGTATCCGTCGTTTCTTCAGTCGTCTCCGCAACGGGGGTTTCTTCGGTCATCTGGGGTTCCTGGGCCACGACGACATCCTCTGCGGGAGCTTCCGCTTCAATGGTTTCGATCGTCGTTTTTTCCTGTTCGCTCATTACTTGTAGTACCTCCCTAATCATCCGGTCCGGCGTCGATGCGCCCGCAACAATACCTAT
>DAOTGE010000049.1:0-20095 GCA_035446965.1 Eubacteriales bacterium
TGGTGGAGCTTACCGGATTCGAACCGGTGATCTCTACACTGCCAGTGTAGCGCGATAGCCAACTTCGCTAAAGCCCCGAGCCGCATGTGCTATTATAGTGGAAAGGAAGCGGTTTGTAAAGACCTAAATTTGACGCGGGGCGCGCTCGAATTCGTAACTTCTCCGGCTTCATAAAAGTGTATGTTTCGATGGACAAGTAAAAAAATTTTGATGGCGCAAGCGGGAAATATCGCAGAAAGTATGAACTTTTTGCGGCAAATGACAAAAGAGATTCAAGCGTATGCTATAATACCAACGATTTCATTGAGGTGTTAATAAGCATGGCAAAAAGCAATCCGTTCTTTCGGGTAGAGCCGAAGGACGCTCCGGAATTAAACGAATCCGCAGCCGAAGGGCATCAGCCGCTGCTGAAAAAGAGGGACAAACCGAACTCTTTTTTCCTGGCGGTGCTGTTTACGTCGCTCAAACTGATGGTGCTGGCGTTTATTGTCGTTTGCTTCATCGGTTTGGGGCTTGTTGTAGGCGTGGTCAAGGCGTACGTTGAAACGACGCCGTCGCTCGACGTTGCACAGCTGACCATCTCAGACCGCACCAGTTACCTCTATGACATGAACGGCGATTTGATCACGACCATTGCGGACGTGGAATACCGCGACTGGGTGGACATTGAGGATATCCCGGACATGCTCAAAAACGCGTTTATCGCGGTTGAGGACGTTCGCTTTTACAAGCATTCCGGCGTCGATTTCAAGCGCCTGTTTTCTGCTGCGCTGGAAATCCTTGGAAACAGCAATTCTTCCGGCGGCAGCACGATTACGCAGCAATTGATTAAGAATAAAATCCTCGGTACGCAGAGAAACTATAAGCGAAAGATTCAGGAAGCGTATCTTGCCCTGGAACTCGAAACGCTTATCAGCAAGGACGATATCCTGGAAGCATATCTCAACGACATCCACCTTGGCGAGTCCAACTACGGCGTGAAAACCGCTGCGATGGACTATTTTGGCAAAGAACTTTCCGAATTGACCATTCGCGAGTGCGCAATGCTGGCCGGGCTTCCGCAGGCGCCGTACCGCTACGACCCGCGTAAAAACATGTATCAGCGCGACCAAATGGAAGTCACCGACGAGCGTACGGACCACGTGCTGGCCTGCATGTATCAGGCCGGTTACATCACCAAGGAACAGTATGAATCCGCCCTGACGGAAACGGTCAACATCATTGAAGTCAGCGAACAGAAGCAGATGTACAGCATGGCGTATTTTGTCGAGTACTCCATCAGCGACGTCGTGACGCATCTGCTGGAAAAACGCGGTCTCAGCGACACGAGCGCCAACCGCAGCGCGGTTGAAAACGAACTGCGCACAAGCGGATACCATATTTACACGACGGTCGATCCTACAATTCAGAACACCGTGCAGACCACGCTGAGCGAGTGGGAAGACTATCCGTCGCTGGCGGACACATCCAAATCTTTGCTGGTGGAGACCAACGAAGACGGAACGGTCACGGAAACGGTGGAACCGCAGGCCGCCGCAGTCGTGTTCGACTATCACACGGGTGAACTGCGCGCAATCGTCGGCGGGAGGGACGAGCCAACGATTCGGAAAGGTCTCAACCGCGCTTCGCAGAGCTATACGGAGGTAGGCTCGGCCATCAAACCGCTTTCCGTCTACGGGCCTGCGCTCGATCTCGGGCTGTCCCCGGCGAGCATCATTGCGAATATGGATGGTGCAATCGAGGGCTGGAACACCGAAAAAGGGTACCCGTCCGGCGGGCTTGAGTCAAGATATGGCCCTGTGACGCTGCGCCGCGGTCTGATGAGTTCGCTCAACGTCGTAGCCGCACGTATCCTCATGGATTACGTTACGCCGGCCGTCGCCGCGCAATACCTCTACGAACTCGGCGCGACGGAGAGCAAAATCAACGTCGACGGCGCGGGACTCGCGCTCGGCACGTCCGGCCTGACGCCCATCCAGATGGCGGCTGCATACGGCGCGATTGCCAACGAGGGCGTCTATCAGGAGCCGCTGTCGTTTACCAAGGTACTCGATTCCGAAGGGAACGTAATATTGGACGCGGACGAGGTGCGTGACACGCACCGGGTCTATCAGGAAAGCACGGCGTATCTGCTGGTCGATATGCTCACCGACGCGGTGAAATCCGGTACGGGCACGAAGGCAAAGATTACCGATATGACGGTTGCGGGCAAGACCGGTACGAATTCCGACTACGCAAGCGTGTATTTTGCGGGCATTACGCCGTATTACACCTCCACGCTTTGGATCGGGCACGATTACCCGGCGAACAAGCTCAAAAAAGGTTCTTCCGGCGGAAACGCCGCCGCGCCGCTCTGGCAGGCATATATGTCCGAAATACATGAAGGGCTGGAGGACAAAGCGATCATAGATGTCGATCCGACGTCCCTCGGCCTTGTCAAGCGCACGGTAGACACCGTTTCGGGTCTGCTTGCAACGGACGCAAGCTATGACGATGAAGATCACAAGCCTGTTACGGACTGGTTTTTGGCCGAGAACGCGCCGACAACGTACGACGATATGCACGTGACGCTCAACATATGTTCGGCGGAGAACGCGATTGCGACCGAATTCTGTCCGGAAGAGATGGTGTCCGAGGTGAACTATGTGCTGATCCGGCCCGACTCGCAGTTTTATCAGTTTGACGACGAATACCTGCTCAAGGCGTTTCCCAATGCGGTCCGCACCGAACTTTCCATCGACGAGTTTATTGCGTCCATGAAGACCTGCACGGTGCATTCGGACGGTTCGCTCTCGATCTTTCAGCTCAAGCTGGATGCGCAGGACCTGATTCAGCAGGCGACCGATTACCTCAACACGGCGACCGGCGTCCCGCTTGAGCAAAGCGATCAGCTCAAGGATGATATCGCCGCGCTCGAAGTTGCGCTTACGGGATATGAATACTCCGTGATCGAACCGCTGTACGAAACGCTGCAAACAGACTTTCTGGCGCTGCAGAGCATGATGGCCGCGGCGACGGAAGGCGGCAACGGAGGATAAGATGCCGGGAGCGAAACGGGGGGACGAAACGCGCGCGTTACTGGACGCGGCCTACCGCACCGAGCGTGATCGGCTTTTACTGCTGGCGGAGCGGGACGACCCGCAGGGAGAGTATGCTTCGCCGGTGTTCGGCGAAGGAGCGCTGCCGGCGCGCGTTCTGCTGATTGGCGAAGCGCCCGGCGCGGAGGAAACGAAACAGGGCAGGCCGTTTGTCGGCAGGGCCGGCAGACAGCTCGACGCGCTGTTCGGTTCTTTTGGGATCACGAGAGAAGCGGCATATATCACAAATACCGTAAAATACCGCCCGGTCGTCCGAACGGAACGGTCCGTGCGCAACCGTACGCCAAAGCCGCGCGAAGTGGAAGAAGCGCTGCCGGTGCTGCTCTGCGAAATCGAGAGTATCCGGCCTGCATTCGTGCTCACACTCGGCAATACGCCACTGAAGGCCGTATACTGCCTCTGCGGGCAGAAGCCGGACGTGGTGGGCGCGCTGCATGGCGAGAGAATCCCGCTGATCGCAGACTCGGTGAAATTCGAGCTGATCCCGCTGTACCATCCCGCAAGCGGCATCTATAACCGTGCGCTCGTAGAAGTAATGAAACAGGACGCACAAAAAGTCGGGCTCGCGCTGCGCCGATAAACGCGGCGCTGTACGGCGTGAACATACATATGGTATACTGTTAACGAATTCTTGACAGCAAGGAGCAGGCTATGGCGCAGAAAGTATTAATTGCGGACGACGATCCCGTCGTACACGAGTCGCTGGGCATCTATTTAAAAGCGGAAGGGTTTGAGGTTGTGGACGCTTACGACGGCGCACAGGCGTTGCAGAGCATCACGCCCGAAGTCGTTCTGTGCGTGCTCGATATCATGATGCCGAAAATGTCCGGTATCGAGGTATGCCGCGAGATCCGCAAAACGTCCCAGCTTCCGATTCTGATGCTGACCGCAAAGGGTGAAGAGATCGACCGCATCGTCGGGCTGGAGCTCGGCGCGGACGACTACATTGTAAAGCCCTTCAGCCCGCGCGAAGTGGTAGCCCGCATCAAGGCGGTGCTGCGGCGCGCGACAGAGCAGCCGAAGAACGATTCTTCGGTGATTACCTACAACGGTCTTACGATCGATTTAAAGAGCTACACGGTGACCCTGCGCGGCAAGCCCGTTATCTGTACGCCGAAGGAGATCGAAATTCTGCACATGCTCGCGTCGAATCCCGGCCAGGTGTTCACGCGCGAACAGTTGCTTTCACGCGTGTGGGGATACGATTTTGCGGGGGAAACGCGCACGGTGGACACCCATATTAAGCGCATCCGCGCAAAACTTGATTCCACAGGGCTTGGCTGGAGCATTAAAACGATTTACGGCGTCGGCTACAAATTTGAAACCGAGTAAAGCAGATTCATGCGCAGCGTATTCTATTGGCGAATCCTAATTGTATCGATCATCGCTCTGCTGCTGGCAAACATCGTTTTGCTGGCGGCTTATGCGTATATCGGCAAAAAAACCTACGTTTCGATCGAGATGTCGAACCTCGAGCCGGAAGCCGAGGTCACGCGGCAGATTTACGAGGAATATAAGAACGGCTACATGACCGAAGAGGCGTTTCAGCGCCTCATCGAAAAGCAGACGCTCGCCAGCGAATCCGCCATCTTTATTGTAGACGCAGTGGGCAAAGTGCTGCTTCTGCGCAACCTTGGCAACACGGTGGACACAAAGGATTTCGGCGAATATTACCGCGCGGAGATGCAAAACGTCCTGGAAGGCGAAACCGTTCAAAACAACGATATGAAGCTGCTCAACGGCGAGTCGGCGGTCGCTGTCGGCATTCCGGTACGCGATGCGGACGGCAACGTAACCGGCGGGATATTGATCATCAAGCAGATCAACCGCATCCAGTCCGCCTTCAACCAGCTCAACAATGCGCTTGCAGGCACAATTCTGGTCATTCTGCCGATCGTGATGCTGCTGGTCGCGTTCAGCACCAACCGGGTTTCGAGGCCGATTCACGAAATGTCGAACGTTGCCATCGAAATGTCGAAGGGGCGCTTCGACGCCCGCGCAAACGAGCGCGCATCCGGCGAAATCGGAATCCTTGCGCGCGCACTCAACACGCTCTGCGACAACCTTTCTCAAACGATCTATCAGCTGCGAAGTGAAAAACGTCAGCTCAACCAGATTCTGTCCAGTTTTACAGACGGCGTGGCCGCAATCGACAACATCGGCTGCCTGACGCACTATAATCCGGCGCTGATGAAGATGTTCGGCGCGGTCGACGTAAAAACGCCGGCGGACCTTGTACCTGACGAATCGGTCTGGGATATGTTCCATTCGGTCTACGATTCCCGCGAACCCGTAACAATGCATTACGAACTGCCCAACGACCGCACGCTTTGGATTACGATTGTACCCGTCATGGCGGACGACGGCGATTGCACGGGCGTTGTCGGGTTATTCCGGGACGTGACCGACCTGGAGCGGCTGGAAAAGACCCGGCGCGACTATGTGGCCAACGTCAGCCATGAACTGCGTACGCCGCTGACCGCCGTGCGCGGCCTGCTGGAGCCGCTTTCCGACGGGATGATCCAGGACGAGGAGACGCGCCAGCGCTACTACCGGATTATGCTGCACGAGGTAATCCGTCTTTCGCGGCTGATTACGGACATGCTGGAGCTTTCCCGCCTGCAGGCAGGCACCGAACACATGGAAGTCGCCGCCGTCAACCTTGAAGAACTGCTGCAGGACACCCGGCAGAGCTACCTCAACGAAGCGGCACAGCGCGGGATCGATCTGCGCCTGGACGCGGCGCATGTTCCGTACGCAATGACGGACGAAGACCGTGTGGAACAGTTGCTGGTCATCCTGCTCGACAACGCAATGCACTATACGCCGCAGGGCGGCAGCATCACCATCAGCGCGGCGGAGACCACTGGCGACCGCATCCTTGTGAGCGTTTCAGACACCGGCTGCGGCATTGCGGCGGAAGACCTGCCGCATATCTTCGAGCGGTTCTATAAAACGGACAAGTCCCGCAGAGAAGGCGGAACAGGCCTCGGCCTTTCCATTGCGAAACAGATTATCGACAAACTCGGCGAGAACATCTATGTGGAAAGCAAGGCGGACGAAGGCACGAGTTTCCACTTTACACTGAAAAAATATATCAGCAACGCCATTGCGCTCGGCCCCAGTTCTACGCCCAGCATCGTGCAGGAAGAGCCCGAGCCGGCAAAAGAAAAGAGCGGGAAAGCGTCCCAGGACGCGCCGTACGAAGTCATCCCGCCGAAGCAGAAGGAAAAACGGCCGAAAAAGAAAACGTAACCAGCGTATTCGATGCGGCGGTCGCAGGAATAAAAATCTCTGCGGCCGCTGTTTTTTATGTAAAAGCAACGTCAATTGTGGCAGAAACCCGGTAATTTGGCGAAAGGCATATGCGCAGCGCCCGATCTTGTACGAATGATGTACAATTTTGACAAGGCGACCAATAGGATTGAATTGTGGCAGAGCGGATATTATAATTTAATCAAAAGGGGGTGCCGACATGCAGAAAACGGCGCATATTCTGATCTGTGACGATCAGCCGATTATACACGAATCGCTCGGCGTATATCTGGAGAGCGAGGGTTTTACGCACGCTTCCGCGTACAACGGCGTGCAGGCCGTCCAGATGGCCGAAAGCGAATCTCCCGACCTGATCTTGCTGGACCTGATGATGCCGGAAAAATCCGGGACCGACGCCTGCCGTGAAATCCGGCAAAAAAGCTCGGTGCCGATCATCATGCTCACCGCCAAAGGCGAGGAAATCGACCGCGTGGTCGGGCTGGAACTCGGCGCGGACGATTATATCGTCAAGCCGTTTTCCACGCGGGAAGTCGTTGCGCGCATCAAGGCGGTGCTGCGCCGCACGTCCGCCGAGCCGGAAGCCGAAAAGAAAACCATCCGTATGGAAGACCTTGAAATCAGTCTCTCCAACTACGAAGTGAAAATCAAGGGCAAGCCGGTGGACTTCACGCCGAAAGAAGTGGAGATTCTCTATCTGCTCGCGTCCCATCCGGGCAGGGTGTTCGACCGTGAACAGATTCTTTCGAAAATCTGGGGATACGATTATTTCGGCGACACGCGCGCAGTCGATACGCAGATCAAGCGCATCCGGCAGAAAATCCCGGACGAGGGTTTGAGCTGGGGAATCCGTACGGTCTACGGAGTCGGTTACAAGTTCGGCGCGAGCGACTGAGGCTACCGCGGCTGCAATGAAAAAAGGTTCCATCTTCCAAAAATTTCTGTTTTTTCTGATCTTCGGCTGCGTGCTGACATCCGTGCTTGCGGTGTTTGTGTACATTGTTACGGGCGCCGGCGTGCATGCGAGCCGCATTGCCGAGGAGATGCTGCCGCGCGCGCAGTCGATGGCGCGGCTTGCAACGCGCCTGCAGTCCGGCCAGGTGTCCTATGACTCCTTTCTCGATTTTTCGCTGAAAGGGCAGCAGGGCACGCGCGTGTATATCTTTGACGAAGATGCGAACCTGATTGCGTATACCACGGAGGACCTTGCCGACGACAGCACGGTGAGCGATACCATCCTCGAGTACGGTCAGCAGGTTGTCGACACCGGCGAAGAGCTTGTTTCAACCAAGTGGCGCTCGGACGACGGCATTGTGGTCGGCGTGGCTATAACGGACAACATGCAGCGCATTGTCGGCGCAATTCTGATGTCACGGCCAACCTATGAAGTCTACAGCTCGCTGATGGGCTTCGTGCGTGCGCTGATTCTCAGCTCGGTGATCGCCGCAGTATTTATGGTGATCCCGGCTTACTTCATTTCGCGCCGCATGACAAACCCGATCCGACGGATGACGCACGCTTCCGCGGCGATGGCCGGCGGGGATTTTTCCGTTCGCGCGGAAGAAAACCGCGGAGACGAAATCGGTCAGCTCGGCATTGCGCTCAACCATCTTTCTGACCAGATACGCCGCAACATCAGCGATCTTGTGCTGGCGAGGAACCGCCTGCACATGATTCTGGACGGTCTGCAGGAAGGCGTTATTGCGCTGGAAGCGGACAACACGCTCATCTACAAGAATCAGGCGGCGTGTCAGCTGCTTGGCGTATGCGCAGAGCAGGAACTGCTGAGTGTGCTTGCGCCCGTGCTGCCGCTCTGCGAAAAGGTGCTGCTGGGCGAAAACGCGCAGTCCGTGATGCTTGACGTCGGCGAAAAGAAACTGCTGATGGTCGTGTCTCTTTCGCAGGAGACAAGCGAGGTTGCACCCGGCACAGTGATTGTCGTGCAGGACGTGACGGCGGCGGAACGCCTTGAGCAGACGCGCAGGGATTACGTGGCGAATGTCAGCCACGAACTGCGTACACCGATCGCTTCCATACGAAGCCTTGCGGAAACGCTCAACGACGGGCTTGTTAAATCTGCGGACGACCGCTCGCGTTACTATGGCTACATCCTGCGAGAATCGCTGCGGCTTTCGCGGCTGATCAACGATCTGCTGGAGCTTTCGCGCCTGCAGTCGGGGGCGATTGCACTCGAAAAGAAACCGTTTGATCTCGGCGGCGTTGTTTCCGAAGTGACCGAACAGATGGGTCTGGTCGCTTCTTACAGCGGTATTCGCATCGAAACGGAATGGGACTGCGAGCAGCCCGTTACGGTCAACTCCAACCGCGACCGTATCGAGCAGGTGCTCATCGCTCTGGTCGATAACGCGATTAAATTCGCCAGCGACGACGGGTTGATCACGCTGGAATTTTCCATGCCGGAAAACGGCGAAAAGGTGCTTGTTGCGGTAAAGAACACCGGGCATATCGGCGAAGCGGATATTTCGCACCTGTTCGAGCGGTTCTACAAGGCGGACACATCGCATTCCGACGGCGGCACGGGGCTGGGACTTGCGATTGTGCACGAAATCCTCACGCACCTCGGCGAAACGATCGAGGCGAAAAACGAGGACGGCAACGCCGTATTCCGCTTCACGATCGGGCTTTGAGGAACTACGCGGCGTTTTGCCGCAAGTGTTAATTTTTGAAAAACAACCATTCCATACAGTGGAAGAAGCAATGCAATCGCATTGTTTCTTTTTTTGTTTCGTGGTATATTGTCAGGGATGTAAAAAGGTTACGGAGGGGTAATTTTATGGAGCGGAACGTATACGACATTTTGGAAGAACGCGGCTTTTTAAAGCAGTGCTCGCATCCCGAGGAACTGCGCGAACTGCTGGGCAAAGAGAAGGTCACGTTTTACATCGGGTTCGACCCGACGGCGGACAGCCTGCATGTCGGCCACTACGTTGCGCTCATGTCGATGGCGCATATGCAGCGCGCAGGGCACAAACCGATTGTGCTGCTCGGTAACGGCACCGCCTTTATCGGCGACCCTTCCGGCAAGACGGACCTTCGCCAGATGATGTCCAAAGAACAGCTTGCCTACAACGCTTCCTGCTTCAAAACGCAGATGTCCCGCCTGATTGACTTTTCGGACGGCAAAGCGCAGATCGTCTATAACGGGGACTGGCTCTATCCGCTCAACTTTCTGGATTTCATGCGCGACATCGGCGTATACTTTTCGGTCAACCGCATGCTGACCGCGGAGTGCTACCGCCAGCGCATGGAACGCGGGCTGACCTTCTTTGAAATGAGCTACATGCTCATGCAGAGCTACGATTTCCTTGAACTCAACCGCCGCTACGGCTGTGTGCTGCAGATGGGCGGGGATGACCAATGGAGCAACATCCTTAACGGCGCGGACCTCATCCGCCGCAAAGAACAGAAGCCCGCCTATGCGCTCACCAACGCGCTGCTCACAACCAGTGAAGGCAAAAAGATGGGTAAAACGGAAAAGGGCGCGGTGTGGCTCGACAAGGAAAAGTGCAGCGTGTACGATTTCTATCAGTACTGGCGCAACGTGGACGATCAGGATGTTGAAAAATGCCTGGCGCTTTTAACGTTTTTGCCGATGGACGAAGTGCGCCGCCTCGGCTCCCTGCCGGGCGAAAAGATCAACGAAGCAAAACGCGTACTGGCGTACACGCTGACCGAACAGGTACACGGCACGGAAGAAGCAAAGAAAGCGCAGGCCGCTGCGGAAGCGCTTTTTGCGGGCGGTTCCGACCAGAGCAGCATTCCTACCTGCGAACTGACCAAAGAACAGATCGATTCGACCGGACTGCGCCTGCCGGACGTGCTCGTTCTCGCAAAGCTCGCTTCGAGCAAGAGCGACGCGCGCAGACTGATTGAAGGCGGCGGCGTATTTGTAAACGACGAGAAAATAACGTCCGTCGGAATGGCGCTAAAGCCGGAGGACGTCGCCGGGGACGGCGTAATCGTCAGAAAGGGCAAGAAGAGCTATTGCCGGATACGCAGGGGATAAAACCGTATAACACCATCGCCGGGACGGGAGAAAGCGAGATTGTGATCAGCAAATCCCGCTTTCTTGGCTATTGCATGCCGGTTTCGTCCGAGTCGGAAGCGCAGGCGCGCATTGTCGAAATCCGTAAAAAACACTGGGATGCCCGGCATGTATGCTATGCGTTTTGCATTGCGGACGGGCCGACACGCTCGACGGACGACGGCGAACCCTCCGGCACGGCGGGCGCGCCGATTCTGAACGTTTTGACGCAAAACGAAATCCGGAACGCGCTCTGCGCGGTCGTGCGGTACTTCGGCGGTGTGCTGCTCGGCACGGGCGGGCTCGTGCGTGCGTACGGCAGGGCGGCCTCCTGCGCGCTCAGCGCCGCCGGGCCTGTGCGGATGGAAGCATGTGCAAAAGTTGGCATAACGCTGTCATACGCGGCCTATGCGTCGCTTGAGCCGGCGTTTAAGGCGCTTGCTTACCCCGTTCAGGCGGAATTTGCCGAAAACGTAAAGCTGAAGTGCACCCTGCCACTGGAGCAGGAGGAAACTTTTATCCGAACCATAACGGACAGGACGGGCGGAAGCGCGGCGGTGAAGACGGAGACGCGCCTGCTTTGTCCGGTGAAACTTCCCGAAAGGCGGGAAGACGACACACACGGAAAACAAGGAGCAAACGGATCATGAAACGATTTCTGGGCGCGTGCGTCGTAGCTTTGTGCATGCTGCTGTTCATTCCCGGCGCGCACGCGGAAGAAGTGAACGTGGACATAACCGCAACGCCGACGGAACTGACCGAAGGCGGAACGGTCGAGTTTTCGTTTGAAATCGCCAACTACAACGCGGACTATCCGCTGCAGGACCTTACGATCACGTACCTCGACACGGCGTACGACGTCATGCACGGCGCGGAAATCCCGCCGAGCGGGAGCGTGCGGGATATCGTGCTTTCGCTTGAGGTGAGCGATTCGCAGCTTGGAAGTCCGATCGTGTTCACCATTGCATGGACGCGCAACGGCGAACCCATGAGCGAGGAAGCGTCCATAACGATCGCACGCGCGGAAAACCCCGTAATCAGTGTTACGCGCACGGTCGACAAGGAAAACGCGAAGCCCGGCGAAGAAGTCGTTTTGAAATACACAATTCAAAACGACACGAAATTCGACATGTCGGACATCATGCTGATCGACGAAAACATCAGCGACGACCCGATTCTCCAGCATGACACGCTGCGCGCAAGCAGTTCCTATTCGATCGACTACCGCTACACGATGGGCGACGAGAGCGTAGTCAGTTCGCCGGTCGTAACCTACAGCGTAAACGGCAAAACGAAAACGTATACGTCCATCGAACCGCTGACGCTGACGATGGTGCTCATCCAGCTCGATATGGACGTTGAGATGGGCACGCCCACGCCGTCCGGCGTGAATTTTACAATCGTGGTTACAAACACAGGCAGCCAGACCATCAGCGGCATTTCGATTTCGGACGAGCGGGCAAACCTGGTCAACGAGGAGACGTTTTCGCTTGAACCCGGTGAAAGCAATACGCTTTCATTCCTTGTCGTGCCGCTGATGACGGAACCGCTGCGAAACGTGAAATTTAAGCTGACGGGTACCGACCCGTTCAGCGAAACATACACGCTGGAGACGGAAAACTCCTATGAGGTCTATCCGTTCGTGGACGAATCCCAGATCAGCGTAACCGTGACGGCGGAAACAGTCACGCAGTGGACGTCCGAAACAGGCTCCGTTACCGCAAGGATCGTCATCACCAATCACAGCACGGTTGAGCTCACGAACATCACCATTTCGGAAACCAGCATCGGCGTAATTAAAAACTATGAAGTGCTTTCCGCCGGGGAAACGACGTTCGATCAGGAAATCGAACTGGGTTCGCCGCGAAATCTTTCCTTTACGGTGAAGGGTTACGATCCGACCGGCACGAACCGCACGCTTGCGAGCTGTCTGATGCCCGTTGCATACGGAACCGAAACCGCCACTGCGGAACCGACGGCTACGCCCGTGCAGAATACGGGCAGCCTGACGCTTTTCAACAACCTGAGCGCAGGCATCAGCAAGGTGCTGATCGTGCTGGGCGCGCTCATGGTGCTTTCGTTTATCGTGCTGATTGTGCTCACCGCAATAGAACACGCAAAAACGCCATATCGCTTCGACGACGATGAGGAGGACGATCTGGACGATTTTGACGACTACTTTGCCGAGCCGGAAAATCCGGCCCCGAAAAGGGACGCCTACCGCGGAGAGCCAAACCAGGAAGAGATAAGCTACACAAAACGGATGCTTGCGGCCAAGGACGAAGGACAGGCAGGCACCGTCAATAATGGCGCGGCACCCATATCGCTGCCGCCCGCGCCAAAACCCGACACACAGCGCGTCCGGCGGGACGAGGAACCGGAAACGGCGGCGCCAACGGCAAGGCGCACTGCGGAATCCGCAGGCTCGCACAGTGGGCAGGCGGCGCAGTCGACGGCTGAACGGCTGGTCACGACCGCGCGGACGCGATATGTGGACGCGGACAATTCCGCTACCTACCGTCCCGCAGGCATACCCGTACAGCCCGCGCGGCAGCCACGGCAAACCCAGCCGCAGGAACCACCGGCAGCGCCGGCGCCGCTGCAAAAAAAACAGTCTGCACCGCCGCGTGTGTTTGAAAATAAAAAACAGGCAAAACGACGGCCGGCGCGTCAGCAGACCGTTACCCGCGTGGAAAAACGGAGCGGCGCATACAGAGAAGACGACGAGGAGTAAAATATGTTTCAGGGTCTGACGGAGGACGCGTATCAGTTCTTTTGGGAGCTTGCGTTCCATAACGACAGCGTTTTTTTTGAAGCGAACCGGGAACGGTATCAGGCGAACGTCTATAAGCCGATGAAGGAACTGGCGGTACTGCTGACCCCGCTGGCGCAGCAGATCGACGCGGAGTTCAACGTGCGTCCGGCTTCGATTGTATCGCGCATCCGCAGGGACACGCGTTATTCGCACGACAAATCGATGTACCGCGATCACGTCTGGCTCGGCTTTCGCCGGCCGGGCGGCATGATCAGCGAAAGTTTTGTGCTGTATGCCGAATTCGAGCGGGAGAGCTATGGCTACGGCATGGGCATGTACGGCCCGAACGCGTCGATGATGCGGCAGCTGCGTGAGCGGATGCTGGCAAAACCGCAGAAGTTTTTGTCTCTGGTGACCGATAAGGCGTTCACGGACCGGTTTACCGTGTTCGGCGACGAGTTCAAACGCCCGCGGTACAAAGACGCGCCGGAAGGACTGCTGCCGTATTTGAACCGGAAAAGCCTTGCGTTCTGCTTTTCGTCCGGCGATTTAAAAAGGACGATGTCTCCCGCTATTGTGGATGAAATTCAGGAAGCGTTTGAAATGCTTAAACCCGTTTACCGGTTTTTAATGGGGCTTGAATTCTGAAAAAATCGCTCAAAAACGGGAAACGGAGAAAGAAGAGCAGCTATGAAAAACAATTCTAAATCCGCATGGATTGCGGTGCTGGTCGTTTTGTTCGCTGCGGGTATCGTTCTTGTGCTTTGTGCCGCACAAATCGGTATGACGGCTGGAAGCGCCGCAATTACAAGAAATGGTGGAAGCATGGATACAACACTGTATCAGTTTGTCATTCAAAGTTCGGCTGCGAGCGCGCAGATTGCGGGCGGGATACTCGCCGGCGTTTCCGGCCTCGGCGCGGTGCTCCTCGGCTGCTCCGGCAAGCGGCAGCAAAACGGCATGCCGGAACACAAAGACGACAAGCCTGAGGAATAAACGTCGAAGATCAACAAGGCCACCCGATTTCGGGCGGCCTTGCTTTGCCGTATTGCAAAAGTATTTTGAATCGTCAAGAGAGACGGTTCCGACACGGCGGCTTGTCAGTCGACGCTGTAGATAATCACCGAATCGTTCTGATAGAACACCGTGAAATTTTCACTGAAATATTCATAGTCGATATCATAGTTCGCTCGCTCATAATTGCCTATCAGCACATAGTCGACGCCGAATTTTTCGCTCAGCGAATCGAAATACAGGCTCGGCTGTTCATACATCAGCGGCAGCGCGGCTTCGTGCTCGGAATAGTCCACACCATGGAAATAGAGGTATGAACCACTGCCGCAGACGATATTCCGCCCGGTAAGGGCGGCGATGCAGTTATTGTGGTTGTTATAGGTCAGAAACGTTGCGTCGGGCGCGGCGTTTTCTTCGACATACTCCGCGGCGAGCACTTCGTCGCTGCCGATGAGCTGATATTCCGAAACGTATTCACGGCCAAGCGTGAGCACACCGGAAAGGAACAGCACCAAGCAGACCACCGCAGAAAGCACGGCGATGCTGACGCGGTTACGCACCGGACCTTTCATCAGGCGGTCCTTTGTGTCGATCAGCCAGGAGCCGACCAATCCGCAGGCAAACGCGAACGTGATGAAAAGCAGTTTGTTGTTGTCGTAGGTATTCGGCTGAAACTGAATGAATTCCGCGACGGCCCAGACGAGCAACCCGCCGCCGACCACGCCGCGTTCCTCCTTGTTTGCCGCAATGAAGGCGACGGGGAAGAGCAGCGCGATGAGGCCGAAGTTTTTGATATAGAACCAGAAATAGTTGTCCGATTCATTTGCCCAGTTAAAGTGAAACTTCAAAAAACCGCCGGTCTGCCGGAACGTAAACGCGATCAGCTGCGGTAATGCCAGCGCCAGCACGATGACGAGATAGCGCAGGTAGCCGTAATACTGTTTTTTGCCTTCCCTGCGGGCAAACGAACGCAAAAGATAAAACGCGCTGACGAGACCGAGCGCAAGGAACGAATGCGTGTGGATCAGCGGGAGCCCGCCGGCCAGCACCGCGAGCGGCACGAATGCTTCCGTTTGGCGTTTGATTGCGGCCCGGTAGAGCAAAAACAGGCAGGGAAACAGCAGCGACCAGCCGAACAGCAGCGCGCGCTGCGGAATCATCATGTCCGCGATGGGATTGACCCAGCGCAGCCCGTTGCTCACAAAGTTGGTCGGCGTCTCGTAAAACGCGGTGAACAGGCGCGTCAGGTTGTCCGGGTTCGCCTTGAGCAGGTCGAAAAAGTACCAGAATCCGAACCCGCCTCCAACAAAGAAAAGCAGCATGGCGAACACCGCTTTCCGCTTCTGCCGCAGCCATTCTTCAAAGAAACAGTACACGCCGAGGATTACAAGCAGAAATGCGAACGCGGACGTAAAAATCACCGCAAAACGCAGGCTCGTGCCGAACAGGTAAAACGTCGAACCGACGCTTTCGCTTAAAAACGGATAACAGACCGCCTTGTCCGCGCAGATGGAATACATCGGCGGGAACGTGCCCTGCACGGCGATGCTGCTGATGAAGCCCAGGTGCATGGCCAGATCGCCGTAGGTCGACTGCCCGACATACAGCGCGCCGTCACGCTCAACGATGGTATGGCTCGAAAGAAGGACAAGACTCAAAAGGAACAGCGCGCCGCCCGCAATCAGGAACGGGAGTTCCTTTTTGAGCGGCGACACGGAAAGCGACTTTTTACTGGAAACCAGCCAGCAAACGCCGCCGATGAGCGCGGCGGCGGCAGCGCCGAGCAACTGCGAAAGCATTACAAAGCCAAAGATGAAGGAAAACAGCGCCGGCAGCCAAATCAGCATCAGCATGCCGAACGCAAGCCCGAGCCAGACACGCACGAGCGGCCTGTCCTTATAAAACAGCACGCGGGACACGCCGAGCCCGGAAAAAATGAACAGCGCGAGGTACAAAAAAGAAAATACGACAGCCATAAATCGAAACAAACTCCTTACATGCCGAAACGGCGGAAAAGCGGCGGCGGACCGAAATGCCGCCGCCGGATACCGCCTTAAAACAAATTAGCCTTTGCCGAAGAAACGCGCGAACGGTTCCACTGTGTCGTTGAGGTTCTGGATTGCTTCATTCAGAGCTTCGACGTCGATTTGAGAAAAATTGTCCACGGCCGATTTGAGCTCAATAATCGTATCGTTCAGCGAATCCATGTCCAGTTCGTTAAGCACGGCGGCGGACTCACTCACCGAGGCGAACGTTTCGCCCGCCTGCGTGGTAAACGCGTCGACGTCCGTCATGATCGCGTCCACGTCGACCTTTTGCAGCACTTCCAGCGTGTCGCTGGCCTCCTGCGCAACATCCAGCGCGGCGGGAACGACGACGATGCACGATATAACGATCGCAACCGTAAGCACGCTTAAAAGCACAACGCATGCGCGCAGCAAACCGAGGCGTTTGCGCTCCGATTTTTTCTGTTCCTCGGAGTTGAGGAACAGTTCCCGCACATAATCGACGGTTTCGAATTTTTCTTCCGGGTTTTCCGTTTCCGCCTGCGGTTCGCCGGTTTCCAAAGCGAGTTCTTCACGAGGTTCTTCCATGACTGCAAACCCCCTTGTTTTTTGTCAGTATACCACACATAGGGTATAATAAAAAGAAAAGCGCCGCTGCGCAGGCAAGGGGAACAGTTATGAAACAGAGCCGGAAAAACGCCGCCTTACAAAAGGTCCGCGTTGCTTCACCCGTTGGGGATTTGATCATTTCCGCAGATGGAAAAGCGGTGTGTGCAATCACAAACGCATCGCCGGAGGACGCGGTGGTGCCGGAGCGCACGGAAAGCGTACTTCTGGCAAAGGCCGCGCAGCAAATGCAGGAGTACTTTGCGGGAAAGCGTAAGACGTTTACTTTTCCAATGTCGCCGCGCGGCACCGCGTTTCAGAAAGCCGTCTGGGACGAACTGCTGAAAATCCCGTACGGCACGACGGCGACCTACGGTCAGATTGCCGCGGCGGTCGGCAACCCGAAGGCGGCAAGAGCGGTCGGTATGGCCTGCAACAGAAACCCAATCTGGATCGCTGTGCCGTGCCACCGCGTGGTGGGCGCAAACTGCGCTCTGGTCGGCTATGCGCTCGGCACGGGGATGAAGCGTGCGCTGCTCGACCTTGAATCGAATGAAAAACCGATGTAAACACATCGCAATATTGTGCAAAACCGCTTGACAATCGAACGATGGAATGCTATGCTTTGCACGTAATACAAGTATTTTACTAGGGTATGGTGCTATGAAACTGTCCACGAGAAGCAGATACGGGTTAAAAGCGGTGGTCGACCTGGCCGTCTATTACGGCGCGGGTCCGGTCTCGCTGCCGACGCTCGCGGGCGCGCAGGGGATATCGGAAGGATATCTCGAGCAGCTGCTTCGGGAATTGAAAAAAGGTGGCGTCGTTGCGACCGTGCGCGGCGCACAGGGCGGGTACGAACTCACCTGCGACCCCGCCGAGCTTTCGGTGCAGCGCGTGCTGGAGCTTCTGGAGGGTTCGACCGCGGTTGTGGACTGTGTCGGTACGGAACCATACGACTGCAAGAGCGCATGCACCTGCTCGGCAAGGCCGTTGTTTTTAAAACTTCAGTCGAAAATCAACGACGTGCTGGAGCAAACCACGATCCGCGATCTTGCGGACGACTATATTCAGCAGAAAAGGCGGCTTCTGCACATGCAGGACTGCGCAGAAGAATAAACGCCCTTTTAGGAAACAGACGATCTAGAGAGGACTAGTACGGCATGCAGAGAGTATATTTGGACAACGCCGCAACCACGATGGTTCGGCAGGAAGTCGTGGACGCGATGATTCCCGCGTTCACAACGTATTACGGGAATCCTTCCAGCCTGCACGAATACGCGCGGGAAGCGGGCAAGCTCGCCGACGAGGCGCGCGCAAAGGTTGCGGCGGTCATCGGCGCAAAGCCGGAAGAAATCGTATTCACCGGCGGCGGCTCGGAGAGCGACAATATGGTGCTGCGCGGCGCGGCCGCGGCGAACCGCAAAAAAGGCAAACATATCATCACCTCGGCGGTCGAGCATCACGCCGTTTTATACACGCTCAAGGCGATGGAGCGCGAAGGCGTCGCCGAAGTAACGGTGCTCCCGGTCGATGAATACGGCCTGGTCACGGCCCAGCAGGTGAAAGACGCAATCCGGGACGACACCGTGCTCGTTTCGATTATGTTTGCAAACAACGAGGTCGGCACGATTATGCCGATTGCGGAAATCGGCGAGGTCTGCCGCGAAAAGGGCGTTTGGTTCCATACGGACGCGGTGCAGGCCACGGGACACGTCCCCATCGACGTGGAAGGAATGAAGATCGACATGCTCTCCATGTCCGCGCATAAGTTTCACGGGCCGAAGGGCATCGGCGCACTCTACATCCGCAAAGGAATTCGCATTCCCTCGCTGATCATCGGCGGCGGACAGGAAAAGAAACGCCGCGCAGGCACCGAAAACGTGCCCGGCATGGTCGGCATGGGCGTCGCCATCGAACTGGCCGCGCAGCATATGGCGGAAAACGCGTCGCGCGTCGGCGCGCTGCGCGACAAGCTCATCAAGGGCATTTCATCCTCCATTCCGGACGTGAAGCTCAACGGTCACCCGTCGCTGCGGCTGCCGAACAATGTGAATTTCAGCATCCGCTTCATCGAGGGAGAATCGATTCTGCTCATGCTGGACATCAACGGCATCGCCGCTTCCAGCGGCTCCGCCTGCACGAGCGGATCGCTGGACCCGTCGCATGTTTTGCTGGCGATGGGACTGCCGCATGAAATTGCGCACGGCTCGCTGCGGCTCACGCTGTCCGAGTTTACGACCGAGCAGGAGATCGACTATGTGCTGGACATCCTGCCGCAGATCGTGCAGCGTCTGCGGGACATGTCCCCGCTTTACCACAAAGCGAACTGAACGGCAAATAAAACGCCCCGGCGCAGAGTCGCCGCTTGAAGATAAGGAGAAGGACCTATGTATACGGAAAAAGTGATGGACCATTTTAAAAATCCGCGCAACGTCGGGGAAATTGAAGACGCAAGCGGCGTCGGCACCGTCGGCAACCCCAAGTGCGGGGACATCATGCAGATATCCTTAAAGGTGAACGACGACGGCATCATCGAGGACGTGAAGTTCAAAACGTTCGGCTGCGGCGCCGCGGTTGCGACGAGTTCCATGGCAACCGAGATGATTAAGGGCAAGAGCATTGACGAAGCGCTGCAGATTACCAACGCAGCCGTTGTTGAAGCGCTGGAAGGACTGCCGCCGCAGAAGATACACTGTTCGGTGCTGGCCGAGGAAGCGGTGAAAGCCGCGATCGAGGACTATAAAAAGAAGATGGCGGAAAAGGCGGGCCAGGCCTGACAGGTGCAGGCCGTAAAACAGCGTAAATCCGCCGTTTTTGCGTGTTTCTTCCCCGAATTGACACATTGTGATACTTGACGCAGTTTCGCGAATCATATACACTTATCTTAATTTCAGGAAGGGAACAGGAATGTACATATGAGCTCAAGTTTTACTGAAGGCATTTCAAGCTTCTTCAGCAGCTACGGTTTGTTGATTGTTTTGATGGTCGCTATGTTTGCCATCATGATCATCCCCCAGCGTCGCCGCGACAAGAAGGTTAAAGATATGCTCTCGTCGCTGAAGGCGGGCGACCGCGTCCGCACCATCGGCGGTATCTATGGCACGATTGCAACGATCAAGGACGACACGGTCATCCTGCTGGTCGGGCCGGACAAAGTGAAACTGGTATTTGCGCGCGGTGCGATTGCGCAGGTGGAAGACGTCGGCGTCGAAAATGAAATGACGCAGGAAGTCATGAAATAGTCCGCAAAACGTCTGAAAAAGCGCTCCGCAGAAAATCTGCGGAGCCTTTTTAT
>DAOTGE010000050.1:0-9031 GCA_035446965.1 Eubacteriales bacterium
ATGTCGATGGCCGTTATCATGGGCCTGATGGGGTATGCGCTGCTGTTCATCGGCGGGTGCGACACCAAGCAGATGCTGCTGCTTGCGGTCGTGTTTGCGGCGCTGTTCGCGCTGCTCGCGGTCATCGAGCCGTACCGCATGGCGCGCCTGACCTCGTTTGTCGATCCCTGGGCGGACGCGCTGGGCGACGGCTACCAGCTGATCCAGTCTTACTACGCGCTCGGTTCCGGAGGTCTCTTCGGCGTCGGCCTCAACAACAGCCACCAAAAACTCCTCTACATGACGTACGGCGAATCGGACTTCATCTTCGCCATCGTCTGCGAGGAACTTGGCCTGGTCGGCGGGCTGCTGGTCCTCGCGGCGTATGGGTTCATCATTTACCGCGGCATCCGGATTGCGCTTTTGTGCCGCGACCGCTTTGGCAGCATGCTTGCCGGCGGCATCACGGTGGTCTTCGGCCTGCAGGTATTCGTGAACATCGGCGTTTGCACCGGGCTGCTGCCGACGACGGGGCAGGCGCTCCCGTTCATCAGCGCCGGCGGGTCTTCCATGATGATCTTCCTTGCGGCAATGGGCGTGCTGCTCAACATATCGCGTTTTAACAACCAGAGGGACTGACGCATACGGCGGCGGGAAACGGGAACAAGAGATAAAGACAATGGCAAAAGGCAAAGGAAAACAGCCGAACAGCGAAAAAGAGCGTCAGAAGAAAAAAAACTTCTGGTCGCATTTTTTCGAACCCGTACCGCCCGATGAAGAAAGCGATCCGGCTTCCGCAAACCGACAGTACGGCGAGCCGCCGGAACCGCCGCTGAAGCATCTTTTCAGTGACGAGGAACTGGAGTTTTCCGACGTGGAAGACGCCGAAAACATGTCCCGCCTGATGTGGGACGACGGCGAAAAGGTCGTTTCCGACACCGCGCGCGTGCGCTACAGCGCCGAGCCGGGCCCGCGTAAAGAACGCGCCCAAAAGCAGAGCGGCGAAGAACCGATCCAGCTCTTTGACGACGACGCGGGCTACGAAACGGAAGAAGGACCCCGCGAAAAGCGCGGCCAAACCACGCGGACGCGAATTTTCCGCACGGGCGCTTCGACCACCGCGCGCATCCATATCAACGAAACCGAAGAGTCCGTCCGCATGGCGGAAGCAGAGAAAAAGGCCCGCGCAAGAGAGGCCGCAAGAAAGCACGAAGAGTATGTCGAGCGGCAGGTCCGCCGGAAGAAAAACGGCGAAACGCTCAAAAAGATGTTCGGCAACCTCGCGTTCGTGCTGGTGATTCTCGTTGCGGTGCTGGTTGCGCTGTATTACGGATTTTTGCTTTCGGACGTCGTGGTGATCGGCAACGATCAGTATTCGGCGGACTATATCGTCGAGCTGTCCGGGCTGAAGCTCGGCACGCATATGCTTTTTTGCGACCTTGACCAGGCGGAGGCCAACATCAGCGAGGAACCGTACTTGCAGGTCGACTCCATCACCTATATTTTCCCGAGCCGCGTGCGCATCGTCGTGAGCGAGCGCAAGGAGGTTGCGGGCATCGTCGGGCTGGACAACAACGTGATTATCGATAAAAACGGGTATGTGCTCGACATGAGCGGCGGCACCGACCTGACCGGCCTGATTCAGGTGACGGGCGTAAGCATGACCGGCTTCCAGTTAGGAGAGAAAATCGGTCAGGACAACGATTTTTCAACGGCGACGCTGGTCGAACTGATTTCCGCGCTGGAGGACTATTCCCTGACGGATTCTATCCAGTCGATCGATCTGACGACGCCGCTGGCGATTACGATGGTTGCGAGCAACGGCCTGACAATCCATGTCGGCCAGGCGACGGACCTTGACAGCAAGATGGACGTGCTAGCCAAGCTTTTGCCGGAGTTTGTCGCCAAGAACGTTTCCACCGGAACGCTTTATCTTTCCGCGAAGGGCGGCACGGTCTACTCGCCGACGGACCACGAGAACCTCGAACCGGTCACGCTGGACACAGGCGACAGCACGGACACGGGCGACGGGACGGACAATACCTCGACGTTTATCGACGAAGACGGCGACGGGCTGGACGACAACACCGGATTGGCCTATGCGACGACCTCGCCTACGGCGACGCCGCAGCCGACGACACCCGGCGGCGAGGACGATTTTTCGGGCTGACGACGGGCTGCCGGAACAGACGATGCGCATGAAACGCCCGTCCGTACTGCGGACGGGCGACAGCTTATCAAAAAAAGGCCGGCGTTTTCAAAATGATTGGATTCAGCTTGCAAAGACGAATTTTAGGAGTTCAATCTGTCAAAACCGGCGGCGTGTACGACGGTTTTGACACGCTTCATGCAGATACGCCGGCAAACGGCGCAGCCGTTCGGGGCTGGCGCTGCATGGAAAATTCCGCCGCAGCGTTCCTATCGAAAAACGCAGGTTTTTCGATAGCTTGACGCCCGTCCGTGTTGCGGACGGGCGTTTTATTTGCTATGCTATCTGAAACGAGAATAACGCCGGGAAGGAGAATCGCTGTGGAAGAAGAACTGCTGGTCCGCCGGTATTTTGAGGCGTGGCTCCGGCGCGACGGAGACTGCCTGGAAGAATTGTTTGATCCGGACGTGGTTTATTCGGAGTGCTACGGGCCGGAATATCACGGAATCGGGCAGCTCAAGCAATGGTTTAAGGACTGGAACCGGCACGGCGAAGTCGTGGCCTGGCGTATCCGGCGTTTTTTCATGCAGGGCAAGCAGGCCGCCGTCGAGTGGTATTTTGAGTGCGTCTGCGACGGCGTGCCGAGCTCGTTCGACGGCGTTTCGCTGATTGTGTTCAACCAGGAGGGCGCGATTCTGGAAATCCGCGAATTTGAATCCCGGCACGAGCATACGTTTCCCTACGGGCGGTGAGCAGAGCGGCAACGCGCCGCTTTTGCGCCGTTTCGCTTTTGAACGGCGGACAACCGTGCTATAATCTGTTTTAAACAAACATTTCAAAAGAAGCCGCGCATGACGGCGGTATACATCGCATAAGGACAAAACAGCATCATTAAACCGGTATACCGTATCCTGCGGTTTATACCGGGCGAACACAGAGGACAATCGAGGTGAAGCAGAGATGCCGCGTGACGCGGACGAAAACGCAAGGACCAGCACGCTGCTGCGGCAGCTGTTCCAGGCACCGGACCTGGGTACGTTTCTCGACCGGTATCAGCCGGCGGCGCGTCTGCCCGATTTCCATGAATACGTACTCGAACTGTGCCGGACCCGGCAGATGAAGAAGGAAACCTTAATCCGCAAAGCGGGGATCGAGCGCACCTATGGATATCAGCTGCTCAACGGCACCAGAAAGCCTTCCCGCGACAAGGTACTGCAGCTTGCGCTCGCGCTGCGGCTGAACGCGGACGAAACGCAGAAACTGCTGCAGATTGCCGGCAAAAACCCGCTCTACCCGCGGCTCAAACGCGATGCGGCGGTGCTCTACTGCATTTCACACGGACACAGCGTAATGGATGCACAGCTGCTGCTGCAGGAATTGGGGCTTGCGCCGCTTGGAGAGGATTTGCAGCTTTAGCGCGGGCATTGGCCGGGCAGATGGAAAACAGACGGAAAGGGTACGGCATGGAACGGGAAAAATCGATTGCGCGGGCGTTTTTACTGGAATACGATCTCGCGGGCGAAGCGGACTATCCGGAAGAATTTCTTCAGAAATATGAACCGCTGGAGTGTCTTTCCAGCAACCGGATGGGCGAAACCCTTCTGGTTAAGGATCATGACAACACCCCGTATATCGTGAAGTGCTATACCGACGCTTCTCTGATTTCCAAAACGAGCGAGGGGGAACTGCTTAAAAACCTGCATCACGGCGGGCTGCCTTCGTTTGTGGAAGAAATCCGCGGCGAAAGCGTCGTCTGCGTCGTGCGGCAGTACGTGCGCGGCATTCCGCTGAGCAAACTCGGCAGCCGCCTTTCGCAGGAACAGTCCGTTTCCGTGGCGATCCAGCTTTGCGGCGTGCTGACGTATCTGCATACGCAGTCGCCGCCGGTAATCCACCGGGACATCAAGCCGCAGAACATCATTATCAGCGAGGACGGACAGGCGACGCTGATCGATTTTGGGATTTCGCGCGTCTATGACAAAAATGCGCATACCGACACGGTTTGCTTCGGCACGCAGGAGTTTTCGCCGCCGGAACAATACGGCTTTGCGCAGACCGACTGCCGCGCGGACATCTTTTCGCTCGGGGTGCTGCTCGGCTGGATGCTGACCGGCAAAACCAGCGGGTTCAATATTGAAAACCGCAGGCTGCGGCACATCGTTCGCAAATGCACGGCGTTTGCGCCAAAGGACCGCTATGCAAGCGTGACGGCTGTGAAGCGCGCGCTGCGCAACGCCGACGGGCACGTGCAAAAACGCGCGCTGTACGCCGGGCTGACGGCCGTGCTCGCGCTTGGCGCGCTTTTTGGCGGATTTGCGCTCGGGCGGCACACGGATTTTCAGCCGGCGGCGGTCTTCGGGTTTTCCCGTTCCGCCGTGAGCGATCCGGTTTTGGAGCAGGCCGCAAGGCTGCAGCTCGGCATTGCGGACGGCGAGCCGCTTCTGCGCGAAGAACTGACGCAGGTTCGGGGACTGTACATTTTCGGCGACCAGTTTGCTGCGGACTGGGACGGCATGAATACGCTGCGCAACGAGATTTATGCCGGAACGGTCGTGCCGGGCGGGCAGACGGTCGGCTCGCTGGACGATTTGAAGAACATGCCGAATCTGACCGAACTTTGCCTCGGGGGTGCGGACGTATACGACCTTTCCGCGCTGACGGAACTGCCGGACATCCGCGTGCTGGAACTGTTCGACTGCGCTGCGGAAGATTATTCCGCAATATCGGGACTGACCAAGCTGGAGCATCTTTCGCTGCAGGACTGCGCAAATCTGCGCGAGCTGCCCGAGCTGGAAAACTGCACGTCGCTGCGTGAGCTGGTGATTACGGGCAATACGAACATAGAGGACTACTCCGCGCTTGCGCGTCTTGGCGCGCTGGAATATCTGCATCTGCAGGGCGTCGACCCCGACCTGTTTTTGCCGTATCTGGAAGGGAAAACCGTGCGCCAGCTCAAGGTTGGCTGGTATCCGGCCGAGACGCTGGCCGATTTTGCGGGCGTCGACGGGCTGGAGGAACTGGTTGCGGACCACACGGATTTCCGTTCGCTGGAAGGCGGCGAGCAGCTCGAATCGCTGGAGTGGCTGACGCTTCTGTCGGACGACGAAGAGGAGGATTTGTCCCCGCTCCTGCAGATTCCGAACCTGCGGCAGCTGACGCTGAGCACAAACCTGAAGGAGTCCGCGGAAGCGGCGCTTGTGGACGCGCCGTTCGATATCGAGTATCAGGACTGACCGGAAAATCAGGAATTCCCAAGGGGCGTATCCCTTTGGTGGGGTGCAGGGGGAACCCCTGCAAAAGAGGCTCTTTTGACAAACAAAAAAAGGCGGGGGACCCCGCCTTTTGTATTACTCTGTGTTTATTTTTCTTTGAGGTGACAGACCGCAAAGGAGACGAACTCCCGCTCGGCTTTGCTGAACACGAGGTCCCGCGGGTAAACGAGATAGATATCGCGGTACGCGCCTTCTTCGTCCAGATCGAACACCAGCAAATCCCCGCTGCTTTCATATTTTTTTGCGGCCATCTGGGAAACGATTGCAACGCCGAGTCCGCTTACGACGGAGCTTTTTACCGCGTCCGCCTGGTTCATGCGCGCCACGATATGCAGTTTGCGCGCGGACATGCCGTTGTTTTCCAGATAGCGGTCAAATTCCTTTTTGGTGCCGGAGGTCTGGCTCCGCTCGATCATGGGTTCGTCCAGCAGATCGCGTCCGTAGAGGCCGCGCTGCTGCAGGCGCTGATAGCGCTCGGTATTGGGCGTGATCATGACCAGCTTGTCGCGGCAGACCGCGCGGTATTCCAGCTCCCGGCGATTCAGCGCCGTTCCGCAGAAACCGATGCGCGCGCTCTGATTATGGAGCTGCTCGTGCACAAACGTGCTGTCCCCGTTGACCAGCACGAACCGGCAGGACGGGTGCAGCCTTGCATAGTCCGCCATGAGGCCGGGCAGGAGGTATTCAAACGAGTCCGTGGACGCGGCGAGGAAGAGCTCCTGCTGCGCGGGCCCTTCGGCAACTTCGTTTTCCAGCACGCGGCATTGCTCCACGATCGCTTTGGCATAGGAATAGAGTTCTTTGCCGCGCTTGGTCGGGGAGACCTGCTTTTTTGCGCTGCGGACGAAAAGCTGAACGCCCAGCGTGTCTTCAAGTCCCTTGATATGTGCGCTGACGGTGCTCTGCGCAAGGGCGAGGTCGTTTGCGGCGCGCGAAAAACTGTTTGTCTCCATGACGGAGACGAACACTTCCAACTGCCGGATACTGAAATTGATCAACCCAGCCCACACTCCCTCTCCGCCGCAGATGCGCTTTTTTATCGAAAATAACGATTAAGACCTATTCTACAACAGAACGGGGATACAACGCAAATATTTTGTGCTTTTGCCGCGTATGTGGCGCGGTTTCCGGAAAAAGGCGCATCAAACGGCGGAAAAAGCCGATCGGCCGGCATGTTCGCCCGCTGCGGATGCTGCACGCAAAATCCCGCCGCAGCCTGCGCCAAAACGACAAGAGCGCCCTTTCGGACGCTCCTGCCGGTTAGTTGACCGAATGCAGGATAGAATTCTTTTTTAACGCGTTTAGTTGAACAGGGAAAGCACCCATTCGAGCACGTTGTATTTGTCGAACACCGCAACGGCAATCAGCGAAACCGTGGACATGATCTTGATGAAGATATCCAGGCAGGGGCCGACCGTGTCTTTGAGCGGGTCGCCGACCGTGTCGCCGACCACCGCGGCCGCATGTGCGTCGGAGCCCTTGCCGACGCCTTCGATTGCGCCGGATTCAATGTATTTTTTGCCGTTGTCCCATGCGCCGCCGGCGTTGCCGGTGAGGATGGCGAGCATGATCGAGCAGATCGTCGAGCCGATCAGGATACCGCCGACGAACTCCGGCCCGAGCAGGAACCCGGAGAAGACCGGCACGAGGATTGCCATGAACGCGGGGACTTTCATTTCGCTCAGCGCACCCTTGGAAGAGATTTCGATGCAGGTCTTATAGTCCGGCAGCTCCGTGCCGAGCAGGATGCCGGGGATTTCCCGGAACTGCCTGCGAACCTCGTCCACCATCTTGCGCGCGGCCTTGGTGACCGCCTCGATCAGCATGCCGGAGAAGAGGAAGGGCAGCGCGCCGCCTATAATCGCCCCGGCCAGCGTGATCGGGTTGATCAGGTTGAGCGAAAGCGGCGTTGCGGGATCGTTGTAGGAGTAAAGGTAGGAGACCATCAGGGAGAGCGCCGCGAGCGCGCCGCTGCCGATGGCAAAGCCCTTGCCGATGGCGGCGGTCGTGTTGCCGACGGAGTCCAGCGTGTCCGTGATGCGGCGCACGTCCTCTTCGAGTCCGCTCATCTCGGCGATACCGCCGGCGTTGTCGGAGATCGGCCCGTAGGTGTCGACGGAGACCGTCGCGGTCACGAACGAGAGCATGCCGGCAGCCGCCATAGCCACGCCGTAGAGGCCGGAGACATAGTAGGAAATGATGATGCCGCTGCCAAGGATGATGCAGGGGATTGCGCAGGAGCGCATGCCGAGCGAGAGTCCCTGGGTGATGGTCAGCGCCGGACCTTCCAGCGCAATGTGCGCAAGCCGCTTTGTGGGCTTATAGTCCGAGCTGGTGTAGTATTCCGCCGTTGCGCCGATGAAAATGCCGGCCAGGATGCCGACAAACGCGCCGATCATCGGGGAAATCGCGCCGACCTTGAAGCCGATCATGCTGGTGTCCAGGCCGCGGAACATGAAATAGGTGATGACGAATCCGGCGATAGTGGTCAGGCCTGCCGAAACATACGTTGCGAAGTTGAGTTCCTTATGCGGATTCTTCAGCGTCTTCTTGGAGAGCAGGGAAAAGATGCCGACCATGCAGCAGAGCAGGCCTGCGGCCGAGAAGAGCACCGGGTAGAGCAGCATGCGGTTGAGCAGCAGGTCGCTCATGCCGGTTGCGTTCGCCTTGGAGGTCAAAAAGAGGTGCACGGCCAGGATTGCCGCGGCGGAAATCGAACCGACGTAGCTTTCCAGAAGGTCGGAGCCGAGACCCGCGACGTCGCCCACGTTGTCGCCCACGTTGTCGGCGATGGTCGCGGGATTGCGCGGATCGTCTTCGGGGATGCGCGCTTCGGTCTTGCCGACGAGGTCCGCGCCCATGTCCGCGGCCTTGGTGTAGATGCCGCCGCCGACACGGTTGAACATCGCGATGACGGAGCAGCCCAGCGCATAGCCGGAGAGGCACATCGTGAACGGCACAATTTCAACGCCGAGCCAGTTCGTTTCGGTGACCATGTTGGAAACGTCGAGGAGGTTGAGGCCGAGCCCGAAGATCAGGTAGACCAGCAGGAGGCCGAACAGCGCGCAGGCGCCGACGCAAAGACCCATGACGCTGCCGCCGCGGAACGCGACCTTGAGCGATTCGCCCAGGCTTTTGGTCGTACGGGCCGCGTTGGTGACGCGTACGTTTGCGTAGGTTGCAATCTTCATGCCGATCCAGCCGGCGGAAGCGCTCATGGTTGCGCCGAGGACGAAGCAGATTGCGGTCGCGGGCGAAACGATCGCCGCAAGGATCGCGGCCACGATGAGCACGACGATCAGCAGGACCTTATATTCGTAACGGATGAAGGCGTTGGCGCCGATGCGGATTGCGGATGCGACGCCCTGCATCTGTTCTGTGCCTTCGTCCATTTTCTTGACTTTGGCATAGTGGAAGCCGGCATACGCCAGCCCGAGGACTGCGGCAAACAGCCCAAGAATCAGCAGCAGTGACATGTTTTTTCTCCCATCTTATAAACGCGGCGCTCGGGCCGCTGAATGAACAGTTTCATTTTATGTTTCTAACCGCGCTGGTGCAAACGGGAAAATGGGATATAAAAAACGTTATTATCGTATTAAACGATAATAACGAAGTATATCGGCGCAATTTG
>DAOTGE010000050.1:9131-19491 GCA_035446965.1 Eubacteriales bacterium
TTTTATTTGTTAAAAAAGTCCCGAATGGACAATCCGCCGATAAAGTCCCAAATGATGAATTCCAATGACAACACGCCGCATGTGAAAACACGCCGCAGCGTGTTTTCATTGAAAAAATGAAGTTTTCAATGGCCTTATCCCGTCCGGATCAGGCGTCCCAGTCGCCCTCTTCGTGGCGGCAGATAGCGGCGAAGCTCTCGGCGCTGATGTCGTGCTCGATGCGGCAGGCGTCGGCAAACGCCGTTTCTTCACGCACGCCGAGCCGGATGAGGAAGCGCGCGAGTACGCGGTGCCGTTCGTACATGCGCTCTGCAATCTCCCGCCCCGGCGGGGTCAGCGTGATGCACTTGTCGTCCGCCATGTGGATATAGCCGTTTTCACGCAGCAGTTTGGTCGCGTGGCTGACGCTGGCTTTGGTTACGCCGAGGCTCGTTGCGATGTCCACGGAGCGCGCGCAGCCGTTCTTCTCCTGCTGGATCAGAATCTGCTCCAGATAGTCTTCGATTGATTCGTTAAGTTGCATGGCGCATCCTCGCGTTCCGTCGGCGTACCGTGCGTTTGATCCTGCAAACGCCTGCATGCCGGTTTTCTTCATGCTATCACCTATGTGCATGCGATTTCAAGCGTTTGTATGTAATTACGGCGTTTTCTGCGGACAGATATCAAAAACAAAGGAATTTCCGTGCGGAACAGGCATAAATATGGAAAAGCGATTGACAAAAGGAGCGTTAAATTGTAAACTCCTATCGCGAGTTAGAGTAATTTAACTGCTGGCGGGCCGTGCGGCGCGCGCCAAAGGCGGCGGGCGGTGCTTGGGTCAGCGCCGGAGAGGAAACATAACGATGACGCTGGACGAACTGAAAATCGGACAGTCGGCTGCGATCAAGGCGGTCGGGGGAGAGGGCGCGCTGCGCCTTCGCTTTCTGGATATGGGATTGATCCCAAAGACGAAAGTGACCCTGATCAAGACCGCGCCGATGGGGGACCCGATCGAGATCTGCGTGCGCGGATATGAGCTGACCATCCGCAGGGACGACGCAAAAAAGATCGAACTCGTGGATGAAGGAGGGCAGTGCGATGGTGTTTGCGCTTGCGGGAAATCAAAATTCGGGGAAGACGACTCTGTTCAATGTGCTTACGGGGTCCAATCAGCATGTCGGAAACTTTCCGGGCGTGACGGTGGACCAAAAGTCGGGCGAAATAAGGGGCGTAAAAAGCGCTTCGGTCGTCGATCTGCCGGGGATTTACTCGATCCGTCCGTACACCCAGGAGGAGATCGTGTCGAGGGACTTCATCCTGGACGGGAAGCCGGACGGCATCATCAACATCGTAGACGCGACGAACATTGAGCGAAACCTCTATTTAACGCTGCAGCTTCTGGAACTGCGCATCCCGATGGTGGTCGCGCTGAACATGATGGACGAAGTGCGCGCAAACGGCGGTTCCATCGACGTAAAACTCATGAGTGCACAGCTCGGCGTGCCGGTGGTGCCGATCGTGGCGGCGAAAAACGAAGGCGTTTCCGAGCTCATCGACCAGGCCGTGACGGTCGCGAAAAAGCGGATTTTGCCGCAGGTGCAGGACTTCTGCCCGGACGGACCGGTGCATCGCTGCATCCACGCCGTTGCACACGTAATCGAAGACCACGCGCGCAACATCGGCGTTTCCGCGCGTTTTTGCGCAACCAAGCTCATAGAAGGCGACGCTTCGTTTGCCGAGCGGCTGGAACTCGACCAGAACGAGCTGGATTTAATTGAACACAGCGTGCTCGAAATGGAGCACGAAACGGGATTCGACCGCAACGAGGCGCTCGCCGACATGCGGTATTCGTTTATCGAGGGCGTTGTGGAAGCGAGCGTCGTGAAATGCTGCGAAAGCCGCGAGCACAAGCGCAGCGTGAATATCGATCGCGTGCTCACGGGCAAATACACGGCGATGCCGGTGTTCCTCGGGGTTATGTTCCTCGTGTTCTGGCTGACGTTCAACGTCATCGGCAGCTCGCTTTCGGACTGGCTGAGCCGGGGCATCGACGTGCTGACCGGCGTTGTGGACGCGGGGCTGACCGCCTACGGCATCAACCCGGTGGTCAAGAGTCTGGTCGTGGACGGCGTGTTCGCGGGCGTCGGAAGCGTTTTGAGCTTCCTTCCGATCGTAGTGACGCTGTTCTTTTTCCTTTCCATTCTGGAGGATACGGGGTATATGGCGCGCGTGGCGTTCGTTATGGACCGCCTGCTGCGCAAAATCGGCCTGTCCGGCCGGAGCTTCGTGCCGATGCTCATCGGGTTCGGCTGCTCGGTGCCGGCGATCATGGCGACGCGGACGCTGGCCTCCGACCGCGACCGCAAGATGACCATCCTGCTCACGCCGTACATGAGCTGTTCGGCGAAGATTCCGATTTATGCGGTGTTCTGCGCGGCGTTTTTTGCAAAATATCAGGCGCTGGTGATGATCGGCCTGTACGCCGCGGGCATCCTGCTTGGCATTCTCGTTGCGCTGCTGCTCAAAGGGACGGCATTCCGCGGGGAGCCGGTCCCGTTTGTGATGGAACTGCCAAACTACCGCATGCCCTCGCCCAAGAACGTTCTGCTGCTGCTCTGGGAAAAGGCGCGGGACTTTCTGGAGCGCGCGTTCACCATCATCCTGCTTGCGAGCATCGTGATTTGGTTTTTGCAGACGTTCGATACGCGCCTCAACGTTGTGACCGAGAGCGCACAGAGCCTGCTTGCGCTGATCGGGCAGCTGATCGCACCGGTCTTTACGCCGCTGGGTTTTGGCGACTGGCGTGTTGCAACCTCGCTGATTTCCGGGTTCGTGGCCAAAGAGGCGGTCGTGAGCACGCTTTCCGTTTTGACGGGGACGGGCATCGCGCAACTGCATCTGGTGCTCAGCTCCCTGTTCACGCCGCTTTCCGCAGTGAGTTTCCTGCTCTTCACGCTGCTGTATACGCCCTGTGTTGCGGCGATGGCGACCATGAAAAAGGAGCTTAAATCCGGCGTTGCGACGCTGGGGGTCATCGCCATGCAGTGCGTGATTGCATGGGTGGTCGCGTTTGCGGTGTACCAGATTGCGAGCCTGCTGTTATGAGCGTATGGGATTATTTGATTCTTGCGCTGGTTGCGCTGATCGCCGGGTTTGCCGTCGGGCGGATTGTGCGCAAGCGCAGGCGCGGCGGCTGTGTCGGATGTTCGGCCTGTCTTGGCAACTGCGCTTCCTGCGGACGCAAATCCGCGCGGGATGAACAGCCGGATGAGCGGACGAAACAATAAATTTAAGCAAACTAAAGCCCGCAATAAAATGCGGGCTTTAGACCGTCAAAAAACCAGTTTTTTGACGGAAAATCGCTCTTTGCCTCTCGTCCTTCGGACTCTCGGGTGGCAAAGAGCACAGAGAAACCGCCCGTCCCGGGCGATCCGTTCCGCCGGATAAACCGGCGCAGCCGGAAAAACGGGTTAAGGGCTGCGGCCCTTAACAATCCCAAGGACGTTTTTGACGATTACAAAGCCCGCAATAAAATGCGGGCTTTTTGCAGTATGAAATTTGAAGTTATTTGGTTACGACGCGCGCTCTTTCAGATAGTTCGGGGACATCGCATTGCGCGGCTTTTTCGTCCCGCCGGAGGAAGAGCTGTCCTTGCCGGAATTGTGTTCTTCCGAATTGCCGGTCCCGTTTTCCAGCCCGTTCTCCGAGGCGTTTGAGTTGTCGGAAGGAACGCCGGTGTCTCCGCCGGCGTTGCCGGACGATTCGCCGGTGGCTTTGCCTTTATTATCGCTCTGGCTCTGATATGCGCGGATCAGATCGCGCACGGGCTCGTCGATCCATTCGGATTCGTCGAACGCTTCCGGATCGTCCGACACGGCCTTCAGCTGGTCGATCAGCCGGAGCTTGCCAGCGCTGGTGCCGATTTCGTGCGCGCGCGTCACCTCTCCGCCGGACACGGCGAAGGACTGCACCATGAGCGCCGCGCGTTCGTTGACGCGCACCTGCAGCGTTTCGGCGAGCTTTTGCGCGTGTGTTTCGCCGTTTGCGCTGGTGGAAAGCACGACATAGTTATCCTCCGCTTCAAGCAGATATCCGTTCTGCTGCAGCTGCGTGATGGTCGCGTCCACCGCGTCGCCGACGGACCGGTATAAAAGCGCGTCCGATTCGATTTGGTTTAAGATCGTTTCGCCGTCTGCGTTGACGGCGCGCACGCCGATTACGCGGTCGAAGATATTGATCGTGTATTCGATGGAAGGGTTCACGTCCAAGCTCACCAGCCCGTAAGGCGCCGTGTAGCTTTTGTATCCGCCGACGATAAACAGCAGCAAAACGGCGGCCATCGACGCGTATGCAAGGACCCTGTTTCGTGCGGCGGCCGGTTTTTCCTCGCGCAGTTCAACGCTCTGTCCGACTTCGTAACCTTCGTTGCGGATGCGGACAAAGCAGCCGTCCTCGGCCAGCGCGACCGCATGGAGCCTGCGCACCTCGACGATCGCCGCAGAAAGCGTTCCGAACCCGGCGGCTGTTTTTTTATATTTGAACGTCTCTGCTTTCATAGGGACGCTTCCTTTCCGATAAACGTAAAATATTCCGAGAGCATCGGGTAATCGCCCGATAACACGATCGCCGCCGTGATGATGTACCTGCGATAGCGCTCGAGCACCTTTCGTGAAACGCCGGCTTCTTCGGCGAGTGCCGCAATGGGCAGGCGCTTTTCCGCGAACAGCCGGCCGAGCCGCTCCGGCTTTTGCAGCAGCCATCCGACCGCCGCCGCGCAGCCGCTGCGCGTTTTCTGCTGCTTCGGCGATGCGTTTGCAAGGTCGGTAAATCCGAATCCAAACGCACGGCACTCGTCGCTCAGCGCGGTGATTTCGTCCCTGAGGGACGTGTCCGAGGCGCGCACGCTGTTTTGAACGACCGCCAGGCGCACGCCGGAAGCGTCTTCAGTGACCGCGTCGCCGCTGAATGTTTCCGGCGAAACGGAGAACTCTCCGGCAAAGCGGGAATTGCTGCGGAAGCTGTCGATCAGGCTTCTGCGGATCACGGTTTCCGCATATGCGGAAAAGGAACCTTTTTGCAAATCGTATGTATCGACCGCGTGCGAGAAGGCACACAAAGCCACAGACCATTCGTCGTCGCTCGTGGTCACATATTTATGCGACACGCGGGATGCGATGCTCAAAATAACGCGCTGCTGTTTTTGAATGAGCTGTTCTCTGGCGCGCTCGTCCGTTGCTGCGCGGACGGCGAGCCGGTCGGCGGTTGTGTGCATGTTCTCCTTTTCAGGCGCGGCGGATCAAAAAATGCGTGCCGTTATGATGAAACGGCCGTTTGTCCTGCGGACGGGCCGCAAAGCGGCGGTCCGTCCGCAGGACGGGGGTACGGAAAATCAGTCGGTTTCGGTGTCGTCCTGCGCATCGGGATCATGGATCTTGAGCAGGTCCTGATCGCGCGTCCAAAGCGGCACGACGCCCGCTTCGTTGAGCGCGTCGACGAGTGCTTCGCGCGCGGCCTTTGCCGCTTCTTCCAGCGCTTCGAGGTCCGCGTCCTCACCGGCGGTCGCCTGTGCGTCCAGCGCGGTCTGGTATTCGGCCAGCAGCGCCAGCAGAGCGGCCTTGTTTTCGTCGGCGTCGTCCAGCGCGGCGATCCGTTCGGCGATGGTTTCGAGGTTCAGCGTTGCGCCGCCATAGGTGTAGCCGAGCTTAAACTCCTGCCAGCCGAGGATGCTGCCGAGCGTGTAGCCCGCGTCTTCCAGCGCGGTTTTCAGCGCGCTGCGCGCGTCCGCGGCGGCCTTTGAAAGTTCGCTGAGGCTGGAATCACCCTTTGCCGTGAGTTCCGTGGTCTTTGCATCCAGCGCGGCGAGGTACTCGTCGAGCAGCGCGGTGAGTTCGGCCTTCTGCGTTTCGTCCGTCACGCTCTCGATGGCGAGGCGGATTTTATCGACGTTGATGCCGTTGTAATCGCGCTTTTCAGCTGCGCCGTTTTTGCTGGTGTTGCCGTTGCCGTGTTCTTCGTCACTCTTGCCGGAATTGGTTTTCTCCTGATCGGACTTACCGTTGTTGTCGTTCGATCCCTGTGCGGCAAGCGCGCTTGCGCTGAGCGAAAAGACCAGTACGAGCGCGAGCACGACGGTCAGAACGCGGGCAAACATTTTTTTGCGTTTTCCAGTGTGTTGTTTCATGAGTTCTGTCTCCTTCTAGTTCCCTTCGGGTCAGAATTCTCCGGACACTACTAAATACGCAACTGCCAGCCAAAAAACAGGGGTCGGAGAGAAAAAAGGTTCCGCGCCTTTCTTTCGTACCCTTATAGAATAGCATATCGGACGGCAAATACAATAAATTTATATTGACAAACGTCGATATGACGCGTATGCTGAACGCATTGAAATATTTCGATATGAGGAGACGGCATGACAGAATCCTGCGCTCAAAAGGCAAAGATCATGAAAGCGTTTTGCGACGAAAACCGCCTGCGCGTGCTGGAGATGCTTGCAAGCGGCGAAAAATGCGCCTGCATGCTGCTGCGGCATCTCAACATCGGGCAGCCTTCGCTTTCGTACCATATGAAGATACTGGTGGAATCCGGCGTGGTGGAGGCGCGGCAGGACGGCAAGTGGACGCATTACCGCCTCAGCGAAACCGGCTGCGCCAAAGCGGCGGAGATTCTGCGGCTGGCAACGACCCCGCGCGAAGAAACGGCGGAGGACGCCTGCTGCGCAAAATAAAAGCAGGCCGGCGCGGACAAACCGTCCGGCGGGAAATAAGGACAGGACAAACGAATGCAGATACTTAAATCCATTTGGGATTTTTTTCAATATCAGGTGCTGGCCATGAAATGGCTGGACGCGCTGATCGCAGACGCGCTGGGCGCGGCGGGGCTCGATACGGCGAACCGCTGGGTCGGAAGTCTGGAATTTTTTCTTTATGACGTGATCAAAATCACGATCCTGCTCTGCACGCTGATTTTCGTGATCAGTTACATCCAGAGCTTCTTCCCGCCGGAGCGCAGCAAGCGGATCCTCGGCCGGTTCAAAGGCCTCTGGGCGAACTGCGTCGCGGCGCTGCTCGGGACGGTCACGCCGTTTTGTTCGTGCTCGTCAATCCCGCTTTTCATCGGTTTTTCGTCCGCGGGACTGCCGGTCGGGGTGACGTTTTCGTTTCTGATTTCCTCGCCGATGGTCGATTTGGGGTCGCTGATCCTTTTGATGAGCATCTTCGGCGCGAAGGTCGCGATCATCTATGTGGTGCTGGGGCTCGTCATCGCCGTGATCGGCGGGACGCTGATTGAAAAGCTCCATATGGAGCGGTATGTGGAAAGCTTTATCCTGACGACCAAGAGCGTCGACCTCGAATCGCCCGATCTGACCAGGCGCGACCGCCTTGTGTACGCAAAAGAGCAGATGGCGGCCACGTTCAAAAAGGTTTTTCCGTATGTGCTCGTCGGCGTCGGCATCGGCGCGGTGATTCACAACTGGATTCCGGAAGCATGGGTGTCGGCGGCGCTCGGCAGCAACAACCCCTTCGGCGTGGTGCTTTCAACGCTGGTCGGCGTGCCGATGTACGCGGACATCTTCGGCACGATCCCGATTGCGGAAGCGCTGTTTTACAAGGGCGCGCAGCTCGGCTCCATACTGGCGTTCATGATGGCGGTGACCACGCTGTCCCTGCCGTCGATGGTGATGCTGCGAAAGGCGGTCAAGCCGAAACTGCTCGCGCTGTTCATTGTCATCTGCACAATCGGCATCATACTCGTGGGGTATTGCTTCAACGCCCTGCAGCCGCTGCTTGTGTGAGAAATACAACATACGAACGATAAAGGAGAACACTATAATGGGTTTATTCAATCGGAAGAAGGACACGGAAGAAACAAAGGAATGCTGCTGCGGCTGCTGCGAACCCGCGGCGGAAGAAAAGCAGGAAGAGCCGAAAGACGCGCGGATCAAGATCCTCGGCGGCGGCTGCCCGAAATGCAACGCGCTGGAAGCCGCGGTCAAAGCGGCCATGGCGAAACGCGGCATGGACGAGCCGATCGAGCATGTGACCGACTATTCCGAGATAGCCAAATTCGGCGTGATGAGCACGCCCGCGCTCGTGATTGGCGGCAAGGTCGTTTCCATGGGCAAAGTGCTCAAGGCCGAGGAGATCGAGAAACTGCTGGAGGCAAACCCCGCCGATTGAAAATCATCAGCCGAGGTGCATAAATGACGTTTACCTGGATTCTCTACGGGCTTGCGGCCGCGGGACTTGCGGTCTCGTTTTTCCGCGACCGCAAAAAGACCCAAATGGCGCTTTTGAAAGCATGGAAAGCGTTTGAAAACATCCTGCCGCAGCTGCTGACCATCCTCGTGGTCATCGGCCTTGCCATGGCGCTGGTCAGCCGGGAAACCATTCAGCGGCTGATCGGCTCCGATTCCGGCGTCTGGGGCGTGCTCGCCGCGGCGGCGGTCGGATCGGTCACGCTGATCCCCGGTTTTGTCGCGTTCCCGCTGGCGGCGGCGCTGCTCAAAAACGGCGCAGGCTACATGCAGATCGCCGCGTTCGTTTCCACGCTGATGATGGTCGGGATCGTGACGCTCCCGCTGGAGATCAGGACCTTCGGCAAACGCACGGCGATACTGCGCAACGTCCTTGCGCTCTGCTTTTCGCTGGCCGCGGCGGCTGTGATCGGGGTGGTGCTATGAGCGGGTTAAAAGGGTTTTTCAAGCGCTACGGCGCGTTTCTGCTGCTGCTTGCCGCGGGGGTTATAACCGGGCTGGTTTTGCCGGAAATCGGGCAAAAAAGCCTGGAAATCACGCTTTCCAACGTGAAGGAAATGCTCTCCGTACTGCCGCCGATCTTTATCCTGATCGGGCTGCTGGACGTTTGGGTCGACCGCGCGACCATGATGAAATACACCGGAAAAGGCTCCGGCGTAAAAGGCGTTTTAATCGCGTTCCTGCTCGGCAGCGCGGCGGCGGGACCGCTGTATGCGGCGTTTCCCGTCGCGGCGGTGATGCTCAAAAAAGGGAGCGGCCTTTTCAACGTGTTCGTCTTTGTCGGCGCGTGGTCGACCACGAAAATCCCTATGCTGGCGTTTGAAACGGCGAACATGGGTCCTGCGTTTACGTTCACGCGGCTTGCGCTGAGCATAATCGGCATCCTCTTGATTGCGCTGGTCACGGAAAAATCGCTGAACGCGGAGCAGCAGGCGGAAATTTACGCAAAAAACAACGAACAGCAAACGCCGTCCGAACAGTAAAAACCGAACAGCAAAACAGGGAAGTGTTTCGGACCGGAAGGAAGCGCGTATGAAAATTGCAAACCGCACGAAAGGCTGGTTTCCGTTATGAGTGAAATTTCGATTCGCGCAATGACCGCCGCGGACTGGCCGGACGCGAGCCGGATTTACCGCGAGGGAATTGAAACCGGGCTTGCGACGTTCCAGAGCGAATGCCCGCCCTGGGAAGACTGGGACAGGGCGCATCTTGGCGCATGCAGGCTCGTGGCCGTTCTGGACGGAAGCATCGCGGGCTGGGCGGCGCTTTCCGCCGTGTCGGGCCGCTGTGTATACGCGGGCGTGGCCGAAGTGAGCGTTTACATCGCTAAAAGCGTGCGGCACACGGGTGTCGGCACACGCCTGCTCAATGCGCTTGTGTCCGCCTCGGAAGAAAGCGGGTTCTGGACGCTGCAGTCCGGCATCCTGCAGGAAAACAAAGCCAGCCTGCGTCTGCACGAAAAATGCGGGTTCCGGGTGGTTGGATACCGCGAAAAAATCGGGCGCGACCAAAACGGGAACTGGCGGAACACGGTTTTAATGGAGCGGCGCAGCAAACGGGACGATTTTTCTGACACATGCGGCTGTGCCTGCGGACACGACGAAGAAAAGGAGCCAACATGAAAAAAGTTGCTTTTATCTGCACGCATAACTCCTGCCGCAGCCAGATTGCCGAAGCGCTTGGCAAGCTGCTTGCGGCGGACACGTTTGAAAGCTTCTCGGCGGGAACGGAAGTGAAGGACCGCATCAATCCGGACGCGGTGCGCCTGATGCAGGCGCGTTACGGCGTGGACATGGAGCAAACGCAGCGGCCAAAGCTGATTGCCGAACTGCCGCGCGTGGACGTCGTCGTTACGATGGGCTGCGGCGTGGAGTGCCCGTTTCTCCCGGCCGAGCGGCGCGAGGACTGGGGACTCGAAGACCCGACCGGCAAAGGCGACGCGGCGTTTAAAAAGACGATCGATACCATCGAACAGAAGATTCTGGAACTGAAAAAGAGCCTTGCGTAAAAAAAGCTCTTGGGATTGTTAAGGGCCATTAGCCCTTAACCCGTTTTTTCGGCTGTGCCGGTTCATCCGGCGCTGTACGATCGCCCGTTTAGGGCGGTTTCTTTGTGTTCTTTGCCGCC